>NZ_JBIAQP010000014.1:0-307977 GCF_042889145.1 Streptomyces sp. NPDC002680
CCACGGCGACATCCCCACACCAGACGGAACGCTCAACTCCCGCCCTGGACGCGGCCGTCAGCGCCGATCCACCTCTTTGTGTTAGCCGTTGTAAGTCGGTGTGGTGCGAGTTCGGGTTGCGCGGGTGAGTCATTCGGCGTGCTGGCGTGCTTCGGTGGCCAACTCCTCGTCCCCGGCGAGGTCATAGGCGTCGGCGGCGGATGCCCAGGCGGTCCTGGCGTCGAGAAGGCCACCTCGCTCTTCATGAAGAAGGGCGATGCTCCAACGAACCACTCCAACGTCATGCCATTCGCCGAGTTCGGTAAATATGCTTTCGGATCTGCGGAACGCTTCCAATGCCGTTTCGGGCTCTCGGAGAGTGGTTCGGAGAAAGCCGATATTTTTCCAGGCCGTGGCTTCACCATGCCGATCATGTTCCTCAGTGAAGAGGTCGACGGCTTCCTGGTATGCGTTTGCGGCCTCTTCGAATCTGGATACCTCTACCAAGGCTGTTCCCAGATTGAGCCACGCCATGGCCTCGCGCTGCCGGGCTCCCAGTCGGTGGAATGTTTTCTGGGCATTCTTGTGAGCGTCCGCAGCTTCGTCGAACCTCTGAAGTGCCTGCAGAGGCGCCCCGAGACTGTTCCAGGCAAGTGCTTCTCGGTACTGGTCACCTAAGTGCGAGAACATACCCTGTGCGCGCTCCAGCATCTGAGCTGCGATTTCGTACTGTTCCCACTTGTACATGCATATACCCAGGTTGCTCCAGCTGGTTGCCTGACCGCTGAGATCGCCGAGCGAGTAGGCGAGACGGAGTGACTGGGTGTGGGCGATGGCAGCCTCGTAATCATGCCCTAGCTGGTGCTGTGCATCTCCCAAGGAAGTCAGGGACAGCATCTGTGTTTCCCGGTCGCCGTCACGCCGCGCTGCCCTAAGCATGGCTTCGGCCACGAGTACCCCATCGATGAAATGCCGTTGAAGCTGTAGATATTGATTGATGCACATGCCCAGTGCGGTGGCGAATTTGCTGTGCTCGGCCTTCTCTGTCCATAGCACTGCCTTTACGAGGGAGGCGTGTTCGGAGTCCAGCCATGCCAGGGCAGAGTCTCGATCCGGGAACAAGACGGGAAAGGTGCCGGGCCGTTTGGCGTGAAGATATTGGTCGGCGGAGACTGCCCGCAGAAAGAATTCCTGAAGCAAACTGTTCCTGGCATCCGTGGCCTCCTCCGCGAGGGCGGTCTCGGCGCCGCTCAGTGTGGCGGCGTACACGCGCAGCAAGTCGTGCATCACCCAACGGTCCCCGCCGGGCGAGGGGTTGATGAGGAAGACAGCCGCCAGATCTTCGAGTCGCTCAACGACGTCGGCCTGAGGGATCCGGGAGAGCGCGGCTGCGGTGAGTTGCCCGAAGTCCGAGGTCGGAGCCTGGGCCAGGAGTCGGAACAGTCTGGCCTGGTCCGCGTCGAGCCGTTCGTACGTGACGTCGAACACCGGGCGCAGCACCAGATCTCTGTCGTACTGGTCCTTGCCCGGTGCTCGCAACGCGCGTACACGGTCGATTGCTGCTTCAAGGTCCGTGACGAGCGTGGAGACCGCGCGCGGTTTACGCCGGCGGAGCTGAGCCGCCGCGATCTGAAGCGCCAGCGGAAGGCGACCGCACAGGTCGACGAGTTGCCGAACGGCATCAGGCTCCGCGGACGCTCGGGAGTCGTCCGGATCACTGATGCGCAGGGCCCGCTCGACCAGAGCGACTGCCTCGTCCTGTGACAGCGAATCGAGGGAGATCGACCGGGCGGTGAGCGAGTCCAGGGACTCCCTGGAGGTCACCAGTACGCGATGCCGTGTGCTCCCGGGGAGCAGCGGTACGACCTGTGCGGCATCCGAGACGTTGTCCAGCATGATCAGCACAGAACCCCGGCTGTCCAGAGCCGACCGGTACAGCGCGTACAGCTCCTCGGGTGCGGAGGGGAGATTCTCGCGTCCGATGCCGAGAGCGGTCAGGAAGGACTCCACCGCCTGCTCGGGCGCCGTAGGAGCGTCGTCGTAGCCCCGCATGTCGACGAAGAGCGTTCCTCCGGGGAAGCGAGCACGCGCGGCGTGCGCAACGTGCAGCGCCAGCGCGGTCTTGCCCACACCGCCGAGCCCACCCACCGCCGAGATCAACACGGTGTCTGTACGGGTTTCCGTGTTGTCAGGATCGAGTACGTCCAACAGAGCCCTGACGTGCTGCTCACGACCGGTGAAGGCCGTCGGAGGAGCAGGGAGCGCGGACATGGCGGTGAAGCCCGGGCCGCGACCGTGCTCGGCCCGTCCGATGACGGGGCCGTGGAAGGTGCTGCCCCGAAAGTCGTAGCGGTCTCCGTCTCCCACCGATTCCGCCCGTCCCACTACAACCCCCCGACTCCTTCGCACTCGCACTCGTCCTCATCATGGCCTGCCGTCGCACAAGGGGGAGGGAGATCGGGGGAGGCCGGACCAGTTGCTCTCTCGTCGTCTGCCGTGACCGATCCCGCGCCCAGGCAGTTAAGGGAAACGTACTTCCGGGAAACGTATTTCCCCAAGTGGTCCGGCTGGAGGCCAACCATGCCCCGCCCGACCCGCGAACAACTCCCCAAACCTGCCGACATGTTCGACCGCGACTCGGAGTGGAGCGAACTGACGGCCTTCGCGTCCGACACCGGCCCGGAAGCCACCCTGGCCGTGGTCTCCGGGCGCCGCCGCCAGGGCAAGTCCTTCCTCCTGGACTCGCTCGCCCGTGCCGCTGGCGGTTTCTACTTCTGTGCGTACGAGGCGACCGAGGCCGAGTCGCTCCGTCGCTTCGGCGAGGAGCTGGGCCAGTACACCGGCACCGTCGCCCCCATGCGCTTCGACCGCTGGGAACAGGCGATCGACGCCCTGCTCGCACTCGGCGCGGAACGACCCCTCCCCGTCGTCATCGACGAGTTCCCGTACCTGGCCCGGGCCACCCCCGCCCTCCCCTCCATCATTCAAGTCGCCTACGGACCACGCCGACCCGAGCGTCTGAACTCCCGTACCCGCCTGCTCCTCTGCGGCAGTTCGCTCTCGTTCATGGGCAAGCTGCCCAGCGGTACGTCACCCCTGCGTGGCCGGGCCGGGCTCGAACTCGTCGTCCATCCCCTCGACTTCCGGCAGGCCGCCGCCTTCTGGGGCATCGAGGACCACCGCCTCGCGCTCCTCGTGCACAGCGTCGTCGGCGGAACCCCCGCCTACCGAAGGGAGTTCGTCCGCGACGATGTCCCCGTCGACCTGGCCGACTTCGACGCCTGGGTCTGCCGTACGGCGCTGTCCCCGCGCTCCCCGCTCTACCGCGAGGCCCGTTATCTCCTCGCCGACGAGTCGGACCTACGGGACCGCGCCCTCTACCACTCCGTCCTCGCCGCCCTGGCCTCTGGAAACGGTACGGCGGGCCGGATCGCCGGCTGCCTGGAGCGGCCGATCAGCGACATCACACACCCTCTGACCGTCCTCCAGGACTGTGGACTCGTACGGAGGGAGACGGACGCGTTCCGCGGGAACCGCAGCGTCTACCGGGTGGGCGAGCCGCTCATCGCCTTCGACCACGCCATCTCCCGGCCGAAGCTCGCCCTGCTGGACCGGGGGATGGCCGAGCACGTCTGGGAGACCGCCAGGCCCCGCTTCCTCTCCGCCGTCGTCGGCCCGCACTTCGAACAGGTCTGCCGTGAGTGGGTGGCCCACTTCGCGGCGCCGGACACCTTCGGAGGCATGCCGATCGACGTCTCGTACGGGACGGTCCCCGACCGGGCGGCCCGGACCAGCCACGAGATCGACGTGGTCGTTCGGGGCGCGGTGGGCCAGGACAACGGCGTACTGCTCTCCCTGGGCGAGGCCAAGTGGGACCAGGTGATGGGGACTGGGCACCTTGAACGCCTGCGGCAGGCCGAACGGCTGCTGGCGGATCGCGGGGTCGACACGTCCGCCGTACGCCTCGCCTGCTACAGCGGGGCCGGGTTCACCGGCGATCTGCGGGCTGCGGAGGCGCGGGGCGAGGTCGTTCTGGTGGATCTGGCGCGGTTGTACTCGGGTGAGTGAGTCGCGAGGCCTTCCAGGACAGTACTAGGACAGTATCTGGCCTAATTCCTTCCTACCGTGTCCCCATGACCACCCCCGACGAGCCGGACGACGTACTCGACCTCGACGGCATCCCGATCAAGCCCTTCACCGACGCCCCCGCCCTCGACGCCTGGCTCACCGCCCACCCCTCCCCGCACCCCGCCGCCCTCTGGGTGAAGGTGGCCAAGAAGGGGTCAGGGTTGGTTTCCGTCGGCTTTGCCGAGGTCAATGACGTGGCCCTCTGTCATGGGTGGATCACCGGGCAGCGCAGGAGCCTCGACGGCTCGCACTTTCTGCAGAAGATCACCCCGCGCCGGCGGGGCAGCACGTGGTCGATGGTCAACGTGCGGCGCGTGCCGGAGCTGGTCGCGGCCGGGCTGATGCGGGCCGGTGGGCTCGCGGAGGTCGACGCCGCCAAGGCGGACGGGCGGTGGGAGGCGGCGTACGAGTCCCAGCGGGAGGCCTCCGTCCCGGACGACCTCGTCGCCGCGCTGGAGCGCGAGCCGCGCGCCAAGGCGGCCTTCGAGGCGCTCGGCCGGTCGGGGCAGTACCAGGCGGTCCTGCTGCCGCTGCTGACCGCTCGTACGCCGGAGACCCGGGCCGCGCGTCTCGCGGCGGCCGTCGCCAGGCTGGCGGAGGGGGTGGCGCCGCCTTCCCGGTCATGAGCGGGGGAGAGAGGGAGGCGCCGACAGGTCCGCCCGCCTGGTCGTAGGTCGACCGGGCGGGCGGTTCACGTTCACTCCGCGGGCGCCGACACCACGGCACCCGGTACTTCACGCGTTCCTGATCGCCGAGATGTCGAAGTTCAGCTTGATCTTGTCCGACACCAGGACGCCACCCGTCTCCAGAGCCGCGTTCCACGTCAGGCCCCACTCCGAGCGCAGGATCTCCGCCTTGCCCTCGAAGCCCACGCGCTCGTTGCCGAACGGGTCCTTCGCCGCGCCGTTGAACTCCAGGTCGATGGAGATCTCCTTGGTGGTGCCGAGGATCTCCAGGTCGCCGGTGATGCGGTAGTCGTCGCCGCCCAGGGACTCCGCCTTGGACGAGCGGAACGTCATCGTCGGGAACTCGTCCGTACGGAAGAAGTCCGCGCTTTTCAGGTGGCCGTCGCGGTCGGCGGAGCCGGTCTCGATGCTGTCCATCTTGATGTCGAGGGACGCCGTCGAGTTGGCCGGGTCGCTGCCGTCGAGGTGCAGGGTGCCCTCGAACTCCTGGAAGCTGCCCTTCACGTTCGTCACCATGGCGTGCCGGGCCACGAAGCCGATGGTCGTGTGCGAGGCGTCGATCGTGTAGTCGCCGGTCAGCGCGGCGAGGTCCGGGCTCGCGACCGCGGTGGCCGTGGCTGCGTCGTCGTCGGTGGTCTTGCGGCCGAAGATGCCCATGGTGTGCTCCTTGGGGGACGTGTTGTTGAAGCTTGAATCAGACCAACGAGAGGAACCGTAGTCCTATTCCGTTCAATGTTCAACATTATCCACGGAGTGTCCATGAGATTACTCCGAGTGTCGTAGTCCCGCCCGGTGGGGTAGGGGTGAGACAGGGGTGTTGCCTTCGCCCCTTTGTGTGACCCCTACAACCCGAACGCCCCCTGAGCAGTCGGGTCGGCTGCATGCCGACGTTGTTCTGTTCAGGGGTACCAGGAAAACGCGCCGGAGACTGTACGGAGTCGACGGCCCGGTTTTCTTGCTCGACTTCGTATGGTCACTACATGACCTTTATCGACGAGGCGCAGGGTGGGTCCGCGGGCGAGCCGACAGGAGAGCCGACGGACGCACGCGGGCGCGTGGCCGAGCTGCACGAGATCCGTGCGCGGGCTCTGGCCGGCCCCAGCGAGAAGGCCACCGAGGCGCAGCACGCCAAGGGCAAGCTGACCGCCCGGGAGCGCATCGAACTGCTCCTCGACCCGGACTCCTTCAACGAGGTCGAGCAGCTGCGCCGGCACCGCGCGACCGGCTTCGGCCTGGAGGCCAAGCGGCCGTTCACCGACGGCGTCATCACCGGCTGGGGCACGGTGGAGGGCCGTACGGTCTTCGTGTACGCCCATGACTTCCGCATCTTCGGCGGCGCGCTCGGTGAGGCCCACGCCACGAAGATCCACAAGATCATGGACATGGCCATCGCGGCCGGGGCCCCGCTCGTCTCCCTCAACGACGGCGCCGGTGCCCGTATCCAGGAGGGTGTGAGCGCCCTCGCCGGGTACGGCGGCATCTTCCAGCGCAACACCAGGGCCTCGGGGGTCATCCCGCAGATCTCCGTGATGCTCGGCCCGTGTGCGGGTGGCGCGGCCTACAGCCCCGCCCTCACCGACTTCGTCTTCATGGTCCGCGAGACCTCGCAGATGTTCATCACCGGCCCGGACGTCGTCAAGGCGGTCACCGGCGAGGAGATCACCCAGAACGGCCTCGGCGGTGCCGACGTGCACGCCGAGACGAGCGGCGTCGCGCACTTCGCGTACGACGACGAGGAGACCTGCATCGCCGAGGTGCGCTACCTCCTCGCGATGCTCCCGCAGAACAACCGCGAGAACCCGCCGCGCGCCGAGTCCGAGGACCCCGCCGACCGGCGCAGCGAGATCCTGCTGGACCTCGTCCCGGCCGACGGCAACCGGCCGTACGACATGGCCAAGGTCATCGAGGAGATCGTCGACGACGGCGACTACCTGGAGATCCACGAGCGTTGGGCCCGCAACATCATCTGCGCGCTCGGCCGCCTGGACGGCCAGGTCGTCGGCATCGTCGCCAACCAGCCGCAGAGCCTCGCCGGGGTCCTGGACATCGAGGCGTCGGAAAAAGCTGCACGGTTTGTCCAGATGTGCGACGCTTTTAACATCCCGATCGTCACGCTGCTGGATGTCCCCGGCTTCCTGCCGGGCGTCGACCAGGAGCACGGCGGAATCATCCGGCACGGCGCGAAGCTCCTCTACGCCTACTGCAACGCGACCGTTCCGAGGATCTCGCTGATCCTGCGCAAGGCGTACGGAGGCGCGTACATCGTCATGGACAGCCAGTCCATCGGCGCCGACCTCACCTACGCCTGGCCGACGAACGAGATCGCCGTGATGGGCGCCGAAGGTGCCGCCAACGTCATCTTCCGCCGTCAGATCGCGGACGCCGAGGACTCCGAGGCGATGAGGGCTCGGATGGTCAAGGAGTACAAGTCCGAGCTGATGCACCCCTACTACGCCGCCGAGCGCGGACTGGTCGACGACGTCATCGACCCGGCCGAGACCCGTTCGGTGCTCATCAGGTCGCTCGCGATGCTGCACACCAAGCACGCCGATCTGCCCTCGCGAAAGCACGGCAATCCCCCGCAGTGATCCCCGCGTGGTAACCCGGCGGATCCTTCGCGGTACACCCGCGGAAACCTCTCTCACGGAGACTGTGACCTATGAACACCTCTGACATTCGCGTCGAGAAGGGCCATGCCGAGCCCGAAGAGGTCGCCGCTATCACGGCGATCCTGCTGGCCCGTGCGGCGGCTGCTCCGGTGGCCCCTGCGGCCCACCGACGCCCCAAGGCCGGCTGGCGTCGGCTGGAGCGCGAGGGTGGCTTCCGTGCGCCTCACAGCTGGCACTGAGCGTTCTGAGCCTGGGTTTTGAAAGGGCCTCCTTCCGCGGTGCGGGAGGAGGCCCTTTCGTATGTGCGTCGGCCGCGGGCCGGTGGGGGCCGTTCGCGCAGTTCCCCGCGCCCCTAAAAGCACCAGCCCCGCCTTCTTTAGGGGCGCGGGGAACTGCGCGACAAGCCGAAGGGCTGCCGCAGACGGCAAAGCACCGTCCGAGGCAGCCCAGGAGCCGCAAAACCACGTACCTACCGCAGGCGAGCCATCAGCGCGTGCTCCACGAGCGTGATGAGCGCGCTCTTCGCGTCCGCACGGTGACGGGCATCGGTCGTGATGATCGGCGTGTCCGGGCCGATCTGGAGCGCCTCCCGGACCTCGTCCGGGTTGTACGGCTGGTTTCCGTCGAAGCCGTTCAGGGCGATCACGAAGGGCAGCCCGGAGTTCTCGAAGTAGTCGACCGCCGGGAAGCAGTCCGCGAGGCGCCTCGTGTCGACGAGGACGATCGCGCCGATCGCGCCCCGCACCAGGTCGTCCCACATGAACCAGAAGCGGTCCTGGCCGGGCGTACCGAAGAGGTACAGGATCAGGTCCTGGTCCAGGGTGATACGGCCGAAGTCCATGGCGACGGTCGTCGTCGTCTTGTCCCCGGTGTGCGTGAGGTCGTCGATGCCCGCGGACGCGGACGTCATCACGGCCTCGGTACGCAGCGGATTGATCTCCGAGACGGCCCCGACGAACGTGGTCTTGCCCACGCCGAAGCCGCCCGCCACCACGATTTTCGCGGACGTGGTGGAGCGGGAAGGCCCTCCGCTAGAGCTTGCGAAGTCCACTGAGCACCCTTTCGAGCAAAGTCACGTCTGGCTGGCCGCCGGCGTTCTCGTCGCCGCCGGGCTGATGAATGGCGACCAGGCCTGCCTCCGCCAAGTCGGCGACGAGGATCCTGGCCACGCCGAGGGGGATGGTCAGCAACGCCGAGATTTCGGCCACCGACTTGATCTCTCGGCAGAGGTTGCAGATCCGCTGATGCTCGGGCAACTGGCCCTGCATCTGGTGCGGCTGCGCAGTGGTGTGCACCAGCGCCTCGATGGCGAGCTGGTACCGCGGCCGCGTACGGCCGCCGGTCATCGCGTAGGGGCGTACCAGCGGATTGCTGGCACCCCCCGCGGGCCCCGGTTCGGGAGAGCGCCGCTGCGGCTGTACAGGCTGGATGCGCGGCGCCGGCGGCTGGTCGTACGGCGACGGCCCGGGACCCTGCGGGTTCTGGGGTGCGTACGGCTGCTGCCGACGGTGGCTCGGTGCGGAGGGGAAGTTGTACCGGTTCTGGTCGCCTTGGCCCTGACCCTGGCCAGGGCCGTACGACCAGTTGCCCGAGGACGAACCGCCTGGGGGTGTTGCCACTTTCTTCTCCTCCTCCGACTGTGCCGGGCACCGCATCACTGTGGAGCCGCGTCCGAAACCTACCGTCCCGGGACGCCAAAACGCACCGTCTGACTGCTAGTTGAGAAGGCTCCCTTGGAGCTCCGCACGCAGATCGGGTGTCAGGACCGTACCGGCACGGTCGACCAGAAGCGCCATCTCGTACCCAATGAGACCGATATCAGCCTCCGGATGTGCGAGTACCGCGAGCGAAGAACCGTCGGAGACGGACATGATGAAGAGGAATCCCCGCTCCATCTCCACAACTGTCTGGTTCACGCTGCCGCCCTCGAAGATGCGCGAGGCACCCGCGGTGAGGGAGGTCAGACCGGAGGCGACAGCGGCGAGCTGGTCCGCACGGTCTCGCGGAAAACCTTCGGACATCGCCAGAAGGAGTCCGTCGGCGGAGACCACCACCGTGTGGGACACCCCAGGGGTGTTGTCCACGAAGTTGGTGATCAACCAGTTCAGGTTCTGCGCCGCCTGGCTCATCGGGCTCACACTAACGCTCCTGGTTGTAGGTGCTGTCAGGCCCACCGTGGTGATTTCTGGTGGCCTGGCCGTTCGTGTCACTACCTGCGGTGCGTCCCCGCTGGACGCCCTGGCGCAGGTTGCTCAACCTGCCCCGGATGTCCTCGGGAGCGCGGGAGACCGACGGACCGCCCTGGGGAGTCGCTTCCGCGGCGCCCTCGATCAGATTGGCCTTCGGCACCCGGCGCGGCAGGCCGGAGGAGGTTACCCCGCCCGCCTTGGGCTTGCGGAGCGCCGACGCCTGCTGCCAGCGCTCGTCGTTGGCCGAGCGCCAGTCGTCGGGACCGGTTCCGTTTCCGTTGCCGTTCGCGTTGCCGTTCTGCTCCGCGGGGGCCGGCGCCGGAGTCTCCTGGCCCACGTGCTGCCGGGAGGTGCCGTTGCTGGTGCCGCTCGCGGTGGATCCACGGCGGGGGAGCCCGGCATCGGTCAGCGTGTGCGGGGCGGAGGGGGCCGGTCCCGGACGCTCGAAGCCTACGTGATTTCGCTCACTCACGTCACCGGCCTGCGCGGACTCCGTTTCCGGAGCGTACTCGGAGCGGTGCCCGTTCTGGAAACCGTCCGGCTGCGGCCAGTCGTCCTGGTAGCGCCGCTCCTCGAAGGCCGAGAAGGACTCCGGGGCGGAGGCGTGCGCCGGCGCGGGCTCGTCCTGGGCGGGCTCCGCGTACGAGGGCTCCGGGTAACCGCCGGTGCCGTTCGTGGACGAGTAGCCGTTCGTCGACGGGTAGTCGCTGCCGGCCGAGGTGAAGTCGTCCGTCTGCGGGAAGCCGTTGCTCCCGTTGTAGTACGGCTCCTCGTACGACGTCTGCTGCCGGTCCTCGTACGCCGTCTGCTGGTCGTAGCCCGCGAAGGGCTCCTCCAGAGCCGGGGTCTGGCCGTTCGGCGCCGCCGTGAAGTCGTCGCCGTACGCGGGGACCTCGCCGGCCTCGTGCTGGCCCGGCTCGGGGTGCGTCTGGGCCTCCAGCTGCGCCCGGCGCTCCTCGCGCATCAGGGAACGGCCGACGGGGTCCAGCTCGCGTATGTCGTCCGGGACCTCGGTGTAGCGGCTGTCGTCGAAGCCCAGCTCGGCCGCCGTACGCATCGGCTGCTGCTGGACGGCGCCGAAGCTCTCGCCGACGTACTGCTGCTGCGGCTGCTGCTCCGGGATGATCTGCGAGACGGTGAACTCGTCGCGCTGCAGCTGCTGCTCGCCACCGCCACCGTGGGTGATGGCGTCCGGGAGCATGACCAGCGAGGTCGTACCGGCCTGCTCGCCCGAGGGGCGGAGCTGGACGCGGATGCCGTGCCGGTCGGACAGCCGGCCGACCACGAACAGGCCCATGCGCTGCGAGATCGCGGCGTCCACGGTCGGCGGGTTGGCCAGCTTGTGGTTGATGTCCGCGAAGTCCTCGGCGGTGAGGCCGATGCCCTTGTCGTGGATCTCGACCATGATGCGGCCGTCCGGGAGACGGGTCGCCGTGACGCGGACCTTCGTCTGGGGGGACGAGAACGTCGTGGCGTTCTCCAGCAGCTCCGCCAGCAGGTGCACGAGGTCGGTGACCGCGCGGCCGTGGATCTCGGCCTCCGGTACGCCCGACAGCTCGATGCGCTCGTACTGCTCCACCTCGGAGGAGGCGGCGCGCAGGACGTCGACCAGCGGGACCGGCTGGTCCCAGCGGCGGCCCGGCTCCTCGCCGGCGAGGACCAGGAGGTTCTCGCCGTTGCGGCGCATACGGGTCGCGAGGTGGTCCAGCCGGAAGAGGTTCTCCAGCTGGTCCGGGTCGGCCTCGTTGTTCTCCAGGTCGGTGATGAGGGTCAGCTGGCCCTCGATCAGGGACTGGTTGCGGCGCGACAGGTTGGTGAAGATCGCGTTGATGTTGCCTCGGAGCAGGGCCTGCTCGGCGGCCAGTCGGACCGCCTCGCGGTGGACCTGGTCGAAGGCGCGGGCGACCTCGCCGATCTCGTCCGTGGTGTTGATGGGGATGGCGGCGACCCGGGTGTCGACCCGGCCGGGGTCGGTGCGCGAGAGCTGGTCGACCAGCATCGGCAGGCGCTGCTCGGCGATACCGAAGGCGGCGTTGCGCAGCTGGCGCATCGCGCGGCTCATCTGGCGGGCCACCATGCCGGCCAGGATGAACGCGGCGAGCAGGGCGACCACGACGGCCGCACCCACGATGATCGCGTCCTGCTTGGCGTCGTCGGAGATGCTGGACGCCTCGGCCACCGCGGACTTGGAGAGGTCCGACTCCAGCTTGAGGTACGCGTTGTACTTCAGCGTGTTGACCGCCCACCAGTTCTGGGGCGTGATGCCGCTCGCCGCGAGCTGGGCGCGGGCACTGGCGTCGGTCGAGGAGAGCGCGGCCAGGGCCGAGATCATCTTGGTGGGGTCGGACGGCGGCGCGACATACGTCTCGCCCTTGGCCGCGGCGGCCTGGGCGGCCTGCTCGGCCATCTCCTTGCCCGTCGCGGTGACCTGGGCGGTCGCGTCCTCCAGCTTCTTGGCGTCCTCGGCGGTACCGCCCGCGATGTACTCCGCGATGGCGATCCGCTCCAGGTACGCGTACGAGGAGAGCGCGATGCGCTGGGCCTGGAAGCTGCTCGCGCTCGGGCCCGGCTTGATCAGCAGGTGCATGCCGATGGCACGCTCCAGCGAGACGGACGCCTTGGTGAGCGAGATCGCGTACACGGTCCGGCCGTAGGCGGTGATGTTGCCCGTGCCCAGGCCCAGCTCGTTGGAGAACTCCATCAGCGTGTGCGTGATGGCGGTGTAGCTCTCCTCGGACTGCACGCCGGTGAGCTTCGAGGTGTAGGCGGCCGCACGGACCGTCTCCAGCTGGGGCTCGACCTCGCGGAACAGCTTCAGCCGGCGCTCGACACTCGGCTTGTCCGGCATGTTCTGCACGGCGGCGTCGAAGGCGTCGGCGGCCTTGTCGGTGGCCGCACGGGCCTTCACGACCGTCGCGTCGTCCTGGCCCTTGCCCTGGAGCAGGGGTGCCGCGGTGATGTCACGCTCCTGGAAGAGCGCGTCGCCGTAGTTCAGGGCGGCCTGCACGACGCGTGCGGTGCTCTCCGCGTCCTCGGCCTCCTGCCAGGTGTCGATCGAACTCTTCACCTGGAAGCCGCCCATGACAAGGCCGACCACCACGGGTATGAGCAGGATCGCGTTCAGCCTGGTCGGCACGCGCCAGTTGCGCGGGGAGAAACGGCCGCCGCTCGGAGCGGGTGGGGCCGTCGGCTCCGAGCCGGGCACAGGGGCGGACGCCGCTCCGCGCGGCGGCGGGGTGAAGTTGCCCCGGGCCGACGGCTCGGGACCGTTCTTGCTTCGCCTCACTCGACCAACAACCTCTCGGCGGAAGGCACCAACGTTGTGCCGCAGTCTCTCAGAGCCGGTAAGTCAAAGACCCCCGGTGGGTGTACGTCTTTGACTATTAGGCAGTTCAGGCATTCCAGCACGTCAGCCTTCGCTCTTCCAAACAGTGGAATGCGAAGATCCGTAGTGATGTAAGCCCCAGATAAAACGGTCATAAAGAACGAGCCCCGCCAAAAGGCGGGGCCGATGTGAGCGCAGCGAGACCAGGTGACCGCGACGCGTGGCCGTACCACCAGATATCTCTGTCGAAACGTTATGAACACCGGGGCCGACCGTGTCAAAGGCCACAGTCGGCTCCGGTGTATCTACGACAACTGCCGTACGGCATCGTTGACTTGGTTACCGCAGGCGCGCCATGAGCGCGTGCTCGACCAGCGTGATCAGCGCACTCTTGGCATCCGAGCGGTGCCGGGCGTCCGTCGTGATGATCGGCGCGTCCGGGCCGATCTGGAGCGCCTCGCGCACTTCTTCGGGGTTGTACGGCTGGTGTCCGTCGAAGCCGTTGAGGGCGATGACGAACGGCAGGCCGCTGTTCTCGAAGTAGTCGACCGCGGGGAAACAGTCCGCGAGCCGACGGGTGTCGACCAGGACCACGGCGCCGATCGCGCCGCGCACCAGGTCGTCCCACATGAACCAGAAACGGTCCTGACCCGGCGTACCGAAGAGGTACAGGATCAGGTCCTGATCCAGGGTGATACGGCCGAAGTCCATGGCCACCGTGGTGGTGGTCTTGTCCCCGGTGTGGGTCAGGTCGTCGATACCCGCCGAGGCCGACGTCATGACGGCCTCGGTGCGCAGCGGGTTGATCTCCGAGACGGCGCCCACGAACGTGGTCTTGCCCACGCCGAACCCACCCGCGACCACGATCTTCGCGGAGGTGGTGGCCCGGCCCCCGTCAGAGCTTGCGAAGTCCACTGAGCACCCTTTCGAGCAGTGTCACCGCTGGTGCACCGCCGTTGTTCTCGTCGCCGCCCGGCTGGTGGATGGCGACCAGTCCGGCCTCGGCGAGGTCCGCGACCAGGATGCGGGCCACACCGAGCGGCATGGCGAGGAGCGCCGACACCTCTGCCACCGACTTGACCTCACGGCACAGGTGGCAGATGCGCTGGTGCTCGGGGAGCAGTCCCATCAGCGCCGCCGGGTCGGCCGTGGTGCTGATCAGGGCCTCGATGGCGAGCTGGTAGCGCGGCCGGGTCCGGCCGCCGGTCATGGCGTAGGGCCGAACCAGCGGCTGGTCGCCCTCGTCCCCGTACGGCTCGGCGTACGGATCGTGAGAGGCGGTGGGCGGGGTCATGAATCCTCCGGGCGGGACAGCGTCGGTCAGTCGTGCCGTCTGACATGGCCGGTGGGGGGATTGTGTCGGCCGGACGGTGTTTTGGTGAGACGGGTGGATCCGGAGCGGTCAGTGGAGCAGACTGCCCTGTAGTTCGGCGCGCAGGTCCGGGGTGAGCACTGCGCCCGCCCGGTCGACCAGGAGCGCCATCTCGTAGCCGACAAGGCCGATGTCGCACTCGGGGTGGGAGAGGACCGCCAGCGACGATCCGTCCGAGACGGACATGAGAAAGAGGAAACCGCGTTCCATCTCGACCACCGTCTGGGCCACCGTGCCGCCCTCGAAGATGCGCGAGGCACCCGCGGTGAGCGAGGTGAGCCCGGAGGCGACGGCGGCGAGCTGGTCGGCGCGGTCACGCGGGAAACCTTCCGACATCGCCAGAAGGAGACCGTCGGCGGACACGACGACGGTGTGGGACACACCCGGGGTGTTGTCCACGAAGTTGGTTATCAACCAGTTGAGGTTTTGTGCCGCCTGGCTCATCTGGCTCAACTAACGCTCCTGCTGGTGAGTGGGGCTAGGGAAGCTGCCGGTCTGGTCGGAGCCGGTACCGGCCTGCCGACCCTGGGCTATGCCCCTACGGAGATTGGTCAGCCGGCCGCGCACGTCATCGGGCGCACGTGAGACCGCAGGACCGCTTTGGTGCTGTTGCTGCTGAGCCGTACCCGGTACGAGGTTCGCACGCGGGACCCGGCGCGGAAGGCCGGAAGTCGTGACGCCACCGGCGGCCGGCTGGCGGACACGCTCGGCCTGCCGGACCAGCTCGTCGTTGGGCGAGCTGCGCCAGGAGCTGGTCGCGGCCGGCGCGGTCGCCGGACGCGGGGGAGTCGGCGCGGAGGACGGCTGCGGCGGAGCCGAACCGTTCCCGTTGCTGACGCCGTTGGTGCTGGTGCCGTTGGTCTGCGGCCGGCCGCCCTGCTGTCCCTGCCCGTGGAACCAGTTGGTCTCCAGGGTGTCGTACAGCGGCGTCCGTCCGTCACCGGGGCTGCTGGCCGGCGGCAGTGCCTCCGGCTGCGGCGGGCGCGGCGGGACCGGCGGACGCGAGCCGCCGAAGTCGCCCGGGCCACGCCCGGCGCCCGGCTGCGGGCGCTCGAACTGGCCGGTGGACGACGGGTCCTGCTGGCGGCGCGGCACCGGGCCCCGGTTGTCGAAGGGGGCCGGCGGTGCGGGGAACTGGCCGGTCGAGCCGTTGTCGTACCCGGTCGGCGCCGGGAACTGGCCCGTCGAACCGTTGTCGTACGACGGCGGCCCGAACTGCCCGTTGTTCTGCGGGCTCTGCGTTCCGCCGGCCGGGGTGCCGAAGACGTCCGAGCGGACGAACGACCCGGTGTTCTGCTGGCCGTTGGTGTCGGCGGGGCCGAACCCGGTGACACCGGGGACGGCGAACTGGCCGGTGTCCGAAGGGCCGCCCGGGCGCGGGGCGTTGTAGTCGGGGCGGGCGAACTCGGAGGTGACGGCCGGGTTCTGGAGATCGTCGATGCGCGGAAGCACCGGCATCTCCGAGGTCGCGGCCGGGTCCTGGCGGCTGTCGACGCGCGGCATCCGCGAGGTGGAGTCCGGCTCCTCGTGACCGCGCGGGGTGTCCAGCGAGGCACGCGGCACCGGGGGCTGCGCGTTCTCGTCGCTCCAGCTCGGCCGCGACGGCGTGTTGCCGTTGCCGCCGGGCAGCTCGGGACGGGCCGCACCGCCGGCCCGCGGCGGAAGCTGCGGACGGCGCCCGCCGCCCTGACCCTCCGGACGCTGCGGGGGTACGGGGCCGCGCGAGCCGCCGAAGCCGTCCTGACGTGAGGTGCTGTTGCCGAAGGCGTCCTGGCCCTGGCGTGCGCCCGGACCGTCACCGAAGCCGCCGGCGGGCTGCATGCCCTGCGGAGCACCCGGCGCCTGACCGAAGCCGCCGGCACCCGCACCGGCGGGAGCCGGCCTGCCGCCCTGCTGCGGGGCGCCCGGACCCTGCGGTCCACGCGGCGCTCCGCCCTGGCCGCCCGGGCGACCGCCCGAGTCCCGGCCGGGCAGCGCGGCCCGCGGTCCCTGACCGGAGCCGACCTGGCCGCGCGGAGCGGCACCGGCGCCGAGGAGTCCGCCACCGGCGGGAGCACCCTGGCCACCGTTCCGGCGGGCCGCGGCCACACCGGCGGCGGCCTGCGCGGCGGCGGGACCGCCCGCGGGGGCACCCTGGCCGGGCTTGCCCGGAGCGGGCTTCTTGCCGCCCTGGGCGACATCGACGGGGAGCATGACCAGCGCGGTCGTACCACCGGAGTCGGAGGGCCGCAGCTGGATCCGGATGCCGTGGCGCTGCGAGAGGCGGCCGACCACGAACAGACCCATGCGGCGGGAGACCGACACGTCCACGGTGGGCGGTGCGGCGAGCCGCTCGTTGATCGCGGCGAGGTCCTCGGGCGAGAGGCCGATGCCGGTGTCGTGGATCTCGATCAGGACGCGGCCGTCGGGCAGCGCGTGACCGGTGACCTTGACCTTGGTCTGCGGGGAGGAGAACGACGTGGCGTTCTCCAGCAGCTCGGCGAGCAGGTGCACGAGGTCGTTGACCACTCGGCCGGCGACCTCGGTGGTCGGCACGGACGACAGTTCGATGCGCTCGTACTGCTCCACCTCGGAGGCGGCGGCGCGGAGCACGTCGACCAGCGGGACCGGACGGGTCCAGCGGCGGCCGGGCTCCTCACCGGCGAGGACGAGAAGGTTCTCGCCGTTCCGGCGCATACGGGTCGCGAGGTGGTCGAGCTTGAAGAGGGAGGACAGCTGGTCCGGGTCGGCCTCGCGGGACTCCAGTTCGGAGATGAGCGAGAGCTGACGCTGGATGAGGCCCTGGGAGCGGCGCGAGAGGTTGGTGAACATCGCGTTGACGTTGCCCCGGAGGAGGGCCTGCTCGGCGGCGAGGCGGACGGCCTCGCGGTGCACGTCGTCGAAGGCCGCGGCCACCTGGCCGATCTCGTCCCGGGAGTGCACACCGACCGACTCGACGGAGGTGTCGACGTCCTGCGGGTCCGACTCCGAGAGCTGCTTGACCAGCTCGGGCAGCCGGTCCTGGGCGACCTTGGTCGCGGTGTCCTGGAGGCGGCGCAGCGAGCGGATCATCGACCGGGCGACGACGAAGGCGCCGACCAGCGAGACACCGAGGACGAGCAGGATCAGCGCACCGGAGACGATCGCTTCCTGCTCGGCTTCGTTGCGCAGCTCACGAGCCTTCTGCTCCATCTCGTTGAGGAGTGTCAGCTCGATGGTCTTCATCTGCTGGATCTTGGCCGAGTCGTCGTCGATCCAGTCCTTGTAGGAGCGCTTCTGCAGCCCCTGGATGCCGTCCCTGCTCTGCAGGATGCGCTTGGCGTAGAGGTCGGCCGCGGTGATCGTCGGGTTGCCCTCGTCGATCGGCTGGAGAAGCTCCTCGGCGCCGTCGCCGTAGATGCTCTTGAAGCTGTCCAGCTCGGATTCCTGGCTGCTCAGCGCGGAGTCGGCGTAGAGCCGGTCGTTCTCCGAGAGCTTGCCGACCGCCTTGTTGTCCTCGGGCAGCGCCGCCGAGATGACCGCGCGCTGGATGGACGCGTACTCCTTGGCCGAGGAGAACGCGGCCAGCGAGCGGGTGCGGGTGATCATCTCGGGGTTGCTGGTCGCCTCGGCCATGTCCTGGGAGAGGTCGAGCAGCTGGGTGATCAGCCGGTGGTAGGACTCGACGGTCTGCGTCGAGTTGTTCGGGTCCTCGTAGGCGTTCCTGCGGATCTCGTCCAGGTTGGCCAGCTCGCCGACGAGACCCACCAGGCTGTCGCGGACACCCTCGAGATTGCCGTTCTTGCTGGCGGTGTCGATCTCTTCGGAGCCGTCGATGAAGTTGGCGCGGGCCCGGTCGGTCTTCTCGCGGACGCCCTTGACGCTGTAGTCGGTGGCGGGCGCGCCGTGCGCCAGGGGACCGGCCGACTGGTCGCGCTCCTCCTGGAGCGCGGCGGACAGCTCGGTCGCCTGCTTGGTGATGTCCGTCAGCAGCCGCATGTTGTCGAGCTGCTGGATGTCGTCCATGTTGTCGCTGATGCGCAGCGCACCGAGCGAGGTCGCGGCGACCACGGGGAGCGCGAGCAGCGACACCAGACGGGTCGAGATCCGCCAGTTGCGCAGAGCTATTCGCGTACCGGGACCGCTCGGGCCCTTGGCGGGCTTCACCGGCGGTGGGGCGGCCGCGGGGGCGCCGGTGACCGCGCCCTTGCCGCCGGGTCCGCCAGGACCGCCGGGCGCACCACTGCCGAGGCGCGTCGACCGCTCGCCGTTGTCGCCGGTCAGAGCTGCCTGGCCCGGGTTCTGGGCGTGCTGGGGGGAGGAACCGTTACCGGCTCCGTTGTGTGGCTCCGGCTCCGCCGAAGCGCTGCCATCCCTCTTGAAACGTCCCTGCACTAGCGTCGCAACCTCTGGACCAGGCGCCCCTCCGCGTGAACGGACGGACGGTGTCGGCGTATAGGGGGCGCCCTGAAATACGCCCCCCATGGTGGTCGTTGAGTAACCCGGCGCTGGTTCCCCCTTACGTGCCGCCGCTCGGCGCTGCTTCGCGCCCCCTGTGCGCCGGCTCGTATCCCGCGGCGGTCCGTGAGATTCCAGCACAGTGCCGGATCTCCAACAAGGCCAATGGGTCACGGTGTGACGACGATGACGCCTTGTGAGCGCAACGTCACGAGGCGTACAGAGCGAATCGGCGCATACCGGATGGAATTCCACGAGTCGCATGGATAGTCAGGGTGTCCAGGTCGCCATGATCAGGAGCGGAATGAGGGCTTCAGTGAAGCAATGTCCGTTTCGTAGAGGGCACTTGAAGGCCGGAATTGACCGGTTTGCCCGTAGGGTCGTGAGCAAACTCACATGCCGTTCAAGGGGTCTCCGTGACTTCCCCAGGGAATCGGATGTTTAGCCTGACGCTTTACAGGGATGGCAAATCCGACAACCCGCGCACGGACTGCGGCTCTCCGCCCCACCGAGCGCCCGGACACGACAGGGTCGAGGACTACAACAGTGAAGACGACGACGATGTTCCACAACATCGCAAACCCGCGGCGCACGACGCTGGCCCACCTCACGGACGCCGACGAACTGACGCCCGTCGAGCAGCCGGAACACTCCGTAGACCTCCCCACCCAGACCGCCAACCCCCGCCGCACCATCCTCATGGAGGCCCCGGTCGCGGCCTCCGTCCCTGAGTAGTACGTGCGAGCGCCGCCCCGTTGTTCAGGGCGGCACCTGTGAATGCCTGTGTGTCAAGGGCGCCTCTGCCCCTCGTAGCCGCTTCCGGTCGTACGAGGGCCACGGGCGCCCTCGGCATATTGCGCCAGGCGCCTGCTCGCGGCGCGTTAGCCTGGAGCGTCAGACTCCAGCCGGACCAGCAGAGGGGCGCAGGAATCCCGTGCGCATCGCCAGATTCTCCATCGACGGGAACGTCGCCTTCGGCGCGGTCGAGGGCGACAAGCCGGACGAACTAGTCCTGGACATCATCAAGGGCATCCCGTTCGCCGAATTCGAACTCTCCGGCACGAAGGTCCCCCTCGACAAGGTCCGGCTGCTCCCGCCGGTGCTCCCCAACAAGGTCGTCGCCTACGGCCGCAACTACGCGGAGCACGCGCGGGAACTGGGCAACGAGGTCCCCGACGCCCCCTTCGCCTTCTTCAAGCCGTCCACCTCGGTGATCGGCTCCGGCGACGACATCCAGTACCCCTCCTTCTCCGAGGAACTGCACCACGAGGCCGAACTCGCCGTGGTCATCGGCCGGATGTGCCGCGAGGTCCCGCGTGAGCGCGTCAAGGACGTCATCCTCGGCTACACCTGCGCCAACGACATCACCGCGCGGGACGTCCAGAAGCGCGAGAAGCAGTGGGCACGGGCGAAGGGCTTCGACACCAGCTGCCCCCTCGGCCCCTGGATCGAGACGGACCTCGACCCCTCCGACCTCACGATCCAGCTCACGGTCAACGGCCAGCAGCGCCAACTCGGCCGCACCAGCGAGATGATCCACTCGATCGAGGACCTGATCGTCAACATCACCGAGGCCATGACGCTGCTCCCCGGCGACGTGATCCTCACGGGCACCCCGGCAGGCGTCGGACCGCTCACCGTCGGCGACGAGGTCGCCGTCACCATCGAAGGCATCGGCACTCTCACCAACAAGGTTGTCAAGCGTGGCTAGCGCACCCGCCCCCGCCGTCCGAGTACGGTTCTGCCCGTCGCCCACCGGTAACCCCCACGTGGGCCTGGTCCGTACGGCCCTGTTCAACTGGGCGTACGCCCGCCACACCGGCGGCACCTTCGTCTTCCGCATCGAGGACACCGACGCGGCCCGCGACTCCGAGGAGTCGTACGAGCAGCTGCTGTCCTCGCTGCGCTGGCTGGGCTTCGACTGGGACGAGGGCCCCGAGATCGGCGGCCCGCACGCGCCGTACCGCCAGTCGCAGCGCATGGACACCTACAAGGACGTGGCGGCCAGGCTCCTCGAAGCGGGCCACGCGTACTACTGCTACTGCTCCACGGAGGAGCTGGACACCCGCCGCGACGCCGCCCGCGCGGCAGGCAGGCCTTCCGGGTACGACGGCCACTGCCGCGCCCTGACCGACGAGCAGGTGTCGGCGTACACCGCCGAGGGCCGCACGCCCATCGTCCGCTTCCGGATGCCCGACGAGACGATCACCTTCACGGACCTGGTCCGCGGCGAACTGACGTTCACGCCGGAGAACGTCCCGGACTACGGGATCGTACGAGCCAACGGCGCCCCGCTCTACACCCTCGTGAACCCGGTCGACGACGCGCTGATGGAGATCACGCACGTCCTGCGAGGCGAGGACCTGCTGTCGTCGACCCCACGCCAGGTCGCCCTGTACAAGGCGCTGATCGAGCTGGGCATCGCGAAGCAGATCCCCTCCTTCGGCCACCTGCCGTACGTGATGGGCGAGGGCAACAAGAAGCTCTCGAAGCGCGACCCGGAGTCGAGCCTGAACCTATACCGGGAGCGCGGCTTCCTCCCCGAGGGCCTGCTCAACTACCTCTCCCTCCTTGGCTGGTCGCTCTCGGCCGACCAGGACGTCTTCTCGATCGACGAGATGGTCGCCGCCTTCGACGTGTCGGACGTGAACCCCAACCCGGCCCGCTTCGACCTGAAGAAGTGCGAGGCGATCAACGCCGACCACATCCGGCTGCTGGACGTGAAGGACTTCACCGAGCGCTGCGCACCCTGGCTCCAGGCGCCCTTCGCGCCCTGGTCGCCGGAGGACTTCGACGAGGCGAAGTGGCAGGCGATCGCCCCGCACGCCCAGACCCGCCTCAAGGTTCTCTCGGAGATCACGGACAACGTCGACTTCCTGTTCCTGCCGGAGCCGGCGTCGGACGAGGCGTCCTGGACGAAGTCGATGAAGGAGGGCAGCGACGCGCTGCTCCGCACGGCTCGCGGGAAGCTGGAGTCGGCCGACTGGACGTCGGCGGAGTCCCTCAAGGAGGCCGTCCTGGCCGCCGGCGAGGCCCACGGCCTCAAGCTCGGCAAGGCCCAGGCCCCGGTCCGGGTGGCCGTCACCGGCCGCACGATCGGCCTGCCGCTCTTCGAGTCCCTGGAAGTCCTGGGCAAGGAGAAGACGCTGGCCCGGATCGACGCGGCACTGGCGAGGCTGGCGGCGTAACACCCACGCATACGTGAGGGGCGGCACCCGGAACTTCCGGGTGCCGCCCCTCGAACGTGCGGTTCACACCGCGTCGTTCTCGTCGATCAGGTACGTGAACTCGTCGAAGATCTCCAGTACGACGATGACCATGATGGCCCCCGCGACCATGTACTCCAGCATCATGCCGGGGGTCACGTAGGTCTTCCGCAGATGTTCGTCGGGGCCGAGTGGCGCTGTCGCAGCCTTGCGGAACGGGTCGCGCGACAGTGAACTGGACTCGGTGCTCGCTCATGCACTCACTGCGCCAGCCCGCGATACCGTCGGTGGCATGACGATCCGTGCTGTGGTCTGGGACATCGACGACACGATCTTTGACTACACCACCGCGGATCGCGCCGGTATGCGGGAGCAGCTCGTGGCCGAGGGGCTGCTCGACGCCTACGCGACCGTCGAGCAGGCACTTGTGCGCTGGCGGGAGGTCACCGACCGGCAGTGGGCTCGGTTCGCGGCGGGGGAGACCGACTTCCGGGGGCAGCGCCGGGAGCGGGTGCGGATGTTCCTGGGTGAGGAGCTGACCGACCCCGAGGCCGATGCCTGGTTCGACCGCTACATCGGGCATTACGAAGCCGCCTGGGCGCTCTTCCCGGACGTGCTGCCCGTCCTCGACCTCCTCGCCGCCAGCCACCGGCACGGGGTGCTCTCCAACTCCAGCATCCGCGTACAGGACCGCAAGCTGCGCGCGCTCGGCGTCCGTGACCGGTTCGAGTCCGTCCTGTGCGCGGCCGAGCTGGGCGTCCACAAACCGGACGCCCAGGCCTTCCACGCGGCCTGCGCCGCCCTGGACCTGCCTCCGGAACAGGTGGCGTATGTCGGCGACCACCCGGAGATCGACGGACGGGGTGCCGTCGACGCCGGAATGCTGTCCGTGTGGATCGACCGCGACGGCCTCGTCGGCGCGGAGCAGGCCCCCGAGGGCCCGCACCGGATCGCCTCGCTCGCCGAACTCCCCGCGCTCCTCGGCGTCGATACCCGTTTTGGAGCGCCGTCCACCTTCGGGTAATGTTCTTCCTGCGCCGCCGGACAGCGGGCCGAAAGGTCGGGAACCGGAGGCGCAAGCTAGAACAAAAGTTCCGCAGGGACTTGCGTTCCAGTGGCCTATGGTGTAATTGGCAGCACGACTGATTCTGGTTCAGTTAGTCTTGGTTCGAGTCCAGGTAGGCCAGCTCGCAGATTGCTTCAAATCTGCACCCGTGGAGATCATTTCCACAGAGGCCCCCGTTGTGTAGCGGCCTAGCACGCTGCCCTCTCACGGCAGTAGCGCCGGTTCGAATCCGGTCGGGGGTACAGATCCTTCCCGGAGGGTCAGTCAGGGTCGCACCCGCTGACTCTCATGCAGGATCGCTAGGGCCCCCGTTGTGTAGCGGCCTAGCACGCTGCCCTCTCACGGCAGTAGCGCCGGTTCGAATCCGGTCGGGGGTACGCTTTACCTTGAATTGCCTTGGTCTATGGTGTAATTGGCAACACTACGGTTTCTGGTACCGTCATTCTTGGTTCGAGTCCAGGTAGACCAGCTCGGATCTACGGCGGTGCAGTTTCAACCGCTCGTAAGATCCTCGCCCCCGTTGTGTAGCGGCCTAGCACGCTGCCCTCTCACGGCAGTAGCGCCGGTTCGAATCCGGTCGGGGGTACGTCAGTGCAGAGTGGCCCCCCGCTTCGGCGGGGGGCCACTCCGCATTTCCCCTGCCTACAGCCCGTACCGCCGCGCCGACTCCTCCTCCTGGGCCAGCCGGTGCAGCGCCTGGAGCACCGGCTCGAAGAGCACGGCCGACGCGACCGCCGTCTCCACCCGCTCCGCGTCCGACGCGTGCGTCTCCAGATAGTCCAGGTCCCGTCCCGCCACCTGGTGCATCAACTCCGCGTACGGCGCCATCAGTTCGGCGTCCCAGGGATAGCCCAGCCGGATCAGCGCGGCCACCGCCACCACCAGCGAGCGGTGCACGGGGGAGAGGGCGCTCAGCTCACGCGCGGTCTCCCAGCCGAGGTTCGTCAGCAGCCGGTCGACCTCCCGGCGGGCGGCGACCACGGCCGGGTCCGCCTCGTCCGGCTCGGTGCCCTGCGGCAACGCCCACAGGGCCGCGCCCAGACGGATCGTACGGCCCAGGGACTCGTCGTCCACATGGCCGAGCACCTCACGAGCGGTGGCGACGGGGATGCGGCCCACCTGGATCAGCGCACGCACCAGACGCAGCCGGCGCAGATGGTCCTCGTCGTACTCCGCGGTCGTCGTGTTGATCTGCCGTCCGGGCGCCAACAGGCCTTCGCGCAGGTAGTACTTGATGGTCGCGGTGGACACACCGCTGCGCTCGCTCAACTCCGCCAGCCGCATCCCTTGCGCCTTTCCTCGGACAACGGCACGATCCAAGCACGCGGTGGTCGGATAGCGCCGCTAGCCAATGGGGCTCACCGTCCCTCAGGGGGAGGCGTCATGTTCGCGAAGCCCAACGCGGGCCGTACGACTGCGGCTGCCGAAGGGGATGTCGTCGTTCTGCTCATCGGGATGCGCATCAACCACTTCTGGGCCGTGCACCACTGGTTCCCGGTGCTCTCGGCGATGCCGCGGATGCTGCGGGAGCTGGCGAGGGATCCGTCGCGCGGGCTGCTGGGGCATGTCCTGCTGACGGCGTCGCCGCGGACGTACTACGTCGTCCAGTACTGGGAGTCCAAGGAGAAGCTGTACGCGTACGCCTCGGCGGCCGACATGTTCCATCGCAAGGCGTGGGGCGCCCTCAACCGCAAGGAGCGGGAGGGGAAGGTTCGGCAGCATGTGGGGTTGTGGCACGAGACGTATGTCGTGCCTGAGGGGGCTTACGAGTCGATCTACTCGGACATGCCGGCGTTTGGGCTGAGTGCGGCGCATGGGGTGTTGCCGGTGGAGCGGCGGGGGCGGTCCGGTAAGGAGCGGTTCGCTTATCGGTCGGCGCCGTAGGGGGTTCTGTTGTGGGGCGGGTGCGGGTGCGTTGTGGCTGGTCGCGCAGTTCCCCGCGCCCCTAAAAGCAGGTGGGTGCGCCTCAGGGTGATTGTCAGCGAAGGTCTGCCGCGGCGTTGAGGCCGACCCTCTCTGACGGTCGTACCCTCGCTCAGCCCGTGCGGCGCAGGGCCTCCGACAAGCGGGCTGCCGCGTCGATTACCGCCTGGGCGTGCATGCGGCCGGGGTGGCGGGTCAGGCGTTCGATGGGGCCCGAGACCGAGACGGCGGCCACCACGCGGTTCGACGGGCCGCGGACGGGGGCCGAGACCGAGGCGACGCCCGGTTCGCGTTCGCCGATGGACTGGGCCCAGCCCCGGCGTCGTACGCCCGACAGCGCTGTCGCCGTGAAGCGGGCGCCCTGGAGGCCGCGGTGCAGGCGCTCCGGCTCCTCCCACGCCATCAGGATCTGGGCCGACGAGCCCGCCTTCATCGTGAGCGTCGAGCCGACCGGGACCGTGTCCCTCAGGCCCGAGAGGCGCTCGGCCGCGGCGACGCAGATGCGCATGTCGCCCTGGCGGCGGTAGAGCTGCGCGCTCTCGCCCGTGAGATCGCGGAGGTGGGTGAGCACGGGGCCGGCCGTGGCCAGCAGGCGGTCCTCGCCCGCCGCCGCCGCCAGTTCTGCCAGGCGGGGGCCGAGAATGAAACGGCCCTGCATGTCGCGCGCCACCATACGGTGGTGTTCCAAGGCCACGGCGAGGCGATGTGCCGTGGGTCGTGCGAGTCCGGTCGCCGCGACCAGACCCGCGAGGGTGGCCGGACCGGACTCCAGAGCGCTCAGGACAAGGGCTGCCTTGTCCAGAACGCCGACGCCGCTACTGTTGTCCATGAAACGATACTCGCGTCTCACTCTGTGAAACGCAAGTTCATTTTCCGGTGGAACGCGCCACTCTGGAAGACACAGCGGCCCGCCGACCAACGGGCCCGGTGGCGGATGTCCGGACGAGGGGTATGGGCGGTCGCCTCCACAAGATCTCTATCTAGTTGGGCCGGCGCCCGTACGGACCGGCCTGGAGGGAAAGCGATGGGTAGGACACTCGCGGAGAAGGTCTGGGACGACCATGTCGTCCGGCGCGCCGAGGGCGAGCCCGACCTCCTTTTCATTGATCTGCACCTGCTGCACGAGGTGACCAGCCCGCAGGCCTTCGACGGTCTGCGCCAGAACGGCCGTAAGGTGCGGCGCCTCGACCTCACCATCGCGACCGAGGACCACAACACCCCGACCCTCGACATCGACAAGCCCATCGCCGACCCGGTCTCCCGGGTCCAGCTGGAGACGCTGCGCAAGAACTGCGCCGACTTCGGTGTGCGGCTGCACCCGCTGGGCGACGTCGAGCAGGGCGTCGTCCACGTGGTGGGACCGCAGCTGGGACTGACCCAGCCGGGCACCACCGTCGTCTGCGGCGACTCCCACACCTCCACGCACGGCGCCTTCGGCGCGCTGGCGTTCGGCATCGGCACCTCGCAGGTCGAGCATGTGCTGGCCACCCAGACGCTGCCGCTGGCCCGCCCCAGGACCATGGCCATCACGGTCGACGGCGAACTGCCCGACGGCGTCACCGCCAAGGACCTGATCCTCGCCATCATCGCGAAGATCGGCACGGGCGGCGGCCAGGGCTACATCCTGGAGTACCGCGGCTCCGCCATCGAGAAGCTCTCGATGGAGGCCCGGATGACCATCTGCAACATGTCGATCGAGGCCGGGGCCCGGGCCGGAATGATCGCTCCGGACGAGACCACCTTCGAGTACCTCAAGGGACGCCCGCACGCGCCCGAGGGTGCCGACTGGGACGCGGCCGTCGAGTACTGGAAGACGCTGCGCACCGACGACGACGCGGAATTCGACGCCGAGGTCGTCATCGACGGTGCCTCGCTCGCGCCGTTCGTCACCTGGGGCACCAACCCCGGCCAGGGTGCGCCGCTTTCGGCGTCCGTCCCCGACCCCGCTTCGTACGAAGACGCTTCGGAGCGCCTCGCCGCCGAAAAGGCCCTGGAATACATGGGGTTGGAGGCCGGACAGTCGCTGCGCTCCATCAAGGTGGACACCGTCTTCGTAGGTTCGTGCACCAACGGCCGCATCGAGGACCTGCGCGCCGCCGCCGAGATCGTCGAGGGCCGCAAAGTCGCCGACGGCGTACGGATGCTGGTCGTCCCCGGTTCGGTGCGGGTCGGTCTGCAGGCCGTCTCCGAGGGCCTGGACCTGGTCTTCAAGGAGGCCGGCGCCGAATGGCGGCACGCGGGCTGCTCGATGTGTCTGGGCATGAACCCCGACCAGCTGGCCCCCGGTGAGCGCTCCGCGTCCACCTCCAACCGCAACTTCGAGGGCAGGCAGGGCAAGGGCGGCCGTACGCACCTGGTGTCGCCGCAGGTCGCCGCCGCGACGGCCGTACTGGGCCACCTGGCCTCCCCGGCCGACCTGTCCGACGCCGACACCCGTACGCCCGCTGGAGTCTGATCAGCCATGGAAGCATTCACCACGCACACCGGCCGGGCCGTCCCGCTGCGCCGCAGCAACGTCGACACCGACCAGATCATCCCTGCTCACTGGCTCAAGAAGGTCACGCGGGACGGGTTCGAGGACGGGCTGTTCGAGGCCTGGCGCAAGGACGAGAACTTCATCCTCAACCGGCCCGAGCGCAAGGGCGCGACGGTCCTGGTCGCCGGTCCCGACTTCGGTACGGGCTCCTCGCGCGAGCACGCGGTCTGGGCGCTGCAGAACTACGGCTTCAAGACCGTCATCTCGTCGCGCTTCGCCGACATCTTCCGTGGCAACTCGCTCAAGAACGGCCTGCTCACGGTGGTTCTGGAGCAGAAGATCGTGGACGCGCTCCAGGAGCTGACGGAGAACGACCCGCAGGCCGAGATCACGGTCGACCTGGAGGCCCGCGAGGTGCGCGCCGAGGGCATCACCGCCGCCTTCGAACTCGACGAGAACGCCCGTTGGCGGCTGCTGAACGGGCTGGACGACATCTCCATCACCCTGCAGAACGAGGACCAGATCGTCTCGTACGAGGCGAAGCGGCCCTCGCACAAGCCGTGGACGCTCAAGGTCTGAGCCGGACGGCCCTTCGCAAGTAGGGTTTCGGCCACCGCAACACCCCGTCTGTACCCCCGATCGCCACGATTGGGGGTACAGCTGTTTCTGCCCCCGGACCCCCTCGCGTGCCCTCCTGTGTCCCCTCAACTCCCCATGTTAGAAAGGGTGTTGATTGGGTACCCGGCTCTTGACACCGCGGTTCCGAAGCCGGCGCGGAAGGCCGTTTGAGGCGGCAGTTGCCCCCTGAGCAGGCGACAACTCGCCCCAGATGGCACAATCTGTGCATGGAACACGACGGCCAACTCGAGCTCTACACGGCGGTCGCGGCCCAACTCAAGGAAGCGCACACAAGAGTGCGCGCACTGCAAGTCCCGGAGGGCGTACGGATGGCGCTGACCCGGAAGCTGCTGGTCATTACGGCCGCGGCCAAGCACGATCTCGCCGACGCGACAAGGCGGCTGGAACGCTTCACGGCGGACCTCGACGAGGGTCGATTCCCCGACGAGGACCGCTGAGGAACTCCGTGACAGCCCGAGTTCGTTGCGGCACAAGGGTGATTAGCCCGTTTCGTGTTTGATTTGCGGTATATATCTGCCTAACGTGCGAAAAAGCTTGAACACTTTCGTTCTGGCAATGTCTCCGAAGGGGAAGACGTGAACAAGGCGCAGCTCGTAGAAGCCATTGCGGACAAGGTCGGTGGCCGTCAGCAGGCCGCCGAGGCGGTCGACGCGGTCCTGGACGCCATCGTCCGCGCGACGGTCAGCGGGGACCGGGTGTCGGTCACCGGCTTCGGTTCCTTCGAGAAGGTCGACCGTCCGGCCCGTTACGCCCGCAACCCGCAGACGGGTGAGCGGGTTCGGGTCAAGAAGACCTCCGTCCCCCGCTTCCGTGCGGGCCAGGGCTTCAAGGACCTGGTGAGCGGCTCGAAGAAGCTCCCGCGCGGTGGCGAGGTCGCGGTCAAGAAGGCGCCCAAGGGCAGCCTGACCGGCGGTGCTGCCGCAACGGTCAAGAAGGCCGCGGCGAAGAAGACCGCGACCGCCAAGCGCGCGACGGCGGCCAGGAAGACCGTCGCCAAGAAGGCCGCGCCGGCCAAGAAGACGACGGCCACGGCGAAGAAGACCACGGCCAAGAAGACCACCGCGAAGTCCGCGGCGGCCAAGAAGACGACGGCCACGGCGAAGAAGACCGCCGCGAAGAAGGCCCCGGCCAAGAAGGCGACGGCCAAGAAGGCCCCCGCCCGTAAGACGGCGGCTCGCACCACCACCGCCAAGAAGGCCACCGCCCGCAAGTAAATCGGGGCGCGAGGGCACTCACGCGACGGGCCGGACTCCCCCAGGGAGTCCGGCCCGCGGCGTGTTCGGTTCATTTCTTGCTGCGGGCCCGGTGGGGGCTGGTCGCGCAGTTCCCCGCGCCCCTGTCGGGGCGCTGCGCGCGCCCGACTTCGGCCAGGTCCGTCAGAAGGTCTGCAGGGTGACCAGCGTGATCCGGAGGCCGCCCGCGGCCCCTGTCGCTCCCTCGGTCTCGATGCGCACCCGCTGTCCGGGGCGCAGCAGCCTCAGTCCGCCCGCGTCGAACGCCGGTGCGTCGAAGGGGACGGGGGTGCCGTCGTCGAGCAGCACACTGCCGCTGCGCGTCTCGGCGTCGTACGTGTACGCGGTCGCCTGCATGGCGGCAGCCTACTGGCCCGCGATCAGCAGTCCCTCGACCACGGCCGCCGTCCGTGGCCCGACTCCCAGGGCGAGCGCCGCCCGCAGGTCGTCGCCGGTGTCCACGTCCTGGCGTACGGAATTCACTGTTGTGAGTCCGATTTCCATGGCGCCCGAGTCGCGATGGCGGAGCCGGGAATGCGGGCCGAAATGCGGAGACAATTCCTGACCGGTTCCGGCGGTCAGCAGAGTGGTGCCGACGGTGGCCGCGTCCGCGAGGAAAGCTCGCGGGAATTCGGCGGCGGCATCCAGGACCCGGGCCAGTTCCAGGGGGCGCAGGGCCGGCAGATCGGCGTTCAGGGCCGCTACGGGGCTGTCGGGGCGGATTGTCCGTACGGTGGCCGCTCCGTGCGCCAGAGCGGCGTTCAGGCCGCCCAGGGGCTCGTCGGGGACGATCGCGGCGCCCAGCGCGGCCAGCTCGCGGGCGGCGAGGGCGTCGTCCGTGACGACCGCCACATCGCGGACCGCCGCGCAGGCGAGCACCGCTGCCACCGTGTCCTGGGCGAAGGCCAGGGCGAGACCGGGGCGGAGCCCGTCGTGGGCGGTGTCCGCGAGCCTGCTCTTGGCCCGCGCCAGGGGCTTGAGGGGTATGACCACTGTCCACTGCACGAGCGTTCCGTACCTCCCTCGGCCACCCCGGCTGCTCACCCGGCGCTCTCCCGGTCGCAACCATTGTCACCTGGCTGTCATCAAAGCCCATCCGGCGGTGTCGGTGCCGGGGCGTACGGTGTTCTCGACAGACCGGAAGCCTGGGGCGACACTTGTGCGGCCCCCAGGTCAACCGGCCGGAGGTCCTGGCCCAGGCCCTAGAGGAAGGTGTCCGCGTGCCCCGCCGCAGAATCGGCTTCTGGTACCGCCTTGCAGCGGTCATCTGCAAACCGCCGCTGGTGGTTCTGATCAAGCGGGACTGGCGCGGATCGGAGAACATTCCGGCGGCTGGTGGATTTATCACCGCGGTGAACCACAATTCCCATGCCGATCCCTTCGCCTACGCGCACTACCAGTACAACAGCGGCCGTGTTCCGCGTTTTCTGGCGAAGAGCGCGCTTTTCAAGAAGGGATTCGTCGGCACCATGATGCGTGGCACCGGACAGATCCCCGTCTACCGCGAGACCACCGACGCGCTGAGCGCCTTCCGCGCCGCGATCGACGCCGTGGAGCGCGGTGAGTGCGTCGTCTTCTATCCCGAGGGCACCATCACCCGCGACCCGGACCAGTGGCCCATGACCGGCAAGACCGGCGCCGCCAGGGTCGCCCTGCAGACCAAGTGCCCGGTGATCCCGGTGGCCCAGTGGGGCGCGAACGAACTGCTGCCGCCGTACGCCGGAAAGCTCAACGTCCTTCCGCGCAAGACCCACCACGTCCTCGCGGGCCCGCCCGTGGACCTCACGCGGTTCTACGACCGGGAGATGAGCCCCGACCTCCTGAAGGAGGCGACGGAGGTCATCATGGCCGCCATCACCCGCCAGCTGGAGGACATCCGCGGCGAGAAGGCGCCGAAGACGCCGTACGACCCGCGCCAGGAGCGGATCGAGCAGCGCCGCCGCACAGCCGCGGAAGAGGCACGGGACGCGCAGGAGGCACGGGACGCCTTGAACGCGGTACGAGAAGCAGCACAGGCACGGGAAGTTCAGGAAGAGGGGCAGGGCAAGTGAGCGAGCCGGTCAAGGCGGCGGTGTTCAGCGCGGGATCGTGGGGGACCGCCTTCGGCATGGTGCTCGCCGACGCCGGCTGCGAGGTGACCCTGTGGGCCCGCCGCCCGGAACTCGCCGAGGCGATCAACTCCACGCGGACGAACCCGGACTACTTCCCGGGCGTCGAACTGCCGGAGAACCTGAGGGCCACCACGGACCCCGCGGAAGCCGCCCGTGACGCCGACTTCACGATACTCAGCATCCCCTCGCAGACCCTGCGCGGGAACCTCGCCGAGTGGACGCCCCTGCTCGCCCCCGACACGGTCCTCGTCTCCCTCATGAAGGGCATCGAACTCGGCTCCGCGATGCGGATGAGCGAGGTCATCGAGGACGTGGCGAAGGTGGGCCAGGACCGCATCGCGGTCGTCACAGGACCCAACCTCGCGCGGGAGATCGCCGCCCGGATGCCGGCCGCCGCCGTGGTCGCCTGTACGGACGACGCCGTGGCCCAGCGCCTCCAGACCGTCTGCCACACCCCGTACTTCCGCCCGTACACCAACACCGACGTCGTCGGCTGCGAACTGGGTGGCGCGGTCAAGAACGTGATCGGTCTTGCCGTCGGCATCGCCGACGGCATGGGCCTCGGCGACAACACGAAGGGCTCGCTCATCACGCGCGGCCTCGCCGAGACGGCGCGCCTCGGCCTCGCGATGGGCGCCGACCCGATGACCTTCGCCGGACTCGCGGGCCTGGGCGACCTGGTGGCGACCTGCTCCTCGCCGCTCTCCCGCAACCACACCTTCGGCACCAACCTCGGCAAGGGGATGACCCTGCAGGAGACCATCGCGGTCACCAAGCAGACCGCCGAGGGCGTCAAGTCCTGTGAGAGCGTGCTGGATCTGGCCCGCAGGCACGGTGTCGACATGCCGATCACGGAGACGGTCGTCGGCATCGTGCACGAGGGCAAGCCGCCCGTGGTGGCCCTCAAGGAACTGATGTCGCGCAGCGCCAAGCCGGAACGACGCTGAGCAACAGGGGTCTGCGGGCGCTGACTCAGCGCACTGCCACCGGGTACCCTCAACCCGATATGAGCACCGAGAACCTCCCCCAGAGCCCCGGGCAGCCGTCCCGCAAGCCGCGCGTGGCCGTCGTCTTCGGCGGTCGCAGCTCCGAACACGGGATCTCCGTGGTCACCGCCGGCGCCGTGCTGCGTGCCATCGACCGGACGAAGTACGACGTCCTGCCGATCGGCATCACCCAGGACGGTCGCTGGGCGCTCACCGCGGACGAACCGGAGCGCATGGCGATCGTCGACCGCAAGGCGCCGAACGTCGACCAGCTGGCCGAGTCGAGGGAGGGCGGAGTAGTCCTCCCCGTCGATCCCTCGAACCGCGAAGTCGTCTACAGCGAACCGGGATCGGTGCCCAAGGCCCTCGGCGAGGTGGACGTCGTCTTCCCGGTGCTGCACGGCCCGTACGGCGAGGACGGCACCCTCCAGGGCCTGCTGGAACTCTCCGGTGTCCCGTACGTCGGCGCGGGCGTGCTCGCCTCGGCCGTCGGCCAGGACAAGGAGTACATGAAGCGGGTGTTCACGTCGTTCGGCCTCAAGGTCGGCCCGTACGTGGTGATCCGGCCGCGTGAGTGGGAGCGCGACGAGTCGGCCGCCCGCAAGAAGATCATCGACTTCGCCGGCGAGCACGGCTGGCCGCTGTTCGTGAAGCCCGCGCGCGCGGGATCGTCGTTCGGCATCACCAAGGTCGACGAACTGGGCGGCCTCGACGAGGCGATCGCGGAGGCCCAGCGCCACGACCCGAAGATCATCGTGGAGGCCGCGCTGGTCGGGCGCGAGATCGAGTGCGGGGTGCTGGAGTTCGAGGACGGCCCGCGTGCCTCCGTACCCGCCGAGATCCCGCCCGTCCAGTCGCACGCCTTCTACGACTTCGAGGCCAAGTACATCGACTCGGCCGACGGAATCGTCCCCGCCCCCCTCACCGAGGACCAGACCGCGGAGGTCCGCCGCCTGGCGGTGGAGGCCTTCGACGCGGCCTCCTGCGAGGGCCTGGTCCGCGCGGACTTCTTCCTCACGGAGGACGGCGAGTTCGTCATCAACGAGATCAACACGATGCCGGGCTTCACCCCGATCTCCATGTACCCGAGGATGTGGCAGGAGACGGGCGTGGACTACCCGGAGCTCGTGGACCGGCTAGTGCAGGCAGCCCTGCGCCGCTCAACAGGCCTGAGGTAGAGGAGCGCCCCAAAGGGGCGCGGGGCTGTATCTGATTTGCGGCTCCGCCGCGTGGGCGCGACCAGCCACAACGAACCGGCACTCAACAACGCAACAGGTCAAAGACGGCGCCTAGTTGGCAATCCCCACAGGAACCGTCTTCTTAATGGCGGCAGCCAGATCGACCAACACCCCCGACGTGTCCCGCCCCGACGGAACAGTCACCTCGACATAGGCAAGCCGCGAGGAAGTGGTGAACCGGGACGACCCGTCGTCCCGCTTCTCCATCAGCCACCCGACCCCGTTCACCTCACCACCGACCGCCTCCGGATCGGACCCCAGGGCGACCTTGGGGTCCGTCATCTTGGGCGGCCTCACGACACCGCAGCGCAGTATGATCGCCGGGCTGCCCCAGCCCGCGGTCAGTGCGGACCGGGGCTCGGGGTCGTCCCGGTCAAGACCGTCCACCTTCGCCGGCAGCGCCTTGTCCAGGTTCCGGCACAGCTTCATCGCCTTCCCGTCCGGCTCGGGAACCGTGACCGAGGCACTGTCGTCTGCTGAGGAGCAGCCCGTGACGACGATCATCAGGGCGAGCACGGGCAGAGCGAGCGGCCGGTGACGGAAGAAGAAGTGCACCGGCACAGGGTAGACGGGGGCTACAAGTGCACCACCGGGCAGGTCAGGGTGCGGGTGATGCCGTCCACTTGCTGGACCTTCGCGACCACCATGCGGCCGAGGTCGTCCACTGTGTCGGCCTGGGCGCGCACAATCACGTCGTACGGTCCTGTCACGTCCTCGGCCTGGATCACCCCCGGGATCTTGCTGATCGTCTCGGCGACGGTCGACGCTTTGCCGACCTCCGTCTGGATCAGGATGTACGCCTGTACCACGGAACCTCCAGGGCGGCCACGAGGATCATGTGGGGAAAAGGAACGCCACGGTATCGCGTCGCCGCGCGCCAGGGGGAGACCCGCGGCGGCCGGGGCACCCGCGCCGGGGTGCGCACGAAGCACAGGTTGACGGCCACCTCGACCGTACCGAGGCCGACGGGGCCTCGCGACCGGGCACGGACAGCAACGGGGACAGCACCAGAAGGGGACGTACGTCTATGAAGGGCACTGTGGGAGAGCTGGGGGAGTTCGGGCTCATCAGGGAGCTGACCTCCCGGCTCACCACCACCCCGGCGGTCCGGGTCGGCCCCGGCGACGACGCCGCCGTGGTCGCCGCGCCCGACCGCAGGGTCGTGGCGAGCACCGACATCCTCCTGGAGGGGCGGCACTTCCGCCGTGACTGGTCCACCGCGTACGACGTGGGCCGTAAAGCGGCCGCTCAGAACCTCGCGGACATCGCCGCCATGGGCGCCGTACCGACCGCACTGCTGCTCGGCCTGGTCGTCCCCGCCGATCTTCCGGTCACCTGGCCCGTCGAACTGATGGACGGTCTGCGTGACGAGTGCCAGGTCGCGGGCGCGGCCGTGGTGGGCGGTGATGTCGTACGAGGGGACACGATCATGGTGTCCATCACCGCGCTCGGTGATCTGCGCAACCACGAGCCGGTCGTCCGGGGCGGTGCCCGGCCCGGTGACGTCGTCGCCGTGACCGGCTGGCTGGGCTGGTCGGCGGCCGGGCACGCGGTGCTCTCGCGCGGCTTCCGCTCGCCGCGCGCCTTCGTCGAGGCCCATCGGCGCCCGGAACCGCCGTATCACGCGGGCCCGGCGGCGGCCGGTCTCGGCGCGACCGCGATGTGCGACGTGAGCGACGGGCTGATCGCCGACCTCGGGCACATCGCGGAGGCCAGCAAGGTCCGGATCGACATCCGTTCGGGCGCGATCGACATCCCGTCCCAGATGAACGACATCGGGCAGGCCGTCGGCGTCGACCCCATGCAGTGGGTGCTCACCGGCGGCGAGGACCACGCGATCGTGGCGACCTTCCCGCCGGACGTGAAGCTGCCCGCCCGCTGGAAGGTGATCGGCGAGGTCCTCAACCCGTCGGCGCTGCCGCAGGTGACGGTCGACGGGGCCCCCTGGACCAGCAAGGGCGGCTGGGACCACTTCGCGGACATCGAGTCGTGAGCGGAGCCAGGAGCGTGCCTCCGCGCGTGCTGACTGTCGCCGGCTCCGACTCCGGCGGTGGCGCGGGAATCCAGGCCGACCTGAAGACGATGCTGGCGCTCGGCGTGCACGGCATGAGCGTGCTCACGGCGGTCACCGCGCAGAACTCCCTCGGCGTACAGGGCGCTTGGGAACTGCCGGTGGAGGCGGTACGGGCCCAGTACCGCAGTGTCGTGGACGACATCGGCGTACAGGCGGTCAAGACCGGGATGCTCGCCTCGGCCGAACTGGTCGAGGCGGTCGCCGAGTTGATCGCGGCGACGGACGTGCCGACGGTCGTCGATCCGGTGGGCGTCTCGAAGCACGGGGACCCGCTGCTGGCCGCCTCGGCACTGGACTCCGTACGGACGAAACTGCTCCCGGTGGCGACCGTGGCGACGCCGAACCTCGACGAGGTGGCCCAGCTCACGGGCGTACGGGTCGAGTCGGAGGGACAGTTGCGGGAAGCCGCGGCGGCTGTCCTGTCGTACGGGCCGAAGTGGGCGCTGATCAAGGGCGGGCATCTGCCCGGTGAGGCCGTGGACCTGCTCACGGACGGCTCCGAGGAGCACTGGCTGCGCGCCCCGCGCCACGACAACCGGCATACGCACGGCACGGGCTGCACGCTGGCGTCGGCGATCGCGTCGGGACTGGCGCGGGGGCTCTCGGTGCCGGAGGCGGTGGCGGCGGCGAAGGAGTACGTCACCGGGGCGATCGCGGCCGGGTTCGCGCTGGGGGGCGGGATCGGGCCGGTGGATCACGGCTGGCGGTTCCGGGCGTAGTTGCGCGGGGGTACGGCAAAAAGCCGGTCCACCGAGGTGGACCGGCTCTGTGCAGCGAACCAGCAGTGGCCGCGCGCTAGCTGAGCGTCAGCGCGAGACCTTGCCGGCCTTGATGCACGAGGTGCAAGCGTTCACGCGCTTCGGCGTCCCACCGACCACGGTACGTACGCGCTGGATGTTCGGGTTCCAGCGACGGGGCGTACGGCGGTGCGAGTGGGAGATGTTGTTGCCGAAGCCCGGCCCCTTGCCGCAGACGTCGCAGTTGGCAGCCACGGGTCACTCCAAAGACTTCAGATGCTCTTACGGGTTGATCCCGGCATGCCCGGATCAGGATCGTAGGATCTGAGTGGCGGTGCCAGGGAGAAGGCCCGATGTGCGAAGACCGTCTGGGACGGTCGTCTCTATCGGGCAACCGGAGCAGCATACAACGACTGCGCCAGTACAACGAAACTACCATGGCTGATCAGAGCCTCGCTCCCGCCCCGGGCCACCCGGCATTCACCCGGGGTCTACGCTGCGTGCCACGTCCAGCAGCTCAAGGAGGCACAGGTGCCGCAGGTGCCGCAGACATTCTTCGATGCTCTCGCGGTCCGCACCTGGTGCGGACTCGCGCTGGCCGCGCTGGGGCGGGCGCGCGAGGAGATCGACGCGATCAATGTCTACCCGGTGGCCGACGGCGACACCGGCACCAACCTGTATCTGACGCTGGAGTCGGCGTGCGCGGCGGTCGAGGCGGCGTTCGCAGGGCACGAGGCGGGGGCAGGGGCGGGGGTAGGCGCGAGTGGTGCCTCCGGGGCTCCCACGCTGGCCGACGCGGCCCGGGCGATGGCCCACGGCGCGCTGATAGGCGCGCGCGGCAACTCCGGCACGATCCTGGCGCAGCTGCTGCGCGGCATGGCCCAGGTGCTGGCCGCCGACGTGGACGGTGAGCCGGGCGGTGAGAGCGCTCACATCGACGGCCCCGGTCTGTGCCTGGCTCTGCGGCACGCGGCCGACGCCGCCCGGGAGGCCGTGGCCCACCCGGTCGAGGGCACGGTCCTCACGGTCGCCTCGGCCGCCGCCGACGCCGCGACGGAGGCGGAGGGCGACTGCGGGACGGTCGCCAGAGCCGCGTACGAGGGTGCCTCGGCCGCGCTGGCCGCGACCCCGGGGCAACTGGCCGTCCTGGGGCGCGCGGGGGTCGTCGATGCCGGTGGGCGGGGGCTGGTGACGGTGCTCGGGGCGCTGGTGGAGACGTTCAGGGGGGAGGCGCCGGGGGGTGCTGGGGCGGTACGCGTGCGCGTACCTGGCAGGTTCTTTGATGCTGATGCTCTTGACGAGCAGGTCGACTGTGTTGACGACGACGGTGTCTCCGGTCCCGCCTTTGAGGTGATCTACCTGCTGGAGGCTGAGGACGCGGCCGTCGATCGGCTCCGGGAGCGGCTCGACGGGCTCGGGGACTCGCTCGTGGTGGTCGGCGGCGACGGGCTGTGGAACGTGCACGTCCATGTCGACGACGCCGGTGCCGCGGTGGAGGCGGGCGTCGAGGCGGGGCGGCCCTACCGGATCCGGATCACGCACTTCGGGGTCGGCGACGTGCACACCGGGGGTGCCGGACGGCCGCCCCGGGAGCGGGTGCAGCGGGCCGTCGTGGCCGTCGTGCCGGGGGAGGGGCTGGCGGGGCTGTACGGCGAGGCCGGCGCGACCACCGTGCTCGCGCGGCCGGGCGAACCTCCCGCGAGCGGGGAGCTGGTCGAGGCCGTACGGCGGGCCCACGCGCGCGAGGTCGTGCTGCTGCCCAATGACGCCGACCTGCGCCACACCGCCGCCGCGGCCGCCGAACAGGCCCGCTCGGAGGGCATCCGCGTGGCCCTGATCCCGACCCGCTCGGCGGTCCAGGGCATCGCCGCGCTCGCCGTGCACGAACCGGAGCGGCGGTTCGACGAGGATGTCGTCGCGATGACCTCGGCGGCCGGGGCGACCCGGTACGCCGAACTCGCCGTCGCGGAACGGCAGTCCTGGACGATGGCCGGGATCTGCCAGGCCGGTGACGTCCTCGGCCTGATCGACGGCGACGTCGCCGTGATCGGCTCGGACGTCACGGCGACGGCGGTGGCGGTCATCGACCGGATGCTCCAGGCGGGCGGCGAGATGGTGACCCTCGTCCTGGGGGACGAGGCCCCGGAGACGATCGCGACTCACCTTGAGACACGGGTCCGGGAGGGATACCTGGCTGTGGACACGGTGGTGTACCGGGGCGGCCGACAGGGTGCGCTGCTGCTCATCGGGGTGGAGTGAATCGCCCCCGCCGCCCCTACCCGTTCCCATCCCTGGGGGCTGCGCCCCCAGACCCCCCTTGTCGCGCTGAACGCGCTCGTCCTCAAACGCCGGACGGGCTGGAGATGCGGGCCGGGACTTGATCTTTGAGCGCCAGCCGGGGCATTTCAGCCCGTCCGGCGTTTGAGGACAAGGCCCGTTCAGGGCCGTAGGGGGGTCTGGGGGCGCAGCCCCCAGGGATGGGACGGGTAGGGGCGGCGGGGGCGAGGAAACTCCGGAGCAGCTACTCCGCCTCCTGTTCCTCCATCAGCTGCAGCATCTGTTCCGCCTCGGCCCGCCGCGCCCGTACCGTCTCCGCGTCCGACTCCTCGGTCGAGCCCCCGTACGCCCGCAACACCCCCCGCGCGCGTGCCGCCGCCTCCCCCGGCCGGCTCAGATCCGCCTCCAACCACCCCGCGGCCAGCTCCGCGCCGGTGCGCCCGTGCAGGCCCTCCTCGCCCAGGGAAGAGAACACCGCGATCGCCTTTCTCATCTGCGCCAGCGCCTCCTCGAACGCCGCCTCGATCGCGCCGTCCTCCGCGTCCTCCGTGGCCGAGCGAGCCAGCAGGTCGCCGAACTGGCGGTGCGTGTGGGCGAGTTCGGCGCCGAGTTGCTCGCGGGACTCCAGGTCGTCCGCCTCCGACAGGGCCTGCCCGCACTCACGGACCGCGTCCTGCATCCGGAGGCGTGCCCCCGTCAGGCCCGCCTCCGTGCGCAGCGCGAGCCACGCGCGGGCGCGCAGGGCACGCACCAGCCCGTGCACATTGCCGAGCGAGCGCCACAGGTCGCCGGCGCGTTCGTAGGCCTGGTCGGCCTCGGCGGGCAGCCCGGCCTGGCCGAGGGACTCGGCGGCGAGGTGGGCGAGGGTCGCGTGGTCCTGCTGCTCGGGCCAGTGGCGGGCGATCTCCGCGGCCTTGAGGCGGCGTTCCGCCGACTCTCGGTGCTCGCCCAGCTCGGCCAGGCAGTCGGCGAGCCACCACAGTGTCTGGACGACCGCCCCGTCGCCGTGCGATTCGGCGCTCAGGTCGGGCAGCGCCGACTCCAGCACCTCGGCCGCCTCCGCCCACCGGCCCTGCCGCAGCAGGAAACCGCCGAGCAGATGCCGGGCCCAGGCGCCCAGGGTCGGGCCCTCGCCCGCCTCGTCGGCCCAGTGCGCGGCCTCCAGGGCGTGGTCCGCGGCCTCGCCGACCTCGTCACGCGCCCCGAGGATCTCGGCGAGCTGGAGGTTCAGCTGGGCCTGCCCCGCCGCCTCCAGATACGCCCCGCCGTGCTCCAGGGCTCCCCGCAGCGCCCGCTCGGCCCCGGCGATGTCGCCGAGATGGTGGGCGAGTCCGGCCAGCCGGGCCTCGTACTCCACCGCGAACCACGGCAGCCCCGCCGCGACGAACGCGTCCGTGGCCCAGGTGAACAGCTCCGCGGCGCCTTCGAGGTCCCCGGTGCGCGTCGCCAGTTCGCCGAGCATGGCCTGGGCCTCCGCGCCGCGCGAGGCGAGGCGTACGTCGTCCCCGGCGTGGCCGTCGACGAGCGCGAGCAGCTCCCGTACGGCGTTCTCGGCGGCGGCCAGGGCCCGGTCGGTGCCGGTCTCCTCGACCTGGCGCATGAGGATGCGGGCGCGCCCCATCAGGACGGCCGCGGCCTGCCGTACTCCGGTGCCCTCGTCGGAGTAGAGGGCGAGGACCTCCTCGTACGGCTCGGAGACGGCGTCCAGGGCCGCGTCGATGTCGCCCTCCAGGGCGCGGGCGTACGCGGCGCGGGCGCGGGCGGCCAGGGCCTCGCCGGGGTCGCCCGCCTCGGCGTACAGCTCGGCGGCCCGCTCGAAGAGCGCGATGCCCTCAGGACCGCCCTCCATGGCCTTGTGGTCGACGATCTCCGCCTGGTCGGCCACCGATAGCTCGACGCCCTCGGCGGCCCGGGAGACGGCCGCCCACGCCTCCATCGCGTGCGGGAGCAGCCCGTTCGACATCCGGCGCGCCTCGGCGAGCAGCGCGGGCAGGTCGCCGGGGGCGTCGGTCCGCTGCTCGGCGGTGTCCGGGGTGTACACGGACTCCACGGGCGCCCTGCGGGGCGCGGGGATGCCGGACGCCCGCACACCCAGCGGCAGCCGGTCCACCAGGGGAACCTGCGCCATGCGCGCGCGGACGTCCTCACCGACGTACGACGTGCCGTTGCGGGCGTCGAAGCGCGCGGCGAGCGAAAGGGCCTCCTCGCGCGCGTGGACGGCGAGTTCGCGGGCGGTCCAGTCGCGTCCGGCCGGGCCCGGCACCGACTGGGCGCCCATGCCCAGGCCGGTCAGCCGGTCCATCAGGAGTGCCACGGCGGCCATGAAGTCCATCTGGCTGCGCGGCTGACCGGAGTCCGTGAAGTACGCGGGACGCTCCGCGAGCAGCTCCAGGCCCCGCGCCTCGTTCCCGGTCAGCGCGCAGAACTCGACGTGGTCCGCGTACGCGCCCCGCATGCTCTCCATGGGCCGCACCAGCCGGAAACCCCGCAGATGGTGTGCGCGGGCCTCGTCCAGGCGGCCCAGGCGCAGCAGGGGGCCCAGGGAGGACGCCAGGACGGTGTGCGGCTCGTGGGCGCAGGTGAACTCGCCCTCCAGGACCGGCCGCCACAGGTCGAGCGCCTCCGCGTCCGCGCCCCGCTCGGCCTGCCACCAGCCCTGGCTGTGCAGTTCGCACGCGTGGCAGTCGGCCATGCTGTCGCGGTCGGCGGCCAGCCAGGCGGCGTACGCACGTTCGGCCCGCGCCAGGTCGCCGACATGCGCGGCCACACTGAACTCGGCGCCGCGCACGGCCCGTTCGGAGTGCCCGGCGAGCCGGTAGCGGTGCTCCATCTCGCCGAGCCACTTCTCGATGGAGGCCAGCGGGATGTGCGGCTGGTCCAGCATGCCCGCGGTCATCCATTTGAAGACCCAGTGCAGCGTGTGGGCCTCGTACTCGTCGAAGTCCTCGGGCCGCTCGTCCCACATGCGCAGCAGACGCGCGAAGGGGACGAACATCCGGTCCTTCTCGGAGCTGTAGTTGTAGGCCTTCAGCTGGTGCCCGAGCGCCTCGATCACGGCGAGCGGGATGTTCAGCTTCTCCGCCTCGGCCAGCAGTTGCTCCGCGCGCGCGTTGCGGGCCGGTCCCTCGGGCTGCTCGGCGTTGAGTGCCATGGCCTCGCGGAGCGCGTCGAAGTCCTTGATCTCATTCATCGCCGGCCGTCCTCCGTGGGCTCCGTGGGATCGCTGTGGGTGGCCCACTCCAGGAGGCCGATGAACGCACGGTTCAGCAGCGCGGAGTCCGCGGGCCGCAGCGGGCGCTGCGCCATGAGCAGCGCCTGCCCGTACAGGGACTCCGTGGCGGTGCCGATCAGTTCCGGGTCGTCCAGGGAACTGATCCTCCGGATCAGCGGGTTGAGATGGTTGAGCACCAGCCGCGCGCGCGGGGCGCTGCCCCGCAGCGAGCCGAGGATGCCGGCCCACAGGTCGTCGGCCCGCTCCTCGGCCTCCGCGCGGGCCTGCTCGTGCCGGGCCGCCCGGTCGTCCAGATGCAGCGCGGGCACCGACAGCGGATGGAAGGCACGCAGCACGACATCGCACCCCAGGGGGTCGAGTTTGGCCCGCGCGGCCCCCAGGAACGCCGCCAGGGCCAGCTCCTCGGCCGGAGCGACCGCGTCCAGATGGGCGGTCACGGTGTCGGCGTCCAGCTCGGCGACCACGGTCCCCGGGCGCACCGAAGGCAGCGCCTCGATCAGCTCGCTGTCGTACGTGTAGCCGCCGTTGACGACACCGACGCCCTGCGCGGACGCGATCGGCGCGACCTGCCGGTACTCCTCGACGCTCCGGGTGAAGTGCACCACCGGGTGCCGTTGCGCGAACTCCTCCAGGGACAGCTGCCCGTCGGTCGTCTCGAAGGGGAGCCACGGCAGCATCGTGCGCAGCATCTCCTTGTCGTGCCTGGCCAGGGACTTGACGCCCAGGTGGTGCACCGACAGGAACGCGGACAGCCGCTCCGGATCACCGGCGGCGAGCCCGGTCAGCCAGGAGCGAATCCTTTCGCCCAGGGCCTCCCGTACGGCGGCCAGCGTCTCGTCCTCGTACAGCGCCTCGCGCGAAGCCGTCGGCCGCAGACTGTCGGTGTCCAGCACGCACCGCACGAAGAACGCCCAGTCGGGCAACAGCTGTTCGGCCCGCTCGGTGAGCAGCATGCCCTTCAGGTGCACCCGGTGACTCGCGCGCTGCGCCGGACTCACCGAGGACGGCAGGACGTACGCCACCCCGCGGATCCCCGCGAGCGGCACGTCCAGGTCGATCGAGTCCAACGGCGAGAACCCGAACAGGTCGTGACAGTGCCGCTGAAGAGCCACCCTCCGGGTGGCGGGCGACGGGTACGGGCGGTTCCAGGGCGCGGGCAGATCGGTGACCGCCTCGTCGCCCACCCGCACGTCGTACGGCAGCAGCGAGCCGAAGTCCCGCGCCAGCGCCAGGACCCGCTCCTCGGTGAGCCATTCGCCGGCCCCGGGTCGCGCCACCAGGTGCACGGTGGTGCCCGGTTCGGTCCTGGCGTCGTCGGGCAGCGTACGCACGGTGTACGAACCGTCGTCCGCGGCCGTCCACTCCACGGGCGGTGCGTCCGGCGTACGGGCACTGCGGCTGACGACCCTGATCCGCTCGGCCACGACGAAACAGGCCAGCAGCCCGATCCCGAACTGGCCGAGGAACTCCGAACGCGCCTCCTGGATGTCGCCGGGGTCCGCCCGCTTGGAACTGCGGCCGATGGTCGCCAGCAGGTTGTGCACGTCCGCCTCGGTGAGACCGACCCCGGAGTCCTCGACCCGCAGGGTGCCGCCCTCCGCGTACAGCCGCACCCGCGCCGGGGCGTCGGGCTGCTCCGCGCGCCGGGCGGTGATCGCGTCCACGGCGTTCTGCAGCAGCTCGCGCAGATAGACCTTGGGGCTGGAGTAGAGGTGATGGGAGAGCAGGTCCACGAGGCCGCGCAGGTCGACCTGGAACGTATGCGGTGACTGGGATGCCTGGGATGACTGTGAGGTCTGGGAGTCCATCGTCGCAGCGCCGGAGGGGGGACCAGGTTCTGGCGACGGCGCGGGGTCGGGCGGTCCCGGTGAGGCGGTGACCGCGGGGGATGGCCGGGCGCGCCATCCTAGGCCCCGAACGAGCCGCCTGACCAGCGGATTCGCTATACGTATACGGGAATGTCAGTGGTGTGGTGTGCAATGGATCTCGTGCCCGCACTGGAAGAACCACTGAAGCAACCACTGAAATCAGTGCTCGGCCCCGCCACCGCGAAGGTGATGGCCGAGCACCTCGGCCTGCACACCGTCGGCGACCTCCTGCACCACTATCCGCGCAGGTACGAGGAGCGGGGCCAGCTCACCCACCTGGCCGACCTCCCCATGGACGAACACGTGACGGTGGTCGCCCAGGTGGCCGACGCACGCCTGCACACCTTCGCCTCCTCGAAGGCCCGGGGCGGCAAGGGCCAGCGCCTGGAAGTCACCATCACGGACGGCAGCGGCCGGCTCCAACTGGTCTTCTTCGGCCATGGAGTCCACAAACCCCACAAGGAACTCCTCCCCGGCACCCGCGCACTGTTCGCGGGCAAGGCGTCGGTCTTCAACCGCCGCCTCCAACTCGCCCATCCGGCGTACGAGTTGCTGCGGGGGGACACCGACGAGGCAGCGGAGACGGTCGATTCCTGGGCGGGTGCACTGATCCCGCTGTACCCCGCCACGGCGAAGCTGGAGTCCTGGAAGATCGCCAAGTCGCTGCAGACGGTGTTGGACCTCGCCCAGGAGGCCGTCGACCCGCTGCCCCCCTCCCTCCGGGAGGGCAGGGGCCTCGCCACCCTCCCCGAGGCACTCCTGAAGATCCACCGCCCGCACACCAAGGCGGACATCGAGGACGCGCGCACCCGCCTCAAGTGGGACGAGGCGTTCGTCCTCCAGATCGCCCTGGCCCGCCGCCGCCACGCGGACGCCCAACTCCCGGCGGTCCCGCGCAGACCGACCCCGGACGGCCTCCTCACGGCCTTCGACGCGAAACTGCCCTTCACCCTCACGGAGGGCCAGCAGAAGGTCTCCAAGGAGATCTTCGACGACCTGGCGGCGGAACACCCGATGCACCGGCTGCTTCAGGGCGAAGTCGGATCGGGGAAGACAATGGTGGCCCTCCGCGCCATGCTCGCCGTGGTCGACGCGGGTGGCCAGGCCGCGATGCTCGCGCCCACCGAGGTGCTCGCCCAGCAGCACCACCGGTCGATCACCGAGATGATGGGGGAGCTGGCCGAGGGCGGGATGCTCGGCGGCGCGGACAAGGCCACCAAGGTGGTCCTGCTCACGGGCTCCATGGGCACGGCCGCCCGCCGCCAGGCGCTCCTCGACCTCGTCACCGGCGAGGCGGGGCTCGTGATCGGCACGCACGCGCTGATCGAGGACAAGGTCCAGTTCCACGACCTCGGCCTGGTGGTGGTCGACGAACAGCACCGCTTCGGCGTGGAACAGCGCGACGCTCTGCGCGGCAAGGGCAAACAACCCCCGCACCTCCTCGTCATGACGGCCACACCCATCCCGCGCACGGTCGCCATGACCGTCTTCGGCGACCTGGAGACGTCGGTCCTGGACCAGCTCCCGGCCGGCCGCTCCCCGATCGCCAGCCATGTCGTCCCGGCCGCGGACAAACCCCACTTCCTGGCGCGCGCGTGGGAGCGCGTGCGCGAGGAGGTCGAGGGCGGCCACCAGGCGTACGTGGTCTGCCCGCGCATCGGCGACGAGGAGGACGACCCCAAGAAGGCCAGGAAGTCGGCGGAGGACGAGGCGGAGAAGCGCCCGCCGCTAGCCGTCGTACAGGTGGCCGAACAACTCACCCGGGGCCCCCTCCAGGGACTCAAGGTCGAGATCCTGCACGGCCGGATGCACCCCGACGACAAGGACGCGGTGATGCGCCGCTTCGCCGCCGGGGAGGCGGACGTCCTGGTGGCCACGACGGTCATCGAGGTCGGCGTCAACGTGCCCAACGCGACCGCGATGGTGATCATGGACGCCGACCGCTTCGGCGTCTCCCAGCTCCACCAGCTCCGGGGCCGCGTCGGCCGAGGCTCGGCGGCCGGTCTCTGCCTCCTGGTCAGCGAGATGCCCGAGGCGAGCGCGGCCCGCCAGCGCCTCAACGCCGTCGCGGCCACCCTCGACGGCTTCGAACTCTCCCGCATCGACCTCGAACAACGCAGAGAGGGCGACGTCCTGGGCCAGGCCCAGTCGGGCGCCCGCACATCCCTGCGCATGCTCACGGTCATCGACGACGAGGAAATCATCGCGGAGGCAAGGGAGGAGGCAGCGGCGGTTGTCGCCGCCGACCCGGACTTGGAAAGTCTCCCGGGCCTCCGTACGGCGCTGGACGCCTTGCTGGACGAGGAGAGGGAGCAGTACCTGGACAAGGGGTGAGATGGACGTGCCCCTTTAGGGGCGCGGGGAACTGCGCGACCAGCCCCCACCGGGCCCGCAGTCGCCAACACCACAACGCACCCCCCACCCCCTCCTGCGAAACTGAACCCGCAACCACCTCACGGCCACGGACAGAGGACCCCCAGATGACCCGCGTGATCGCCGGCACAGCCGGCGGACGACGCCTAGCCGTCCCGCCGGGCACCGGCACACGCCCCACATCGGACCGCGCCCGAGAGGGCCTCTTCTCCACCTGGCAAGCCCTCCTCGGCGGCCCCCTGGACGGCGAACGCGTCCTCGACCTGTACGCAGGCTCGGGCGCCGTAGGCCTGGAGGCGCTCAGCCGCGGCGCAGGCCACACCCTCCTCGTCGAGGCCGACCCCCGCGCCGCCCGCATCGTCCGCGAGAACGTCAAGACGCTCGGGCTGCCCGGCGCCGAGGTCAGGGCGGGCAAGGCGGAACAGGTTGTTCAGACGCCGTCCGCACAGCCGTACGACATCGTCTTCATAGACCCGCCGTACGCCGTTCCGGACGACGATCTTCGCGAGATCCTGCTCACACTCCGGGCGGGGGGCTGGCTCGCGGCCGAAGCCCTCGTCACCGTGGAGCGCAGCACCAGAGGCGGCGAATTCGGGTGGCCGGACGGCTTCGAAGCGCTCCGGGCCCGTCGCTACGGCGAGGGAACGTTTTGGTACGGTCGCGCCGCCTCTACGTGCGAAGACGCACGATGACCGGACCGGAGAGCGAGGGATCACTAGTGCGCCGCGCCGTCTGTCCCGGGTCGTTCGACCCGATCACCAACGGACACCTCGACATCATTTCCCGCGCCTCCCGTCTGTACGACGAGGTCTATGTCGCGGTCATGATCAACAAGTCCAAGAAGGGCCTGTTCGAGATCGACGAGCGGATCGACCTGATCCGCCAGGTCACCGCCGAGTTCGGAAACGTCCGGGTCGAGGCCTTCCACGGCCTGCTCGTCGACTACTGCAAGCAGCGCGACATCCCGGCGATCGTCAAGGGCCTGCGCGCCGTCAGCGACTTCGACTACGAACTCCAGATGGCCCAGATGAACAACGGTCTGAGCGGTGTCGAGACCCTGTTCGTGCCGACCAACCCCACCTACAGCTTCCTGTCCTCCTCGCTCGTCAAGGAGGTCGCCACCTGGGGCGGCGACGTCGCCCACCTCGTGCCCCCCACCGTCCTCGAAGCCCTGAACGAACGGCTCCGTAAAGACTGATGGGGCTACAGTCGACCCGTCCGTCTTCATCACAGCTGTAGAGAGTGGCGAGCACACGGTGGACGTGCAGAAGAAGCTCGACGAGATCGTCTCCTCGGTCTCCAGTGCCCGGTCGATGCCCATGTCGGCCTCGTGCGTGGTCAACCGCGCCGACCTTCTCGCGATGCTGGAAGAGGTGCGCGCGGCCCTGCCCGGCTCCCTCGCCCAGGCACAGGAGCTGATCGGCGACCGGGAACAGCTGGTCGAGCAGGCCCGCCAGGAGGCCGACCGGATCATCCGGACCGCCCACGAGGAGCGCGGCTCGCTGATCTCCGACACGGAGGTCGCCCGCCGCTCCCAGAACGAGGCGGACCGCATCCTCGCCGAGGCCCGCAAGGAGGCCGAGGACGTCCGCGCCGAGGCCGACGACTACGTCGACTCCAAGCTCGCCAACTTCGAGGTCGTCCTCACCAAGACCCTCGGCTCGGTAGGCCGTGGCCGCGAGAAGCTGCTCGGCACCGGCCCCGGCCTCGACGAGCAGGGTTACGAGGACGAGGACGCCCCCGAGCGCAGCCACGACCCCGAGACCCTGCGCGTCAACGCCGACAAATACGTCGACGTGAAGCTCGGCGCCTTCGAGGCCGTCCTCGCCAAGACCCTGGAGGCCGTCGGCCGTGGCCGGCAGACCCTGCACGGCCGTATCGCCTCCGACGACCTCGGCGCCCTCGGCCAGGACGACGACGGCAGCCCCAGGCAGCACACCAGCGACGCCGACTACCTGGCCGACCTCGCCGACTCCCCGGACTCCCTTGGGGTACAGCCCCGGGCGGCGGAGATCCCGGCCCAGCAGCAGTACGGCCAGCAGGACCAGTACGGCTACCAGCAGCCCGCCGACCCGTACGGCGGCTACCAGCAGGCGTACGCCCAGCAGCAGGACCCGTACGGCTACCAGTCGGCCGACCCTTACGCCTACCAGGGCTACGACGCTCAGCAGGCCGCCTACGACCCCGCCCAGGTCCAGCCGCAGCAGCCGCAGCAGCCGCACACCCTCGACGAGACCAGCTTCTTCGACACGACCATGATCAGCGCCGAGCAGCTGCGCGCCTACGAACAGGGGCGCGGCGGGCAGTAAGTGCCCGCGCGGGGACCGGATTGGGCCGTGGGCGGAAGGTCCAGTATCCTGGCTCTTCGGTCGCGTGTACCTCTGCGATCACCGCTGCCCGGAAGACGGGCGGCTGAGCATCGAAGATCGAAAGCAGGAATGGCTCTGAACGCCCGCCTCGACCACCGCAACCCTCTTGTGTTCGACACACACGAGCTGGGGCGGCGTCCTGGCGCGCTGCAGCGCCTGACCCGTGAGATCGACGCTCCCAAGGACCTCGGTCTCGCGGGAGTCATCGGAGTGCCGGAAGGCTCGCCGGTGGAGCTCGAACTCCGCCTGGAGTCGGTCATGGAAGGTGTGCTTGTCACAGGCACCGCCCGTGCACGCGCCAAGGGGGAGTGCGTAAGGTGTCTGGAGCCGCTCGAGCAGCAGCTCGAAGCGGATTTCCAGGAGATGTTCTCGTACCCTGACGCCGACGACCGGGGCCGTGTGAAAGCGGAGCCGGCCGACGACGCCGAGGAAGACGAGGACACGCTCTTCATCGAGGACGGCTTGTTCGACCTCGAACCCGTGCTGCGTGATGCGGTGGTGCTCGCACTGCCGATGCAGCCGGTGTGCCAGGACGACTGCCCCGGCCTGTGCTCCCAGTGCGGAGCCCGGCTGGCGGACGACCCGGACCACCACCACGACGCCGTCGACATCCGTTGGGCGGCACTGCAGGGACTCGCAGGTTCACTCGAACCCGGCGAGAAGGACGAGATCAGCGGCGCCGACGCGGAAGCGGGCGTCGACGAGAAGCAGGAGAAGTAGCCGTGGCTGTTCCGAAGCGGAAGATGTCGCGCAGCAACACGCGCCACCGCCGGTCGCAGTGGAAGGCTGCGGTCCCCACTCTGGTTGCGTGCGAGCGTTGCCAGGAGCCCAAGCTGCAGCACATCGCGTGCCCGTCTTGCGGCACTTACAACAAGCGCCAGGTCCTCGAGGTCTGAGCGGCTGGTGAGAGGCTTCATGTCTGACGCCCAGGCGGACTCGACCGCCAAGAAAAAAACGGCGGACACGGCCTCGTCCCACACGCTTCTGGAAGGGCGGCTCGGCTACCAGCTGGAGTCCGCCCTTCTGGTGCGTGCGCTGACCCACCGTTCGTACGCGTACGAGAACGGCGGTCTGCCCACCAACGAGCGGTTGGAGTTCCTCGGGGACTCCGTGCTCGGCCTGGTGGTCACGGACACGCTGTACCGCACCCACCCCGACCTCCCAGAAGGCCAGTTGGCCAAGCTGCGGGCCGCGGTGGTCAATTCTCGTGCGCTCGCGGAGGTGGGCCGTGGGCTCGAACTCGGCTCCTTCATCCGGCTCGGCCGGGGTGAAGAGGGCACGGGCGGGCGGGACAAGGCGTCCATCCTCGCCGACACCCTCGAAGCGGTGATCGGCGCTGTCTATCTCGACCAGGGTCTCGACGCGGCGGGCGAACTCGTCCACCGTCTCTTCGACCCGCTGATCGAGAAGTCCTCGAACCTCGGTGCCGGCCTGGACTGGAAGACCAGTCTCCAGGAACTCACCGCGACCGAGGGGCTCGGTGTTCCCGAGTACCTGGTCACGGAGACCGGTCCGGACCACGAGAAGACCTTCACTGCTGCCGCCCGCGTCGGAGGCGTCTCGTACGGCACCGGCACCGGCCGCAGCAAGAAGGAGGCGGAGCAGCAGGCCGCGGAGTCGGCCTGGCGTTCCATCCGCGCGGATGCGGATGAACGTGCCAAAGCGGCTGCCGAGGCTGCCGTTGCTGAGGCCGCGGTGCCTGTTGAGGAGGACGTGGACGTGTCTTCCTCTACCTCTGCCTGAGGTTGTGTGCACCAGTGCTTGTCCCTCGCGGGACTTGCACTGGTGTTTTTCGGGTTTTCGTTGTCTGCGGGCCCGGTGGGGGCTGGTCGCGCAGTTCCCCGCGCCCCTAAAGGCCTAAAAGCCTAAAGCCAGGGGGTTTCTATGCCTGAGTTGCCTGAAGTCGAGGTTGTGCGGCGGGGGCTTGCTCGGTGGGTTGCTCAGCGGACTGTTGCCGATGCCGAGGTGTTGCATCCTCGGGCCGTGCGGCGGCATGTCGCCGGTGGTGATGACTTCACTTACCGCCTCAAAGGGCATCGCATCGGTACGCCCAGTCGGCGTGGGAAGTATCTGTGGCTGCCGTTGGAGGACAGCGGGCAGTCGGTGTTGGCGCATCTCGGGATGAGCGGGCAGTTGTTGGTTCAGCCGCATGATGCCGTCGATGAGAAGCATCTGCGGATTCGGGTGCGGTTCGCCGACGACCTCGGTACCGAGTTGCGGTTCGTCGATCAACGCACCTTCGGTGGGCTGTCGTTGCACGACAACACCCCCGACGGGCTGCCCGACGTCATCGCCCACATCGCGCGCGACCCCCTCGACCCGCTCTTCGACGACGAGGCCTTTCACCAGGCGCTGCGCCGGAAGCGTACGACCATCAAACGGGCCCTGCTCGACCAGTCGTTGATCAGCGGCGTCGGCAACATCTACGCGGACGAGGCCCTTTGGCGGTCCCGCGTCCACTACGAACGTCCCACCGCCGGCTTCACCCGGCCGCGCACCGCCGAACTCCTGGGCCATATACGGGATGTGATGAACGCGGCGCTGGCCGTGGGCGGCACGAGTTTCGACAGTCTGTATGTCAACGTCAATGGCGAATCGGGGTACTTCGACCGCTCGCTCGACGCGTACGGACGTGAGGGACTGCCCTGCAAGCGCTGCGCGACGCCCATGCTCCGCCGCGCCTGGATGAACCGCTCCAGCTATTTCTGCCCCAAGTGCCAGCGGGCGCCGCGTCTTTCGCCCTGATCAGCGGGGCTTCTGGCACGGACTGCGCGTTTCGTCGTACTTCGCGCGTGCCGCCAGTACGGAGTCCATGCGGCCCTCGACGCAGTGGATGAGGGACAGCAGGCGTTCGGCGACCTCCTGGCCCAGGGGGGTCAGTTCGTAGTCCACGCGGGGCGGGTTCGTCGGCTGGGCCTCGCGGTGGACCAGGCCGTCGCGCTCCAGGGCCTGGAGGGTCTGGGAGAGCATCTTCTCGCTCACGCCGTCGACACGGCGGCGCAGCTCGTTGAAGCGGAGCGAGCCCTCCTGGAGGGCTCCGAGTGTGAGCGCGCCCCAGCGGCCCGTGACGTGTTCCAGCGTGCCGCGCGACGGACAGGCCTTGGCGAACACGTCGTAGGGGAGGCTCTGCTCCTCCATGGCGTTCATCATGACCCCAGCGTACGCGAGCGCAGCGCTGACCTGAAGATTGCGCTAACCATTAGTTAGCGCAACCCTCGGGTGTCGGTCAGTAGCCGAAGTCCTGCGTCCACCAGGGGCCGCCCGAGCCGAAGTGGACACCCACTCCCAGCGTCTTGAAGTCGCAGTTCAGGATGTTCGCCTTGTGGCCGGGGCTGTTCATCCAGGCCTCCATCACCGCGGCCGCGTCGGCCTGGCCCCGGGCGATGTTCTCGCCGCCGAGGCTGGTGATGCCGGCCTTGTCCGCGCGGTCCCAGGGCGAGAGGCCGTCGGGGTCGGTGTGGTCGAAGAAGTCCCGGGCGGCCATGTCGTCGCTGAACGCCTCCGCCAGCTCCCGCAGCGCACTGTTCGCCGCCACCGCGCTGCAGCCGACCTTCGCCCGCTCCTCGTTGACGAGCTTGAGCACCTCCGCCTCGGCGGCGGCCTCCGCGGACACCGTGATCGGAGCGGAGGACTGCTGCTTCTCCTTCGACTTCGTCGGCGTGGGCGTCGGAGTCGCCTTCGGGGCCTCGCTGGGCGTGACCGCGGGCTTCTTCGGCGGAGCCTCGGTTGTCGGGGCCGCCGAGGCTGTCGACGTCGAGGGGGACGGAGACGGAGACGGGGACGAGGTGTCCCGGTCGGCGTCGCGGCTGGTCGACGTATCGCTGTCACGGTCCGTGTCGGCGCTGCCGGACGTGCCGCCCTGCTGGGTCTCGGCGTTCGTCGGGGAGTCCGCGGCCTGCACCTTGTCGCCGCCGCTGCCGCCGCCGACCGTGTACTTGTCGCCGCCGGGCAGCACGCCCGTGGCGACCGCGACCGTGCCCAGGGCCACCGCGGCGGAGACGCCGAGCAGGCCCGTACGGATCGGCCTGGACGACCGCTTCTTGCGGCGGCGCGTGCCGCCGGCACCCGGCCCGTCGAAGGGGCTGTCGCCGTTCAGTGCCCCGTGGGCGCCGGTGTCGTCCGGGGCGAAGAGGTAGGCGTTGCTCCTCGCGTAGGCCTCGGAGTGCGCCTCGGGGTTCAGATAGGGGGCGATGCCCACGGTCGTGGGCGCGTCCTCCCACAGCGTGCTGTAGGCGGTGTGCGGGGTGTGATGAGTGGGCGGGACCTGGGGGTCGTACGGTCCGTGATCGGATCCGTAACCACCCGTGCCCGAATCGTATGTTTCCGTGACCCCCGTGGCGCGACCCGTGGTGGCGCGGCCGGCGGCGGAGCGTCGGTGGCGTCCCATGTTTTGGCCTTCCTCGTCCTTGCGGTCCGGGTAACTCACTCGATCGAGTGAGTTTCATATGAGATTCGTTGGGTGGGGACGGTACCCCATGGCGCAAGGGGAGCAAGTGCTGAGAGAGACATTGGCCCGTTAGCGTGCACCCATGAACGAGGATGTACGGCTGGTTGCCTGGGTGCGCGGACGTGTCCAAGGTGTGGGTTTCCGCTGGTTCACGCGGGCGAAGGCCCTGGAGATCGGCGGCCTGAGTGGTTTTGCTCTCAATTTGGACGACGGACGTGTGCAAGTGGTCGCGGAAGGCCCGCGTCCGGGCTGCGAAGGACTGCTCGACTGGCTGCGGGGGAGCGACACGCCCGGCCGCGTGGACGGCGTCACCGAGATCTGGGACACACCTCGCCGGATCTACGACGGCTTCGCCATCCGCTGAGCGGGTTCTGTAAAGGGGCCCAGGCGACAGCCCGTGGACATGCCACGCGCACCTGTCCACAGCAGAAACAGCCTGGTGGTTGCCAAGAAGCGCAGGTCGTGGCAGGCTCCGCAGAAAACGCTTGTCGCCACGCCCGCGGGCCCCGCCGGAGTCGCGGCGCCGCCCCACAGGGGCCGTGCGCCACGGTGCCGCCCGCCAATACGGGGCGTGATCGTGTTGACCGTCAAACTTTTTGGTGAGACGCTGAAAGCCCCGCGCACCTTAGCTGTTTGGCATGTAAGAACGGCAGCAAGAACTCCAGAGTGCCAAGCATCGCGGGTGCGATTCCCTCACGACCCACACCGCTTCGGTCGGTCACTCAGTGTGGAGGACCATCAATCATGGCAAAGGCGCTTCTCGGTTACGTCGGCGGCTCTGACCCGCGACTCCTCGCCGAGATGCGACGGCTCCAGCAGCGCGTACAGGACCTGGAATCCGAACTCGGACGCATCCAGGCGGAGAACGACGAGCTGACGGCTGCCGCTTCTCACGACTCGCTTCTCGAGAGCATCGACGCACGCCAGGCGGAGCCCGCGCTCACCTGATCACTGCATCGGTCACGACACGCAGTGGTTGGCTGCCCGTATCAACCGCTAAGTCGTCAGAGTTCAGATTTTGGCCAGAGTATTGCAAGGGACGCTTCGGCGTCCCTTCTTTATTTCCCCCGGTGCTTCGGTACCTGGGTGCTTGTATGGGTGCCGCTGTGCTTCCTCAAGCGCTTGCACTCTCTTTAACGTCTGGTGTGCCCTGCACGTTCATCCGTGAAACCGCGGGGTATCCGGGGGTTCATCGTGTGACATACCGGCGGAAGGTAGAGTCCAGCGGCGTGCACCTCAAGGCCCTGACCCTCCGAGGGTTCAAGTCGTTCGCCTCGGCGACCACGCTCCGGTTCGAGCCGGGTATCACGTGTGTCGTCGGACCCAACGGTTCGGGCAAGTCCAACGTCGTGGACGCGCTCAGCTGGGTCATGGGCGAACAGGGCGCCAAGTCGCTGCGCGGCGGCAAGATGGAGGACGTCATCTTCGCCGGCACCACCGGGCGCCCGCCGCTCGGCCGCGCCGAGGTGTCCCTCACCATCGACAACTCCGACGGCGCGCTGCCCATCGAGTACGCCGAGGTCACCATCACGCGGATCATGTTCCGCAACGGCGGCAGCGAGTACCAGATCAACGGCGACACCTGCCGGCTCCTCGACATCCAGGAGCTGCTGTCCGACTCGGGCATCGGCCGCGAGATGCACGTCATCGTCGGCCAGGGCCAGCTGGACTCCGTACTGCACGCCGATCCGATGGGCCGCCGGGCCTTCATCGAGGAGGCGGCCGGCGTACTGAAGCACCGCAAGCGCAAGGAGAAGGCGCTGCGCAAGCTGGACGCGATGCAGGCGAACCTCGCCCGCGTCCAGGACCTCACCGACGAACTGCGGCGCCAGCTGAAGCCGCTGGGGCGGCAGGCGGCGGTCGCGCGCCGGGCCGCGGTGATCCAGGCGGACCTGCGCGACTCCCGGCTCCGGCTCCTCGCCGACGACCTCGTACGGCTGCGGGGCGCGCTCCAGACGGAGGTCGCCGACGAGGCCGCGCTCAAGGAACGCAAGGAGGCGGCGGAGGCCGACCTGAAGAAGGCGCTCCAGCGCGAGGCGCTCCTGGAGGACGAGGTACGGCAGCTCACCCCGCGCCTCCAGCGCGCACAGCAGACCTGGTACGAGCTGTCCCAGCTCGCCGAACGCGTACGCGGCACCGTCTCGCTGGCCGACGCGCGCGTGAAGAGCGCCACCTCCGCCCCCGACGAGGAGCGGCGTGGCCGCGAGCCCGAGGACATGGAGCGCGAGGCCGCTCGCATCCGTGAGCAGGAGGCCGAGCTGGAAGCGGCCCTGGAGGCCGCCGAGCACGCGCTGGAGGACACGGTCGCCCACCGCGCCGAACTGGAGCGCGAACTCGCGGTCGAGGAACGGCGCCTGAAGGACGTGGCCCGCGCGATCGCCGACCGCCGCGAAGGCCTGGCCCGGCTGAACGGCCAGGTCAACGCGGCCCGTTCACGCGCGGCCAGCGCCCAGGCCGAGATCGACCGCCTCGCCGCAGCGCGTGACGAGGCCCAGGCACGTGCGGTCGCGGCCCAGGAGGAGTACGAGATCCTGAAGGCCGAGGTCGACGGCCTCGACGCGGGCGACGCGGACCTGGCGGAACGACACGCCACGGCGAAGGCGACCCTGGCCGACGCGGAAGCGGCCCTCTCAGCGGCCCGCGAGGCGGCCACGGCGGCGGAACGCCGACGCGCCGCCACCCAGGCCCGCCACGAGGCCCTCGCCCTCGGCCTGCGCCGCAAGGACGGCACGGGCGCGCTCCTGGCCGCCCAGGACCGCCTCACGGGCCTGCTCGGCCCGGCGGCCGAACTCCTGACGGTCACCCCGGGCCACGAGGTCGCCGTGGCCGCCGCCTTCGGCGCGGCGGCGGATGCGATCGCGGTGACGACCCCGGCCTCGGCGGCAGCGGCGATCCGCCTTCTGCGCAAGCAGGACGGGGGGCGCGCTTCGCTGCTGCTGGCGGGGGCACCGGAGCGAGCGGAAGATCTGGGGGGCGGTGGACTGCGGCGGTCCGGGGGATCGGCGGGACAGCCGGGACCGGGCGAGCATGGCTCGGTGGTTGCTGCGGGCGCCGACCGCGGGGCTGGTGAGGGGCTGGGTGCCGACTCGGGTTCTGCGGGTGGTGCGTCGGGGGCGGGTGCGCGTCCTTCGGTGAGTCCTGCGGATGGTGAGGGTGCACGTGGCTTGGCGGGTCGTGGGGATGTTGGTGGGCGGTCGGGCGACGGCTTGGGGGCTGGCTCGGGTCCTGCGGGCGGTTTGTCGGAGACGGCACCGCGCGTGGCGGGGGCGCCGGAGCCCCAAAGGGGCGCGGGGAACGGCGCGACCAGCCACGGCGTACCCGCAGACGAGCGACGTCCCATCCAGGCGCCCCCCGCGGAGCACCTTGCCGCCGATCTAGTCCGAGGCCCCCTCGAACTCATGCCCGCCGTACGGCGGTTGCTGCGTGGGATCGTCGTCGTGGAGACGCTCGAAGACGCCGAGGAACTGGTGTACGCCCGGCCGGAGTTGACCGCCGTGACCGCCGAAGGGGATCTGCTGGGCGCCCACTTCGCGCACGGTGGGTCCGCCGGGGCGCCGAGCCTGCTGGAGGTGCAGGCCTCCGTCGACGAGGCAGCCGCCCAGCTCGACGAACTGGCCGTGCGGTGCGAGGAGTTGGCCGGGGCGCAGCAGCTCGCCGTGGAGCGGCGCAAGGAGTGTGCCGCGTTCGTCGAGGAGATCGGGGAGCGGCGACGGGCCGTCGACCGGGAGAAGTCGGCCGTCGCCCAGCAGCTCGGGCGGCTCGCCGGGCAGGCGAGGGGCGCCGCCGGAGAGGCCGAGAGGTCCACCGCGGCTGCGGCGCGGGCGCAGGAGGCGCTCGACAAGGCCGTACAGGATGCCGAGGAGCTTGCGGAGCGGCTCGCCGTCGTCGAGGAGATGCCCGTCGAGGAGGAGCCCGACACGGGGGTACGGGATCGGCTCGCCGCCGATGGTGCCAACGCGCGGCAGACCGAGATGGAGGCCCGGCTCCAGGTCCGTACGCACGAGGAGCGGGTCAAGGGGCTGGCCGGACGGGCCGACTCGCTCGACCGGGCCGCTCGTGCCGAACGCGAGGCACGCGCGCGTGCCGAGCAGCGGCGGTCGCGGCTCAGACACGAGGCCGCCGTCGCCGAGGCCGTCGCCTCCGGGGCCCGGCAGTTGCTCGCGCACGTCGAGGTGTCGCTCGGGCGGGCCGAGGCCGAGCGGGTGGCCGCCGACGCCGCCAAGGCGCGGCGGGAGCAGGAACTGGGCGCCGCTCGTGCTCAGGGGCGTGATCTCAAGGCAGAACTCGACAAGCTGACGGATTCGGTTCACCGGGGTGAGGTGCTCGGCGCCGAGAAGCGCATGCGGATCGAGCAGCTGGAGACCAAGGCGCTGGAGGAGCTGGGTGTGGAGCCCGAGGGGCTCGTCACCGAGTACGGCCCGCACCAGCTGGTACCGCCCTCGCCCCCCGCCGAGGGCGAGGAACTGCCCGAGGACCCGGAGCACCCGCGCAACCAGCCGAAGCAGTTCCACCGGGCCGAGCAGGAGAAGCGCCTCAAGGCGGCCGAGCGGGCCTACCAGCAGCTCGGCAAGGTCAACCCGCTCGCCCTGGAGGAGTTCGCGGCGCTGGAGGAACGCCACAAGTTCCTCAGTGAGCAGCTCGAGGATCTCAAGAAGACCCGTGCCGATCTGCTTCAGGTGGTGAAGGAGGTCGACGAGCGCGTCGAGCAGGTCTTCACCGAGGCGTACCGGGACACCGCCGTGCAGTTCGAGGGTGTCTTCAGCCGGCTGTTCCCGGGCGGGGAGGGGCGGTTGATCCTGACCGATCCCGACAACATGCTCACCACCGGTGTGGATGTGGAGGCCCGGCCCCCGGGCAAGAAGGTCAAGCGGCTCTCGTTGCTCTCCGGTGGCGAGCGCTCACTCACCGCCGTAGCGTTGCTGGTGTCGATCTTCAAGGCTCGGCCGAGCCCCTTCTACGTCATGGACGAGGTCGAGGCCGCCCTCGACGACACCAACCTCCAGCGGCTCATCCGCATCATGCAGGAGCTGCAGGAAGCCTCGCAGCTCATCGTGATCACGCACCAGAAGCGCACGATGGAGGTCGCCGACGCGCTGTACGGCGTCTCCATGCAGGGCGACGGCGTGTCGAAGGTGATTTCACAGCGGCTCCGCTAGGCCCGCCTTTCGCTCCTTCGCCCCGCCTCCTTCCCCTCCACAACCCCCTCCACAACAATTCAAGACTTGAACACACTCCGGTCATGGATGCCTCGTATCTCACACCCACCCCCCTCTTGACTTCGAAACTTGAAGGAATAGTCTCGGCAACGTCGTTTTTACCTTCAGGTACCACCTACCTGGGAGCTGTACGTGACCAGCGCTGAGCAGGCACTCAAGTCAGGAGCCCCAACGGCTCACCCCGAGCATCTCGGGCATGTCATCTTCATCGCGGCGGCGGCCGCGATGGGCGGATTCCTCTTCGGCTACGACAGTGCCGTGATCAACGGCGCGGTCGAGGCCATCCGGGACCGCTACGACATCGGCTCGGCGGCGCTGGCGCAGGTCATCGCCATCGCGCTGATCGGCTGTGCCATCGGTGCCGCCACCGCCGGACGTATGGCCGACCGCATCGGCCGTATCCGCTGCATGCAGATCTCCGCCGTGCTGTTCACGATCAGCGCCGTCGGCTCCGCGCTGCCCTTCTCCCTGTACGACCTCGCCTTCTGGCGGATCATCGGCGGCTTCGCCATCGGCATGGCCTCCGTCATCGGCCCCGCCTACATCGCCGAGGTCGCCCCCGCCGCGTACCGGGGACGGCTCGGCTCCTTCCAGCAGGCCGCGATCGTCGTCGGCATCGCCATCTCGCAGCTGGTCAACTGGGGCATCCTGAACGCGGCCGGTGGTGACCAGCGCGGCGAGCTGCTGGGCGTCGAGGCCTGGCAGGTCATGCTCGGTGTGATGGTCGTACCGGCGGTGCTGTACGGGCTCCTGTCCCTCGCGATCCCCGAGTCGCCGCGCTTCCTGATCTCCGTCGGCCGGGACGAGCGCGCCCGTGAGGTGCTGCGCGAGGTCGAGGGCGACGGCATCGACATGGACGCCCGGGTCGCCGAGATCGAGCACGCCATGAGGAGCGAGCACAAGTCGACCTTCCGGGACCTGCTAGGCGGCACCTTCTTCTTCAAGCCGATCGTCTGGATCGGCATCGGGCTCTCGGTCTTCCAGCAGTTCGTCGGTATCAACGTGGCGTTCTACTACTCCTCGACACTGTGGCAGTCGGTCGGCGTCGACCCGACGGAGTCGTTCTTCTACTCCTTCACCACGTCGATCATCAACATCATCGGCACGGTGATCGCGATGATCTTCGTGGACCGCATCGGCCGCAGGCCCTTGGCGCTCATCGGCTCGGTCGGCATGGTCATCGGGCTCGCCCTGGAGGCCTGGGCCTTCTCCTTCGACCTCGTCGACGGCAAGCTGCCCGCCACCCAGGGCTGGATCGCCCTGGTCGCAGCCCACATCTTCGTCCTCTTCTTCGCCCTGTCCTGGGGTGTCGTGGTCTGGGTCTTCCTCGGCGAGATGTTCCCGAACAAGATCCGCGCCGCCGCCCTGGGCGTGGCCGCCGCCGCACAGTGGATCGCCAACTGGGCCATCACCGCGAGCTTCCCGTCACTGGCCGACTGGAACCTCTCCGCGACCTACGTGATCTACACGATCTTCGCGGCACTCTCGATCCCGTTCGTGCTCCGCTTCGTCAAGGAGACGAAGGGCAAGACGCTGGAGGAGATGGGGTAACCCACGCCTCCCCTACGACTCGGGGAGGAGGGCCAAGACCCCGCTGCCCTCCTCCCCGTACCTCCGCCGCCCCCGGCTCGGCCACTGCCCGAGCCGGGGGCGGCGGTCCTCGTACGTCACCACGTTTCACCAGATGAGGACGCCGCCGCCGATCTCCAGGGCCTTGTGGGCGCTCTCCTCGATGATCCGCAGCCGGTCCTCGATGCCCGCGCGGTGTTCCGCCAGGGTCCGGGGCCGCTCCGTGTCGGCGGCGATCGCTTCCAGGTGGGTGCGCAACAAGGCGACCTCACGCAGCAGGGCCGGCACCTCCCCGGCCTCGACATAGAGATCGTCGTCGGCCAGCCGGGGCAGGAGGCGGGCGCCCAGCGCGCGTACCGCCTCCGATCCCCACACCGTCGTACGCCACGACTCGAAGCCGCCCGACTGGTATACGCCGGCCGGCACTTCGAGCAACCGCAGCTTCCCGTTCGGCTCGCGGACGAACACTTCCACCAACAGGCTCATGACCGCAGGGAACCACTACCGGACCCGACCGGACCACCGGGTTTCGCGGCAGGTCAGCCGCCCAGCGCCGGTACCACCCGCTCCCCGAACAGCCGCAGGCTCCGCCAGCCCTCCTCCACCGGCATTCCGCCCGACAGGGGATGCAGTACGTAGTTGTCGAGGCCCTGGGTCACGCACTCCTCCGGCGTCAGGATCCGGTAGACGCCCTCGGCGCGCAGCTCCTCCACCGTCGTCGCCGCCGACTTCACGGCGGAGCGGATGTCGCCCGACTGCCAGGAGGCGTAGGTGCGGGCCTCGTGCAGGAAGTGGTGGCCGTGTTCGGCCCAGGCCCGGTCCGGGTCCTCGGTGATGTGCAGCAGCGGGGTCTCGGCGGCCGGCATCATCGTCCAGCCCTCGGTGCCGTACTCGACGAGCCGCTCCTTGTAGTAGGCCTCCAGCTCGGGCAGGTGCGCGCTGGGGAAGAGGGGGAGGCCCAGACGGGCGGCGCGTCTCGCAGCCGCCTTCGACGAGCCGCCGACCAGGAGGAGCGGGTGCGGCTCGGTGCACGGGCGCGGAGTGACCCGTACCGTGCGGCCCCGGTATTCGAACTCCTCGCCGGTCCAGGCCTTCAGGAGGGTCTCCAGCAGCTCGTCCTGGAGCTTGCCGCGCCGCTTCCAGTCGGCGCCGAAATGGGCGTACTCCTCGGGCCGGTAACCGATCCCGGCGACCGTGACCAGTCGGCCGCCGCTCAGGAGGTCGAGTACGGCTATGTCCTCGGCGAGCCTCAAGGGGTCATGCAACGGGCCGATCACCGCCGAGACCGTCACCGCGATCCGTCGCGTCGCCCCGAACACGGCTCCCGCGAAGGCGAACGGCGACGGCAGCCAGTTGTTGGCGACGCCGTGATGTTCCTCGGTCTGGACGGTGGTGATTCCGTGGGCGTCGGCGTACGCGGCCATCTCGATCGCGGCCTGGTAGCGGGCGCGGAGGTCGGCGGGAGTGGCGTCGGGGGCGACCAGGTTGAAACGTACGACGGTGACGGGCATGGGGGTCCCTTCCGGCGGGTGTGCCGGGGGAGATTAGCTGACGGTGTGTCAGATGGCCAGGGGTAAGGGGAGGGGGTGTCGCGGCCCACCGGATGGGCCGTGACACCCCCTGGGGACGCTGCTCCGCGTACCCGACGAGTACGAACGCATACTGGTGCGTGCTGTGACTCCGCCCCTGAGGGGCTTCCCGGCCGACGTGAAGTCGGACGGCGGACCAGCCCGGCCCGTGGGGCGTGTGGCCCCGTGTGGACAACGAACGTCCGAGCGGGAGGTCACGCATACTTGGTCTGCTATGGAAACCATCATCCTTGCTGTAGTCATCGCCGTGATCGTGCTCGGTGTGCTCGGTGGGCTCGTCGTCGGCAGCCGCAGGAAGAAGCCGCTGCCCCCGGCGCCCCCCACGACACCCGACCTCACCGCCCCTCCGGCCGAGCCGCACATCGGCGACGAGGCCGAGACGCCGCGCGACGAACCGCGCCGCACGATAGAGGAGGTGGATCTTCCGGAGGGCACGGACGGTACGTCCGTCGCCGTCGAGGAGCCTCCCTCCGCTCCCGTCATCGAGGTGCCGGAGCCCACCGCAGGCCGGCTCGTCCGGCTGCGTGCCCGGCTCTCCCGGTCGCAGAACGCGCTCGGCAAGGGGCTGCTCACGCTCCTCGCGCGCGAGCACCTCGACGACGACACCTGGGAGGAGATCGAGGACACCCTCCTCACCGCCGACGTCGGCGTCCAGCCGACCCAGGAACTCGTCGAGCGGCTGCGCGAGCGCGTGCGGGTGCTCGGTACGCGGACCCCCGACGAGCTGCGCGGGCTGCTCCGCGAGGAGCTGCTCAACATCCTCGAACCCGGGTTCGACCGCGCGGTGAACACCGACTCGCCCCTCGACACCCCGGGCATCGTGATGGTCGTCGGCGTCAACGGCACCGGCAAGACCACCACCACCGGCAAGCTCGCGCGCGTGCTCGTCGCCGACGGGAAGAACGTCGTCCTCGGCGCCGCCGACACCTTCCGGGCCGCCGCCGCCGATCAGCTCCAGACCTGGGGCGACCGGGTCGGGGCTCGTACGGTGCGTGGTCCTGAAGGGGGTGACCCCGCCTCCATCGCCTTCGACGCCGTCAAGGAAGGGATCGAGGCCGGCGCCGATGTCGTACTCATCGACACCGCCGGGCGGCTCCACACCAAGACCGGGCTCATGGACGAGCTGGGCAAGGTCAAGCGCGTCGTCGAGAAGCACGCCCCGCTGGACGAGGTGCTGCTCGTGCTCGACGCCACGACCGGGCAGAACGGGCTCGTCCAGGCCCGTGTCTTCGCCGAGGTCGTCGACATCACCGGCATCGTGCTCACCAAGCTCGACGGCACCGCCAAGGGCGGCATCGTCATCGCCGTACAGCGCGAGCTGGGTGTCCCGGTGAAGCTGATCGGGCTCGGCGAGGGGGCCGACGACCTGGCTCCGTTCGAGCCGGAGGCGTTTGTTGACGCCCTTATCGGCGACTGAACGGCCGGAGGGCCTGGGGGATTTCCCAGGTACTCAAGTAGTAGGTGCTTCAGTAAGAAGAGGCCCGCCGCATGGTGCAGATGCGGTGGGCCTCTCGTCTTGGCAAGGTCCGGTGCTACGCCCGCGACCGGTGCGCCACATAGGCCAGCGTCCCGAGCAGCAGCCTCGCCGCCGGAGGCCTCGTCGCCGTGTCCAGGGCGGGCGGGCGCAGCCAGGTGACCGGACCGAGGCCGCCCCGGTCGGACGGGGGCGCCGTGAGATACGTACCGGCGCCGAGGCCGTGCAGGTCGAGGGACGCGTCGTCCCAGCCCATGCGGTAGAGGAGCTGGGGCAGTTCGGCGGCGGCGCCGGGGGCGACGAAGAACTGGGCGCGGCCCTGCGGGGTGGCCGTGACCGGGCCCAGGGGGATGCCCATGCGCTCCAGGCGGACCAGGGCGTGGCGGCCGGCCGGTTCGGCGACCTCGATCACGTCGAAGGCGCGGCCCACGGGGAGCATCACCGAGGCGCCGGGGAACTGGCCCCAGGTGTCCGTGACCTCGTCGAGCGTGGCGCCGGCCGCGACCCGGGGTGCGAAGCCCAGCGGGTGGGCACCCGGCGTGGGGCAGTCCGGCAGACCGCAGGAGCAGGCGCCGCCCGCCGCGCGGGCGCCGGCCACCACGTCCCAGCCCCAGAGGCCGGTGTACTCGGCCACGGCGGTGCACTCCGACGACCGGCCGCGGCGGCGCGTGCCGGGCCGGATCTCGCGGATACCCCGGCTGCTGCCGATCGTGAAGCCCATGCCCCCTCCAACGGGTCCGACGCACCGGTGGTTACGAGATGCACGTGGAACGTAACCCTGTGTTTCCGACTGCCCGACAGCCCTGCCCGTCATCACCTGTTTCAGTCGGCGCCCGGAAGTAGCGCGGGTAGTGCGCTCGGCTGCGTGCGCCCTCGCGTGCATCCCTCCGCCCACTTCCGGCTGTCCTCTGTCAAGTGAATCCTGTGCAGCCACCCGGTAGTTCATTCGAAGGGGTGGCGAATGGTGGCGTTTCCTGGATCCCCATGGCTGGAGCCGTGATCGTAGGATTACTTTGAGTGCATGAGGCCTGGGGGCACATGCGCTTGTGGGTATGCCGGAGGCAAGTCGGCTTCCCGTTCGAAGGGTGAGAACCGGCGGACGCGAAGCCTATTTACCGGCATTCTGATAGGGCTTGGCGCACTCGGCGACAAGTGGTCTCAGGGATGGGGGCGTTCCAGTGGGCGGCAACGGCGGAAGCGCGACGACACCGGCCAGCGCCGACAAGCGCCCGAACGAGCTGCTCGGCTCATGGTTCGTGCGCAGCGGCTGGTCCAAGGGCGAGCTGGCGCGCCAAGTGAACCGACGGGCCCGCCAGTTGGGCGCCAACCACATCTCCACGGACACCTCGCGGGTCCGCCGCTGGCTCGACGGGGAGAACCCGCGCGAGCCGATCCCGCGCATCCTCTCCGAGTTGTTCTCCGAGCGCTTCGGCTGTGTCGTCTCCGTCGAGGACCTGGGGCTGCGCGCCGCCCGCCAGTCACCGTCCGCGTCCGGCGTCGACCTGCCCTGGACGGGCCCGCAGACCGTGGCCCTGCTCAGCGAGTTCTCGCGCAGCGACCTGATGCTGGCCCGGCGCGGCTTCCTCGGCACCGCCCTCGCCCTCTCCGCCGGCCCGACCCTGATCGAGCCCATGCAGCGCTGGCTCGTCCCCGTGCCCCCCGCCCCGCCCGAGGAGCCCGAGCACCCCTCCGCCGCGCGCCGGGCCGGCCGGCTCTCCCCGCCCGAGCTGGAGCTGCTGGAGTCCACCACCGCGATGTTCCGGCAGTGGGACGCCCAGTGCGGCGGCGGTCTGCGCCGCAAGGCCGTGGTCGGACAGCTGCACGAGGTCACCGACCTCCTCCAGGAGCCCCAGCCCGAGGCCACCACCCGCAAGCTGTTCAAGGTCGCCGCCGAACTGGCCGAACTCGCCGGCTGGATGTCGTACGACGTGGGACTCCAGCCGACCGCCCAGAAGTACTTCGTGCTGGCCCTGCACGCGGCCAAGGAGGCCGGTGACAAGCCCCTCGGCTCGTACATCCTGTCGTCCATGAGCCGCCAGATGATCCACCTCGGCCGGCCGGACGACGCCCTCGAACTGATCCATCTCGCGCAGTACGGCAGCCGTGACTGCGCGAGCCCCCGCACCCAGGCCATGCTGTATGCGATGGAGGCACGCGCATACGCCAATATGGGACAGCCCGGAAAGTGCAAGCGGGCCGTGCGGATGGCCGAGGACACGTTCGCGGACGTACACGATTGGGACGAGCCCGATCCCGACTGGATCCGCTTCTTCTCCCGGGCCGAGCTGTACGGCGAGAACTCCCACTCCTTCCGCGACCTGGCCTATGTCGCAGGGCGCAGCCCCACCTACGCCTCCCTCGCCGAACCCCTCATGCGGAACGCCGTCGACCTGTTCGCGAAGGACACCGATCACCAGCGGTCGTACGCGCTGAACCTGATCGGCATGGCCACCGTCCACCTCCTCCAGCGGGAGCCGGAACAGGCCACCGTGCTGGCCGCCGAGGCCATGGGAATCGCCAAGAAGGTGCGCTCGGAGCGGGTCAATACTCGTATCCGAAAAACCGTCGACACGGCTGTACGCGACTTCGGGGATCTCACCGAGGTCGTCGACCTCACCGACCAGCTCGCCATCGATCTGCCAGAGACCGCCGAAGCGGTCTGAACCCCCGGAACCCCGGCCGCGGCAGGCCCTCCCGAACAGCCCGACTCGGCTCCCCCGCCAGGTCATCGGAAGGCCCGCCGCGGTCGGACCACCGCCCCGGGTGAAGGTTGCGCCACGATAACGATCGGCGCGTCCGACATCTGGCAGTTCATCGATCCGTAACACACAAGGCACCTTCGTCACTGCGGCGAAACATCGAGGGGCGTCGACCGAAACGGCGCTGCGCCAATCTCTGGCGCATAACCGGCCCACCCCTCAATCCGCTCAGGCTTCGCCCGCACGGGGCCGTACCAATGACGAGGAGACGCCGATGGCATCAGCCGCCATCACGCTAGCCGCAGACGCTCCCACGCTGTCTGCCGCGAACACCGGGTTCATGCTGATCTGTTCAGCCCTGGTGTTGCTCATGACCCCCGGACTCGCCTTCTTCTACGGCGGCATGGTTCGGGTCAAGAGCACTCTGAACATGTTGATGATGAGCTTTATCAGCATCGGGATCGTCACGATCCTCTGGGTGCTCTACGGCTTCTCGCTCGCCTTCGGCACCGACAAGGGCGGCTTCATCGGCTGGACCTCGGGCTGGGTCGGTCTGAGTGACATCGGCACCGCCGATCTGTGGGACGGCTACACCATCCCGATCCTGGCCTTCATGGTCTTCCAGATGATGTTCGCCATCATCACGCCCGCCCTGATCAGCGGTGCCCTCGCGGACCGCGTCAAGTTCACGGCGTGGGCGCTGTTCGTCGCGCTGTGGGCCACGGTCGTGTACTTCCCCGTCGCCCACTGGGTCTGGGGCGCGGGCGGCTGGGCCTTCGAGCTGGGCGTCATCGACTTCGCCGGTGGTACGGCGGTCCACATCAACGCGGGTGCCGCGGCGCTCGGCGTGATCCTGGTCATCGGCAAGCGCGTCGGCTTCAAGAAGGACCCGATGCGCCCGCACAGCCTCCCGCTGGTCATGCTCGGCGCCGGTCTCCTCTGGTTCGGCTGGTTCGGCTTCAACGCCGGCTCGTGGCTCGGCAACGACGACGGCGTCGGCTCGCTGATGTTCGTCAACACGCAGGTCGCCACCGCCGCCGCCATGCTCGCCTGGCTCATCTACGAGAAGATCCGCCACGGCGCGTTCACCACCCTGGGCGCCGCCTCCGGCGCGGTCGCGGGTCTGGTCGCCATCACCCCCTCGGGCGGTGCGGTCTCCCCGATCGGCGCGATCGCCGTCGGCGCCATCGCCGGTCTGCTGTGCGCCATGGCCGTCGGCCTCAAGTACAAGTTCGGTTACGACGACTCGCTCGACGTCGTCGGTGTCCACCTCGTCGGCGGTGTCGTCGGCTCCCTGCTGATCGGCTTCTTCGCCAGCGGCAAGGGCCAGTCCGAGGTCCAGGGCCTCTTCTACGGCGGCGGCCTCGACCAGTTCTGGAAGCAGTGCGCCGGTGTCTTCGCCGTCCTCGGCTACTCCCTGGTCGTCTCCGCGATCCTCGCCTTCCTCCTCGACAAGACGATCGGCATGCGCGTCTCCGAGGACGACGAGATCGCCGGCATCGACCAGGCCGAGCACGCCGAGACCGCATACGACTTCAGCGGCGCCGGGGGTGGCTCGGCCCGTACGTCCGTCACGACGGCCGTCGGTGGCGAGAGCAAGAAGGTGGACGCATGAAGCTCATCACCGCCGTTGTGAAGCCCCACCGGCTCGACGAGATCAAGGAGGCCCTCCAGGCCTTCGGGGTCCACGGTCTGACGGTCACCGAGGCGAGCGGCTACGGTCGTCAGCGGGGCCACACCGAGGTCTACCGCGGCGCCGAGTACACGGTCGACCTCGTTCCCAAGATCCGTATCGAGGTTCTCGCCGAGGACGACGACGCCGAGGGTCTGATCGACGTCATCGTCAAGGCGGCCCGAACCGGCAAGATCGGTGACGGCAAGGTCTGGTCCCTCCCGGTCGACACGGCCGTCCGGGTCCGGACCGGCGAGCGCGGCCCGGACGCGCTCTGAGGCAGGAAAAAGAACAGGAGTCGCTGGGTGACGAGTACGAACGTGCGTAAGGATGCAGAGGACTCGGGACCCAGCGGCTATGCGGCGGCCCGGCTGCGCCTCCTCACCGAGGGGGTGCGGTCCGGGCCGCCGCGCCGTGCGGCCCTCGCCGAACTGACGGACGACTGGCTGACCGGCCTGTTCACGGCAGGCGCCGAAGGAATGCGCGGAGTCTCCCTGGTCGCCGTCGGCGGCTACGGCAGAGGCGAACTCTCCCCACGCAGCGACCTGGACCTGCTCCTCCTGCACGACGGCAGCGACTCCGCTGGGGTCGCCGCCCTCGCCGACCGCCTCTGGTACCCCGTCTGGGACCTGGGCCTCGCCCTCGACCACTCCGTCCGGACCCAGTCCGAGGCCCGCAAGGTGTCCGGCGAGGACCTCAAGGTGCAGCTGGGCCTGCTCGACGCCCGCCACCTGGCCGGCGATCTCGGCCTCACGGCCGGCCTGCGCACCGCCGTCCTCGCCGACTGGCGCAACCAGGCCCCCAAACGCCTCCCCGAACTCCAGGAACTCTGCGCCGAGCGCGCCGAACGCCAGGGCGAGCTGCAGTACCTCCTCGAACCCGACCTCAAGGAGGCCCGCGGCGGCCTCCGCGACGCCACCGCCCTGCGCGCCGTCGCCGCCTCCTGGCTCGCCGACGCCCCGCGCGAGGGCCTCACCGACGCCCGCCGCCGCCTCCTGGACGTCCGTGACGCCCTCCACCTCACGACCGGCCGCGCCACCGACCGCCTCGCCCTCCAGGAACAGGACCAGGTGGCCGCCGAACTCGGCCTCCTCGACGCCGACACCCTCCTGCGGCAGGTGTACGAGGCGGCACGCGTCGTGTCGTATGCCAGTGACGTCACCTGGCGCGAGGTGGGGCGCGTACTGAGATCACGCGCCGTACGGCCACGCCTGCGCGCCATGCTGGGCGGCGGCAAGCCGGTGGCGGAACGTTCACCCTTGGCCGAGGGTGTCGTCGAACAGGACGGCGAGGTGGTGCTCGCCCGCGCCGCCCGCCCCGACCGCGACCCCGTACTCCCGCTGCGTGCCGCCGCGGCGGCCGCCCAGGCGGGCCTCCCGCTCTCCCTGCACGCGGTCCGCCGTATGGCCGTGGCGGCACGCCCGCTGCCCACCCCGTGGCCTGCGGAGGCCCGCGAGCAACTGGTGACGCTGCTGGGCTCCGGCCGCCCGACCATCGAGGTCTGGGAGGCGCTGGAGGCCGAGGGCCTGATCACCCACTTCCTCCCCGACTGGGAGCGGGTCCGCTGCCGCCCGCAGCGCAACGCCGTCCACATCTGGACGGTCGACCGCCACCTGATCGAAACGGCCGTCCGCGCCTCCGAGTTCACCCGCCGGGTCAGCCGCCCCGACCTCCTCCTCGTCTCCGCGCTGCTCCACGACATCGGCAAGGGCTGGCCCGGCGACCACTCCGTCGCGGGCGAGATCATCGCCAAGGACGTGGCTGCCCGCATCGGCTTCGACCGCGCGGACGTAGCGGTGCTGGCGACTCTCGTACGGCACCATCTCCTCCTGATCGACACCGCGACCCGGCGTGACCTGGAGGACCCGGCCACCGTGCGCTCGGTCGCCGAGGCGGTCGGCTCGCAGAGCACCCTGGAACTGCTCCACGCGCTCACCGAGTCCGACGCGCTGGCGACGGGCCCGGCCGCCTGGTCGACCTGGCGCGGCTCGCTCGTCGCCGACCTGGTGAAACGGGTCGCCGCCGTGCTCTCCGGGGACGCCGCCGAGGAACCCGAGGCCGCCGCGCCCACCGCCGAACAGGAACGGCTCGCCATCGAGGCGATCGCCACCGGGGGACCGGTACTGGCGCTGCGCGCCCAGACGGAACCCCCGGCGGACGCGTCGGAGGAGGAGCCCTCCGGGGATCCCGAGCCGCTGGGCGTGGAGCTGCTGATCGCCGTACCCGACCAGCCGGGCGTCCTGCCCGCCGTGGCCGGGGTGCTGGCGATGCACCGGTTGACGGTCCGCACGGCGGAACTGCGCGCACTGGAGCTTCCCGACGGCGTCGAGGGCGCGGTCCTGCTCCTCGACTGGCGCGTAGCCGCCGAATACGGCTCCCTGCCCCAGGCGGCCCGCCTGCGCGCCGACCTCGTACGGGCCCTGGACGGCTCTCTGGACATCGCGGGGCGGCTGGCCGAGCGGGACGCGGCCTACCCGCGCCGCCGGGGTGTCGTGGCGCCACCGGCCCGGGTGACCGTCCACCCGACCGCTTCCCGCCTGGCCACGGTGATCGAGGTCCGCGCCCAGGACGCCCCGGGGCTCCTGCACCGGATCGGACAGGCACTGGAGGACGCGGGGGTGCGGATGCGGAGCATGCACGTCAGCACGCTGGGGTCCAATGCCGTGGACGCGTTCTACGTGACCACTGCCAAGGGCGCGCCCCTGCCGGGGGACGAGGCGTCATTGGTGGCGCGGAAGCTGGAGGAGATGCTGCGGGGGTGACCGCCCCGCGGATTTCCGTCCCCGCCTGCTGAATCAGCAGGCGGGGACGAATTGCTTGCAGGGCCGGATACCCTGGAGAACAGCCCACTCTGCCCCCGACTCCGAGGACCGACGCCGCCGTGTTCGATACTCTCTCCGATCGCCTCCAAGCCACCTTCAAAACGCTCCGGGGCAAGGGCCGGCTTTCCGAGGCGGACATCGACGCCACGGCCCGCGAGATTCGTATCGCGCTCCTCGAAGCCGACGTGGCCCTGCCGGTCGTGCGGACGTTCATCAAGAACGTGAAGGAGAGGGCGCTCGGCAGCGATGTCTCCAAGGCCCTGAACCCCGCCCAGCAGGTCCTCAAGATCGTCAATGACGAGCTGGTGACCATCCTCGGCGGCGAAACCCGCCGTCTCCGCTTCGCCAAGAACCCGCCCACCGTCATCATGCTGGCCGGTCTCCAGGGTGCCGGTAAGACCACGCTCGCGGGCAAGCTCGGCAAGTGGCTCAAGGACCAGGGGCACTCGCCCCTCCTCGTCGCCGCCGACCTTCAGCGCCCCAACGCCGTCAACCAGCTGAGCGTCGTCGCCGAGCGGGCCGGGGTCGCGGTCTACGCGCCCGAGCCGGGCAACGGGGTCGGGGACCCGGTCAAGGTCGCCAAGGACTCCATGGAGTTCGCGAAGACCAAGGTCCACGACATCGTGATCGTGGACACCGCCGGCCGCCTCGGTATCGACGCCGAGCTGATGCAGCAGGCCGCGGACATCCGGGACGCGGTGTCGCCGGACGAGATCCTCTTCGTCGTCGACGCCATGATCGGCCAGGACGCCGTCAACACGGCCGAGGCCTTCCGGGACGGTGTCGGGTTCGACGGTGTCGTCCTGTCGAAGCTCGACGGTGACGCCCGCGGTGGTGCGGCCCTGTCGATCGCCTCGGTGACCGGCAAGCCGATCATGTTCGCGTCGAACGGTGAGAAGCTCGACGACTTCGACGCATTCCACCCCGACCGGATGGCCTCCCGCATCCTCGACATGGGTGACCTCCTCACCCTGATCGAGCAGGCGGAGAAGACGTTCAGTCAGGAGGAGGCCGAGAAAATGGCCTCCAAGCTGGCGTCCAAGAAGGGCCAGGACTTCACCCTGGACGACTTCCTGGCCCAGATGGAGCAGGTCAGGAAGATGGGCAGCATCTCCAAGCTGCTCGGCATGCTGCCCGGCATGGGGCAGATCAAGGACCAGATCAACAACCTCGACGAGCGCGATGTGGACCGTACGGCGGCCATCATCAAGTCGATGACCCCGGCCGAGCGCCAGGACGCGACGATCATCAACGGCTCGCGCCGCGCCCGTATCGCCAAGGGTTCCGGTGTCGAGGTCAGCGCGGTCAAGGGCCTGGTCGAGCGGTTCTTCGAGGCCCGCAAGATGATGTCCCGCATGGCCCAGGGCGGCGGCATGCCGGGGATGCCCGGGATGCCGGGCATGGGCGGCGGCCCCGGCCGGTCGAAGAAGCAGCCCAAGCAGGCCAAGGGCAAGCAGCGCTCCGGCAACCCGATGAAGCGCAAGCAGCAGGAGCAGGAGGAGGCCGCGCGCAAGGCCGCCGGCGCCGCAGGTGCTCCGGGCGGCGCGTTCGGTCTGCCGGGCCAGCAGGCAGGCCAGGACTTCGAGCTGCCGGACGAGTTCAAGAAGTTCATGGGCTGAGCAGTTCATGTGCTGATTCGCGGCGCTCGTACGTCGTTCAGGGCGCCCCTCGTCGGAGGGGCGCCCTCGCGCTTTCTGCGCGTGCTCGCGCCCGGGGTGTGTCGTAACGTCCGGATATGACCAACCCTGTGCCGCCGCGCAAGGCCCCCGACCAGCCGTGGCGTTCCGAGGGCACTCCGGACGAGGAGCCGCCGAAGCCGTCACCCGGTGGGCGGCGGATGCGGGGCGGCTGGTGGAACCTGGTCTTCGCCGCCCTGTTCGTCTTCCTCGTCGCCTACCTCGCGCTGTCCCTGTTCAACGAGGGTGACGAGCCGACGATCTCGTACACCGCGTTCAGCAAGCAGGTCGACTCCGGCAACGTCAGCAAGATCTACTCCAAGGGCGACGCGATCCAGGGCCAGCTGAAGAAGTCCCAGGACAACCCCGAGGGCGACGGCAAGTACACGAAGTTCAAGACCCAGCGCCCGGAGTTCGCGGACGACCAGCTCTGGGAGGACCTCACCAAGAACAACGTCACCGTCACGGCGGAACCGGTCGTCAAGCAGCGCAGCCTCCTGTTCAACCTGTTGATCTCGCTCGCTCCGATGCTGCTACTCGTCGTCCTGTGGGTCTTCATCGCGCGGCGGATGAGCACGGGGCTCGGCGGCGGGGGCGGCATGCTGGGGCGCAAGGCGCCGCCCAAGCCGGTCGAACTACAGCCGGGCGCCGAGCGCACGACGTTCGGGGACGTGGCGGGCATCGACGAGGTCGAGGGCGAGCTGAACGACGTCGTCGACTTCCTGAAGAACCCGGACGCCTACCGCCGCATGGGCGCCAAGATGCCGCGCGGGGTGCTGCTGGCCGGGCGGCCGGGCACCGGCAAGACGCTGCTCGCGCGCGCGGTCGCCGGGGAGGCGGGGGTGCCCTTCTTCTCGGCCTCCGCGTCGGAGTTCATCGAGATGATCGTGGGCGTGGGCGCCTCGCGGGTGCGTGAGCTGTTCGCCGAGGCCCGCAAGGTCGCCCCGTCCATCATCTTCATCGACGAGATCGACACCATCGGGCGGGTCCGCGGCAGCGGCGCCGGCATGGGCGGCCACGACGAGCGCGAGCAGACCCTGAACCAGATCCTCACCGAGATGGACGGCTTCTCCGGCTCCGAGGGCGTCATCGTCCTCGCCGCCACCAACCGCGCCGATGTCCTGGACCCCGCCCTGACTCGCCCGGGCCGTTTCGACCGGGTCGTCAGTGTCTCGCCGCCGGACCGGGCCGGCCGTGAGGCGATCCTGGAGATCCACACCCGGCAGATCCCGCTGGCCCCGGGCGTGGACCTGGCCCAGGTCGCCCGTACGACGCCGGGGATGACCGGCGCCGAACTGGCCAACCTGGCCAACGAGGCCGCGCTGCTCGCGGTCAAGCGCAAGCAGGAGCTGGTGACGCAGACCGACCTGTCGGAGGCGCTGGAGAAGGTGCAGCTGGGCGCCGAACGCCCGCTGGTCATGCCGGCCGAGGAGCGTCGGCGCACGGCCTACCACGAGAGCGGCCACGCCCTGCTGGGCATGCTCCAGCCGGGCGCCGACCCGGTCCGCAAGATCACCATCGTGCCCAGGGGACGGGCGCTCGGCGTCACGCTCTCCACGCCCGACGCCGACAGATACGCGTACACGGAGGAGTATCTGCGCGGTCGGATCATCGGTGCGCTGGGCGGGATGGCCGCGGAACAGGTCGTCTTCGGGGTCGTCACCACGGGTGCGGAGAACGACCTCGAACAGGTGACCAACATCGTGCGTGGGATGGTCGCGCGCTGGGGCATGAGCGAGCGGGTCGGCCGGCTCTCGGCGCTCCCGAACGACGCCCAGCAGGCGTACGGCCTCTCGGCGGCTCCGCAGACCCTGGACGTGATCGAGCACGAGATGCGGCGCATCGTCGACGAGTGCTACGAGGAGGCCTGCGGCAAGCTCCGCGACCACCGAACCCAGCTGGACGCGCTGGCCACGGCCCTGCTGGAGAACGAGACGCTGGAGGAGGCGGACGCGTACCGGGTCGCCGGGATCGCGCGTCTGGGCAAGGACGACTGAGCCGGCTCACACCGTCAGGGCGATGACGTACCGGAAGACGTTCGGCATCCAGATCGTCCCGTCCCGCCGCTGATGCGGATGCAGCGCCTCCGCCAGCTCCTTGTCGACCTGCTCCTGGCCGGTCGCCGTGATCGCCGCGTCGAACAGTCCCGTCGACAGCAGCCCTCGTACCGCGCTGCCCAGGTCGGCGTACCCGAACGGGCACGCCACCCGCCCGGAGCCGTCCGGGCGCAGTCCCGCCCGCTGGGCGACCTCCTCCAGGTCGTCGCGGAGCGCGGGGCGCCAACTGCCCGTGACACGCAGTGGATCCGCGAGCCGGGTCGCGACCCGCAGTACGGCCGAGGTGGCGCAGCGCTCCGGTGGGCCCCAGCCCGCGAGTACCACAGGCGTGCCGCGTTCGACCGGGGGTACCACCGCCGCGAGGGTCTCGGCGAGTCCTTCGGAGTCGCCCGCGAGAGAGCCGATCGGCTCGAACGCGGTCACCAGGGTGTACGGGGGAGCGTCCGCCTCTCTGGGGAGGCGTGCCACGAGCCGGGTGCCGCCACGCGCGCGCGTGCCCGACGATTCGGGCAGCAGGCGCTCCCGCGCGAGGGCCAGCCGTTCGGGTGACGAGGCCTCGACACCGGTGACGGCGGCACCTCTCGCGGCGGCCATCAACAGGGCCAGGCCCGAGCCGCAGCCGAGGCCGAGCAGCCGGGTGCCGGTGCCCACTTCCAGCCGTTCGTAGACGGTCTCGTAGAGCGGTACGAGCATCCGCTCCTGGATCTCCGACCAGTCACGCGCGCGTGCGCACAGGTCCACGCGGGTCGCAGGACCCGCGTGAGGCTGGTGCTGCCGCACGAGCGTAGGTGTCATCGAAAGCGCCCCAATCCGCCGAGAGTTGTCGCTGTTCCCGATGTGGTGGCCCCCGTTCAGTGCGCCCGCACTTCCCCCGTATGCCAGGTAACTGCGCTCCCGACCCGCCGTCCAGGGGTTGTGGAGCCGAGGTTGTGCCCTCGCTGTGCTCAGGAAAAGAATTCACATGCCGGCAACGTGGGCCCGTAGCATCGCGTCATGGCAAAGGCACCCGTACTCACGCCGCAGGCAATTGACTTCCCCCGCTGGTACCAGGATCTGGTCGGCAAGGCCGAGTTGGCCGACAACGGTCCAGTGCGGGGCACCATGGTCATCCGGCCGTACGGCTACGGGCTGTGGGAGCGGATGCAGGCCGAGATGGACGCGCGGATCAAGGAGACGGGCGCGCAGAACGCGTACTTCCCGCTGCTGATCCCGCAGTCGTACTTCGCCAAGGAGGCCGAGCACGTCGAGGGGTTCGCGCCGGAGCTGGCCGTGGTCACGCACGCCGGCGGCAAGGACCTCGAAGAGCCCGCGGTCGTCCGCCCCACCTCCGAGATGATCATCAACGACTACTTCTCGAAGTGGGTGCAGAGCTACCGCGATCTGCCCCTGCTGATCAACCAGTGGGCGAACGTGGTGCGTTGGGAACTGCGCCCCCGGCTCTTCCTCCGGACGACGGAGTTCCTGTGGCAGGAGGGCCACACCGCGCACGCCACACAGGAGGACGCCCGCGCCTTCGCCGCGCACATCCACCGCGACGTCTACGAGGACTTCATGGTGAACGTCCTGGCGATGGACACGGTTCCCGGCCGCAAGACGGTCAAGGAACGCTTCGCGGGCGCGATCAACACCCTCACGCTCGAAGGCATGATGGGCGACGGCAAGGCCCTTCAAATGGCCACCAGCCATGAGCTGGGCCAGAACTTCGCCAAGGCGTTCAACACCAGCTACCTGTCGAAGGAGGGCAGGCAGGAACTCGTCTGGCAGACGTCCTGGGGGTCGACGACCCGCATGATCGGCGCCCTGGTGATGGCACACGGGGACGACAACGGCCTGCGGGTCCCGCCGCGTCTCGCCGCGATCCAGGCCGTGGTCCTCGCGATCAAGGGCGACGAAGCGGTTCTGGCCAAGGTCCGCGAACTCGGCGACCGGCTGAAGGCGGCGGGCGTACGCGTCCATGTGGACGACCGCACTGACGTGCCCTTCGGCCGCCGCGCCGTCGACTGGGAGCTGAAGGGCGTGCCCGTCCGTATCGAGATCGGCCCCCGTGACCTGGAGAACGGCACGGCGATGCTCGCCCGCCGGATCCCGGGCGGCAAGGAGCCGGTGGCCCTCGACACACTCGTACGACTGCTGCCCACCGTCCTCGAAGAGGACCAGGCGCTGCTGCTGGCCCAGTCGCGCGAGCGCCGGGAGTCGCGTACGTCGGACGTGTCGACGTTCGAGGAGGCCGTGGAGGTGGCGACCGCCGGCGGTTGGGCGCGCATCCCCTGGGCGGTCCTCGGCGAGCAGGGCGAGGCGAGGCTGGCTGAGCACGCGGTGACCGTACGGTGTCTGGTCGCCGCGGACGGGTCGGTGCCGGACGCCGATGACGCACCGGGTAACGTCGCCGTCGTCGCGCGCGCTTACTGAAGTACGGACGAGAGCGACCGAAAGGCCTCTTGCGCACCGGACGACCTCAGGTGCCCCGGCGTGCGGACAGCGTCTACGCGCCGGGTCGTACGTGGGGCTACGCACCGGCTTGGTATGAGCTGTGAGGCTTCTCCGCAGATCAGCGCACCCGCCCTCGTCCGGACGTATCAGCGGCAACTGACGGGTACGTGCAAATTATTTGGGATGGCCCGGAATCGGAACACAGCGGCACCCAGGCTCGTTGTCATTACGTGAGCACGACACAGACACCACCTGTTCTCGCCGCAGAACTGGCGCAGGCGTGGGCCGACATTCAGCGGTACCACCCCGAGCTGCCCGATCTTGCCGCGCCCGAGTCCCTGATCGGAGAGTCGTCGTCCGCCTGCGGACACGCGCTCTCCTTCGAGCGACTGCTTCATGAGGCAGTCCATGGCATCGCCGCCGCCCGCGGAGTACGCGACACCTCCCGGGCCGGCCGCTACCACAACCGCAGATTCCTCGCGATCGCCGAGGAGCTGGGCCTGGACCACCCGGAGGAACCGCATCCCAGCAGCGGCTTCTCACTGGTCACGCTCAACCCCGAGGCCAAGCGGCGGTACCGCCCCACCATGGAGCGGCTGCAGCGCGCCCTGAAGGCGCACACGGTGGCCACGTCCGCCGACACGACCCGCGCGTTCCGCGGCCCGGCCGCGCGCCACGGCTCCTCCGGGGGCGGGGTGCGCGTGAAGGCCGTCTGCGACTGCGGTCGCAACGTGCGCGTCGTCCCGTCGGTGCTGGCGCAGGCGCCGATCGTGTGCGGCGGCTGCGGCAAGCCGTTCAGAATCCCCGAGATCGTGGGCGCGGGCGCCGCCTGAGGCTCCGCCCCGCAACGTGATCGAGCCCGGCATCTCGTGGGTGCCGGAGGAACACGTGGGGAGAGGTTCGTCGGGGTGCCGCGACCGCCCGCCTGCCGGCAGCCGCGCACGCGTAGCTGCGGGCATGCGTGCCGCTAAGGGCGGCACGGGTAGGCGCAGCGGCACCCCGTAAGCGCTGGGCTGCGCGAACGGCCTCTACGGCACCCTGGCGCGGGGTGCCCATCAGGCATGGGCGCAAGCAACACCCTCCGGTTCAAGCAACCCGCAGGGTATGGCAGAATGGCCAGCTGTACTCGACAGCCGCACAGGAACCCTCTCGCCTCCGGCTGACGCGTCCATCGGGCACTCGGGTACCGCAACCCCACGCGGCAACCTCGCCGTGCCCAACCACGTCAAATCCAGGAGAACCCACTCCCGTGGCAGTCAAGATCAAGCTGAAGCGTCTGGGCAAGATCCGTTCGCCTCACTACCGCATCGTCGTCGCCGACTCCCGTACCCGCCGTGACGGCCGGGCCATCGAGGAGATCGGCCTGTACCACCCGGTGCAGAACCCCTCGCGCATCGAGGTCGACACCGACCGCGCGCAGTACTGGCTGGGTGTCGGCGCGCAGCCGACCGAGCCGGTTCTCGCCATCCTCAAGCTGACCGGCGACTGGCAGAAGTTCAAGGGCCTGCCCGCCCCGGCTCCGCTGCTCGTGGCCGCTCCGAAGGCCGCGCGTCCGTCGTTCGAGGCCCTGGGTGGCGACAGCGACGGCAAGGGTGAGGCCATCACTCAGAAGAAGAAGGCTGAGAAGAAGGACGAGGCCGCGGCCGAGTCCACGTCGACCGAGGCCTGAGCATGCTCGAGGAGGCTCTTGAGCACCTCGTGAAGGGCATCGTCGACAACCCCGACGAAGTGCAGGTCGCCTCGCGCGACCTGCGTCGCGGGCGCGTTCTGGAGGTCAGGGTCCACCCCGACGACCTCGGCAAGGTGATCGGCCGCAACGGCCGTACCGCACGTGCCCTGCGAACCGTCGTGGGTGCCATCGGCGGGCGCGGTGTCCGTGTCGACCTCGTCGACGTGGACCAGGTTCGCTGATCATCACGCAGCACCGGCTCGGGCCGGGGAGGGCCACTTGGGCCGTCCCCGGCCCGTAGTCGTCTACGCGGTAATGCCGTAGGCACACGACAGGAGATTCCAGAAAGTGCAGCTCGTAGTCGCGCGCGTGGGCCGCGCCCACGGCATCAAGGGCGAGGTCACCGTCGAGGTACGTACGGACGAGCCGGAGCTGCGGCTCTCGCCCGGCGCCGTCCTGGCCACCGACCCGGCCACGGCGGGCCCGCTGACCATCGAGACGGGCCGCGTCCACAGCGGCCGCCTCCTGCTGCGCTTCGAGGGCGTACGCGACCGGACCGGCGCCGAGGCCCTGCGCAACACCCTGCTGATCGCCGACGTCGACCCCGAGGAACTCCCCGAGGGCGAGGACGAGTACTACGACCACCAGCTGATGGACCTCGACGTGGTCCTGACCGACGGCACCGAGGTCGGACGCATCACCGAGATCTCGCATCTGCCCTCCCAGGACCTGTTCGTCGTGGAGCGCCCCGACGGCAGCGAGGTGTACGTCCCGTTCGTCGAGGAGATCGTGCTGGAGATCGACCTGGAGGAGCAGCGGGCGGTCATCGACCCGCCGCCGGGTCTGATCGACGACCAGGCGGAGGTCGCCTCGTCCAGGGACGACGCCTGATGCGCCTCGACGTCGTCACGATCTTCCCCGAGTACCTCGAACCCCTGAACGTCTCGCTCGTCGGCAAGGCACGCGCGCGTGGACAGCTGAATGTGCACGTGCATCATCTTCGGGACTGGACGTACGACCGCCACAACACGGTCGACGACACGCCCTACGGCGGCGGCCCGGGCATGGTCATGAAGACCGACCCGTGGGGCGACGCGCTGGACGACGTCCTGGCCGACGGATACGAGACCGGCTCCGGGATGCCCGCGCTGGTCGTGCCCACGCCCAGTGGCCGCCCGTTCACCCAGGCGCTCGCCGTCGAGCTGTCCGAGCGGCCGTGGCTGGTCTTCACGCCGGCCCGGTACGAGGGCATCGACCGGCGTGTCATCGACGAGTACGCGACCAGGATGCCCGTCTACGAGGTGTCCATCGGCGACTATGTGCTCGCCGGCGGCGAGGCGGCCGTACTCGTGATCACGGAGGCCGTGGCGCGGCTGCTGCCCGGGGTCCTCGGCAACGCCGAGTCGCACCGGGACGACTCCTTCGCGCCGGGTGCCATGGCCAACCTCCTGGAGGGGCCGATCTACACCAAGCCGCCCCAGTGGCGCGGCCGGGAGATCCCGGACGTGCTGCTCAGCGGCCACCACGGGAAGATCGCGCGCTGGCGCCGGGACGAGGCACTGCGTCGTACGGCGGCCAACCGGCCCGACCTGATCGAGCAGACCGACGCGTCCGTCTTCGACAAGAAGGACCGCGAGATGCTCTCGATCATGGGGTGGGAGCCGGCCCCCGGCGGCCGATTTTGGCGCAGGCCAGAGGGCGTGGAAGAATAGGTCGCTGTTGTGCGTCGTCCGGCGTGCGCCCCTGCCACGGGGGGACACGACGCCCGCCCCGGCACGGACAGCATCCTTTCGAAAACCAAGCTCCCGTTGATGACCTGTGGCATCAGCGAAGAAAGCAGACGAAATGTCCAACCTGCTCGACTCCGTCGACGCCGCGTCGCTGCGCGACGACATCCCGGCCTTCCGCCCGGGTGACACCGTCAACGTCCACGTCCGCGTCATCGAGGGCAACCGCTCCCGTGTGCAGCAGTTCAAGGGCGTGGTCATCCGCCGTCAGGGCGCCGGTGTCCGCGAGACCTTCACGGTCCGCAAGGTCTCGTTCTCCGTCGGCGTGGAGCGCACCTTCCCGGTGCACACCCCGATCGTCGAGAAGATCGAGCTGGTCACCCGCGGTGACGTGCGTCGCGCGAAGCTGTACTACCTCCGTGAGCTGCGCGGTAAGGCCGCGAAGATCAAGGAGAAGCGCGACAACTGAGCTTTCGCGGGGCCCGATATAAAGAGGGCTCACATCGAGGCCGGATAACATCCTGCCCCGATGGACACCGAAGCACAGCCGACGGAGCGCGACCGCTCCTCCCACCCTGTTCGATCCGAGGAGATCTCGGACACCGAGGGGCCGGAGGACCGGTCGCGTTTCGCGTTGGTGTCCCGGGCGGCCGAGTGGCTCCCGGGTGGGCGGATCACCCTGACCGTGCTGGTCTGTCTGGTTTTTCTGCTGCTCTTCAGCAGGTTCGTCATCCAGCCGTTCGAAATTCCCAGCCGTTCGATGGAGAGCGGATTGAGGATCGGGGACCGCGTTCTCGTAAATAAGTTGGCGTACCGTTTTGGTGCCGAGCCGCGGCGAGGTGACGTCGTCGTGTTCGACGGAACCGGCTACTTCGGGCACGCCGACTACATCAAGCGCGTTGTGGGTGTGGGGAGAGACCACGTGGTCTGCTGCGACAAGGAGGGGAGGATCGAGGTGAACGGCCGGTCGGTCGACGAGTCGACGTTCCTTTACCCCGGTGACAGCCCGTCCACGGTGTCCTTCGACGTAGTGGTGCCCGAGGGCAGACTCTTCGTCATGGGGGATCACCGCAGCGACTCCAGCGACTCCCGGGACCACCTGGGTTCACCAGGGGGCGGCATGGTCCCTGTCGGCAGGGTGATCGGCAGGGCCGACTGGATCTCCTGGCCCAGCGAGCACTGGACCCGGCTGGAACGACCAGGCGCTTACGCGCGTGTGCCTGACGCGGACGGTGTCCATGGGTAACCGCGGCAGGCCGCGCGGGGTGCCGACCAGCCCCGCCGAGCAGCTGCTGCCCACCGGCTCCCGCCGGGCGGCCGGCGCCGCCGCGAGGCCCGGCCGGGCCGAGCGGCGCAAGCTCCAGCGCAAGGTCAAGCGGCGCAGACGGCGTTCGGCCGTCAAGGAGATACCCCTCCTGGTGGGGGTCGCGGTCCTGATAGCCCTGGTGCTGAAGACGTTTCTCGTGCAGGCGTTCGTGATCCCGTCGGGCTCGATGGAGAACACGATCCAGATCGGCGACCGCGTCCTCGTGGACAAGTTCACCCCCTGGTTCGGCTCCGAGCCCCAGCGTGGTGACGTCGTCGTCTTCAAGGACCCCGGCGGCTGGCTCGACGACGAGCCGGCGGCCCAGAAGGGCGAGGACCCCATCGTCGTCAAGCAGGTCAAGCAGGCGCTCACCTTCATCGGCCTGCTGCCCTCGGACAACGAGAAGGACCTCATCAAGCGGGTCGTCGCGGTCGGCGGCGACACCGTCAAGTGCTGTGACTCCCAGGGCCGCGTAACCGTCAACGGCATGCCGCTCGAAGAGACGACCTACATCCACCCCGGCAACAAGCCGTCGTCGTTCGCCTTCGAGGTGAAGGTCCCCGAGGGGCGCCTGTGGGTGATGGGCGACCACCGGTCCAACTCCGCCGACTCCCGCTACCACCGCACCGAGGCGTACAGCGGCACGGTCTCCCTGAACTCCGTCGTGGGCCGGGCCATGGTCATCGCCTGGCCGTTCGGCCACTGGACCCGTCTGGAGGAGCCGGACACGTTCTCCTCGGTGCCGGGCGGGTCGGCCACCGCCCTCGGCCAGTCGCATAGGGTGGCTTCCGCGGATCGGTACGGATCGATCCCGCTCCCGACCCCTGCGGAACTCCCGCTCGTTATGGGAGTGGTGGGCCTGCGTCGCATCCGGCGCGGGCGGCGGCACGGAGTGAGGAGTGGATGTGGGGGATTTGGCGGTCGGCGCACGGTCCGGACAGGACGGTCCCGAGGAACAGCGCCCCGCGGAGCCGGTTCCACCGGCCGCAGAGGACGCCGGCCCCGCCGAGAGTGACCCCCGGGCCCCAGGGCTCTCCGGGAGTGGCTCAGGGTCCTCAGGGACCGGTGCCGGGGACTCCGGGGACGACACGGCGGAGGACCTCGGCGAGCCCGGCCACAAGCCCAGGAAGCAGCGCTCCTTCTGGAAGGAGTTGCCGCTGCTCATCGGTATCGCGCTGGTGCTCGCGCTGCTGATCAAGACCTTCCTGGTCCAGGCGTTCTCCATCCCCTCGGACTCCATGCAGCACACGCTGGAGCAGGGCGACCGGGTCCTGGTCGACAAGCTGACCCCGTGGTTCGGCTCCGAGCCCGAGCGCGGTGAGGTCGTCGTCTTCCACGACCCCGCCGACTGGCTGGCCGGCGAACCGACCGTCGAACCGAACCCCGTGCAGCGGGTCCTCGGCTGGATCGGCCTGATGCCGTCCGCCAACGAGAAGGACCTCATCAAGCGCGTGATCGGCGTCGGCGGCGACACCGTCGAGTGCAACGGCACGGGCCCGCTGAAGGTCAACGGCAAGGCGCTCGACGAGCCGTACGTCTACGCGGGCAACACCCCGTGCAGCGTCGACGACCAGGGCGGCCAGTTCAAGGTCACGGTACCCACGGGCAAAATCTGGGTCATGGGTGACCACCGGCAGAACTCGCTGGACTCCCGGTACCACCAGGAGGACAAGAACGCGGGCTTCGTCCCCGTGGACAACGTCGTCGGCCGCGCGATCGTCGTCGCCTGGCCGCCCACCCGCTGGGACACGCTGCCGATTCCCGACACGTTCGACCAGAACCTGAGCGCCGCCGCCCCGGGCGCCCTCGGCCTTGCGGGCGCGGTCCCGCTGGTGCTGTGGCGCAGGCGCCGCGTGGTCGGTCGTACGACTCCTCCCGTTACCGCCGGAAACTCCGGTGTTCCCGGGTCGGGTACCGCCGGGTAGGGTGCCGTCCCAGGCACCGATCTGGGGGACCACTGGGATGACCGGCACGACAACGCGTACGGACGAGGGCCACGGACGGCTCGGCAGCAGGCTGTCGGGACTGGCCGTGGCCCTCGGCTGTGTGCTCTTCCTCGGCGGCTTCGTCTGGGGCGCGATCCTCTACCGGCCGTACACCGTGCCGACCGACTCCATGTCGCCCACCATCGTGGCCGGTGACCGGGTGCTGGCCCAGCGGATCGACGGCGGTGAGATCAAGCGCGGTGACGTCGTGGTCTTCACCCAGGAGAGCTGGGGCGACGTACCTCTGGTCAAGCGGGTCGTGGCCGTGGGCGGGGACACGGTCTCCTGCTGCACGGACGGCAAGCTGGTCGTCAACGGCAAGCAGATCCAGGAGTCCTACATCCCCAAGGGCCAGTCCGCGGAGCTGATGGGCATCCCGTCGATCACGGTCCCCAAGGGGCGGCTGTTCGTGCTCGGGGACGAGCGTACCGGCTCGCTGGACTCCACGGCCCACCTCACGGAGGCCTTCAACGGCACGGTGGCGCGCGGCTCGGTGGCCGCCCGTGTCGACGCCGTGGTGTGGCCCATGAACGGCATGCTGGCCCGCCCCACGGGCTTCGAGACCGTGGGGGGCCTGTCCTCGCCGGGGCCGCTGCGACTGCTCACCGTCGCGATCGTGGTGGGCGGGGTGCTCGTCCTGGGCGGCGGCGCCTACGGGCCGGTCGCCGGGCTGCTGGCGAAGCGGCGGCGCCCTGTCGCGGAGGCGGAGCCCGCCGGTGCCCGCTGAGCCGGTGGGCGGTGTCGAGGACTCGTACGTCGGCGGGCTGCGCAAGGTGTCCCGGGTCGTGCTGCTCGATCCACGGGACCGGATCCTGCTGCTGCACGGGCACGAGCCGGACGATCCGGCCGACGACTGGTGGTTCACACCCGGCGGCGGTCTGGAGGGCGACGAGACCCGCGAGGAGGCCGCGCTGCGGGAACTCGCGGAGGAGACCGGCATCACCGCGGCCGATGTCGAACTCGGGCCGGTGCTGTGGCGGCGCACATGCTCCTTCCCGTTCGCGGGGCGTCGCTGGGACCAGGACGAGTGGTACTACCTGGCCCGTACGGAGCGCACGGAGACCCGGGCGACGGGGCTCACGGAGCTGGAACGGCGCAGTGTCGCCGGAGCGCGCTGGTGGACGTGCCAGGAACTGACCCGGGCACATGAGACGGTGTATCCGACCAGACTCGCCGAGCTCCTGCGGAGGCTGCTCGACGAAGGGCCCCCGGCCAGTCCCGAGATCCTCGACACGGAAATCGTCTAGAGGCTCGCGTGGCTGGCGCACAATGGTGGGACGCACGGCTGAAGGGGAACATGCCATGAGCGCCGAGGACCTCGAAAAGTACGAGACCGAGATGGAGCTGAAGCTCTACCGGGAGTACCGCGATGTCGTCGGTCTGTTCAAATACGTGATCGAGACCGAACGGCGCTTCTACCTCACCAACGACTACGAGATGCAGGTGCACTCGGTCCAGGGCGAGGTGTTCTTCGAGGTGTCCATGGCGGACGCCTGGGTGTGGGACATGTACCGGCCGGCCCGGTTCGTGAAGCAGGTACGGGTGCTCACGTTCAAGGACGTGAACATCGAGGAGCTGAACAAGAGCGATCTGGAGCTGCCGGGCGGCTGACGGTCACTCATGTGGGTGGCGGAGTTATCCACAATGCCGACCTTGTCCACCAAGATCCAATAGCTCGCTGAACTGCCCTCACTGTTGGCGCCGGAGGTGGTGCCGACATGAGCAACGTGAACACACGCGACGGACGACGCGGCGCACTGGGCAGGTACGGCGAGGAACTGGCCGCGCGGCGGCTGACCGAGGCCGGGATGACGGTCCTGGACCGCAACTGGCGGGCCGGCCGCACGGGCGAGATCGACATCGTGGCCAGGGACGGCGACGCGCTCGTCGTCTGCGAGGTCAAGACCCGCCGGGCGGCCGGACCGGCGGGTGCCTTCCAGCACCCGATGGCAGCTGTCACCCCGGTCAAGGCCGAGCGGCTGCGGGGCCTCGCCGAACGCTGGGTCCAGGAACACGGAGGCGCGCCGCCCGGTGGCGTCCGCATCGACCTGGTCGGCGTTCTGCTGCCCGAGCGCGGCGCACCCGTGGTGGAACACGCGCGGGGGGTGGCGTGATGGGATTCGCCCGTACGTGTTCGGTGGCGCTGGTGGGTGTCGAGGGCGTGGTCGTCGAGGTCCAGGCGGATCTCGAACCCGGCGTCGCCGCGTTCACCCTGGTGGGACTGCCCGACAAGAGCCTGACGGAGAGCAAGGACAGGGTCCGGGCGGCGGTCGTCTTCCCTGTCAAGTTCATCTGTTCAGGCGTGTCACCCTTCTGGGGGTTGCCGTGGAAGCGTGTCGCGGAGCTTATTGGAGGGGTAGCTCGAGCGAGAGTGGTCGGCCGGAGCCGGGGTGGGATCCACTAAGGTAATCGAACGTGTGAGTGAATCTCGATGGGATGCCTTACGATCGGACGTGTCGCAAGCGGGTCGGCAACCCATCTAGCCCGAGCATTGCGGTGCTGCTCCCAGCCGCATTAGGGTCGTTGTGACGATCTTGGTCTGGTGAAAGTCCCTCAGCACTAGCCTGATGGCGAGGGCTGTTGCGTGATTTTTCCGTGTCCTTGCACGTGCTGGCTCAGTTAGGGCCTATGTTGCCGAATGGCCTAGGCGGGGGCTTCCAGGAGAAGGGCGGGGTCCAGTCGTGCCTGAGGGCGGTTACGCGCTTCCGGTGCGTGGGTCAGGGCCCCCTTGCGGGGCAGGGTTTCGGGTGAGGACGGGATTGAGTCATGGCGGTTGCGGCGCGAGGACCAGTCGATGTGCTCTCGAAGTCGGTCCCGTCGGGCACGTTGATTCCGCAAGAGTCACAGTTGCAGGCCGTGAACGCCTTCGGAGTGCAAGCCGTCGTCGCCTACCGACGCGACGCTGTCGAGTGCAAGAGGCGTGCAGATGCAGGTATGCCTCCGGTGACTCGACCAGACGTGTTGGATCTCCTCATGGGGCTGCCTGAGGGTGAGGCTGTGCCTGTCAGTGCTTTGAGTGGGCCCGAGCAGCGCGCGCTCCAGGCAACGCCAAAGGGTGCGGTCATCCAAAACAACCGAACCGTAACCAGGCAAGCTGTCCAGCCCTTGCGTGTTGATCTTGCTATCGTGCCTGGCAGGGGCTGGGAATCGGCAATGGGGAAGGCGGAGCTCTTCACCCCGTTCTGTGCGCGTGCGGTGCTTGTCGAGCGCCCTCTGCGCCGCAAGGATGACGCGATGCTGCAGGCGGACTTCTACGGCATCGGCCTTTTTGTTCTGGTGGGCGATGAGCTGGACGTTCTGGTTCCGCCGCGGCCTTTCGTGAAGCGCCGTCACACCGTAGCTGGCTGGAAGTTCCTCGAAGACCTGTACGCCCAGCTGGAGCGAAGCGCGGCGGCCGCGTGACACGTCTCTGCTACCTACGGGCCGGAGCGATCACCCTAGGACACAGGCAGCGTCGCCCATGCCTCCAGGGGAGGTGGCGGCTGGAAGCCCCTCCTTGCTGAGAGCCCGATTCGCTGGTTTTCGAGCGCGTAGCGGTTGATGGCAGCAGCGCACTTTTCCTGCCACCAGGACTTCCGCTTTGGACCGCCTTCGTAGCCGGCCATTTCACCGACCCACGTGCTCCAGGTGAGAACGTTGTGGTCCTCGGCTTCGACACGCGTCTCGCCATCGGTCCTGAAGAAGCGGTCAAGTCCACGTCCGTTGCAGACTTCGCAGAGGCACGTCGTCGGCTCCGTGTTCGCGTAGCGGTTAGCGAGCCCCTTAGCGCCCTTGAAGCACATGAGCTCCGGCATCAAAACGTTTGGGTACACCGGGCCTTTTGGATCGTTGACTGCAGCTCGCTCGCCGGGAGGCACGCTGTGTCGCACGGAGCTCGAGACGCCGATCCCGGCACAGAGGGCGCCGTGGACCATCACGTCGAGTGCTGCAAGGTCAGTCCGTAGCATCATCATGTCCTCGACATCGGAGATCACGCGGCGCAGGTTTGCAGGGATGACCTTGGCGTACTTCAGCGGATCGAACTGGCCGACCAGCACCAAGGCCTTCGGCTGGTTGATGCGCTTGCAGGCGGCGATGAGCTGGCCGACGCGCTCGTTGCCGAGCCATGTGACGTCGACAGGCAGGGTCACGACCGTGTCAACGCGCTCGATGCGTTGTGCTGCGCGGATCACCGCTTTCAGTGGCTTGGATGCTCCGGGGGCGATGTAGCCCGTTGGTGTCAGGGCGGCGCTTGCCCCTGCGGCCTTCTGGAAGCCGAGGGTGTCATCGAGGGTCGCGAACATCTGGTCTTTGGGCAGGAGGAAGGGTTCGTCCTCGGTCGCCGCGTAGGTTGTGTACGGGGCGCTGTCGATCAACATGGTGCCGGTGAAGCCTGCCTCGGTCCGGAGCTTGAAGGCCCGGGTCTCGGCGTTGTCTCCAGTCATCACTACGCCACCGAGGTCGCTGTCGATTGCCTCGCGCTGGCGCGGGATGAAGCGTGAGTGCTCGTGCAGCAGCACCCGCCCGGCCAGGATCGGAGTTGCAGGGACGCTGGCATCGAGTACCCGCAGAGCAGGCGGGCGCTGTCCGAAGGGTGCCGGGTTGCTCAAGAGGTCACCTCACAGGTGGGCCGGAGTCACAACGGCCCCGGACGAAGAGGAAGCGCACAAGTAGATCTCGTGGAACTCCTCGTGACCCAGGCCGGCCAGATGGGCCGCATGAGCCAGGTCGAGGTGGTGCTGTTGCTCAAGCCGGGTTACGACCTGAGTCATGTAGCGCGGGGTCTCGCGCTGAACGGTGACGGGTTCGACGGTTCGGTAGCCGAGCGCTGACATTTCGACCATGAGGTTGCGGTACTGCCACTCGCTGACGACGCCGAGGGAGAGCGCCCGCCTGATGAGAGCGGCCATCGAAACGCCCCACCTGGTCTTGAGTCCCCCTAGCCGCTGCAAGTCAACGCCCGGCTTGAGCTCGGGGAAGATCGCGTCGTGCGGCATGAGGAACTCGGCCGCAAAGCGGTCGGCCTGCTGTTCCTGGAGGCGCCCGTCTCCGGGTTCGGTGTGCATTACGACGTGCCCTAGCTCGTGCGCCAGGCTGAAGCGGAAACGATCACCGGGAGCGGTCGAGTTGAGCAGGAAAAGTGGTGGGCTACCGTCCGGCCACTGGCTGACGGCGTCCAGATCTGCCGTTTCCAGGTCCCGGACGACCACTGAGGCGCCAGCGCTCTCTATGGCTGAGACCAGGTCGTCGATCGGCCCGTGGTTGATGCCCCACGCTTCTCGCAATGCGGTGGCCGCATCCTCGGGGGTGTCCAGGTCGTCAACCTCGATGTGCCGGAAGTTGTGGTCCCCGAGGTCAGCCAGCGGCGCCGTGAGTGACTCAACCTGTAGCCGAGTCAAAGCCAGAGTGGCATGGATGCGGCGGAGGCTCGTGGCTCCCATCGAGGCACGCTTTCGGTGGTGGACCAGGCCAACGCCGACACCGTGAATGTCGGTGGTGCGGCATAGCATTTCAGACGTGTATCCGAGAGCTTCCGCGTACAGCTCAAGGCGATCGTCCTTTACTTGCAAACGGCCAGCTTCGGCGCGGCTTACGTACCCCTGGGAGACGCGATTGGCGCCGTCAAGCCGAGACATCGCGACTGCGAGGTCCGCTTGCGTCATCCCGCGGGACTCGCGAGCCAGCGCAAGCATGGCGGGCGCCGCGATCTGGCCCTCGCGAGCATTCATCGTCTACCCTCCCATCCTCCGACTCGCCTAGTATACACAGGATCATACCTCGATGTAGTCCTCTAAAATATTCCGTAATCAATCCCTCGGGTGGAGTGGGCGAGGAGATCGTGGGTGGGGGCTTGCCCAGCGGGCGGGTGTCGCCCAAGTTCACCGAGAGGCGGCCTCGAGCGGGCCGTTGTGCTCTGACAGGAGAGGGATCTGCAAGCCCCGTGCGCAAGCCGCGCGAAGTGCTAAGAATTGGGCGCGGTGAAGCGGGGGCTCGCTCTCCCGTAAGGAGCAGGGGGTGGGAGGGAATCATGGGATTCAAGCGACGGCAGGCGGACACGGTCGGAGTTCCGAGTGATCCGGAGCAGTTGTACCGGTTGCTGGCCCGAGGGAACCGGGGGCCTGACTCGGTCTGGGGGCACCAGTCGAAGGTCATGGAGCACTGGCACGGGCAGTTCCGTGACAAGGGTGATGTTGCGCTCGAGTTGCCGACTGGGGCGGGCAAGACTCTCGTCGGTGGACTGATCGCCGAGTATCTGCGCAGGGCTGAAGGGTCCCGCGTCGCCTATCTGTGTCCCACACGGCAGTTGGCCGTGCAGACGGCACAGAAGTTGGATGACTACGGAATCCCGCCTTCGCTTCTCATCGGACGGTCGAAGGACTGGGACCAGGCCGATCTGGCGCGCTACCAGGCTGCGGGATCCGTTGCCGTCAGTACTTACAGCCACGTGTTCAACTCGCGGCCGAGGATCGACACAGCCGATGTACTGATTCTTGACGATGCGCATGCGGCCGACGGGTACGTTTCCAAGCCCTGGAGCCTGAGGATCAACCGTCGCTTGCACGAGAGCGCCTACAAGGACTTGCTTGCTGCTCTGAGCCCCGCACTGGACCCTCTCCTGTTGCCACATCTGCGGTCCGAGAACCCAGGAGCCCAATACCTCACTGGGATCTACCTAGCCTCTCCCGTGGCCGTCGCCGCCCATGCCGGCCATGTGGAATCGGTCATCCGGGAAGCTGTTGCCCAAAACAAGGTCAGCGACGACGCCGTGTACGTGTGGAAGTTCCTTGAGACCCACGTAGCGGACTGCCTGGCGTACGTGTCATACCGCGAGATCCTCATCCGCCCGCTGATCGCCCCTACCTTTCAGCACAATGCCTTCAACAGCCCCAAGCAGCGCATCTACATGAGTGCCACGTTGGGCGCCGGCGGAGAGCTGGAGCGAGCCTTCGGGCGGCCTAAGATCCACCGCATCCCCGTCCCTGCAGGTTGGGACAAAGAGGGTACGGGACGGAGGTTCTTTGTCTTCCCGGAACTTGCCCGGGACCTGACCTCCGACACGAAGGGAGTCGCACCGTTCGTCCAACGAGTCATTGAGCAAGCCGGACGGGTGGTTGTGCTCACCCCTGAAACCCGGGTGGCTGACAACTTCCGGGAGCGGTACCTCCCAGAGGACTACCGCACCTTTACCGCAAAGGAGGTTGAGGACGACCTTTCGGTCTTCACCTCTCAACCTGCGGCCGCGTTGGTTCTGACGAACCGTTACGACGGCGTTGACCTCCCTGATGATGACTGCCGGTTGGTTGTCTTCGACGGCCTGCCAGCCAATGGGGACCTTCAGGAAAGATTTCTCCATGATTCCGTTGGCGCCGAAGAAGTGCTACGGGAACGCATTCGTGCGCGTATCCAGCAAGGCGCTGGCCGAGCGACGCGCAATCTTCGGGACCATGCTGCCGTCGTTGTGCTCGGGCGTGGCCTGACGTCCTATCTGGTTCGCCGCGACATCCAGGCATCAATGCACCCTGAGATCCACGCTGAACTGGAGGTCGGCGTCGACGCCTCCCTTGACCAGACCTCGGACGATGTGTGGGGGAACCTCGGCATCTTCAACAGGCAGGGCGCCGACTGGGACGAGGTCGAAGAGGACATCATCCGAAATCGGGAAACCTACGATCGGCAGGATGGGCCTGGCGCTGCAGCACTCCAGCAAGCCGTTCGCAGCGAGGTCGCCGCTGCGAACGCCCTCTGGTCTAAAGACCACCGCTTCGCACTCACCTCGATCAAGAACGTCACTGATCAGCTTCGCAACGCCCAAACGCCGAAGCGATACAGCTCGCTATGGAGCTATCTAGGATATTGCGTGGCCCACCGCCTGGCTGAGGCGACCGGGGAGGCACAGTTCCAGCAGACCGCGGACAGCTACTTCAGGGAGGCGCGGCGGAACAGCCTTGGAACGACGTGGTTCGATCGCGTCGCCCCCGTTGCTGCCCCCAGTGCAACTGCGGTCGAAGAACTCGACCCGACCGACGAGGCAGCTATGAACTCCATCCTGGCCGCGAAAGACTTGTGGGGGCCCCAAGCCTTCCAAGCCGCTCTAGCGACCAGGGCGGGCCTCCAGCAGACAGATCCCGATCCGTACGAAGATGGCCTCGTTCACCTCGGGCGCCTCGCTGGCGCGAGCAAGAGCTACGGAGATCCCCGTGACGGCAGGGCTGCCAAGCCGGACGCCGTGTGGATCTTCGACAGCGCCCGGTGGGTCATCTGGGAAGCAAAGAACCAGGCTAAGAACACTGGCGAGATCGGCGCAGAACAGGCACGGCAAGCTGGCGGCCACCGGCGAACCACAGAGAAGACGGAGGGCGCCGTGGCGCCCGGCGACTCCATCTGCGTCCTTGCTTCTCCGAAGCCGAAGGTGCACGAGAGCACCTACAACGTTGCCGAGGAGAACGTCTATTGGGTGCAGCCGCCCCTGGTGCTTGAACTCTTCGACACGCTCACACGTGCATGGCAGGACGCACGAGCCCGCGATCTTCAGACGATGACCGTCACTGCACTCGCAGCCGTCTTTCGGGAGCACCAGGCACTGCCTTCCCAGTGGCTTCCCACTCTCCGCCAGCGTCCTCTCTGGCGTACGCCAGAAGAGTAGTTACAACGCATTCCGCAGATTGGGGGTCGTCCCGCATCAGGCACCGTTCATGGCGGAGGCGCTGGCTGCTGAACTGGACGACAGGTTTAGGCGAGCTCTGCGGATTCGCCCGACCGCCACGGTCATCGCAGCGTGGCGATCGGGCGTCCTCTGGTCCGGCCTCGCTGAGCTTGTGAACGAGTGGCAGCAGATACCGGCGGTGAGTGCAGTAGTCCTCGTACTCGTTCGTTGCCATCGCTGTCATTGAGCCTTTTCCATCATCGGTCTGATCTGGCCAGATGCAGGGCGAGGACGGCCTGGACGAGGGCGGTGATCCGGGTTGTGGAGCACCGGAGCTTACGCAGGAGCCGCCAGCTCTTGAGGGATGCCAAAGCCTGCTCGACGAGGGCGCGGATCTTGGCGTGCGAGCGGTTCACCGCCTTCTGTCCTGGGGAAAGCGTCTTCCAGCGTCCCCAGTACGGGACGCGGACCGTGCCGCCGGCGCCCCGGTAGCCCTTGTCGGCCCAGCAGGTGACGTCGGCCTGGGCAAGGGCGTCGATGATGCCGTGTTCGCGGGCCGCGCGGACGTCGTGGACGGCTCCGGGCAGGGCCGGCGAGACCCACAGCAGCCGGCCGAACGCATCGGTGAGGACTTGCACGTTCATGCCGTGTTTCTTGTGTTTGCCGGAGTAGAAGGGCTGGTCCGCGGCGATGCGGTCGATCGGCAGCAGCGTCCCGTCCAGGAGGACGAACGCCTTCGTCGACGCGGTGCGGACGGCATCGGCCAAGGTGGGTGCGAGGGCGGCCAGGAGGTCGACGGCCTCGGTGACGTAGCGGTATGCGGTCGTGGTCCCGACGCCGAATCCGGCGGCGAGCTGGGAGTAGGTGTGCCCCATGCGCAGGTGGACGAGCGCGAGGAGGGCCTGACGGCCGGCGCTCAGCCTTCGCCAGCGGGAGCTGATCGCATGGCGGTGCCCCCGCAGATGCTCGGCGAGGAAGCGGAGGGTGGAGCTGGAGACGTCCGCGCCGGACCGGGTAGACAAGCATGCGAAGCCTCTGGTGGACACGTTTCTCTTGGTCGAAAACTCATCTACCAGGGGATTCGCCTGGCTGTCAGCTCAACCAGCGGGCTCGCCACACAGGTTGGGCAATGCCGTTCACTGGCACACTGGTTGTCGTGTCCAACTCCTACGCGCAGCCCATCCTGAGAACAGCGGACCTCTCCGAGGGGTTGTGCACCGTCGAGAGGTTGCTTGGAATCGCTGACCTGGGAGGCCTTGAAGTCGATTTCGATGTGCGGATCTCCTCGACTCGCTCGCTTTCGGCGGTGCTGGCCGTGTTGCCGGATGCCGGGTGGTGGGCGGAAGGGGGGAGAAGCGGCTCGTCGGAGCGTGGGGATGATCCGTCCGTCTTCTTGCCCATCCGGCTGCGAGGCTGGGCTGAGGCACCGGAGACGGTGAAGCCATTCCTCCAGGCGGTTGGCGACAGCCCAGCGACGGTGCGATGGGACTTCAACGCCTGGCCCGAGGCTCCCGAGGTAGGTCTGGGAGTGGGGGGTACCCGCGGAGCATTCGTCACGCTGTGTGTCCATGCCCGAGACCTCGACCTCGAGGAGCCTGCAGCCGACTGCACCGTTTTCGTCCACGTCAAGCAGGTCGAGGCCGAACGTGCACCGTGGCTAGCAGCCCAAGTCGGGTTGCGGGTGATCGGCGACTTGGTGATGGCGCCGTACTGAGAAGGCTGTGGCACCGGTGCGTCGCTGCCGGGATCGTCCCAGTGGGGATGCACGGCGGTCGTCAGAAATGCTCAGGCTCTCCTGATGACAGATCGCCAGTCTCGGATGCAGGAGAGGCGCTGAGCAGCCGAAACGACAAGTTGGAAAAGGCTCACTGCCATGTCTCAGCGTGCCGAGGGGCGACGGGAGTCCCAACGGGCTGCATTCCTCGACGTCATAGAGTCGGCGCATCGTATGGGCGCGCTGTACTGGAAGATCTCGGAGGCCGCCAGCATCACTACGGCCGCAGCACGCAGCGATGCGTTGGAGGAACTTCGGCGCTCACTGCAGGCCGAGTACGCCGTTCTGCGGCGCTGTGTCCGAGTCGTCGACCTGGAAGGCCCGGACGAAGTCGCCGCTGCTGCTGAGGCCTTCGAGGCCTCTACAGACCTGCCATTCCGGGCATTCAAACAGCTCATTGACGGGGCCGCAGGCGCGCCCCAGAGCTTCGAGGACGCATACGAGCCGTTCTGGAACGCCCTCACGCGCTTCGTGGATGTCGCCAAGACTGCGGTGAGGACGCCGTAGGTTCTGCTTAGGTGGCCACCACGGGCCGGGCGTGATCCCCGCCGAGCACCCTCACACCCAAAGGTGCCATATGCCGGAAGGGCCAGTCGACGCGGCGTTGGACAGGTCCCGGTCACGGTCCGGGGATCGCGAACTCCATCCAGAGCGGGTAGTGGTCGGAGATGTGCCAGGACAACTCCGTCAGGGTGCGTTCTCCCTTCAGGTCGGGCACGAAGTTGATGTGGCCGCCGGCGATGGCTTCCAGAGTCAGCACGGGGCGGTGTTTCTGTCCCTTGGTGAACCAGGCGATCTGGTCGTAGAAGTGCTCGGCGCCCGGGTCGTCGAAGATCGTGCGCGCCAGTCCGGCGAGCTGGGGGGCGGGGACCAGGCCAGTGGAGGTGAACGCCTCGAACAGCGGGTCGCCTGCGCGGTCGATGTTGAAGTCGCCCAGCGCGATGAGGTTGTGGTCCCAGCCAAACTCCCGCTCCGCCCACGTGGCCAGCCACTTCGCGATCGCCTTCAGTTCCGGGACCCGGTCGGCGGCGTTCTCCCCGAACAGGACGTGCAGGGTGACCAGGGTGAAGGTCTGGCCCTGGGAAAGGAAACTGACGGCGTACGGGGTACGGGCGAACTGCCGCTCCAGCTCCCCGGCACTCACGCCCGCGTCCTGTTCGAGGGGGACGACCAGCTCGCAGGCCAGGCCGGACGGCTTCACCCGCCGGGTGTCGAACAAGAACGCCAGCCGCTCCCCGTTGCCCGCCTTACCCAGGGTGACGTCGGTGAGGATGAACGCCCAGTCGTCCCCGAGGACTTTGAGCAGGTGGCGCAGGGCCCGCAGGTTCCCGCGCGTCTCCTGCACCGCGACCACGTCGAAGCGGCGGATCACCGACGCGATCAGGTGGACGTCGGTGAAGTTCCGCTTCGGCGAGGCGCCGTCCGGTGCGGTCCAGGCTTGGTCAGGTCGGAGAAGGCGCGCAGGTTCCACGTCGCGATCAGGAGGTTGGCGCCGACGCCATCCTTCTTCGTCGGCACCACCCCGTCAAGGAACGTCTCCCAGCGGTCGATGCGTTCGGTCACCCGTTGCGGCGGGGCCAGAATGTCGGCTTCGGACGGCACGGATCCTCCTCAACACGGGGGGCGGGGCCTTACGAGCCTCCAAGACCGCTCTTGGACGGAACAAGAGCCATTCCGGTGACCTGCCCCATCTAGCCCAACCCCGACGCCCCCGCGCCATTGCGGCACCAAGTGCCCGACGACGGAGGGCGGGCTCGGGCTGATGTGACGAAGAGGGGCATCAGCCTGCGCCCTTCCCCGAGGCCTTCACCTCACTTGCCGGACGGGAGGAGCGGATAGCAGTCCTCAAGGCCCTCAAGCGTCACGGTGATCCGGAATCCGTTTTCCGGGACGTAATAGTTCCTGGCCTCGTTGGCGATCTTCAGATACTCGGTGCCGTCTCGGTCAGCTGTCGCGCACTCGACACCAACCGGGGTACGTCGGCGGAGAGTGCCTACCGGTGACATGTCCAACGAATCCCTGGGCGTGAGCACATCTGCTGTCAGGCCCACCGAGTCCCTGGGCGTGAGCACATCCGTGTCGCGCTTGAAGGCGACCGTGAGCACAGCCGTACGGTTGTCCGCCGGAATGTAGCGGGGAAGCCGCGGAGAGGCCTGCGGATCACCCGCGTCGTAGGGCGGCGCCGGAGCCACAGGGCGAGCCGACAATGACGGTACGGCGCGCGGCGTGCCCACCGGGCCTCGGGCCATTTCCCCACCTCCGGAAGCGCTGAGCAGACTCAAGAGCGAGCCTGCCAGGGCGACGGCCACCGCAAGGCTTCCTCCGAGCCGCCATGCCCGCCGCCGTTCCCTCAGTTTCTGGTGGATCCACCGTTCACTCCTGCCGCGCTCGCGAGCACCGCTGACCCAGAGCTGACGAAGCTCTTCCTCGGTCAGGTCCAGGTGATCCTTCAAAGCTTCGGCGATCGACCGGACACGCTCCCATCGCGGATAGGGGCTCTTCCCGCGCAGGAGGTAGGACAGGTGCGTCGGCTGGGTGATCTCGGAGATGTCCACGATCGCCTGCAGGCTCATACCGCTGGCACGGTAGGCACAGTTCAGCGGCTCAAGCCATGCCCGGTGCGCTTCCTTGACCCACGGTTCGATCTCACCGGGCCGCGGGCCGCGTTTCGCCCCTTTCGCTGCTGCATCGATCCACCGCTGGCCGTCCCAGATGGGAAAGTCGCTGCCAGGGCCACCTTCCGGCTGCCCCGGCACCCCACTGGGCCCGGCCGCCGCCCTGCCCTCGGAGTCGTCTTCCGGTGGAACGTCAGCGTTCATGCCGCTCCCTGCCGCGCCCCACGTCGTCGGCGACGGTGGAGTCGGGGACGGAGGGGAAGGCCTTGGTGCCGTCCGCCGTCCCGGTCGGCCCGCTCTCCGCGTATTGGGTCTCAGCTACAGCAGGCTCCGGCCGGACCGCAGTCGGGCGGCCTGCACGACGGGCAGAAGGCTTCAGTAGCTGGGCAATCCGCTCAACTCCCAGGAGGAACGGGGGAATCAGTGGGACAACCACCGCTACGGCCTGGCCCATTGCCAGGAGGACCACGGCCACCCCGGCCAGGATCGCCAGAGACACTCCTATAACGATCATCTTGTAACGCTCAGTCACCGATGCCTCCAGGAAGCGGATCTGACGTGGTCCAGGCCGAGGAGAGGTCCTCCCGGGCGTCCACCGGCGCAGTCCGGGAACGCATCACAAGGATCTAGCGCGCGAAGCACACATGAGCACATCACTCACAAAGCTGGAACATTAGCCGCACACGGGAATCGCGCAGATTTCGGCGTTCCCGCAGCTCACTGCCTATGCGGCGAAATATTCCAGGTTTTGCCACCGCCTCCATTCCACGTCACCGCCAATGGACGCGGCAGTCGCAGATCACGTCGGCATTGCACCCGTACGGCCCGGTCCGCGGAGAGGCAACACCCGCGGCAACCTGGTCAGCTGCGCGAAGACACCGTCCTGCTGCCAAGTAGCGGTACGTCATGGCCGGCACGGCCTCGTTGGCCGATGGACCGGAGCACTGCCCGAACGAGACGCTCGCCCGGCCTACGACGGTGGCCCGGGGGTGCGGGCTGCAGACGGGAAAGCCCCGGCTGGACGGGGGAGGCCAGCCGGGGCGGTGGTTGGTGGCGTGCGGAGAGCGGTCGCCTCACGGCGGAGGGCTCCATGGGGCTTCAGTCGAACGATCGTCCCCATGGGCTATGAGTGAGGCCCGGGGACACTGTCCCCTCCGCAGCCACATACAACTGAACCGTCAACCACCCCTGGCTCTGCACGCCTCTCTACTGGGCCGTGAGGACGTCCTCAACCTCCTGGGCCTGGCGGCCCGTCAGAACGTCGTAGCGGGCGAGGACCAGACGGGCCCCGTGCCCTTCCTCGAGGTCCTCGCGAGTTGGTGCGAGGCCGTGACCGACGAACGGAGTCTGAAGCCCGTCAGGTGCCACGTGGTGGCCATGACGGCCCGGCTGACGGCTCACCTCGGCTGGATCTGCGAGCAGGAGTGGGTCGTCGACTTCGAGGCGGAGATCCGGGAGTTGCTCAAGACCGTCCAGAGCATCACCAGGACCGAGCCGCGACGGGTTCCTCTGCCCGGTGTCATGTGCCCCTCGTGCCGGATGCTGTCCCTCGTCTGGGGGACCACAGCGGGTGGGCGGCGGAGTGCCTCAACTGCTCCTCGGTGAAGCTCGACGAGCGGGACTACGAGGATCTCGTCAGGGCTCAGGCGCGGAACGTGCCGGTGGCTCCATAAGCACCTGAACCACAGCGGCAGTTGACGGGATCAGCCCCATGAGGGTTGGTCCCGTCGGCATGATGTGGCAGTGGATCACCAAACGCTCGCCCTGTGGGGCTTGGACAAGGACAGCTTCGGCGCCGTTTTCGGGGTCATAGGGACGCTCCTGGGTGCGACCGTTGCCTTCTTCGGCATCCGCTATCAGGTGGATAAGCAGCTCAAGGAAGCCCAACTCGACTACGCCACGAAGGAATGCGGTCGGTCCTTGATGGCGCTCCTGCGCCAGTTCCGGAAAGAACCCGTAGCGGACGTGGCATGGGACGAGGCCGTAGCCGATCAGCTCGACTCACTGAAGCTGACCTCGCCCCTCTTTCACGACAAGGCTCTCCGGGAGCGCCTCGCGAAGACAGTGAGCATCCTGGAGGAGTGGCACTACACCGTCTTCGACCAACCGAATCGCGACGAGTACGACGCAGCTTCACCGATCATCCTGGCCGTGCTCAAGCACGCGATCGACTGCATCGCGACCCACCGGCGCGGCGAGAAGATACCTGAGCCCAATGCGGCCTTCGTGCAAGCAGAGAGCAACATCAGCGCGTACTGGAGCTGGGCGAGCGAGAGCTGAAGCGCATGGAAGCAGAGACGTTGGCGGGACTAGTCGGACTTGGCGGCACTGTTGTGGGCGTCGGCGGCACGTTGTTGGGTGGCCTTATCCAGCAACGACACCAGGCCCGAACGACGCGAGACGAACGGGCGGAGGCCAGAGCGAGCGAGGTGGAGTCCCGGGGCAGGGAAGTGGCAGAAAAGGCGCTCACGGAGCTGTACGGGCTGAGGCGGCACGCCCTGACGTGGAAGGTGGGCATGTCTTCGGACGAGCAGAATCAGTGGGCGAAGACCGCGCACACCATGGCCGACGACGCCGAGTTGAACGCCGCGCTGATCCCTGGCGCGGATGCACTGAGGGAGCGTCTGCAAGACGCCCTGAGCGTCACTCGTAAGTCCTTCTCCGAGGATGCCTACGAAACAGAGCATGAGCCGTACAAGAGCGAGTTCGACACTGGTCACTCCATCGCTCTCCTCTCGGCGTACATGCGTGGCGATGAGGCGCTGCCCACACCCACGCTTCGCGAAAGACGTGAGAGCACAGCACGCGAAGCCCAGCGGGATCTGTAGCCGCTGCACAGCAGTTGCCGGGACCAGCCCCACGGGGTTAGCCCCGTCGGCATGATGATCGCCATGCAGGCAGAGACGCTGGCTGGGTTGATCGGTTTCGGCGGTGCCGTGGTGGGCGCGGGTGGAGCCCTCCTCGGTGGATGGCTTCAGCAGCGGTACCAGGCTGACATCGTGGTGCGGGAACGCCAGAACGCCCGGGGGTACGCCGCAGGCGAGAAGGCCCTCTTGGAGCTGGCCCAGCTCCGTCAGCACCTGATCGCGTGCACAGTTATGGGGGACGTCTCCGCCGAACATCAGCCGTGGCGACTGATCGCGATCCGCCATCTGGACAACGCCGAGGTGGCAATCCTGCTGATTCCCAACGCGTCCGTGATCCGCGAGCGGCTCATAAAGGCTCTGTACTGTGCGCGGCGATTCGAGCTAGCAGGGCAGCACCGTCCGGAGCAGGTCGCTTGGATTAAGGCATGCTCCTCCAACGCAATCGACATGCTTGCCTCCCGACTTAGGGGAGATGCGATCCCAGCACTCGGACTCGAAGCGATCCGCGAGAAGGTGCGACGCAACGATGCCGCGTACGCCCGACGGGACAGACGTCGCCGCCGCTGAAACTCACGGCCAGCGATGTGATTGCGTTTTGAAACACCAGACCGCATAGTCGAAAGCAGTACCACCAGTGCGTCCGCGTGCAGGCCCCGACTCCCCAGGAGCACGGGGCCTTTTCGTGCTCTTCGTGGCCGTGGACGTCCAGACCGTCTACTCCTGGGTCCGCCGAGGCCACCTGGAGGTCACCGGGCTCGACCACCGGGGCCGGAAGGTCTTCCGCCATCTCGATGTCGCGAGGGCCGAGATGGCCACGAGGACCAAGGCCGGACGCGTACTGACGCCTGTGGCCTGAACGCTTAGCGCAGCGCGGACAGATGAGGCCACCAGTCCGGGTGAGCCTCGACCAAGGCCAGTACAGCCGGACTCTTATCGAGCACGAAACGGCAGTACGAGACCCATTCATCGTTGTCACTCTCTGGAATGCGCTCAAGCGCCTGGAGCCCCTCACCGAGCACGCCCGCCATCATCTCCGCGAACGTCGTGACGCGCTCCCTGTCCGGATCACTCGTCGGCACAGGGGCGCCCTCGTAGAAGTGCGAGCGCATTCCCGGGTACTCCAACATCTTGAGATGCACCTCGCGAAGCCCCGCGATCGTCGGGTCGAGAACCCGGGTACCAGCCAGGTTGTTGCTGAACAGAACCTGTTGGGATACCGCTCGGGTCTGTAGAGCCAGAAACACCAGCGACACTATGAGCCCCAGGAGACCACCGATAGCCGTCACGGTCGCGACCATGCTCGCCCCCCTACTCCTGCGGGCTAGAGCATTCCCATGTCGACGCCCGTAAGTACCTGGCCGCCTGACGCCCTTTCCCGGAGCGCCAGACGGCCGGCTCAGAGTCAGCTCTCCTCGTCGACCTCCTCGGGCCTACGCCGATCCCGGCGCTCACGGAGGAACCGGAGGATCTCGCTTCCGAGCATGAGGACAGCAGCGGCTGCACCAAGAGCCGCGTTGAAGGTTTCCACCGCCGAGGGTCCCTCTCTCCGAGACCCGGGCATCAGGCGTGCCAAGATCCCGGCACGTCTGCACATGCCTGGATTTCTTGGTCACGCCCGGCAACTGAATCCAACAAACTGCGGCTTCCCCGACCAGTTGCTCTTCGCAGGCAGTGGTTGGGCTCCCGGCGCTTACGCCCCTCCATGGAAGCCCGACATCGAGGCGATACCCGTGGGTAGACATCAACAACCCTTCGAGCGGCGCCTCTTGACGGTCATCCACCGCTGCCGACGTCAGCAGCCTTCATCCAGATGAACAACCGGGACTCGGCGTCGATTCGGTGAGCGAGTTCCGCTAAAAGCGAAGCATCCGGACAAGCACGTAGGCCGCCTGAAACCGGCCTCACCCAGAATCACACATCCAACACTGAAAACTTTTGAGCATTTTGGTCACATTTCCTGTCAGCCTCAGGTCGCCCGAGCATGAAAGTGTCACCCGTTAGAGGTACTCCCCGACACTTAAGGCAGCAGATGCCGTTTGGCACGGCGAACGTATAACACGAAGCGCCGCCCGACGCGAGGTCGGGCGGCACACACCGAGCGAGACGGGCGAGGTTAGGAACGGATGAACCGAACGACCTTGTCCTTCAGAGACCTGACCGCTCCCGGTACGTACAGCACCGCGCGAAGCGCTGCCGCAACCTCAACCGTGACCAGCGCTGCGTCTTGCAGAGTCGCACGGCCCCCCAGGATCGACACCGTAAAGACCAAGCCGGACACCGCCACCAAGGTAGCGTCGATTACCGGTTGCGCTGACGGCGGTTTAGGCGTGTTGGGCCCCGAGCCCGACGGCTCCGGGGGCTGCGAGTAGAGAAATCTGGGCGACAAGAGCCCTCCTAGTCCGGGGCCCCCGCAGCTTTATCTCCCTGGAAGTTGATACGAGCTGCGAGGGGTCCCACCTTATGGATCGCGTGCGCGATCTACCGGAGTAACGCTTCTGTAGTCCATCCGGAAACTGTCCGGGGCCTAAATCCCACGTTGGGGTGAATATTCACTCGGCGTGGTCGAGTCGTTGACGTGCGCTCGCAAATGGCTGATACGACAGCGGTGCTCGGTTCACGAAGCCAGAAGATCCTCTCACCGCTGTGGCGGCGTCCCGCCTGCCACAAGATCGCTACGTGCGTTCGCCGCCCAGTCCACGATCCCTTCCTTCAAGCGGCGCGTGTTCTCTCTGAGTCGGGTAAAGGCGGCATCGTCATCACCTCTGTGGGGATTCAAGGCATCCGTCCAGTCCTCGAAGTCCTGAACCCCAGCACTCGCGATCTTGACCAGAGCCTCAGCGTCGTCCGCACGACTGCCATCCACTGAGAGCCGAAGGGCTGACTGCCGGAACAACAGGTCCTTGTGCTTCTGCCGCAGTTCCTGACCCGCTGCTGTTGCAGCCCGACCTGCCCCGATCCCTGCCTCCAGGTACAGACCCGCCAAGCTCCTCGCCCGGTCGAGTGCAATGCTCACGTCCTCCACCGCGGCCAAGAAGGTCGAGTAGGCGTCGCGCTTCCCGGTCCAGAGGGCGAAGTCACGCTCCCCAGCAAGCTGAAGCTCGACGCCTTTGAGTGTCGCTTTCGCCTGGGCGAGTCCGGCTCGGTACCCGAGGAACGCTCCAACGAGAGCCCCTGGCACTCCGATAGAAGCCGCTACGACCGCAGCAATTCCTTCGTCCATGGGCTGAAGTCTGCGACAGGACCGGCAACTTCGCGATCATTTCGCGCAGCGGGATCGGGGCGGTGAGGCGGTTGCCCACCGATCGCTCCGAACTCACCTCATACGAGTTCCGGCGGATGCGTGCTCGCATCCTCGCCGAGTCGGATGTCTGCCTCGTGTGCGGTCACGGCCAGGTCGATGCGGTCGACCACGTCCACCCCGTGAGCAAGGGCGGGGCCCGGCTCGACCCCGACAACCTCTCCCCGATCCACTGTGTGGCCAGCTGTCCGGTGTGCCTGCGCAAGTGCAACAGCGAGAAGGGCAACCGGTCTCTGGCCGAGGTGGCCCAACTGGTCACGTCCGTCGACTGGTTCGCAGGGCCCTGACCTGGTGAGACCTCAGACTTTTAGCTAGATCGACATCTCAACCCCGCGCCCAGCATTCATTTTTCTCCCCCGGCCCGATCGGGGCTGGATGATCTTGGGAAGGGGTGCCATGGGCCCCGTGGAGACGGCCGTCCGGAGCGACGTCGAGGAACTCGGCGACCTGGTGGGCGTCGAGCCGTCGCTGTCCCAGATGGCGTACCGGCTCGCCCGTGAGATCGACAACGCGTCCATGGCCTCGTGCGAGGCGTGCGGCGAGGAGATCCCCGCTCCGGAGAACGCCAAGACGCTCCCCCAGGTGAACCGCGAGCTTCGTCAGACGCTCGCCCAGCTCCTGAAGGGGCGGGCCGCTGACGATGACGACGACCTCGGAGACCTGGCGAGTGTGTTGAAGCACGTCTAACAGGATGGTGCGGTGTCGGAATGGCGTCTGATTTGGGTGCCGTCGGGGAGTACGGAAGCAGGATGTCGGCCCCGTCGACGCTGAGGCTGTGACGCTGGCCCTCCCGCACTTGGTCTTGCCCGCATCGGCAAATACGTCTGTACGATCGGGGCATGGCGGCTACGTCGCTCCTCTCGGATCTTTATCCCTTCGTATGGTTGACGGTCCCCGAAGACGCGCAGGGGGATTTCGAGCGGTTGTTCCAGTGCCTGCTACCCAAGCCTCTCGGATCCGGCAGAGCGTTACGCAATCGACACTGGCGCGCGGCGGCTTTGGACAACGGCGGCCAGCTTCGCGGCGTAAACCCTCCCTGGAGCAGTCGCTGGAGGGATAAAAAGGATATGGAGGCGAGGCTGGATCAGCTGATCGCGACGGACACAGTGCGTGCTGTGGCCCACGTCGGGATCGGACTCGCGCGTCTCAGCGACGGACACGCCGAGTCCCAGGTGTGGTCGACGCGCCTTCACATCGGGCATCGGACAGGACTGTCGTACGACTTCTACATCCCGATGAGCTGGTCGAGGGTGCGGGACCCGTTTGATCCGGAGCCAGTGTGGGTCGACCGGATCGAGCGGGAATGGCCGTACCGTGTCTGGCCTGGGCAAGATGAGGATGCGGGTGATGTCGTCTGGCGCTCCCTACCCTCAGCCGATCTCTTCGAGCGCTACCGTGCCGAGGGCGACTACGACGATTTCATGGGGGCTATCGAAGCCGCTGAACTGGCCCTCAGGCTTCAGACGAAAGGGCGTCCGGGGTGGGCAAGCGCTGCGGACGAACTGGCCGGCCTGCTCGCGGCATATTTCCGGCACGCCGGCGATCTGTACAACCTCAACCGGGCGATCTTCCTCTGCAGGCGGGCGGTCAAGATCTCGCCTGGGGATGCTCGGATCAGGTTGAACCTTGCTGCTCACCTCGGGCTGCACTTCGCGGCCACGGCCGACTTATCCAGCCTGGAGGCGGCCACGGAGATGGCGAGAGAGGCCGTCGAATCGGCCGCCGAAGCCTCCGATGGAGCCGCGGCCGCCGAGACGCTTATCGATCTTCTTCTCCTGCGCCACCGGGCCACTGCTGAACAACGGTGGCTCGGCGAAGCCGTTGGGCTGCTCAATGAGTTCAGTGCACGTTACGCTGACCACCCGGAGGCATGGACGCCGGCACGGATGCGCCAACTCGCTGCGCTGAACTCGGTTGCGTTCGAGCAGACAGGCTCCCAAGGCAGCGCGGAACGGGCCGTGCAATACACCGGAACCGCCCTTGACGCGATCGCGGAATCGGATCCCCTCTTCCCGCTCTCCCTGCGCGACCACGGTGTCGCTCTGCTGCGGGCGTATGAGGCGTTCGGCGACGAGAGAAAGCTTCTGCACGCCTGCACCTGTTTCGTGAAGGCTAATGAGCGCATGCACCAGCGCTCGCCCGAGCGAGCGGATGTGCTGCTGAACCTGGCCGCCACGTACCTGCACCCGTTGCCGCTTGACGACCTCAACAAGGGGTTGCTCGAAGGGGATGCGAGGGACCTGGGTGCGTCGCATCCGAGCGTCTCAGGGGGACTCGCTGCCCGCGCCGTCATGGCCATCGAGGAGGCCCTGACGGCACTTGCCGAAGCTACTCCCGACCACCCCCGCGCCTATGCGTCTTTCGCGGCCGCGCGTCTGCAACGGTTCCGACGCGACGGGACTGGCCCGCTCGAGCAGGCTCTTCAGGCGTATGCCGAGGGCTCCCCCGAACGGTCCCGCGCCTACGCGCTGCTCGCGACCGCCTATCTGCAAAGGTTTCGCGTTGGAGGTCTTGAAAAGGATCTCCAGGCTGCGCTTGCCGCAGCCGAGGATGGCCTGCGTGTGTGGAACGACCTGGTCATGGTGACCCCGATGGTGCAGAAGGTGGGGCAAAGCCACCTGGGCGGCGACCTGCACGCCATCGCGGTCGAGGCGCATCTGGCACAAGCCGTCAGTGGCGTTCGGGCAGCGCCGGACAGTCTGCGGCGGGCCTTCGTCCTTGCCGAAGCCGCGAAGTCGCGCCTGCTGACCGAGCAGCTCAGCCGCAGCGATTTGCCCGTACCCCACGCAGTACCCAAGCGCCTGGCGCGGGGGGAACGGAGCCTGCTGGGCCAGCTCGCGGCCCTGGACACAGCGGGGCTCGCAGCACACGACACCGGCATCGACGGCTCCGGCTACCTATCGAACCGAATAGGCGTGCTGTTCGCGTTGGACCTGCTCTGGACAAAGATCGCATCTTACGGAGCTGAGGCTCAGGAACATGTCGCCATCCGCCGCGCGGAACAACTTTCCTGGCCCCAGATTACGGACACCGTCACCCGCCTGGGCCCACGCGCTGCGGTGGTTTCCCTGCTCGTGTTGAAGACGCGCACCGTCGTGTTCACAGTCCGCGCTGGAGCCGAGCAACCGACCGCCGTCGAGGTCGAGATCAGTCAGCACGCATGGTCCGAAGCGATGCGGCGCTTCGGTCGGGAGCTGCCGCGCTCGCGCGGATCTGACGACGTACCCGAAACGTGGCGCGCTGCGCTGCAGCCCATTCTCGACGCGATCCGCAAGAGCGTGGCGGGCTGCGACCGAGTGGTGGTCGTGCCGCACGCCGCCGCCCACGCCCTGCCATGGACGCTGCTGGCCCAGGACTGGACAGGGCCCGAGGGCGGGCCCCCGGTCGTGGCCGCCACTCCCGCGCTGGCGGTGCTGGACCGGCTCCACCGCCGGCCGCGGGCGCAGGGCAGCAGCGCCATGGTCGTCGGCAATCCGACCTGCGACCTCCCGCATGCCGAGGCCGAAGCGCATACCGTGGCGCGCCTGTTCGGCGTGAGGCCGCTGATCGGACTCGCGGCCACGCGCACGGCGGTTGCTGCCACGGTGTCCTCGGTCCGCATGCTCCATCTCGCGGGTCACGCGCGGTTCCATCCCGGCTCGCCGCTCGACTCGCATGTCTTACTTGCCGACGGCCCTTGGCATGCGCGGGACGCATTGGCAGCGCGCCTGAGCGCCGATCTGGTCGTACTGTCGGGCTGCGAGACCGGAATCAGCCAGGCGCTCTCGGGCGAGGAGAGCGCAGGGATCGCCCAAGCCTTCCTGCACGCCGGCGCCCGATGCCTCATCGTCAGCCTCTGGCGCGTCGATGATGCGTCCACCGCCGTGTTCATGCGCTGCTTCCACGAGCACCGCGGCGCTGGCTGGGATGTCGCGCAGGCACTCGCCAAAGCCTCGGACGATATGCGCCGACGGGGCTACCATGCCTCGCATTGGGCGGCCTTCCAAGCAGTAGGGGACACACGCCGGTGACGTGGTTAACGGACGATGGCCCGGCAGAGCCGCTGTGGGAAGGCCAACTCGACCTGCTGGAGAGCCAGCCCGATCGCGGCGAGGGCGAATCGCTCGATCCCCGCTCCCTACCGGTAGTCGCGATCGGCCAGCCAGAGGCCTGGCCGCTTGCCGACCTATACCCAGCCGACGAGATGCCGCCCACCCTTGCCACGCGCACCGCAGAACACGACTTCTACCTGGTGCGGCTGCACTGCTCGTTCCGCCCGACTAAGGAGGACGTGGTGATCGACTGGGCCCGCTTCGTCGTGGAACTGCATGGAGACTCGCCGCCAACGGCCGAGGCCATCCATCCGGAGGTCGTTGAAGAAGAGGTCGCCACCACGCGCAGCTTCACCCTGACCCCCTCGCTGACCTTCGCTAAGGCAGCCGTCACAGCCGGCGAGGCCGTCTTCGGCATCGAGTACAAAACGCTCCAGCCGTTCGTCTGGGGCGCGCGCGAGCCCGCGACGACACCGAGCTGGGACTTCCAGCCCACATCCGGCCACCGGCTCTATGGCAGCCGACGCATGCACCTGCTCGTGCGGGCGCCACGAGGCACCGTCAAAGGCACCGCTCGCCTCCACCTCACCGCCGATGTGAGCGTCAAACGACGCCTGGTCGGTCGCGCGAAGGCCCGGCGGGACCAACCGCCGCTCGAAGTCACCCTCTGGAATCATTCCGGCGCGTAATGTTCGGATCCGGGTCGATTGTGGCAGATCTGCAGATCTGGCAGCGGTGACCGCGCGTCGACCACTGGCACCGAACCCCTCCAACGGGACGTGCCGCACAGCAAGCATGTCGAGCAGGAATTCGCTGACGGCGACCACCTCGATCCTGTCTCTATTCCGTGGCGGCGGGCGGCGCGAGCATGACTACTGGCTGATCTCGGCTCAACACGCAGAACTCAACAGAGAAGACGTGCGCTGGCCGGACGGCCGCGAGATCAACCACAGGACACCGTGGGAGAAGGGACGCTACCGCGTCATCAGCCAGCCGCCCACCCCGGACGTCACGGTCGTCAGCATCGGCCGCCTGCACGACGGCAAGGACTCCGAGTACGCCGACGTCCTGGAGCACGCCACCGTGGCGATCGACCTCCGCCGACATTGGCGGGCGCCCTACCTGCTGGCCGGCCGGGCCGGGTGGCGGTCACCGACCCGGCGCTGCGGTGAGGGCGGCCAGCACGGCCACCAGCCCGCAGATCGTCGCGACGGTGACCACCCCGAGGCCCGCGTTGATCACCTGCTGGCGGCGCCGGGCCGCTCCTAGGAACTGCTCGACCACGTCGTCGTAGTCGTCCGGGCTGATCGTGAGGCGCTGCCCGCGCACCGCCCAGGAGAACAGCAGGGTGGCCGCCAAGAAGGCGAAGCAGGCGATCGCCAGCAGCAGCGCCTTCCAGCCGGCGAAGTTCGTGCCCGCCTTCAGGAACCCGGCCAGCGACAGCAGCACCCCGATCGCGGTCATCGCGGTGGTCGCCATGATCTTCGCGAACCCGGTGACCACGTCGTTGGACGTCTTCATCAGGTGCCAGGCGAAGGCCCGCTTGTCCTCGTCGTCCGGCCCGACCGGCAGCACCTCACTCATCGGGCGTGTGGATTACGCGGCGGACAACGTACGGCCGGCGCCAGGACGCCGACGGCGGCGAGAACGCCAGCTTCGCAGCACCGTTGCAGACCTCGCAGCGCAACCGCAGCGGGACCGGCTCGGGCAGCGTGCCGCCGCCGGTGTCGAACCCGAAGACCGGCGAGTTGTTGCCGGACACGACGACCTGGTGCGGGTGCCCGTTGAGCACCACGTCGACCGTGCAGATGGTCTCCTCCGACGCCATGTGTCCCTCCTCAGCGGCCTTCAAGGGTGGCCGCGAACCGGTCGTAGTAGTCGATGTAGTCGATCGAGGCGAGTTCTGGTTTGCGGCGTAGCAGCGACCGGATCAGGTTCACCGCCCGGAACACCAGCGGGCGGTGGCCGGTCTCGTCGGGGGAGCCGTCGATCCGCACCGCCAGGTCCTGCCGCTCCTGATCCGTCGGCGTGCGTCTCCACTGCCGCCGCACCTCGTGCGCGTACAGGCTGCGAACCTGGGTCGACATGGCGAGATACAGCTCGTCAGCGCCGTCGTCGGCGCTGATGCCGTCGAGGAAGAACGCGTCGGCCTCCTCCTCCAGGGCGAGCGCTTCCCGCGCGGTCCCGGCGCCCGCCGCGTGGCCGTGGTGGGCGTGCCCGATCTCGTGGGCGATCACCCATTCGAGCAGGACCCGCTGCCGGGCGCGTACCTTCGTGGCCACGACCGTGGCGGCGTCCTCCCACTCGCTGCCGGCGAGGCTCTCCCGGAGCATCGCCTCCTCGGCCTCCAAGGTGAGTTGTCCGGCGTTGAACAGTCCCTCCAGGTATGACAACGAGCAGACGATCATTTCGGACTCCGGGACGTACACGCAGCCGTGCAGGCTCGCCAGGTGGCTCTCCGGATCGGACTGGTAGAAGTAGACGTCCAGGCCGGCTCCGGGAGCCGGCTGGTTGATCCGGGCCATGTCGTCGAACCGCGACAGCGCCGACCAGCGGTCGAGAACCGGACCGAGCACGGCCAGGTCGGGCAGCTGCCAGACGTCGCGTTCGTGGTAGTGCGCAATCACTTCGCGCCAGGGCGCCCCGGCAGGCAGGTCCGGGCCGCCGGTCAGCGGGATCGGTGCCATGCGGTCGGAGCGCGTGCGCCAGGCCTCCGCCTCGTAGTCGCCGAACACCCGGCGCCCCATCAGCGGGTCGGCGCGTTTCGCGCCGGCGAGCGTGTCGATGAGGGCGTCGCTGAGCGCTTCCCAAGTGGTGGGGATGAGCAGCTGGTGGATGTCCTCGTCGGGCGCGCCGAGCCCGCGTAGGGTCTCGGCGAGCCCGGCCAGGTCCTTGTGCCGGGAAGGAGCCACCGCTTTGCCGGGGCGCCGGGCCGCGGCCCGGCCGGCGGCGACGGTGGCGTGCCCGAGGCTGGCCCAGTCGTCGAAGCCGTCCGCCCTCCACGATGTCACCGTCTTGCGGGCGGCACCCCACCGGTGTTCGCGGATCGCGCAGGCCACCAGGATCCGCTGCAGGGCGATCCGCTCGTCGTCGTCCATCTGGGTCTCCGGATCGCTGAGCATCCAGTTCGCCCGGTCGGCGGCGGCCGCGAAGTCGTCGAACAGGAACTGCGATTCGACCATCCCGCGGTACACGTCGAACGCCACATGGTCGTAGTCGCCGGCGACGCCTCGCGCGTCCACGTCCATCTCGAGGACCAGCCGGTCGGCGACGGTGGCGTATATCAGGGCGTCGCCGCGTTCCAGATCCCGGAACACCAACGACAGCCGTTCGAGGGCGTAGGCCATGGAGACGGTGTCATCAGTCGCGCGGAAGTCCTCGACCGCGCCCCGGAAGTGGTGCACTGCGGTCGGGAAGTCGTCGTCGTAGTCGTGGGCGAAGATGCCGGCCCGGAGCCGGAGCAGGCCGCGCAGCGCGCGGTTGCCGACCGCCGCGAGAAGCTGATGCGCCTCCCGGTACGCGGCTCGGGCGGTGTTCAGGTCACCCTGCTTCGAGCTGACCACCCCGAGGTTCACCAGGTCGTACGGCCGCCGGCCTGGCGGGCTCGCGGGGGTACGACGTTCGGCGAGTTCCTGGGCGATCTCGCGTTCGGCGGTCTGGTTCCCGGCCCGTGCCTGTGCGGTCAGCAGCAGTTCGAGGGCCCGGTCCCGCAAATAGCCCCGATGCCGTCCGAGCAGCACGGTGAGCTGCGGAATGCCGGTGGTCTCCGCGAGTTCGGCCCAGTCCGCGTAGGCCGCCTCGACCCCGCGTTCGGCGGCGTCGGCGACCAGCCCGACCCTCCAGATCTCGTCGTCGGGCGCACGCCGGCGTAGCAGGTCCAGTACGGCCTCGGGCCCGGCCAGGAACACCTCGGTGGGTGCGGCCAGCAGGATGTCGCGGGCCGTCTCCAGGTCCGGCGCACTGACCGCCGCCAGCAGGTGATCCTCGGCGGCCGGGGTGCCGTACTTCACCGGGTAACGCCGCTGCGCCTCTGTTGCCGCCGCCTCGATTCCGTGGTCCCAGGCGTCCTCGAGGACCTGTCCGTGCGCGTCGAGGACCGCCAGTTGCGCGGCCGTGTACCGGGCGTCGAGCTTCAGGCCGGCCAGGATCTCGTCAGCCAGGTTACCGCCGAGTTCGTCCGGGTACGCGCGGTGCACCTCGGCCGCCGCGGCCCAGGTGGGTGCGGCCAGGAATGCCTCCAGGGCCTCCAGAACGAGGGACTCGCAGGTCGCGAAGGCGGCCGCCGGCCCGTCCTCGGTCGCCCGGACCACGAGATCCCGGATCGCGCGGACCACCCGCCGGCTGTCCGGATTCGGAACGACCTCGACCGCCTCGTCCAGGCGGTCCCGGATCCACGGGTCGCGCAGTAGGTTGCGGTGCCGGCGGATCGCGTCGCGCCGGGCCGTCCAGGTGGGCGCGTCCAGCAGCAGCCAGCTCAGCAGCTCCTTGGCGGTCGGCCCATCGGACGGCCCGTCGCGCTCGGCGAGCAGGCCGGTGACCGCGAGGTTGGCCGCGTTCTCCGCGCGGGTCAGCGACGCCTCGGCGAGCATCGCGTCGGCCTCGTTGCGCCCGTTCACCCCGATCCACAGCGAGAACCGCAGGTTCGTGTCGTCGACCGCCTCGTCGGGATGGAACAGCTGGTAGTGGGCTTGCTCGTCGGGGCTCAGTGGCAGGCCGAGCAGGAAGAACCGGGTATCGCGGCGGCGGAACTCGGCCTCGATCCCGGTGAGCCGATGACCGGCGGCCATCAGGTCGCGCAGCCGGAGTGCGACGAAGTCGGCGCCGGGGTGGCCGAGTTCGTCGTACTCGGCGCACAGCAGCTCAACCTCGCTGCTCGGACTGTCGCCGGTCACCAGCTCAACATATCGGACCGGTCAGTGGAAGCGACCGACGAAGTCGAGCGCGGGTTTCCGGGTGTGTCCCGCACCTACTTACGGACAGTCACGTTGCGGTGGGGGCGTGCGGGGTGGCGTGTGCGCCGGTCCGTGTTGGACGTGCGCGGGTGGCGGGCCTGGTGTGACGCAGAACACGACGGGGATGCGGAGGCTTGTTCGTGGGGTCCTCCGGGCGGGTTAGGCCAGGTCAAAGCGCTACCGAGGGTGACTAGCAGTGCTTATTGAAGGTTGCACAGTGCGCTGATACAGGAACGGTCGGTGATTTTTCTGGAGTGCCTGTGAGTGATCGGCCGCGTGAATCACTTAGGTGGGTGTCAGGCCAACAGGCCGTCGGCGCGCACGAGTTGGCGCCGGTCCCCGCCGACCCTCGATGGAGAGGATCTTCGCCATGTTCCCAACCTCCGGGAGCCTCGCGTGAGCGACAACGATGCGTGGCAGGACGCGGGCGCCCTGCAGCCGGAGCACGGTCTGGGCATGTCCCAGTCCATGTATGTTCCGCTGGATCTCCCGCTCGACTTCGAGGCCTTTTACCTCGGCCATCAGGAAGCCTTCCACGCCTACGCGGAGGTCCACTTCGGCGGCCGTACAGCTGCCGAGGAGGTCATACACCAGGTGTTCCTGGAGATCCACGCAGGCTGGGCGGAACTGCTGAGCGCGGGCAACCTCGAACAGGGCGCCTGGGCGATCGTCCGGCGGGCCGTGCACGACCGACTCGAACTGGAGGGGCGCGCGCCGGCGTTCGTCATCAACGGGCCGATCGCGCAGGCCCTGGCCGCCACCCGGGACCGGCTGAAGAGGATGGAGTCCTCCACCGGCCTGTACGAGGCGATCGGCGAACTGCCCAACCGCCAGTTCGAGGTGATCGTGCTGCGCTTCATCCTCGGCTACCCCACCACGAAGGTCGCCTGGTACGTCGGCATCGACGAACGCACCGTCGGCCACCACCTGCGGCGCGCCAAGGAACGCCTCCGCGTCAAGCTCGGCCTTCCCGACGACCGGCGCAAGAAGGGAGAACAGCCGTGACCACGCTCATCGACACCCTCCTCAGTGAGGCGCAGATCCCCGTCTCGGACCCGAAGACCTTCGACGTCGCCGCGGCCCTGCGCCGCCTCGCGGCCGACACCTCGCGGCGCGCCCCGAGCGCGGACATCACCCGGGCTGCGCAGGCCGGCCTGCGCCTGGGTGTGGTGTGCCGGTGGGTCCTCAACGAACCCGATGCCGCCACCCACGTCGGCAAGATCGCCGAAGGACCCGACCGGGGACCGCTGACCGAGGACCAGATGGACGTCGACGGCGCCCTCGTCTTCGGCTGCCTGCTGTATCTGACCGGGCACCCGGAATCCGCGCAGTTCTGGTGGCAGCTCGCCGCCGGCGCGGGCAGCCGCGCCGCCGCCTACTGCCTCCACCTGCACCACCTGTGCCTGGGGGAATCGAAGCGCGCCCGGCACTGGTACTACCAGCTCACCCACGCCATGGCCGACACCACCCCGCCCGACGCCGCGTTCATCGAAGGCCTGGAGATCTTCGCCCGCTACGTGCGCACCAACGGCTCCCGCGCCCTCGCCCCCACCGAACGCCTGGAGAACGAGGTCGACCGGCTCGCCGCGCGCACGCCCGGTTCCTCCGTCATCGTTGCCCGGCCCGACCGCGAACTGGTCGCCCAGCTACAGGAGTTCACCGCGGGCCGATGACTCGCGGACAAGGAGGCACGTGCCCCACCTGACGGTCGTCCGGGGGTCGGTGCATCCGTGCGTGAGGCAAGTGGCAAGGCATCAGGTATGGGGCCGTATCTGCCTGGAGCGGCTGTTGGGCTCTCAGAGTATTGACTTAGAGTGACCGGCCATCGGTGATGTGTTGAACTCGTGAAGGACCCTGCCGAGGAACCTACCCGAGTGCCTCAACTCTGCTTGACCTGGGACTAGTTGGGCGCTGATGCTTGTCTTTGCTTCACCGGCTCCTCCCTTCGGCTCCGTTGCTCTCCGTGTGCGGGGTGCGGCGGACGTCCTGACGGACAGGGCGACCAGAGGAGAAGGAGGAAGCAATGGTGAGGTCCGACGTGGACAAACCGCGCAGGCGGTGGACCGGCCCTGAGAAGTGGTCGGTGACGCTGGCTGCGGTCGGCGTCCTCGTGGCGATCATCGCCGCCGTGGGACAGTTCGCCCAGTAGGGCGTCCACGCATGAGACGGTCGCGGCCGGGGCTGGCACGCAGAGAGCCCGGTCTACTCGAAGGCGACCGGGCTCGTGGAACTGCGCGGAGGGCCTGGCTCTGGCAGGAGTCGGGCCCTTCGATGGTGCTGCTACTTAACAGATTGTGTACCGAGGTGCCCTGTTCCGACAAGAAAAACTCCACCACCCTCAGCCCCCACGTCGGCTCGGACCGCCCGCCGCTCACGCCTCAATCCGCAAGGTCTGGGTCGACAGCGGCTACCGCAACTACTTCATCGAGCACGCCGCCACCCTCGTCATCGACATGGAAATCGTCCAACGCACCCCCGGGACCAGAGGCTTCACCTCGATGCCGAAAAGGTGGACGGTTGAGCGGACCTATGGCTGGTTGATGCTCCACCGCCGCCTGGCCCGCGGCTACGAGACCCTCCCCGCCCGCTCCGAAGCCATGATCCACCTGGCCATGACCGACCTGATGGCCCGCCGCCTCACTGGCGAGTCCACCATCTCCTGGCGCGACCCGACAACATCGGATCAAATCCGCACGCCGGGATGAAACTACGGGAGAAGACGACCTCTCGAATATCCCAACGCTTGCCGCGCAGGGGCGACGGTGCGGCGGCGGAGTGAGGGCCTGCTGCGGGATTCCCGCCCCGGGGACGACTATCCGTCTGTGTTTGCGGTTCGGTACGGGTGGTGAGGGGGGCAACTCCACTGCACGTCACCGGTGTTCGGGCACTGTTGCCATTGAGTGAGCGAGCCGATCGTCGCAAGGCGGTCGAGTACAGCGGGCATGTCCTGGTCCTCCACCCCGCACTCGCGGGACATTCGGTCGACCTCGGCCTGGCCGCGCCCGGTTTCAGGGTCACTGTGCGCGGCCAGGTGAATGCTCGTCAGCTGCAGGAGTGTGTCTTCGCCGGCCGTCCGCGCTCCGTGTCCGGCGCGAAGGGCCCAGTCCGCGGCGTGCTGCCGGTCGGGCCGGGAGGGGGACTGGCTGAGCAGCGCGGGGTCCTGCAATTCGGCGATCACTTCGCTCGGTCGGGTGCTGTGAAGGGTACAGAGCCAGCAGGCCTGCTCAAGCTCTTGCCAGGGTTGCGGGGTGTTGAGCCGAAGACTGCGCAGGATGCCCATCGGCAGCCGGACGTGCATGCGGGAGTCCATACGCAGCGCGCACTGCAGGGCGATCAGCCTGGCCTCTGCCGAGATGCTGTGGGGAAGTGCGGCGGCGAGGTAACTGAGCATCTCCGCCACCCGGACCTGGTCACCCGGCCCCCTGGCCTGGCGTCGGCGGTGATGGACGGCATCGGGCGGTCGCTGCGGTGAAGCCACCATCGTGTCTGGTACCACCGCCGCTTGCTCCGTTGCCGCAGCGCAGGCGGTGCAGGCGTCGGCGAGCCGCCATACCCGGCCGCCGCGGTCTCGCGCGAGGAGCAGCCGGACGGGCCCGGCGCACCCTCGGTGACGGGGATGCCAGCGGCAACCGCGTTCGTGACACTGGCAGATGCGCAGGTGGGGGGCCCGCAGATCGGTGCGGGCATGCCGGGCGAGGTGGGCCAAGGCGGCTGCGCGGGCGGATGTCGGACTGACGCGGCTGTTGTCATGCGGGCAGTGCAGGCAGGCGAGGGTGATGCCGTCGGGACGGGGACGCAGCTCTACGGTCCATGCGCGCGCCGTCGCAGGACAGGGTGTGCGCAGCCTCATGGGCGCGTGCTCCTCCCATTGCCTCCGGTGCCGTTCCCCGGCCCGGGTGAGCAGGGGCGGCGCCACCGTAGTGCAGACCTCTGCCCTGTCGGTGACGCCATCACCTGTGTAAATAGGGCAGAGGTCTGCACTGACAGGGCAGGGGTCTGCACCGTCGGATGGTCGGGTGACGATCTTGCCGCCCGAGCCGGACCTCAACGCGCTGCGTCTGAAGCTTGCGCGTCTGCGGGCCGGGCGCGGGTGGAGCTATGACGAGCTCGCGGCCCGAAGTGGCCTGGCCAGAAGGACTGTCATCGAGATCGAGCAAGGCCGCACGGTCGGCAGTCTCAAGACCTGGCACGCCCTGGCCCACGCCCTCGACGCACCGCTGGATGACCTGTTCGGCACGCTGTGCCACGACCATGACCTGCCCGGCTCGCTTGACGACTGACCGGGCGGCTTGCCGCCCGCGGTGGATCACTCGAATTGGCCACCCGAACTCGAATGCCTAATCGCCAGTTCGCACGCGTGTCCCCTGAAAGGGGCCGTCTGGGCGAAGCAGCGGTGCAGGTCCCGCATCTGCGGCGTGGTGGCTGGCAGGTTCGCCGCATGCGTTCTACACCCCCTCCTGCCGCCCCGCGCTGGGACGGCAGCCCGGTCCATGTCCCTGCGTGCCGGTCCCTGCGCGTCAACCCTGGCAGCGTCAGCCGGTTGCTGCGCTGCGGCCAGAGCGACCGGTGCCGCGACTGCGGCAACCGGATCGAGTGGTACCACCGCAGCCGTCAGCGCCCCGTGCGCCTGCACCCACGTGAACTGCCGGTCACCGCCGTGCCGACCGCCCGCCGATGGCACGTCAGCTCCGGCATCGCCCACCCCGCAGGGGACGGCACGCGCTGGTGCCGCCTGCCCCACGCCGTACTGTGTCCTGCCCAGCCGACCCCGGAGGAAGCCCCGGAACTCGCCGGGCTGAGGCGGCTGCTCGCCGTCAACACCCGCCGCCTGATCGACGCCGGAGCCTTTACCCCGCCCTCCGCGCCCGCCGACAACACGGCGCCGGCCGCGCCCGACTGCCGCCCGGCCCGGCCCATCGTTCAGATCCTGTACGTCCGCTACCTCGCAGCCCGCCCCGTCGACGTGATCCGCTGCATCGCCCAGACCCGGCGCCGCCACCGCTGCACCAGTCCCGTGCTCGCGTCCGAGGCACGCGGCGGGCGGTGGACCCTGATGCCCGTCGCCGCGGAAGTCGGCCAACTGGCTCTGCCCGCCGAGGCCATGGCCGTCTACAACCTCGCTGCCCTGTCCTACGCGGAGCAGCTGCGCTGGCGCTCCCAGCGCTGCCCGCAGCACGCCGCCACTCCCACTGCCGCCGATCTGGCCGTTGCCGACTGGGAACGCTTCGACCCGCTCCTGCACAGCGAGCACATCAACGCCCGGCTGCCCACGCTCAGACGCCGGGGCGGGCCCTTGGATCACCCATGCCGGGGTGGCTTCGTAACCGAGAGCGGACACCACATGTCGGCGAGTTTGGGCAGCACTTGTCGATCACAGAGCCTCGAAATGTCGATGAGAACTGACACCGCGAAGGGGCGATCCCTAGCTCAGTTTCCAGGCGGTGAGCTGGAAGAGCCGGGCAGTGTGCATGTAGGGCGGCCGGGCGGTGGTGGCGAGTTCGAGGCGTTCGAGGGCTGCGTAGAAGTCCGGTTCGTGCTTGCGTGCGTCGTCGGTGATGTAGTCACAGAAGCTGCGGATGCCGTAGTGGGCGATGTCCCGGCATCCGACCTCCCGCAGGGTGCGGATGATCTCTTCAGCTGTGTGGAGCGTCAACGCCGAGTTGAACATCTGCGTCCGCGCCTGATCGGTGTCGAGTGCGGCGAGCGCGGCCGAGGGGTCCATCTCCCGGACGGCGATGTTCAAAGGCGCCGAATGCCGGTTGATCGCCATGACGGAGATCAGGCCCCCGGCCTTCAGCGGGGAGAGTGCCGAGGCGAGAGCGCCTGGGACATCGTCCATGTATTGCAGGAGGTTATGGCAGAGCACGACATCGAATTCCCCGTTGGCGAGGTCGCGGGGCAGATCGGTCGCGTCGGCCTCGACGCAGTTGATCAGCTCCGTCACGCCACCTGCCACGGCCCGCTCGGTGGCCGCTGCGAGCATGGCGGGTGCGTAGTCAACGATGGTGACACGGTGCCCGCGGGCCGCGAGGCGGATGGCGTCTCCGCCGTCGCCGCCGGCGAGGTCGAGTATCCGCAGCGATTCGCCGCCCACGTCGCCAAGGTGACGGAGCAGGTTTGCCTCAGCGATCGAGTAGCGCAGTCGGCCCCAGGGGGCGTCCTGCCACTCCCGCCAGGTGGACATCGCGGTGTTGAACTTCTCAAGATCTTCAGTCATCCGGCGACGATAGCGGCCTGGCGTCCTCAGCCGGTGTTGCCTTGTGCTGCTGCCCGGGCCTGGGTGATGGCGAGGCGGTAGGAGTCGGTTCCGGTCTGGATCAGGTTGCCGCCGAAGGTGAGCCGGTCGACAATGGCTGCGCAGAGGCGGGGGTCGGTGAAGGTTTTGGTCCAGCCGCTGAAACTCTCGTTCGAGGCGATGGCGACGCTGTTCTTCTCCTCACGCTCCGTCAGAACCTGAAACAGCAGCTCAGCGCCCCTGCGGTCCAGTTCCATGTAGCCCAGCTCGTCGATGCACAAAAGATCGACGCGACCGTAGCGGGCGATGGTCTTGGTCAGCACCTTCTCGTCCGCGGCCTCGACCAGCTCGTTGACCAGCTTGGTCGCGAGCGTGTACTTGACCCGGTAGCCGGCCATCGCGGCTTCGGTGCCCAGCGCGATCAGCAGGTGCGACTTGCCGGTGTCAGGACTCACCGATATAGCCACCGGGGGATGCGGGCATGACACGGCACTACGCCATCGAGATCACTCTGACCAGGCCCGTCTCGCTGGGTGAATTGTGCAGGGCCCGCAAGCACGTGACGCTCGCCGAGAACGCGGATCGCACCCGGCTGATGAGCGTGCAGAGGGCGAAGAGCCCGGCCGGTGCCCTGCACCGGATGCGGCGTCGGCTCGACAGGCGGCTGCCTATCGATGTCCTGGCCACCCACTACCCTGACCGCAGCGGTCATCTCCTGCTCAATGTGGACCTGGGCCGCACCGCCACTCGAGCCGTCCGCAGGGTGGCGCAGGCTCATGGTCAACGTCCTCGCGAATTCCTCGGCCGACGCCTGGCCGAGGCCTTCGAACGCAGCCAACAAGAACGACGCGGGCGCCTGACAGCCCACCTGGAAAGCCTGCTCCACCAGCACACCCGCGAGGAATTGCTGTCCTGCGCGGCCAGTCTCCTCAGCCACAGGCACCCACCCGCCGCACCGTAACGTCGGGCCCCCGCTGCGGGCGCCCTAACCTATTCCTGGCTCTCTTCTGCTACACGGAGCTCTTGTTGCACACCCCGACCGATGAACAGGCCCACGCCACCGACACTTTCCGCGCAGGCCGCCACCTCGTCCTGCAGGCCGGAGCGGGCACCGGAAAGACCAGCACCCTCGCCCTGCTCGCCGCCAGCACCACACGCCGGGGCCGGTACCTGGCCTTCAACAAGGACATCGCCCGCGACGCCGCAGGCCGCTTCCCGAGCACGGTACGGTGCAAGACGGCCCACGCCACGGCCTACGCCGCCCTCGGCCACCGCTACGCCCACCGCCTCAACAGCCCCCGCCAGCCCGCATGGAGAACCGGCCATGCCCTCGGTATCACCCGCCCCATCCGCATCGGGGAGCGCGACATCACCCAGCGGACCCTCTCCCACGCCGTCGTGCGTACGGTGACGAGCTTTTGCTACTCCGCCGACGGCGCCCTGGCGCGCCACCACGTGCCACGGCTGCGGGGCCTACACGCGCCTGGCGAACACGCGCAGCTTGCGGATGTGATCCTGCCGTTCGCCACCAGAGCCTGGGCAGACCTCCAGGACCCCGAGCAGGGCGTCGTCCGCTTCGAGCACGACCACTACCTGAAGATGTGGGCCCTGACCGCACCGACGATCGAAGCGGACTTCCTCTTCCTCGACGAGGCCCAGGACACCAACCCCGTCCTGGAACAGGTTTTCGCCGCCCAGCGCGACCACGCCCAGCTGGTCATGGTCGGCGACTCCGCCCAAGCCATCTACGGCTGGCGCGGCGCCAGGGATGTGATGACCGGATTCGACGCGGCGCAGCTGACCCTGACACGCTCCTTCCGCTTCGGCCCCCAGATCGCCGACCAGGCCAACCGGTGGCTCGCCCTCGCCGACGCCCCCATCCGGCTGACCGGCACGGACACCATCTCCGCCGAAGTCGGCGATGTCGCCAGCCCGGACGCGGTGCTGTGCCGCACCAACGTCGGCGCCATGGCGGAGGTCATGCGCCTGCTCGCTGACGGCCGACGCGTCGCCCTGACCCGGGGAGGACAACAACTGGCCGCGCTGGCCATCGCAGCCCGCGACTTGAAGGACGGACGCCGCACGAACCATCCGGAACTGGTGCTGTTCGCCTCCTGGGGCGAACTGCAGGACTACGCCGCCTACGACCCGGCCGGCCGTGACCTCCAGCCCTTCGCCGACCTCATCGACACCCACGGGCCCGATGCCATCCTCGCGGCCGTCGATGAACTCACCGACGAGTCGACCGCCGACGTTACCGTATCCACCGCCCACAAGGCCAAGGGCCGTGAATGGCCCGCAGTGAAGATCGCAGACGACTTCCCGGAGCCGAAGGACACCGACCAGCATGACAACCAAGGCCGTCCGATTCCGGAACCTGTGAGCGACACCGACGCCCGCCTCGCCTATGTTGCCGTCACCCGGGCACGCAGCCGGCTCGACCTCGGCGGCCTGTCATGGATCGACGCTCATTCCGGAGCCGGCCAGACAACACCCATTGCCGATGCGCAAGTGGCCGCGCAAAGCCCGCAGGGCTGACCGGCCACCGGCCGACCGCACGCGTCACACGCCCTCACCGACCCCGCGGTCCGCAACGCCCACCTGCGCCACGTATTCGTAACTCCCCGCAGATTCCCCACATCGTCGTGCATCCGGCATCTACCGTGGATGCTTCAACGGGGTGTTCTAGGGGGCAGGGTGGATCCTGAACTGGCGGCGCTGGCGTCTTCGGCGGCAACTGCCCTGGTGGCGGCCTGGACCACGGACGCGTGGACGGGCGCGAAGCAGAGGCTCGCGCGCCTTCTCGGCCGGGGCAACGACGACCAGGCCGCTGCGGCCGCAGCGGAACTCACCACGGCACAGGCAGACCTGGCGGCCGCTGACGCAGCGGGAGACCTCACTCGCTCCGTCGAGGTGGAGCGAGCATGGCAAGACCGCCTCCGCCGCCTCCTCGCCGAGGAGCCGACCGCTGCCGCCGAACTCCGACTCATTCTCGGCGACCTCCAGCAGCCCGGAACCGCAAACACTCCCCCCGGAGGGGACCACATAGAAGTCCACCGCAACACCTTCCACGGGCCTATACAGGTGAAGGGCGTCCAACACAACCACGGCTGAGGGACCGGTATGGGCAGCGACCGCGACAACATCGATGTGCACGGCAACTACATCGGTGGGCCGTCACAAGTCTCCGGAACGCAGCACAACTACTTCACCGCCGGCCCCGCAGCCCCTCCGCCTCCCAGCACGTGGATGACTACCGAGCAGGCGGATCCGCTGGCGTTCGGGGTCCACCGTCCCCGCCAGCGCGAAGGCCAGGCCGCCCTGCAGCCCTACGTGCGGCGAGACGTGGACGCACGCGTGCGCCCCCTGGTCGCCCAGCTCCGGCGAACCGGGGGCATCCTCGTGCTCACCGGGGACTCGACGGCGGGAAAGACACGCTGCGCCTTTGAAGCAATGAGACGTGAGCTGGCTGGCTGCCGGGTGTGGGCGCCCCCGCGCCACGCCGATCTACGGGGCCTGGCGGACATGGTCCTGCCCCCGGCGGAAGGCTGGGTGCTCTGGCTCGACGACCTTGAGGACTACATCCGTGACAACGGACTGGAGCCGGCACTGCTGTCCGGCCTGGTGCGCCGGCGGATCATCGTGCTGGCCACCTTGAGTGACGAATACATCGACCGTTACCAGCGCCGGAACTCCAACCTGACCGCCATTGAGCAGCCGCCCCCCTTCGCCGCCCATCTCGGAGCGCGCGTCCTGAACATGGCCGAGCAGGTACCACTCGCCCGTCTGTGGAGTCGCGACGAGCTCCGCCGCACCGCACAGACAGACGACCCCGGCCTGGCCGAAGCTCTCACGCACCACGGCGCATACGGAATCTCCGAGTACCTCGCCGCAGGGCCATCCCTGCTGGACGAAATGAATCGAGCATGCCGCGTGGGAGGAAACCCCCGCGGATACTCCTTCGTTAGGGCCGCGATCGACTTGGCTCGGGCAGGGCTGTTCGAAATTCCCCTCACAGCCATAGAAGAACTGCACACCAAGTACCTCGAACATCTCCCAGGGGTGCGGCCGGAGCCGGCCGCCGAGGCCTTCACCTGGGCGACTCGCGTCCACTACGGGGCGACCGGAATGCTCAACCCGGTGGGAGTCGACTCAGTGGCCTGGAAGCCCTTCGACTATCTGATCGAGCACTTCTCCCGAGAGGACCTCCCCGTCCACCGTGCCACGTGGGGGATCGTCCGCAAGCACGTCCACGCCGGATTCCATCTTCATATCGTCGGCCTGCTGGCAGCCGCCTTCAACGAAGACGGAATCGCAGAGGAGATCTGGAGCCCCCTGGCAGAGGCCGGGAACTCGGACTCGTGCTTCCGGCTGGGCCTCCTGCGCGGCCGGCAGGGCAACCACGCAGAGTGCGAGGCCCTGCTGTCCCGGGCCGCCGACCTCGGGCATGAAGACGCCCCCTACGGACTGGGGTTGCTTCTGCGTGATCGAGGACGGGTACAGGAGTGTGAGATCCAGTGGCAGCGTGCCGCGTACGACGGCAACGCGCAGGCCGCCTACAGCCTCAGCGCCCTCCTGCACAGCCAGGGACGAGAGACGGAAGCGGAAATGTGGCTGCGATCGGCTGCCGAGAACGGTGACGGTGAAGCCCTCTACACGCTGGGGCTGCTGCTCGCGAAACGGAAGCAGTACAGGCAAGCCGAACTTTGGCTGCGGGAGGCGTCCCGCAAACACATCGAGGAATCGGACGACCTCCTGGACGCGGTCATCAGGCTGCGCGAGACCAACCGCGATGTCGAAGAGCTGAGGCAGGAGGCGGAAAAGGGGAGCAGCGATGCAGCGTTCGCCCTGGGCGAGATCCTCAAGTCCCTCGACGAGACGAAAAAAGCTGAGGTCTGGTGGCGGAGGGCCGCGCACGCCGGCCACCCCGAAGCGACCCTGAGGTACGGATTCGTGCTCTCCGTCCTCCACGGGGACCACAAAGGCGGAGAGCCCTGGCTGCGTATGGCGGCAAATGCGGGAAGCGTCGAGGCCACCTACTGGCTCGGGCTGAATCTTGGCATGCAGCAAAGGATGCGCGAGTCACAGCAGCTCATCACCCGAGCCGCCCAGGCCGGACATCCGGCCGCCATAGAGCACTTGGAAGGCCTTACATCCCGTTAACCTCGAAGTTTCGTGACGGTCCGCCGACGGAGTCGGTGGACCGTTTCGTGCCGTGGGCGAAGGCTGTGCAGGCCCAGGGCCCGAGTGTCGCCTCGGGGTGGCGCCGGGTTCCACTGCTCCGAGTTTGAGCTGCTGTCGTAGGGACGGGAATCCGTTGGTCAGCCGGGGTTCGGCAGGAGTGCGAGCCGCTCGAGAGCTGTGGTGATGTGGCTGGTCCAGGGCCAGTGCCGGGCCAGGCGGAGGATCCGTCGACGGCCGGTGGTCACGAGTTGTCCGGCCGTGGAGAAAAGACGGAGCCGCAGTCGGCGGGGCTCCCAGAGCCTGGCCTTGCCGGTCAGGGCGAGCATCGGCATCCAGGCCAGCAGGTCCAGTGCGATCTGCACGATCTCCAGCCAGATCCGGTTCTGGGCGGTGCGGTGCAGAGGGAGATTCCGCAGGCCGGTGGCCCGGGCAGCCCGGATACGGTCCTCGGCCCGGGCCCGCAGCCGGTGACGGAGCTCGAGTTCGGCGATCGGCCGGCCCAAGGTGTTGGTGGCGAAACAGGTCAGCCGCATGCCGTCCGCGTCCGTGAGTCTCAACTGAGCTCCAGGGTGCGGCCGTTCCTTCCGAACGATCAGCCGCATGCCCTTGGGCCAGCCGTCCAGGACATCGCCGGTGAGTTCGGCGACCCAGGCGCCGTCATGGATCTCGCCGTCGGCCTCGACGGCGGGCGTCCAGGCCGACGCCGGGACCTTCAGTACGTGCTGGTGGATCGTGTCCGTGATCACCATGCCGACCGAGTAGGACAGCCACCGTCCTCGCTGGGCGAGCCAGGCGACGAAGTTGTGGGTGCCGCCCGCGGAGTCGGTGCGGATCAGAGTCTGACGTCCGCGCCGGTACTTCTTCGGCAGTTGAGCCAGGGCCAGTTGGGTGGCGGTGATGTGGTCGGCGGCCGTGTTCGATCCCGCGTTCCCCGGCCTGAGCAGGGCCGCCACCGGCTCACCCGTGCCGCCCGGTCCGTGGTCGACGAACCCCATCAGCGGATGGTGACCGTAGGTTCTCTTCCACGTCGGTGCGGCGTCCTCCTTGTCCGAGTGCGCGATCACCAGCACGCCGTCGAGATCGACGGTCACCGCCCTGCCCGCATCGGGCGCTTTCCCGTCGGCCAACCGCCAGACATGTCGGCGGACTTCAGCTCGCGCGGCACGGATCGCCCGCAGAGCTTTCTCTCCGGAGGCTGCGAGGGTGTCGACCAGGCGGGAGACCGTCGGGTCGGAGGCGACCTGCCCGAACACGGCGGGCTCGGCCCGCAGCATGCCGACATCGGCCAGGCAGTCCCCGCCCAACGCGACCGCCAGTGCGACGTCCAGGAGGATCTTCCCCGGATCATGGACGGCCCGGGATTTGCGCCACGGTGCCAGCGCTGCGGATATCGCCTGGTCGAGGCCGGTTCTGCGGACCGTCTCCACCAGCAGGACCGAGCCGGCCTGCGAGACCACCTGGTGGCCGTCTCCCTGGACACGGACACGCGGGTACGACGCGATAGGCTCTCTCACCCGGAAAGTGCTCTTTCCCTCGCAGCCAACAGGCCCCTCAGCAAGTCCTATCGTTGCAGGTCAAGAGCACTTTCTGTGTTTCTGATCAGCCTGCGGACAGGCCACCTCATGAAAGCGCGAGGCTAACTACGTGGCATTGGCTGCTGGACGCGATCCGCTACCTGGTCGCGGGCGGGATCTCCTGGCGGGCGATGCCCGCGGACTTCCCCGGCTGGGGCCGGGTTTACGCCTTCTTCCGCCGCTGGCGCGAGCACGGGCTGATCGCCGAGTTCCACGACCGGCTGCGCGGGAAGGTCCGTGAGCGCGAGGGCCGCGAGGCCGAGCCCACGGCGGGGATCATCGACGCGCAGTCGGTGCGGGCCGCCGCGACGGTGCCGGCCGCCTCACGCGGCTACGACGGCGGGAAGAAGGTGCCGGGCCGCAAACGGCACATCGTGACCGACACCCTCCGTCTCCTCCTGGTCGTCGCGGTCACCGCCGCGAACATCGGCGACCGGGACGCCGCGGCGGGCCTGCTGAGGCGCCTGCGCCGCCTGCACCGCGACATCACCCTCGTCTGGGCCGACGGCGGCTACACCGGCTCCCTCGTCGGCTGGTGCCGGGACAAACTCGCTCTGACCTTGGAGATCGTCAAGCGCACCGACGACATGACCGGGTTCGTGGTGCTGCCGAGGCGGTGGGTGGCAGAGCGCACGTTCGCGTGGCTGATGAACTCCCGCCGCCTGGCCCGGGACTACGAAACACTGCCCGCCACCAGCGAGGCGATGATCCGGTGGTCGATGGTCACGCGGATGAGCCGGCGTCTGGCACGGCCACGGGCCGCCGGCCGGCACTGAATGCCCCCGACGCCTCCAGGAGGAGCCAGCCGCGCTCCGCCAGGCGCCGGGCCTTCGAGCGCACTCCCTCGACCTTCGCCGGCGTCGTCCCAAGGCCCAGCTCCACCGCGATCTCCTTGGCCCGAAGCGGCCCGTGACCCGTGGACCGCTGGTGTTCCAGCACGCCCACAATCCGCTGATAGTCGGGCGCCAGAGCCGTCACCGGCAGCCCTTCCCGCCAGGGCGGCACCGTCGAGCCCGGCACCGGCGCGAGCGACGGCACCGCTTCCTCCTCCGCCTCGGTCGTCACGGCAGTGGACTCGGCCGCAGAGACTGCCAGGGCCTCGACCAGTTCCTCCCGCGCGATCACCCGCCGGTCCAGCTCGATCTCCGCGGCATCCAACACCTCAGCCAACCGGGCGACTTCCTCCCGCAAACCCTCCACCCGCACCCGGGCAGCCGTCTCTCGCTCCTCCAGCATTCCCAGCACCGACGCCACCGCGCACCCCTCGACCATGAAGCAGACACAAGACGTCGCGATGCCTCCATCAACCCAAGTGAAACCATGCCTGACCAGCAAGAATCAAGGGATCGCGTTCGGTTGAGATACGGCTTCTCATGTCGGCGACCAGCTGCAATCATCTGATCGAGACTCCCGTTCGACACACACCCCTCAAGATCGGAACGACAACATCTACTCACGCGCTCATCGAGTCAGGCACGATGCTTATCGTCACCCGTGAGGGTGACCGTTGCTGCAAGCTCCCGCCGCTCCAGCGTGCCCTGGTCGGATCGGTAGACCTGCGCAAGTACGCGCGGATCGCCGCTGTGTTCGGTATCTCGGTCGGTACCGCGTGTGCTTTCGCCACCGCAGCCATCGCTCCGCTGGTCGCCCGTCTGCTGCGCCAGGCGAACCTGCCGGGAGTGGCTACGAGTGTTAGAATTGTCGTCGTACGTAACCGAGTTGAACCCATCGAGCGAAGTATGGTCGCTGCTCCTGCGCGGCATCGCCAACGGCCTCAGCGCCGACCTCCCGACCCTCAAGCAGCTCGTCAGGCTCAAGCTCAAGATGATGCAGCACCCGCAAGTTGGTTGACGGCTGCCTCGCCGAGACCGACGTGATGGAGTGGCCGCGTTCAATCGGAGTGGACGGTGACCGAGGGCTATCCTGCATGGGAACTACGCCGGTCAGTCCGTGGAATCGGTCGCTACCGCGCGCGCACAATCCCGACCGAGGGATATCGGCCATAGAGAAGGATGAGGATTGTGACGGACCGGCTGAACCTTGGGATCGTGGCGCACGTGGACGCCGGCAAGACCAGTCTGACAGAGCGATTCCTCTTTGAGGCGGGCACTACTCGTCAACTAGGCAGCGTTAACGCCGGCACCACCCAGACCGATTCAATGGATCAGGAGCGTCGACGCGGTATCACTATCAAGGCCGCTGTCGCCTCATTCGATATCGGCGGCGTGACCGTTAACTTGATTGATACTCCTGGCCACCCGGACTTCATTGCTGAGGTTGAACGATCACTTGCCGTTCTCGACGGCGCAGTACTTGTGGTGTCCGCGATCGAGGGCGTTCAGGCCCAGACATATGTGCTGTACCGGGCATTAAAGCGGCTGGGTATTCCCTGCCTGATCTTCGTCAACAAGGTTGACCGAGTCGGAGCGAATCCGGACAGGGTCCTCATTGAGCTCGAGCGGAAGCTTCACGTTCGGCCGCTAGCCATGGGCGCCGTCGATGACGCTGGCAGTCGCAGCGCCAAGTTTCAGCCACACTCACTTTCAGAGCCTGGTTTCGTCGAATATCTCGCCGCCGGTCTTGCCGAGGGAAATGAGAAGGTCCTCGATAAGCTCACGGACGCGAGCAGTGTCGATGTTGACCAGCTTTGGGGAGAGTTGCGGCGCCAAACCGTCGAGCTCATCGCATGCCCGGTCTACTTCGGCTCCGCCGTCACGGGCAGCGGAGTGGACGAAATCATGGCCGCCATCGTCGACCTGCTACCCAAGGCTTCCGACGATGATGAGGCGCCGCTCTCGGCTGCAGTGTTCAAGATCGACCGTGGACGGGCATCGGAGAAGATCGTGTACGTACGTGTCTTCAGCGGTGTCCTAACTGTGCGTAGCCGCGTGGACTGCGGTGCCCACAGTGAGCGGATCAGCGCAATCCGTGTGTTCGATAACGGATCGACCGTGGCGCGTGACATCGCCAGGGCGGGCCAGATCGCCCAGGTGTGGGGGCTCAACCACGCGAAGATCGGGGACAATTTGGGTGTCACCACTTCCCGCTTGCCCTCCGGCTTTGCCCCACCGACGATGGAGGCGGCCGTTGTGCCGCAGCACGCTGGTGAGAAAGGGGAGGTCTACGCGGCACTGGTCAATCTGTCCGATGCCGATCCGCTGATCTCGCTCCGCCAGGACGACGACGGGGTTACCTACGTCTCCCTGTACGGCGAGGTACAGAAGGAGGTCATTCGAGATACGCTCGCACTCGATTTCGGCCTGGCAATCGATTTCGCTGATACAACGACGCTGTACATCGAGCGTCCGTCAGGCGAGGGCTCTTTTGCCGAGGAGGCGTTCACTCCATCAAACCCCTTCGTCGCTACTATCGGGGTGCGGGTCAGTTCTGCTGCGCCCGGGTCTGGCGTCACGTACCGCATTGAGGCCGAGTTTGGCCTCATGCCTCCTTCGTTCCATGCCGCCGCGGAGGAAGCAATCCGCGATACCCTCCGGCAAGGCCCCTGCGGATGGCCCGTCACCGACTGCGTGGTAACGCTCATCCGAGCTGGCAGGCCGAGTGGCAGTACTGCTTCCGACGTTCGGCATCTCACCCCGCTCGTCGTTGCTGCCGCGTTGCAGGAAGCCGGTACGGTGATCTGTGAGCCTATTTCTCGTTTTCGTCTAGAGATTCCCGTTGCCTCGCTTCCGGCGGTCCTGGGGAAGCTAAGCCGATTGCGCGCGACACCCGGCGCACCCGTGATCGACGGTAATCTGTCCGTAGTCGTGGGCGATATCCCGGCAGGTGACGTGAATGCACTTCAGGCTGCCCTACCGGGTCTGACGAGCGGTGAGGGGGCCGTGGAGGTCGAGTTCGGGTTTTACCAGCCGATGTCGCCACAACCGGCGCGGCGACAACACAAGGGGATCAATCCATTCAACCGCCGTGAGTACCTCATGAGCCTCAACAGAGTAGTCGGTTGACAGCCCATCCACTGGGTCTCGCAGCACGGCCGCTGACCTTGAAGTCCATGGCCCTCACGGACACCGACGGGCGGGTGTTGTTCTGTAGCTCCGTCCGACCGGGTCGTTGCACTGGCATTGTCCAGGCCCGGCGGCTCGAATTGGTTGAGATCCTGGCCGATGGTCCGTTCATGTAGATCCTCGCGGACGCCGCCTACCAGGGCATGGGCGCGCAGACCGGCGGGTGGGAGGAACGCTCCGGCCTGGTACGAGGAATGGCATGAGCAGCAGCGCAAGGCGCGCTCCTCGCGGCGCATCCAGGTCGAGCACGGCGTCGCACACCTGAACAACTAGCGCCCCCTTGCCCGCCTCGAATGCATGAGCGACATCGTCCAAGCCTGTCGTCAGCCTGCTCTCCCAACAGCAGACCATCACCCGGCCCAGCAGCCCTCGGGTGTGAACCGGGGCGGATCCGCAGCCTTCGACGCGGCACTCCCCCCATGCACGAGTTCGTTAGGAAGCCCCGGCGCAGGGCCACCGTCCAGCATGCCGATAGCCTAGAAGATCGCTGAAAGTCTTGTTGTGGGGCTGTCGGGTCGTGGGCCGGGCGGCCCCTTTCGCTATGTGGTGGCTGGGGTGAGGTGCCAGGTGGTGTTGGTGCGGGTGAGTCCGAGGTTGATCAGTCGGCGGAGGTTGAGGGCGGCGGCGCGGTGGTGGAGCCAGATGTTGTTGGCGATGACGCCGCGGTAGGGGACCCGGCGGTTGCTCTTGGCGACGAGCCGGGCGATGGCTCGTTCGACGGATGGCCGCCATCGGCGGTACTCGTCCTGCCAGAGGGTGTCGGTGGCGGTCTGGGCGCGGGCGGCGGCCAGCAGTTCGTACTGGGGGTGGACGTTGAGGGTGCGTCCGGTCTGGGAGGTGGTGCAGCGTTCTCGCAGGGGGCAACCGGTGCAGACGCGCTTGAACTGGGTGGTTCGGGCGCCGTCCGCTTTGCTCCGGCCGAGGTTGGCGGTGTTTTGGGCCGGGCAGGTGGCGGTGCTGGCGACCGGATCGATGTGGAAGTCGTCGATGGTGAAGCCGCTGGGGACGGCCTGCCGCAGTGGTGGCGGCTTGATGACCAGGGTGTGGCCGTCGGCCTGTAGCTGTGCGCGCAGGTTGCCGGTGCCGTAGGCGGAGTCGCCGAGCACGGTTAACTCGCCGTCCTGGTCTTTGTCGGCCAGCAGATCGCAGGCGACGGCGGCCTCGTGGTTGTCGGGGCCGTAGCCGCTGGTCAGGGCGACGGCGGTGAACAGGCTGCTCTCCGGTTCGAAGGACGCATGTCCTTTGAAGCCGTCCTGGTGGCGGGTGCGGTTCTTGTGGATGTGCCGTGCGTCGGGATCGGCGGTAGACACGGTCCGGTCCGCCACCGTGCGCCTGGCGATGCGCCAGCGGCCGTCGGAGTCCTCGGCCGGCTCGACGTCCTGCCCGGCGACCAGGGCCAGCAGGCCGAGGGCGTTCGCCGCCTTCTCGCCCAGGTTCTGCTCGGGCAGGTGCCCGAGCAGGTTGAGGGCGTCGGTGACCAGTGCGTCGACCAGCGCGGAACGGGCGGCCTCGTTGTCCCAGGCGATCTTCGGTTTGCCCGGGTCGGTGTAGTCGTGCGCCCGGCAGTGCTCCGCGGCTGTCTCCTGGGCGCCGGGGACCTCGCGGATCACCCGACGGATCGCGGAGATGATCTGAGTGACGGTGTCCTGGGTGGCCACCGCGTCATCGAGCCGTGGAGTCCAAAGCGCGCCGCTGCCTGACCTTGAGCACACCGGTCGCGGCCACGACTTCCCCGACCTTGGTAAAGATCCTCGTCGGATCGGCCGAGTGACGCAGACGGCGCCGGAAGTACGTCAGCAGCTACGGATCAAATGCGGTGTCGTACAGGCCGAGCCCGCAAGCGGCCTTCCACCGCAGGTCACACCGTAGTTCCTGGACCGTCTCGAAGTCCGACAGCTCCTGCAGCACCACCGTCACGGCCAGCACCTGCGGCGACAGACTCGGCCGCCCGTTCGCCGACGGATACATGTCCGCGAACATCCCCGGAGGGAACAACACCTCCCGATGCTCGGCCAGGAACGCGAACACACTCTCCACCGGGATCAACTCCCGGTAGCCCTCCCACACATCCGGCCCGATCAACTACCCCGGCCCACTCACCCTGCATGCCACAAGACTGGCCCCGACTCTGCCGCGCCGGGGCCAGAACCCGCAACATTTTCAGCGATTTTCTAGTAGGGCTTGGTCAGGTGCGGTCCGTGATGGCGTGTCTTCTTGATCGGTCGTGTCGTTGATCGGGTGTGCTGGGTGGGGAGTTGGCTGCGGTCCGGTGTGATCTGGAGGACTTCGCGGCGGAGATGTTCGAGCCGTTCGCGCGGGCAGATCAGCGACGGTGGGGCGAGGTATATCTGCGGGGCCTGCTGCTGGAGGGCGGGCGCAAGTCGGTGGAGCCGATGGCCGCCCGCCTGGGCGAAGACGGGAACCGGCAGGCCCTGGCCCACTTCGTCACTTCCAGCCCGTGGGATGCGGCACATGTTCGGGCCCTTTTGGCCTGGCGTATGCAGCCGGTCATCAAGCCCACCGCGTTGATCATCGATGACACCGGGTTCCTCAAGGACGGGGACGCGTCCGCGTGCGTGACCCGGCAGTACACCGGCACCGCGGGCAAGGTCACCAACTGCCAGGCCGGGGTCTCGCTGCACCTGGCTTCCCACGGCGCCTCGGCGGCGGTGAACTGGCGTCTGTTCCTGCCCGAGAGCTGGGATCCCGCCTCGCCGAAGGCCGATCCGGTCACAGTGGTCCGCCGTGACAAGTGCGCCATCCCTGCCCAGGTGGGCCATGTCGAGAAGTGGCAGCTGGCCCTCGACATGATCGACGAGACGCGCTCCTGGGGCATCGAGGTGCCCCAGGTCATCGCCGACGGCGGCTATGGGGACACCGCCGCTTTCCGGCTCGGCCTGGAAGAACGCGGTCTCGACTACGTGGTGGGCATCTCGACCACGACCACCGCGCAACCCGAGGACGCACAGCCGTGCACCCCGGCCTACCCCGGCCGGGGCCGACGGCCGGTTCCGGCCTACCCCGATCCGGCACAGAGGGTAAAGAGCCTGGTCATCGCGACCGGAAAATCTTCCGCAAGACCAGTGCAGTGGAGGGAGGGATCGCGGCCCGGCAGTGGCCGCAGCGGGCACAAGCGCATGTACTCGCGCTTCGTGGCCCTGCGGATCCGGCCCGCCGGACGCGAGATCCGCAAAGCCACCCCCGGCGCCGAACTGCCGGTGCGCTGGCTGCTGGCCGAATGGCCCGCCACCGAGGCCGAGCCCGTGCAGTTCTGGCTCTCCAACCTGCCCGAGAACACCCCGCTGGCCACCCTGGTCCGCACCGCGAAACTGCGGTGGCGCATCGAGAACGACTACCGCGAGATGAAACAGGCCCTGGGCCTGGCCCACTTCGAAGGCCGAACCTGGCCAGGCTGGCACCACCACGTCACCCTCGTCTCGGTCGCCCACGCCTTCTGCACCCTGCAGCGACTGAGCCGGTCCCCAAAAGAGACGGCGTCGGCCTGAGCCTCTACCGAGTCGTTCGCGAGCTGCAGTTACTCCTCGCCCTCTGGACCGGCGCCTGCCCCACCTGTCACCGCGACATGCCAGACCTCGCACCAACATGACCAAGCTCTATAGATGGCGGCCGTTGGACGCAGTCCGGTCAGGTGCGCCGGAACACCGCCGTGATCAAGGGGAGTTGGCCTGGGGCAACGGCCATCTTGCCGAAGAACCCGAGGGCTCGTCCTTGCTCGGCCTCCTTTCGTAGTCCGGCCAGGTCCTCCATGTCGAAGAAGGGGCCGTCGAGCGCGGGTAGGCCGGCCTCGGCTGCACTGGCCACCACGCGGGAGCGTGCGTACAGCAGGGTGTCCCAATCCAGACCGCAGCCAAGAAGTCTGGCGAAATCCCCTGGCCCGAAGAACAGGCCAGCAAGTCGCTCGGCCTTCGCGACACAGGAGGCCTTCTCGATTCCCTTGGGGGTTTCGAGTAGCGCGTAGATCTGGGGGGTGTGTCCGGCTCTATCGAGACATCCGGCCACGACTTCGACCTCGCGAGCCGACTCCACCTTTGGCACCAGGATGACTTCAGGCTTCTTGACGTACCTTTCGATGGCCACCAGATCCCGGATGCCATCGACAGTTGTGAGTGGGTTGATACGTATGCCCAGGGTGCCTGCTCCGGCCGTCGGCTCAGTGAAGATCTGCTCCGCACGCTCCCGTCCCAGCTGCTTCAATTCGGGAGCTAGAGAGTCCTCAAGGTCGACGAGGGCGACATCCGCCTGCAGCGTCTGCGCCGTCCGGAACGGGGCACCCCCTGCTGCCGGGGCGATGATCCATGAGTGACCGACGGGCACACCGCTCGCAGCGCGCATCACTGTGCCCCCTCTCCGGATAGTAGTTTCTACTTTTCAGGTTTCTCCGGTAAGCGTGGCCATCCACGACCCTCTCAGCAATCGTCTTGTCCGCGCTCTAGAAGCTGCATAATCGCGGCAGTGAAGTTTTGAGACATGTTGTAATCCTCCCGGATTCGACGGGCGCCCGCGGCTGCGATCTCGTCTTTTTGTTCCCTGGGCAGGTGTAGAATATCTCGCATATTTCGGGCGACTTCATCTACCTGCAAGTCCGTGATGAATCCATCCTTCCCATCATGAACCTGACAAGGTAGCCCGTCCCTGTTGGAGACAAGGGCGAGCGCATTTCCGTACGCGCGAACCTCCATAGGCACAATTGCTCCCGGTTCGGATCGCGATAGTACGGCCACTATTTCTGTCTTATCCCACTGCATCAGCTGCCTCGGTAGGACGAAGTCCAGGCCAAACATAAGCGTAATGTTGGGATGTTGTAGTTTCTTTAGGTCTGCCACGATAGGGTAATCCATTGACCAGGCGGCGACCTGAAGGACGAAGTGGCAATCCAAATCATCCAAAGCCGCTGCGGCTCGCATGAAGATATCGAATCCCTTAACTTCTACCCCCCGGCCAAAGGAGAAGACGATTGGCTTGTCTGTGGGAATTGATTTTTGCAGCAGGGAGCGACGGATTTCGTCCTGTGGGTAAACGGGGACCGCTTTCTTCGTTATTCCGTTCAGTACGGGGGTCAATTTTTCCGGCAGGACGCCGTAATCGCGTCCGAGATGGTCGCGCATGTAGGAATTGTGATAGCCGGCGAAAAGTCCAGGGGTAGCATTGATGCTTTTGGCTGCATTGAGCTCGAAGCTTATCCTTTCGGTGTCAAAATCTCCACGATCTTCGATTAGGGAGGTGTTGTGAGTCAGCCAAACTATGCGAAGATTTACATCGAAGTCTACGTGCTTCATTAGGATGGCCGGGGTCATCGCAAACGGAGTGCACTGCGCAAGGACGATAGCGTCTGTGGGTTGATACTCTTTTAGTGCCTGATAGGCGAGCAATGCCGCCGTTGGGGAGACGACGGACCAGTTCCTGACGTCACCGTACTGATCGAACCCGTCTGAGGCATTGAAGCATTCGAGCACGTCACCTCCGGTTTCTTGACAGATGCGACGAATTTTCTGGAGCTGTGGTTGGTTAAAGCCGATATTCGAGTTTGCGAACCGAGGTGTGATTGCCCATACTCGGATCTCGTACTCTGCGTCGAGCTCGCTCCGTATCTGGTCAATGCTTTCAAAATAGGCGTCGGTGGCCGTTCCGACGCCTGCATACATGCTGGATATCCCGTCATGTGCGCAGATAACGATTCCCAGCTTCTTCTTCGGCATTTTTCTCCTCCGTTACTCTTGCGTGACATTCGTGATTTTATGACAGTTCGGTAAGCTGCACAATGGGCGGTTGCAAACCGTCGAAGCATTGTGCTTCAATGATTTGGCTTAATTCCCTGTTGCAACGGAAGAGTGACTGTCCGCGTGCCACCAGGCAGCAGGACCCGAGTATTCCGTCAGGCAATGTGCCGGGTATGTGAGGTGCTGGCAGTTGTGATGCTCCTACATCAGCCGCAATGCGAAGGCAGCGCTTGCTGGGAAGCCGACACGTGGCCTGCCAGGTGGTCAGGTGAGCAGCTGCCACCTGACCACCTGGCAGATCAGCCGAGCGAACCTCGGTCGATCGCCGCGGAGAACGCGGAAAAGCCCGGAGGCAGGGGCGCCCGATCGTGCAGCCACAGCCAGATTCGAATCAGGCGCCGCACGGCATCGGTGTGCACTCGGTCCTCGAACGCCTCCCGGGCATGCAGGACACGGTAGTTATCCAGCCAAACACTCTGGCCCCGTCGAAGCCGATGACGCAGAGTCAGCTCGGGCCGCCGGGCGACTTCCTCGAATAGGTCGAGTGCCACGTCCACGTCAGGAGTGAGCCGGCCTGTGGCGCGGGCTCCTTCATGTAAGAGCAGCCACCCGAACCGGCACTTGACGTTGTCTGGGTCGAGGCTGAATACCGGGGAGTCGACGATGGGGGAACTTCCAGGGCGTTGCGAACCGCGCAAGTCCCATGTCCACGGCCGGCGAAAGCTTTCCAGAACGGCGGGTGCTTCGCGTGCGAGAGCATCGTGCACTGCTGCCGCGCTCACGAACAGGTTCTCCCCGCCCTCCGCGCTTGCCGCGAGGCATGTCAACACAGCTACGTCGGTCGGGTCGTTGTGCATGCCCATGCGTCCGTTGGACGTGTACCCCGGGGCAGTGGTGACGTTGCCCGGCTGTTGATCCTCCACCTTGACAATGAAGCCTTCGGGAGGTCGCTGAAGTGCCGGCTTGCCGAGAAGGACTGACACCCCGAACCCCAGGGCGGTGAGCTGTCCGTCTGACAGCGACTCCAGGTCATCGTGGGCCACGATGGCGAGTCCTGGAGCGCCGGGCCCAAGGCGCCGCCCGATGGCCTGCGCTATGTCGCCCACCAGCTCCGTCATGTCCGACCGGTAGGCTGACAGCGTGGCCGGTGTCGGTGGCTCGAACACCTTCGGTAGTCGGCGATGCAGCCGCGCTACTAGGTCGTCGGATGGCACTACCTGGTGGGCGCCGGTGCGAAGCAGCTCGTGGCCGGTCCAGGAGCGGACAGTCTCGGCGACTGCCGGCCGGCCGGCATCATGCCGCGACATCAAGGTACCGGCGGAACGATGCGAGGACCTGCGTCCGCCCCTCCCCCCAGTTGAGTAACTCCAGCAACTCCGGCGTCAGACCGACATCGCTGCCCAGCTCGCGGTACGTCGCCTCTGTTCTCGTGCGCACCTGCACCTCGATTCCGTCGGTGACCCGCATCCAGGGAGCTAGGCGCGGGGAGTACTGGTAGAACTGCGATACGCAGTGCAGCACCATTTCGTCGACCGCCTGCTCTCGGCTCATGGTGCGCAGTGGCGCCCGCAACGGGGCGAACAGGTCGTGGCCGAGCACACCGGTACCACCGCGCAAGAGGTCTGCCACGTGACGCGCGAGGACTGGCGCACAATGAAACCCATCGCGGTAAGTGCCCGACAGTACCCAGACGTTGTCCTGCCAAAGCTTTCCGACGACCGGGTAGCCGTCCAGGGACAGGGGTCGGTTGCCTGCGTGCCACGCGGCGACCGAACTGCCGAACAGCCGCCGATCGAACTGCTCCATCGCCCCGCCCGCCAGGAAATGCGCCATGCCCAGGCTCGACCAGGCGCCGGGCTTGAGCAATACGTCGTTCGTGGCGCCGATGTACACCGTGTCATCACCCGGCACCATGTGCAGCCCGCAACCGCCCGACCGGTTCGGTGTGCGGACCACATGCCGCAGCCCCGATGAGGTGGCCTTACACGTGACAGCTACTCCGACGCCAGCAAGTATGGGCATGAGCGGAGCAGTCGTGTCCTTCAAGTCCTCGACAATCGAAGGGGTAAAGGCTCCGGCTGCTACCAGGAAGCGACCGCCGCTGAGAGTCTCCCCCGACCGCAGCACGACGCCCTGAGCGCGGCCGCCTTCCTGCTGCCAGCCCACGACGCTGTCGTCGATCAAGGTGACACCGCGCTGCCGGGCCACCTCGACGACGCGGTCGAGGACGGCACGGGCATCGATGGAACCCTCCTGGGGGAGGTGAACGGCCTCCAGCGGTCGTGCGTTCGTCGCCGGATCCAGGTTCGGTACGTTGCCCAGTGGCAGGACCTCGTACTTTCGGCCGTAGCTCACCAACGCATCGACGATCGCCCGGTAGTTGAGGCTGTCGAGTTGCCCCCCACAGCTATTCAAAAGAACGTAGGTGCCTTCGCGGATAGCGAGCTGTTGGTCGTCCGCGAGGTCGTCGTTGAGTTCGTCGAGCCAAGTGGGCCAGGCCTCGAGTGCTCGGAGCGACAAATCCAGCTTGATGCGGCCCGGTTCGCTAGACAACGTTTGATGGGTCACCTCACCAAAGCAGTTCAGCATTGCTCCAGCCGCCGCGGAGGCACTGCCCTCGCGGTCTGATGGACCGACAACCGCGACGCGGAGATCCGGGTCGGCCCGAATGAGCTCGAGTGCGGTCGCGCACCCGAGGATGCCGTTGCCGATGACGACAATGTCGTAGGTCGAAGTCATCGCTCCTCACAACCTGCTGCGTAGTTCTCGAGACCCCTCCGCATGATTGCCAGCAACTCGTCGACCTCTGCGTCCGTATACACGAGGGCGGGGACCAATTGGAAGCAGTTCGGGCCAGCGGTGACAATCGCCCCCGCGTCACGGATCGCCTGGATGACCACAGACACTTCTGACTGAGCCATGGGCGCACCGTCCGGCGCGATGAGATGCAACGCCCACATGCAGCCCCTGCCCGTGACCGAGGTGATCATTGGATACTCGGCAGCTAGCGCAGCGAGTTCGACCCCGAAGCGCTGGCCGAGCTTCTCGCTGGCCGCAAGGGTGTCCAGGCGGCGCATTTCTGCCAACGTCGCACTGATCGCCGCGCCCACAACTGGCGTGCCAGCCTGCGTCTCGGCATGACCGAGCAACACGTTGGGCGCAAGGAACGCTTCTGCCATCTCGCGCGAAACGATGACAGCGGACGCCGCGAGAGTGCCGTTCGTCAGTGCCTTTGCGGTGACGAGCACATCGGGTGGCTCGGGCCAGCGGGCACTGGCGAAAGCCGCGTTGCCAGTGCGGCCGAAGCCGGTGGAGACTTCATCGGCGACCAGGACGAACCCGTACTCCCTACGCAGCCGGAGGATGTCGGCGACGAACTCCTCAGTGAGAGCAATGGCCCCAGAGCCGAGAATGGGCTCGACGAAGAGCGCGGCGACACCTCCGTCGTATCGCGACAGCACTGCCTGGAGTCGGGCCCCGTCGTTGGCCGGCACACGCCCGACCAGACGACGGTCCACGCCGTACATCTGCTGCCCGAGATTGGCATCGCTGAGCGCCGCTGCCCCGAACGTCAGCCCGTGATAGGCGGTACGCAGCGCGATTATCCCGCGTTGGTCAGGCTTGCCTCGCAGTACCTGATATTGGCGTACCAGTTTGATCGCGAGGTCGTTCGCGGCGCCACCGGAAGTGGAGAAGAGGACCCGGCCGTAGTGATCTGCTCCGGCGAGCTCGACCAGTTCGGCTGCAGCCGAGCGAGCCTGTAGGTTTTCGGCCCTCCAAACGCTGAGGTACGAAGCGTCGTGCAGCACATTGGCGACCGCCTTTGCCACGGCGGCGTTTCCATATCCAAGGTTGGAGTTCCACAACCCGCTTGTGGCGCAGAGCAGCTCACGGCCGTTCATCATCGTCACGCGGACTCCGCGCGCGGACTTCGCGCAGAAGTCATCGCGGCCTTGATCGTCTGGAGGTGTCAGAAACGGCCACAGCGGCCCATACGAATTCATCTTGCCCTCCTGCTCTCGTGTGCCCGCCCTGGTCCTCAAATCAACGACCCGGACGATCCGCCGTCCAACTTGCACAGCATTCCGTTTGCATCCCGGCCTAGGTTCGCGATCGTCAGCACGTTCTTCACGCAGGACTCGTAGGACAGGAATGAATTGATCACGTATGCCTGGTTCGACCTGGCCAGAAAGCGGCGGGTGACAACGTCGATGTCTGCCCCCGTGCGATCGGCCACCTCCTGAAGCTTCTCGAAGTTCTCTTCGTCGGCCAGCGGCCCGAGCAAGAGGGTGGCAGCGGCGGCATTGTGGGATTGGCAGGCGCTTGCCAGCGCTGTGGTCAGCACCCGCAAGGCTGCCTTGCTTGCGGCGTAGATCCCCGAGTATTTGTTGGCGTGGTAGATCGAGTCCGAGTTCGTGACCACGTACGTGCAGAACTCCGCCGTCGACTGCTTCTCGACGTGGTTGAGGAGGAGGTGGTAAGGCACGAGCGTGTTGAGCCGAAACGTCGCCTCCAGCTCATCCAGCGGCGGCAGCGTCGTGTCGCGCGGGCCATATGAGACCGCGTTGTAAACGACTAGCGCGGGTGCCTGCTCCCGCAGCTCGCGCTCCACAGTCTCGTATCCGTCCGCTGTCGTCAGGTCGGCTTGCACATATCGCAGTGCATCGGTGTCGGGAAGGTCGGGCTTTGGCCGCCGCCCTACGGCGGTGACGTCCCAGCCTTCCTCGACGAGCCGACTTGCGAGATGGGCGCCCCACCCGTGGCTGGCACCGATGACGATGCCCTTCTTCATACGCGAGCCACCTCCATGGGTCCGGTATCAACTACGTCACGAAGAAACTCGAAGTACGGCTCGACCGAGGGCCGCGGGCTGGGCAGGGTCGAATCGAGCCACAGATGAGTGAGCTCGTCTGGCAGCCCCTTTGCGGGGAGGTCCGCGACACGAATCGACTGGTACCGCTTAAAGACCTCTGCACTGCTGGCGGCTCCCCAAAGGTAGAGAAATCCCGCTCCAGGGGCGGCCTGCCACGTCAGGTGTGTGAAGTAGCCAGGCAGATCGCCGAATGCGCAGTGGTCGCCGAGCGAGAACTCTTGGCTGAGACGTTCAAACGCCTCACGGTGGCCGCCGTCAGAGCGACCGTGCACGTCGAGGTCGACCGCGGCAGCCACGGTGCACTGCAGGGTGGTGCTCCAGGTCTCAAGCGCTCGAAGCTGCTGGGAGTGGGAGAGAGCCTCGTGTGCTTCACCCGTTGGGTCCAGCGTGCTGGCGAAGTCCGGGTGGTACACCCACCGCTCCCACCAAGTGCTGGCACATTCAAGGCGGTCAAGGGGCAGGTATTCAACGCCTGACTCGCTCGGCATCCGGCGGGGGAGCAGCACATGGGTGAGGGCGTGACCGAACTCGTGGAAGATCGCCTGCGCGGCGGCGAACGTGACGTGGTTGTCCTCGTGGTCAGGGTGCAGCGGGCACAGAACGTGCGCCTTCGCCTTGACCGGCACCGACGTTTCGCATTTGGCGGTCAAGGGAGGGGAAACCGTGCGGTGACTTCGTCCGCCGGGGCGCAGCAGATCGAAGTCGATGCTCCCTAATTCCTCGCCTGCGCCGCTGACACGGAACGTCAGGGCATGGGTATGTTGCGCCGGGGCGGCGGTGACCGTCACACCCAGCACCCGCCAGGCCAGCGCGCACAAAAGATCCAAGAGCGCCTGTAGCTTGAACGTCGGTGCCCGGCGCCCGCTCATGCGCGTCCGCACGTAGCGCCCGAAGTGGTCCATCGGGTGTTCCGTGCACCCGGTTGCCGCTCGAATCGCGGACTCTAGCTCGCGTTGGCTTTCCAGGGCCTGTGTCAGGAACTCTTGCAGAAAGGAAGTGGCTTCAGCAGGGGAGACGGAACAACTCTCGAAGGTCTGTGCCAGTACGGTGGAGTGGCCACCCGCCCCCTCGCGGACTGCTCTGCGGCGCACCTCCACGGCCTCGTCGAGCACATTCGTCAGCGCGGCGACGTAAGGCGCGGAGTGCCGCCGCCAGGCCGTGGTCAACTTGGTCCGTGTCGTTGGCTCCTTGAGCCGACTTGCTGTCTCGGCCAGCATCACCGACGGGCTTGTTCTGGGCGAATTGATCTTGAATCGCTGGAGGAAATCGAGCTGGTGGGCATCCATCTGCCGCAAGATCGCCCGCATATCCGCCCCGAGTTCGGCTTGCCGCCGCCGCATTTGCTCCGGCGCCCGCTTCCGGTCGGCGAACCATGCCAGCCATGTCAGGCGCAGCTCCTCAAGGTCGTGCGCCGTGAACGGCCCAGCCGCTGCGAGGGCCTTCTCGGTTGCGACGGTCAGGTCCCGGTCGTGGAAGTAGGCTTCGTGCCAGCGAAGGAGGTGCTGGTAGTCGTCGAAGCGCTGGCTGCCTTCCAGGTAGGCGAATGTGTAGGCGGTGTTGGAGTAGATCAGGACGATCTCATGCAGGGCCTCGGCGGTCAGCACCTGCCCGGAGTGCTCAGACGGGGCGACCAGCATGCGCAGCCGGTCAGCCCCTTCGGCCAGATCCGCTTCGATGGCTGGCAGGTTGTCGCAGTAGTTTGGCCGGCGCGTGGTTATCGTCGCCATGCGCACCTCCGAGCTGCGGTTGCGGGCGTTCTGCGGAGGGCCATCATTCCGGCACCACCTTTGCGTTGAGGAAGTCGGCCCGGTCGACGTCGAGGCCCTCAGTGAATGCCATCGATACGTCAACGTTCCAGAGGTAAGCGCCCCACAGGTCAGCGCCGCGCATCGCGGTGCGGACGCAGACCGAATCCCGCATGTCAGCGTGGCGGAGGTCGGCGCGGCAGAGCGAGCTCTCGGTGAGGTCCGCCTTCTTCAGGCTCGCGCTGAAGAGGCTGGCCGTGGTCAAGTCGGCACCGGTCAAATTCGCGTTGGAGAGGTCGGCCTTCTCCAGGTCGGCTCCGGCAAGGTCTGCCTCAGACAGGTCGGCCGAGCCCAGCCGGGCGGCCTGGAGCGAAGCGCCCCTCAGCGGTGCGCCGCGCAAGTCCGCCCCTGCTGCACCGGCCCGCAGCAGGCGCCACCCATCGATGATCCACTGTGAGCGCCGCTCTGCATCCGGTTGCTTGACCAGCACGAGCGTCTGAAGCGTGCCTTTGATGCGGGCCACATCCGCCGCTGTGCATGCTGTGCGACCACTGTCCAGCGCCTCTCGTACCACTACCGATGCCCCGTGCACTGCCAATACCACTGGATCGACGGGGACCAGGAAAAAGTCCTGTACATCGGCGCCCGGAGCACAAGCTTGCACCGCAAGGTCGACGAGCTGTCTCGGCCGCGCTTCGGGCGGGAGCGACCCCTTCGGCGATGACACACTCATGCCGCTGTCACCTCGTGCGCGACCGCGCCCAGCGGCGGCAGCTCATTGACGAAAAAGATGTGGGTCAGGCGCGCTGTCTTCGCGCAGTCACCGCAGCCGCCCATTGGCGCGTGGTAATGCTCGCTTCCCCGGAACAGGATGAGCCGGTTATACACCGGGCCTATCCGGGCAATTTGCTCCCATTTCGATAGGTCTGCCTTGTCCGGACGGATGACCTGGTCATCGAACTCCGAGGAATCCGCGTAGCCCATAGCCCGTGCTTCGCGGTCTGTCGGCGGCGACGACAGACCGGTCGCTCGGTGGCGGAAGAATGCGGTGCCCGAGCTCATCGGGGCGTTCGGCGTGAGGTAGACCATTCCCGCCCAGTCAGCGGCCACGTCAGCATGCACGATCGCTGACCTTCCGGACTTCTCTGTGATGTAGCGGAAGCCACCCCATGTGAACCGGTCCCGGTCGACATTCAGCTCGGCGCCGATCAGCCCGGTGAATACCTGCTCCAGTGAGCGTGACCCGATGACAAGTTGGCTGGCGAAGCCGGGGTAGTCGGTCGGCTCGATGTTGGCAAAGCGCGAGGTAAGTGCCTTGGCCCGTACCGCTTCAGGGTTGGCGTAGAAGTCGTCGACGATGATGACCTTGCTTGACACGGCTACCGCCCTCCGTCCGGCTCGTCGAAGAGGAAAAGCTGGGCAATGTGGTCTTCCACGGAGTCACGATCGACACTGCGGACCGTGTACCTATGGGCCATTGCCCCTTGGAAAAGCACCATCCGGTTGAATGTCAACGGAACGTAGGTGGTTTCCTCCCAGTGTTCAGAGTGGGGGTTCTCGTCGCGAGCCGTGCTGCCATTAGGGCTGGGCGTGGAACTAGCGGCTGCAGGACGGTAGAACTCGACTCCGCCGGAGAACTGGCCCTTCGGTAACGCGAGGTATACTAGAGCGGCCCACTGGCTGTTATACGTGTGCGGAGTCGCCCCCTCTCCCTCCTCGCCAGCGCTGACGAAGGCGAGCCGACTGGTCAATTCCGGAAGCGACTCCCCGACATGGCCGAGGAGCGAGGAAATCCGCGCCCTTGTCTCGGCGTCAGGCACCATCACCTTGCCGTTGCTCAGCACATGTGTCGGCGTGCCGTCCGGCGTGGTTGAATCACTGGCAAGCGCCTGCTCACGCTGTGCATATGGATCTCGGTAGAAGTCGTCGATGACCTCGATCGTCTTTCGCATGTCAGCGTCCCTCCTGGCCGATGGTAGGTAGCCCCCTCATCGCTTGTAGCTGACCATCAAGCCGTTGTCGGTGCCGATGAATGCCGACAACAGCTGCGGACTGCGGGCGGTAGCCCGGTTGTACGCATTGATAGCGCGGACCGCCCCGCCCCCGTCGTCGCCCGGGGACTCACTGCTGAAGTCGCCGTCTGCGAACACGTCGTCGGCCACGAGCATTCCGCCGTGCCGCAGCAGCGGAAAGCAGAGCTTGAGATAGGCGGGGTAGGACACCTTGTCGGCGTCGATGAACACCATGTCCTGGCTCTCCGGGGCCAGTTCGGTGAGGTAGTCGGCCGCGAGGCCGACAATGACCTCCACGCTGTCGGTCAGGCCGGCTTGCTTCAGGTTGTCCTGCGCCAGACTCGCCAGGTCGGCATCGACTTCCAGGCTCACGAGGCGACCACCTGGAGGCAGACCGCGAGCGATGTGGATCGCTGAGTAGCCGAAGTAGGTGCCGATTTCGACCACTTGCTGTGGGCGGTGCAACGTCGTCAGCAACTGAAGTACGCGCGCTGCGTTGTCGTCGATTTGCATCGGACGCAGGCCGTTGCTGAGGAGAGAATCGCGCAGGATACGGTCGAGCAGCTCCTCTCGGGGCGGGAATACAGCACGCATGTAACTCGTTGGAGGCGGCACTATTCACCCTTCCCTTTTCCAGCTACCGTGCCTTCCGCTCCGGAGCGCGGTTGACCTTCGTAAAACGAGAAAATAGCCGCACTGTCAGGCTCGACACTGGGCTGGTCGAAATCGAAGCACGGGAGGAATGTCTCACAGAGATCCGCTGGTTCTCCGGCGTCCTCGATGGCGGTATCGAGAAAGGGAGCGAACAGCTGGGCGCTTGTGCTGGCGCCCCACAGGTAGGCGAAGTTAGCACCCGGATTGGCCCGGAACATGGGCCAGGTGAAATAAGGTGGAAAATCGCCTAGCGTGCAATGCGCACCGATGCCGTACTGCTCGTCAAGTCGCTGGAACGCACCCTCGATACCACCGTCCGACTTGCGGTGCAGCTCGAAATCCAGTGCCGCGGTGACGGCCCGGTCCACGTGTGAGCGCCGGTACTCCAGCCGTTTAACATCCTGGCATAGCTGCAGACCGTCCAGCTCGGTTGGCGACAGGTTCAGGTGGTCGGCGAACTGGCGGTGGTACACCCACTTCTCGAACCACATGCTCAGATCCTCCAGCCGCTCCAACGGCAAGTACTCCAATCCGGACTGCGTGGGCAGCCGCTTGCGAATCAGGAGGTGGTTTACCGCGTGCCCGAACTCGTGGAAGAGGCTGTGCACGTTCTGGAAGGTGATGCGGTTCGCACCGTCTTCTGTCCTGCGGAATCGGCACGACACGTAGGCGACGGGCCGCTGCACGATGCCATGCCACTCCGTGCGGTTTCGGATTCCTTTCGTGGTATTCGCGGTACGACGCTGAGAGTCGGTTTCCCACAGGTCCAGGTTCACGTGGCCGATGAGACGCCCGTCGAGCTCTACGTCGAAGGCCAGTACGTGGGGGTTTGACCGGGTGGGCGCTTCGGTGAGCGTCAGACCGAACAGGCGCTTTGCCACCTGCCGAATGAATGACAGACAGCCCTCCACCGGGAACAGCGGGACCCCTCGACCTGCCTGAAGTGCGCGCACGAAGTGGCCGAAGTGGTCCATAGCGTTGTCGGGGGCACCTGTTGCGGCCAGAACCTCGGAGTCGAGCCGCTCTTGGTGCTCCAAGGAGCTGATCAGGTACCGCTCGACGAGGCGCCAGGCCGCCTCCTCGGAGACCCGACACCGGCGCAGCGTGATCGCCAGCACCGAGTCGGCACCCTGCGCTCGGCTTTCGCGGCGGCGCGCATCGACCATGCGGTCAACCACTGAGGTGAGTTCGCCGAGCCGGCGGTCGCGCGTCGCGCGCCATACGCGGCCCAATTTGGTGCGGGTTGCGGCGCTGTTTGTGGAGCCGACGAGCTTGTAGAAGGTGGCGTTCGGGTTGGCACGGCTGGTGCTGCCGATGCGCTGCAGCAGCATGGCGCCGTCGTGCCGGATCTCGTCGAGAATGTCCTTGGCCTCAACGAGCAGTTGCTCATGTGAGCCGTCGTTCGTGCGTTCAGGCGCGGCTGCGGGCTTCGCGCGAAGGTGGGCGACGTAGGCGGTGCGTGCTTCCTCGGTCTCTGTGTGGATGCAACGCAGCGTCAGGAGCCGGTCGAGCAGTGCAGCGTCGATCCCTGCGTCTCGGTGGAACGCGTCCCGCCACGGCAGGAGTCGCTCGTAATTGACGTGTGCCTCGTTCGATTCCAGATAGAGGAAGATATATGCAACGTTGTTGTAGATCGCGCAGATCTCGACGAAGGCGTCCTCGCTCAGGGCATCCAGATCCAGCAAGGCACGCAGCCGCGTCATCATCGCGTCCAGCGCCGCATCGGTTTGGTCGAGGCTTTCGTAGTCAGGAGCGACGGGAAGGTCTACAGACATGGCTCACCATCTGCGTCGTAGAACAGAAACAAGGGGTCGAGCTTGGGCGTCTCGCTGGGTGCGTCCGGGTCGAGGCACGATCTGAGGCTCCGGTCGGCCTGCGCTCGTGTCGCAGCACCGGTGCTTAGCCACGGCGCGAAGGCCTGCGCACCGAACGCAGCTCCCCAGAGATAGGCGAAGTTCGCACCGGGGTATGCCCGGCATAGTGGTGCCAGCAGGTAGCCGGCAACCGTCTCAAGGCGGCACAGGTCACCGAACCGGAAGCGCCTGTTGAGCTGGCGGAAGGAGTCGGCGAGGCCGCCGGAATGGTGACGGTGGACGTCGAAGTCCAGCGCGGCGACGACCGCCCGGTCGAGGTTCGCGTTGAGGAACTCCAGCCGCTTGATGTGGGCGCAGATGCTGAGTCCAGCCGCGCTGTCGGCTGAGAGCGTCAGATGCTCGGCGAGCCGCGGGTGGTATGCCCACTTCTCGAACCACGTACTCAGGTCCTCGATGCGCTCAAGTGGCAGGTAGTCCAGTCCGGTATCGCTAGGGGTGTGCCGCCGAAGGAGCCAGTGGTTCATGACGTGCCCGAATTCGTGCAGCATGCTATGCAGGCCCTCGAAGGAGACAACCCGGTTGCCGCGGGCGTCGTGCTGGTAGCGGCACAGGACGCGCGCTTCGGGGAGCGTTGCCGACGTCTCTCCGGGCCAGTGAGGGGCATCGCCACGTGCGGCTCCGGCCTGACCGCGGGTGCTGCGGAGCGGCGTTTCCATCAGGTCGAAGGAGGCAACACCGATCACCCTTCCGTCGGCGACTCCGAGGACGACGTGTTCGTCCGGCCGATCCGCAGCAAGCGGAGCAAGTGCGATGTCGAACACATCGCGGGTAATGGCAGCCAAATAGTCCAGGCAACCGTCAAGCGGGAAGGTCGGCAGTGTGGCGCCGCCTGCGACTGTGCGAGCGTAGGCGCCGAAGTGGGCCAGCGGATGGTCTGTCGCGCCGGTCGTCGCCCGGATGCGCGTCGCGAGACGGCTGGTGCTTTCCACCGCACGTTCCACGTACGCGTCGATGAACGCTGTGGCCCGGGCTTCGTCCAACCCTGAACGATCCAGGGTGCGGTCGACCACGCTTGATGCCCCATCAGCACGCGCCTGCTCACGGCGGAGCCTTACGACGGCGTCGAGCTGTTCCAGCACCGAGTCGGTATGCCGGGCCCGCTGTACCTCCCAGGCGTGTACGAGCTTCTCGCGGGTGGAGACCTTTGTCATCGTGCTCACCGCTCGGTAGAACACGGCGGCGGGTGCTGCCCCGGGGGCGAGCAGCCCTAGACGTTCCAGAAGCGCTGCTTGAGCGTCGTCGATGTTTTTGAGAGCGCCGCGGGCCTGCCGATACCTGGCGGCTACCTCCGCTGTCGCAGGGCTCTCCTGGGTCCTGACTCGATTGCGCAGCCAGTCAAGCAGGTCGCACCGGGTCCGCTCGGCTGTCTCCTCCTCGCACGCCGAGCTTTCCAGCAGCACCAGCAGGGCCGCGTCGACCTCCGGATCGGCAAGCAGCCGCTTCCAGTTGGACTGCAGTGCATGGGCGGGTCCGAAGTGGCGCTGATTTCCCTCGGCATACGTGAGCAGGTGCGCGGCGTTTGCGGAGAGGAGTGCGAGCGCATGTACGTCGGCGTCCTCAAGCCGGCTCCGCGAGGCCAGCTGTTTGAACCCGGTCGCCGTGCGGACCAGGGCTGCGCCGGCGGGCTCGATGTCACCCGCGAGTGCACCGGCTGTCATGACGAATCCTGCTGAGGACGGAACCGGAAACGGTACGCCATCCCGGAGTAGGAGCCGCAGTACATGTTTCCATCGGGCGCCACGATCGGAGTGACGTCGAGCGCCGGGTCGTGATCTGCGAGACCGAGTAGCTGGCTGGTTTCCCACAGGAACCGACCGTCGGCACGGTCGAGGCCGACGACATTGCCTCGTGGCGTCGTCACCGCGAAGCCGCCGCTTGGGGTGACGGTATACGACGAGTGATCCCGCGGTACGGCGCCGGGTACGCGCCAGCACACCTCGTGCGTGCGCACATCAACACCGAAGCCGATGCCGTCCTGGGTGCCCACGGCCAGGACAGTGCCAGACAATGCGGGACTCCCCACCACCTTGCCCCCGAGCGACACGGTGCCGCGCTCCTCACCTGTGCGGCTGTCAAGAAACGTGCAGCGGCCGTCCACCGTCACCACGGCGAGCACACCTTCGGAATGGATGGCCACCAACGACGCCCGAACGGAGGTGCCCAGATCTCGGCACCACCGCTGCGCGCCATCGGGGGTCAGGCACACCACGTGCTCGGCGCATCCGACGGCCACGTCTCCGGTGTCGAGCGTCGCCGGACTCGCGTACGGGTCTCGGTGTGCGGCGGAGCCGCCCCACTGCGCGTGCCACGGGCGCGGCAGCTCCCGATCGAACACCTTCGCGCCAGTGTCGAGCCGCAGCCCGATGCACCTGCTGCCGAACGCGGCAATCACGAGCACATCCGTGCTGGGCAGAACGGTGGGGGTGGCATACACCGGCCCGTCCACGCTGGATGACCAACGGGTGCGGCCGCGCAGGTCAAGTGACCGTACAAGGCCGCTGGTAGTTGCGACGACGACAGCCTGCCTCGCCGAGTCGACCACCGGGGAGGCGTACACCGCGTTGTCGAGCCGACGCTCCCAGTACACCTTTTCCAGACTGCTGTCCCAGAGGCGGACGCGGCCATCGTAGGTGGCAAAGATGGCGCCGAGTCCGGCCACCGCGACAGGTGTGGCACAGACCGGCACAGAGACCTGCTGTCCGTCCTTGCGGAGATGCGTGAAATGGCGATGACCGCACACGACAGGCTCGTCGTTCCACCGGAACGTGCTGTCGGTGGATCTCCGCACCTCGAGCACCGCCTTCCGCGGGTCGTGGCGAAACGCGGGTGCGTCAATCGGCGGCATGAGACTCGATCTCCAGTAGGCCACGCTCAAAGATCGTCGCCGATGGGTGTGCAAGGCGGCGGGCCAGATTGAGGCCCTTCGACATGACCTGACGGCTGTGCGGGGCGAAGCCTGCCAGCTTTTCGTAAAGAGCCATTGCGCCCGGGAGGTCATCACATCGTTCACGACATGTCGCCGCCTTAAGGAGGTGGTGCGCAACGTAGGGGGGACCGGCTGCGGCGGCCTGTTCGTACAGCTGGGCGGCATGCTCTACCCGTTTCGACTGCAAGTAGACCTCTGCGAGTTCTCCGTAGCTGACAGACCAGACCGGGTCCAATGCGATGAGTGCCCGACCCGCCTCTTCGGCCGCATCTGCATCCCGTTGAACGTAGAGATATTCCTTCACCGCAGATTCGTAGTAGGTCTTGATTGCATTCAAATCAGCAGCTCGGGACTCGCCGCCGGTACACGCATCGGCGGCCTCGCGGGCCCGATTCATATAGTGGCGAGTGGCCGCAGCATCCCCGATCGCCGCAGGAAGCATGGCAACACCTCGGTACCATGACGACAAGGCGCCGGGCTCGACCCGACCCGACATTTTCGAAAGTGATGTTCCGAGTTCCCGCCATCGCTCGAAGTCGGCCGTTGGTAACTCGCGACGCTTCACGTACCACACGACTGCCTGGGTGCATGCATCCAGCACCCGGCTGGCCGGCACTTCACGCGTGATGACAGCCGCGCGCATCCTCTCAAAAGCGGCTGGAGAGCTGGAACCGCCCTCGCAGCGATTGGATACGACAAACTTCAACCAGCCGATCTCGAAATCCTCTCGGGAGGTCGTCTGGCGTTCAGAAAGGATGGCGAGCACATTCCGCACGAGTTCAAACCGCGAGATACTAATTAAGGCAGAAGCTAAATTTAGCAGCTCCACCACTGTGTGCTCTGATGCCTGGTCAAGCATTGCGCCGAGTCTAACCAGCGCGTCCGTCCGGCGATCTTCGAGTATGGCAAGCGGTGCAAGCCTAGTTCCTTCAAGTAGGGCAACTTCGTAGAGCACCGCAGGCTCAAACACCTGAGTGAATGCATAGCCAAAATGAAACCAATTACATGAGTTGAAGGACTCAACGCACGCTTGGGAGAAAATGTCGGCGGGGTAATCAGTAGGACTACAGCTGAGGCCGATCATGGTATCGTGAAATGAGTTGCGCTTGAACTCCATCTAGAAGCTGTTCCAATCTCGGGGAGGTGAAACGCCAGGAAGCGGACCGAAATCCCCTTCCTGGCGCCGCGATCATGCCGAGTCGCTGATCTTCAGCATTTCGTCAAGCTCGGTGTCGAGTGCATCTCCGAAGTCGAGCTCCTCGACGTCGGCCTCAGCCTCGAAGAAAATCTCCGCGCTAACGAACGGGAAGAACGCGGGCTCCTTCTTGAACATCTGATCATCCATCTTGGGCATCTCCTCTCTACGGTTTTGACTCCGGTCTGACAGTCAGCAGGCTGACACGCGTCAGCGTCTCCGGGCAATACCGCCAGCTGCACGAGCGGGTGATCGCTACGGGACTTAGCACCTCGCTATTCGGGCCTTTAGGGGCAAGTTCACCACTGAAATTAAGCCAGATTCATCGCCGTCCTATAGCCCAGTCGAAGTTTGACGTCGCTGGTAGTGAGAGGTACGCAGAAGGGATTGACCCTCGGTTGATCATGGCCGATTGTGCAACGTTCAAAAGATCAGCTGAGGTGGCGGGCTTTTTTTGGCTCTTCCAGTGGTGGCGGTCGATTAGTCGGCTGCCCTGCGTCATCGAGTTTGATCGGCATGGAAGCGCTGGCGGTCAGGGGCAACAATGGGTACGGCGATACCAATGCCGATGACTGAGCTTCTTCGAGCTGGCCACCGATCAGGTGACAGTCCACGAAGCGCAACGGACAAGGCCCCCGAGCTGTTGATCGAGATGTCTGACGTCTCAACCACGCTGCTCGGGGGCCTCGTTGGCCGTCTATCCTGCCGCACTCGACCTGCCTCACGGTCTGGTCGAGTGGGTCACCATGCTTGTCGTCACCCGTGAGGGTGACCGGCGCTGCAAGCTCCGCCCATCCCAGCGCGCGATGGTGGCACTGGTGTACCTGCGCGAACACACGAGCCTGGCGAAGATCGCTGCCGGGTTCGGGGTCAGCGAGTCCACCGCCCACGTCTACACCAGCGCGGTCATCCACCTGCTCGCTGAACGTGCGCCGGGTCTGCTGAAGGTCCTGCGCGAGACCGATGTAGACTTCGTCCTGCTGGACGGCACGCTCGCCGAGTGCGACCAGACGGGCCGACCACTCCCACAAGCACCGCCGGCACGGGGTGAACGTGCAGGTGGTTACCGATCCGGGCGGCCAGCTGCTGTGGCTCTCACCCGCATTGCCGGGCCGAGCTCACGACCTGACCGCTGCCCGCACCCACCGGATCATCCGGATCTGCGAGCGCCAGGGCGTCCCCATCCTGGCCGACCTCGCCTACCAGGGCGGCGGCCCCTGGGTGACCACGGGCATCAAGCGCAAGCCTTTGTAAGAACTCACCCTCACCGAGAAAACCGTCAACCGGGCCCTGGCCGTGGCACGGGCACCGGTTGAGCGCGGCGTCGCACGCCTGAAGGCCTGGCGCATCTTCCGCAGATCCCGATGCAGTCCAAACCACATGACGTCAATTGCCAAAGCCGTCCTCACCCTGGAGCGGCAACGCTGAAGAAGCTCACTGATCGCTCGTTGAGCCGAGTAGCTCTTCAGATCCAGCTCCCGTACGTTCGCCAGCATGGTTGACGAGTGCTTCGGGCATCCACAGCTCGCCGTGATCTATGACCCACTCAACCCCGATCGCGGCGATCTTGACGCATATGTTCGGATAACGGAAGAGTTCGCAGCGCATCGTGTGCTGGATATCGGCTGCGGGACGGGGGTATTCGCCCGCTTACTGGCTGATCGCGGGATTGAGGCCATCGGCATCGATCCGGCCCAGGCGTCCATCGACGTTGCTCGGACCAAACCAGGCAGTGAGCGGGTGCGCTGGATCTGCGGTGATGCGACAACACTCCCGCCGCTACAGGTCGACCTTGTGACGATGACGGCGAACGTGGCCCAGGCCATCGTTGATCCACGGGTATGGCGGCAGACGCTGCGGAAAGCTCACGAAGCACTGCGGCCCGGCGGGTATCTGGTCTTCGAGACCCGCGATCCGGCGAGGCGCGCTTGGGACGAGTGGACCCGCGACAACTCCCACCGCGTGACGAAGATTCCAGATGTCGGCGTCGTCGAGAGCTGGGTCCAGCTGATCGACGTAAGTTGGCCGCTGGCGACGTTCAGGTGGACTTATGTCTTCGCTGTGGATGGACAGGTGTTGACCTCGGACTCGACGTTGCGCTTCCGAGAGCGGGAAGAGATCGAGCGGGACCTGGCCGTGCACGGCTTCTTGGTGGAGGAAGTGCGCGATGCACCTGATCGACCAGGAAGGGAGTTCGTCTTCGTGGCGCGACGTCCTTAATGTTGAGTGAAGTTCTCTAACGCACTCTCCTGACCAGGATGTTCGCATGCTATCGGTGCCCTTACCTGCACTGACCCACCTTTCGCGATCTTTCATGTTCGTTCGGCCTTGTGTAGACAATTCTCCCCAGGGGCCCAATTCTTCGCTAAGGGCCCGTAAAGAATCAACACGTTGGTTTGGTCTCTGTCGTGAGGGTCGCGCCGTGTGCGGCGGCGTGGACAAGGAGTCCTGCCAGGGTGTTGAGGTGTGCTGCTGGGGGCCGGGGTGTGTGTGCGTGCTGGTCCATCAGTGAGGGTTTTCAGAGTGGCCCCCGGACGGGTGACGGCGGGACCGTAAGCAACCGACAGGGTCCCCGTGCCGTTGAGAGAGGTGTCTAGGTCTCAACTCTCCAGCTCAGGAACCCTGTTGGTCTCGTATCCTGCCGCACTCGACCTGCCGCACGCACTCGTGGAGTGGGTGACGATGCTGATCGTCACCCGTGAGGGTGACCGGCGCTGCAAACTCCGGCCGTCCGAGCGTGCGGTGATCGCTCTTGTGTACCTGCGCCGGCACGACCCTCTGGCTCAGCTCGCCGCAGGTTTCCGTATCTCCGTCGACACCGCCCACGCGTACGTCACCACCGTCGTCGAGCACCTGGCCGACCTGGCGCCGGGCCTGCTGAGGGTCCTGCGCGAGACAGAACCCGACTACGTTCTCGTGGACGGCACACTTGCCGAGTGCGACCGGGTCGGCGACGGGCGCGCAGACTATTCGACGAAGCACAAGCGGCACGGTGTGAACGTGCAGGTCATCACGGACCCGGCCGGTCGCACGCTGTGGCTCTCACCCGCCCTGCCCGGTCGCACACACGACCTGACCGCCGCCCGCACCCACAAGATCATCAGGATCTGCGAGCGCCAAGGCGTCCCCGTCCTCGCCGACATGGCCTACATCGGCGCGGGCGAGTGGGTCACCACCCCCAAACGCCGACCGCCCCAAGGTGAACTCACCATGACCGAACGGACGGTCAACCGGGCGCTGTCCGCCGCTCGCGTACCCGTCGAACGAGGAATCGCCCGCCTCAAATCCTGGCGAATCTTCCGCAGAGCCCGATGCAGCCCAAACCGCATGACGTCAATCGCCAAGGCCGTCCTCACCCTGGAGCGGCAACGCTGAAGAAGCTCAGTCGCCGGATCTCGCTGGTGGTGTGGCGGATGGTGTCCTTGCTTACGGCGAAGAGGTGGGCCAGCACGGTAGGCGGCAGGGCGAGGTTTTGTTGCAGCACGGTGACCAGGACCCGGTCGGCCAGGTCGAGTTTGGCTTTGCGGCCGCCGCCCGGGGCCCTGCGTCGCTCGCCGCCGTCGCGTCGGGCGGCGGGGTCCTGTTTCTGCAGCGTCTGCCAGTCGGTGGTCAGAGTCTCGGTCAGCTCGGTCAGCGCGGGATGTGACAGAGCACCGCGGTCGAAGACCATCGTCGGCCCGGGCGTTGGTCCGGTGGGGCCTGCCGGGCTGGCGGGGTGGGGGTGCACGGTGTAAGTCCCATTCGCCGTGGAAGGCATGTCTGGTGACCGGCACTGCGTTCAGCTCAGCATCGCTGACCTTCACACCAGTGGGATAGGCGCCGGTGTCGAGTTCGGCGTGGACGGTGAGACCGGCGCGGGTGGTGGTCGCGGCGATGGACTGCACGACGACCTCGTGGCTGTTCAGCGGTCTGCCGCGCCAGTTCATGGTGATCGCGGAGAACAGCAGATGTCCACCTTGTTCCATTTTGATGTGCCCGGCGGCATGTGGCAGATCGTGACGGCCAGGCCGGTCCTGGCGGCGAACGCAGCCAACTCGGTCTTGAAGGCCCGGGTGCGGTAGCCGTTGGAGCCGCCGGCATCGGCGGCGATCAGCAGACGTCTGGCTTGCGGATAGTCGAGACGTCCTTGCCCGTTCCACCAACGGCTGATCGATTCGACCGCGAAGGCTGCGGTGTCGTGATCCGTACCGACGTTCACCCGGCCGGTGTTCGCCGCCAGGTCGTAGATGCCGTAGGGCAGGGCCTTGCCCAGTGCATCACCGGGGAAGTCATGGATGTCAACCCGCACGGGTTCACCGGCCGGCCGCCATTGACGTCCCGCGTTCTTGAACTCCCCGACGACTTCCTTCTTTTTCGTGTCCACACTGACCACCGGCTCGCCGTTCGCCTGATGGTCCTTGACCTGGTCACTGATGTACCGGAACTGCGCGTCCCGGTCGGGGTGTTGAGCGCCCTCAACGGTCTTGGCATTGGCCTGCAGACTGAAACCGTTCTCCCGCAGCAGCCTGCCCACGGTCGGCGCCGAGGCGGCATGGCCCTGCCTCGTCAGCTCCCCGGCCAGAGACCGCAGCGACCTGGTCGTCCACCGCAGCGGCGACATCGGATCGCCCCGCTCATCCGGCTCGACTAGCGCCAGCAGCGCCGGAACGAGCAGCGGGTCAAGCTCCTCGGCGCTCTTACGACCGCCGCCGTCCCGTCGGACCCGGCCATCGGGCAGTGGGTCCTCACCGCCCTCCAGCTCGAAGACACCCTTCCGCACCGTCGTCTCGCTCACCCCTGCGACACGCGCGACGGCCCGGACCCCGCCGTGCCTCAGCAGCCAGCGCCAGCCGCTGCTGCCGCTCATTGAAATGAGGTAACAACACCCCGAGTCTCAGGGCAAGTTGGTCACGAACCTCGTTCGGTATGGACATACCACACCAACGACAGGCAGACCGTGAAGCAACGTGTTGATTCTTTACGGGCCTAACCGTGTCCTCGGTGGGAACACCCCGTTGCCTGCGAAGGCCTCAAAGTGACTGGTGCTCGGCCGATGTCTTGCGGGATCGTGGGCTGCTGATGATCGACGACCAGCAGGTAGTCGGTAGTGCTCATCAAGCCGCACCTTCTTCTCCTGCTGGTCGACGGCGAGTTGCATGCGCATCTGGGTGGTTACCCAGTCCATGACGTACGCGCGCTGGCTACGGCGGACGACAGCAGCCAGCGCGAGAAGATGACGGAATCATGAGCTGGATCCGCCGCCACAACACGTACGGACGGATCTCAAAGGAATGAGTGTCACGTTGCTACGAAACACTCGTATAGAGGTAGAGGATCTCGTTAAGGAGTTTCGCAGGCCGAAGGAGCAGGAGGGCGCGTTTGCGGGGTTGCGGACCCTGTTCACGCGCGAGCAGACAGTGAAGCGGGCAGTGGATGGCGTCAGCTTCGCCGTCGAGCCTGGCGAGATGGTCGGATATCTGGGGCCCAACGGGGCAGGGAAGTCCACGACCATCAAGATGCTCACCGGCATCCTGGTGCCGACCTCGGGCCGGGTGACGGTGGCCGGGGTGACACCGTGGCGGGCGCGGGAGCGTAACGCCAAGCAGATCGGCGTGGTCTTCGGCCAGCGAAGCCAGCTGTGGTGGGATCTTCCGTTGCGCGACTCGCTCGTGCTGATCAGCAAGCTGTATGACATGACACAGGCCAGGTACGCCGTCCAACTGGCTCAGTTCACCGAACTACTGGATCTCGGGCCCTTCCTGGACACCCCGGTGCGCCAGCTGTCGCTCGGCCAGCGAATGCGCGGCGATCTGGCCGCAGCGATGCTTTATGACCCGCAGATCCTTTATCTTGACGAGCCCACCGTCGGTCTCGACATCGTTGCCAAGGACCGCATCCGCCGCTTCGTCGCCGAGCTCAACCGCACCTCGGGCACCACTGTCATCCTCACGACGCACGATCTGGACGACGTCGAGCAGCTCTGCAGGCGCATCGTGATGATTGACCACGGCAAAGTGGTCTACGACGGGGGGGTGGAGAAGCTCAAGGCCCGGTACGCGCCCTACCGGGAGCTGGTCGTGCAGACGGAAGGGCTGACCGACGTCGACGGCGCGGAGGTCGTCAAGCGCGAGGAGGGGCGGGTGTGGCTGCGGTTCGATCCGGCGCTCACTCAGCCGGCGGAGCTGATCGCCGCGGTTCTGGCCCGTTGTGAGGTGACGGATCTGTCCATCGTGGAGCCCGCGTTGGAGGCCGTCATCCATCAGATCTATCAGGACCGCGGATGAGGCGGCGTCTTGCGCGGTGTCTCGCCTGCGCACGCATGGAGTTCAAGGTCGCGCTCGTCTATCGCTCGGCGTACTTGTCGATGTTTGTGATGATGCTGCTGCAGATTTACCTGTTGCGGGTGGTGTGGACGGCCTTCTACGGCGATCGCGAGGAGGTGGGCGGTGTCGGGCTGGGGACGATGACGGCGTACGCGACGCTGGCCATGGTCCAGTACGCGTTGCTCAGCCCGTGGCAGCTTTCACCCATCGAGCAGCGCGTTCGTGAGGGCAAGGTCGCCGTGGATCTGCTGCGTCCGATCGGGTTCCCGCCTCAGGTGCTGGCAGGGCAGATCGGCTGGGCATCGGCCTCCGTCCCTGCCCTGCTTGTTGCACTGCCGTTCGCGCTGCTGATCGGGGCTGCTGAGGCCCCGGCCTCGGGGGTGGCCGCGGTCGCCTATGCGGTGGCGCTGGCGGGTGCACTGGCGGTGAACCAGTTGCTGTGTCTGTTGGTGGGCATGGTTGCCTTCTGGACGCTGGAGACTAATGGCATGCACATGGTCTATCGCTTCGTGGCTCAATTTTTCTCAGGCGCTTTAGTGCCGCTGTGGTTCATGCCTGGCCCGGTCAAGGCCGTGGCCCAGGTGTTGCCGTTCCAGGCCACCAACTACGTTCCTGCGGCTCTCTATCTGGGCCGGATCGAGGGCGCCGGGATCGGCGTGGCTCTTGGGGTGCAGCTGTTCTGGATAGCGGCGCTCAGCGCGCTCGCGGCCTGGGTCTGGTCCCGGGCGCAGCGCCGTGTGCTGGTCCAGGGCGGGTGAGGTCAAAATGCGCTGGCTTCGTACATACCGGCTGCTGGTTGTGGCAGCCTTCAGAGCCGAATTCCAGTACCGCAGCAACCTGTTAATCAACATCATCGGAGGGTTGTTCTATCAAGGCGTCGGGCTCGCCTTCATCTGGTCTGTGCTGGAGCGCTTCGGGACCATCGGTGGCTGGGGGCTCGACGAGATCGCCCTTCTCTATGGCATGCGGCTCATGGCCCACTCTCTCTGGGTAGTGCCGGGGAACCAGCTCATCTTCGTCGACGATGTGATCGTTGAGGGCGAGTACGACCGCTATCTGGTACGGCCCGCCCCGCCGCTCGTCCAACTGCTGGGCCGCAGGCTGCGGCTGAGCGCGCTCGGCGACCTGATCGGAGGCGTGGCGCTGCTGGCCATTGCCTTGAACCAGGCACCGGTCGACTGGTCGCCGGCGGCTGTCGCCTTTCTGGTGCTGGCGATCCTCGGGGGTGCGCTTGTGGAGGGCGCGCTGCACCTAGCTGCGTCCGGGCTGGCGTTCAAGATGAAGAGGACGATGCCGATCAAGCTCGCCATCGATATGGTCTTCAACGACTTCGGGAACTATCCGCTGAAGATCTTCGGTCCGGCGGCCCGCTTCGGGCTGACCTTTCTATTCCCACTCGCCTTCGTCGCCTACCTGCCGGTGACGATGCTGCTCAACCGGGAGGAGGAGCTGGCGGTTCCCAGTTGGCTCGGCTGGGGCGCGCCAGCGGCGGGCGTGCCGCTGTTGTACGCGGCGTACCGGTTCTGGGTCTGGCAGTCCACATACTACGAGAGCAGCGGCCACTGAAGCGCGCGCCACGGTCGCCATGAAGCCGCATTGTCGCTTACTCCGCAGCGAGGCGAACCGACCGGAAGGCGAATCGGCCGATCTTGGATCTGCGGCAGCGCTGTTCCTCGACCTAGCCTGTTCTCGGATGGGAAGGCGTCTCCCTACAGCAGGGAGTCATCGCTCGATTCAGCGATGGCGCCACATCTGTTGTGCCAGGCATCGTCAACGACGCTGGCGCTGAGCTGCACTGAGCTTGGCGTTTAAGAAGCCGTGTCTCAACCGAACGTGATCGCTTGATTTCTGCTGGTCGGGAATGGGTTCGCTCGCAGTGAGGGAGGCTTGCGGCGTCTTGTTTCCGCTCCGTGGGCGAGGGGTGCGCGATGGCGTCGGTGCTGGGAATGCTGGAGGAGCGGGAGACAACTGCCCGGGTGCGGGTGGAAGGGCTGCGGGAGGAAGTGGCCCGGTTGGCTGAGGTGTTGGAGACGGCGGAGATCGAGCTGGACCGGCGGGTGATCGCGCGGGAAGAGCTGGTCGAGGCCCTGGCAGCCTCAGCAGCCGAGACCACCGCCGTGGCCGGGACCGGGGCGGAGCAGAAAACTGTGTCCTCGCCCGCGCCGGTGCCGGGCTCGATCGTGCCGCCGTGGCGCGAAGGATTGCCGGTGACGGTGCTGGCGCCGGACTACCGGCGGATCCTGGGCGTGCTCGACGAGCGGCAGCTGGCAGGCCAGGGACCGCTGAAGGCCAGGGAGATCACGGCGGAGCTCGGCCTGGTGGCGACACCGGCGAAGGTCGAGGGGGTGCGCTCGAAGGCCAGGCGTCTGGCGGAGCGCGGGTGGCTCCTGCAGGAGACGTCTGGGATGTTCAGCGCCGGCCGACGGCCCGTGGCCGTGCCAGGCGCCGGGTCATCCGGGTGACCATCGACCACCGGATCATTGCCTCGCTGCTGGCCGGCAACGTCTCGTAGTCCCGGGCCAGCCGGCGCGAATGCATCAGCCACGCGAACGTGCGCTCTGCCACCCAACGGCGGGGCAGCACCACGAACCCCTCCATGTCGTCGGTGCGCTTGACGACCTGAAGGGTGAGGGCGAGTTTCTGCCGGCACCAGTCGACGAGGGGGCCGGTGTAGCCGCCGTCGGCCCAGACGAGGGTGATGTCGCGGTGCAGGCGGCGCAGCCTGGTCAGCAGGCCCGTCGCGGCGTCGCGGTCACCGATGTTCGCGGCGGTGACCACGACGGCCAGCAACAGGCCGAGGCAGTCGGTCACGATGTGCCGCTTGCGGCCGCCCACTTTCTTCCCGCCGTCCCAGCCGCGTGAGGCGGCCGGCACCGAGGCCGCGGCCTTCACCGACTGCGCGTCGATGATCCCGGCCGTCGGCTCCGCCTCGCGGCCCTCCCGCTCACGCACCCGTCCGCGCAGCCGGTCGTGGAACTCTGTGATCAGCCCGTGCTCGCGCCAGCGGCGGAAGAAGGCGTAGACCCGGCCCCAGCCGGGGAAGTCCGCGGGCATCGCCCGCCAGGAGATCCCGCCCGCGACCAGGTAGCGGATCGCGTCCAGCAGTTGGCGGTGGCAGTAGCCCTCGGGCTGCCCACCTCTGCCCTGGAGCCAGGCCGGCACCGGCAGCAACGGCCGCACGGCCGCCCATTCCGCGTCCGACATGTCGGAGGGATACCGGCGTTCGCGGTCCGGATGGTCGACCGCGTTGCCGTACACATGCGCGAGGCAATCACACGATGGAGCAGCCGAGTTGAACTGGACGTGCTCGGACGGGTACAACAACGACACCAGGGCCTCCCGGCACTGCTCGGTCAGATTCGCATCCCCGAGCTACCGAGAGGCCCTGTCTTCATGCGCGGACAACGGGAAGATCACCCCGGCGGGAAACCTGTTCGACCCGCACGTTCCATGATCGGTTGAGATACGGCTTCTAACGTCGCAGGTCACCCGAGCTGCTGATCTGCGGTTCTTTCCGGGACAGCGAAGGCGGCCGTTCTCCACGCTTCGAGATGTCGAGTCACGAAGTACAAGAGAACGGCCGCTGTGTATGAGTCTGTCTGTCGATGCGCCCGCAGGCGAGGCGTTGGACGTGTTGTCCCGCTTTCGGGTCGAGTTCTACGAATGCCTCTACGCCCGCCAGGACGCGCTCTTCGAGCTCACCGACGCGGTGCTGTGCGTGGACGGGCCGGTGAAGACGCTGGTCGAGCTGTCGCTGGCGGTCGAGCACCGGCGCGGGCACGGCGCGATGTACGCGGCATTGGACCGGGGCTGGGCGGAGCCGGCGCGGTTGCGCCGCGCGCTGGCCGGCCTGCCACTGCCGAAGGCGGCCGACGGGCGGATCGTACTGGCCGTGGACGTGAGCAACTGGCTCCGTCCCGATGCCCCGACCAGCGACGACCGGCTGTTCTGCCACGTCTACGGACGCGGCGACCGCAAGACGGACCAGTTCGTGCCCGGCTGGCCCTACTCCTTCGTTGCCGCGCTGGAATCCGGCCGCACCTCCTGGGTCGCCCTGCTGGACGCCGTGCGCCTGGGACCCGCCGACGACGCGACGCTCGCCACCGCCGCCCAACTGCGCGATGTCGTTCAGCGGTTGACGCAGGCCGGGCACTGGCGGCCGGGCGACCCGGAGATCCTCATCGTGATGGACGCCGGCTACGACGTCGCCTACCTCACCCACGCCCTGGCCGACCTGCCGGTGACGCTGCTCGGGCGCCTGCGCTCGGACCGGGTCATGCTCCGCGACCCGGGCCCGGCCCGCTGCGGCCCCAGAGGTGGGCGGCCCCGCCGGCACGGCGGCGTCCTCACCTTCGCCACGCCCGACAGCTGGCACACCCCTGACGTCATCACCAGCACGGACACCACTCGCTACGGCAAGGCCGAGGCGATGGCCTGGGACCGGATGCATCCCCGACTCACCCACCGCGGGCCCTGGCTGGAGCACGCCAAGGAGGAACTGCCCGTCCTGCACGGCACGTTGATCCGGCTGAAGGTCGAGCGCTTGCCCGGCGACCGCGATCCGAAACCGGTCTGGCTGTGGTGCTCGGCCGCCGGCGCTCTGCCTGCGGACGTGGACCGCTGGTGGCAGTCGTTCCTCCGCAGGTTCGATCTTGAACACACCTTCCGGCTGATGAAGCAGACCCTCGGCTGGACCGCCCCCAAGGTCCGCCACGCGGACACCGCCGACCTGTGGACCTGGCTCGTCATTGCCGCCCACACCCAGCTCCGCCTTGCCCGCCCCCTCGCCGAAGACCTGCGCCGCCCCTGGGAGCGACCCGCCGAGCCCCGCCGCCTCACCCCCGCCCGGGTGCGTCGGGGGTTTCGCAACGTCCGCGCGACGGCGACCCGTCCGGCGGCCGCACCGAAACCGTCCAGGCCGGGCCCGGGACGGTCTCCCGGCTCGAAGAACAAACAGCAGGCCAGGCGTCACAGCGTCGGCAAGACGGTCAAACGGGCCGAGTCAATCAAGGAACACCAAGACCGCCGAGGATAAACGCCAAGCTAAAACAAGGGCACAGCCTTTGGCCTCCGTACCGAACCACAGGACGCTCCCCGGCACGCGCGACGTATTCGTGCACTGCGGCGAAGGGAGCGTCAGGAGTCGAGCGGGCGGAACGGGATGACGTTGTCCGCGGCCAGGAGGTCCGGCGATGGCTGTGGTGCGTGCTGCTGATGGGTGAGGACGGCGTTGGCCAGCGTCAGATTGGTCACCAGCTGACGCAGTTCTTTGAGCTCCTTCTCCTTGTTGTCGAGGGTCTTCTTGAGCTTGGCGACCGTCTCCCGCAGCCGCTGCTCCGGCTCCGGCACCTGCTGGGTCTCGGCGCGGACACGCTGGTAGAACTCATTCTTCAGGTCGACGTGGCGCTTGAGCAGTGCCATGCGGTGGACGCCGGCCTCTACCGCGAGCGCGGTGGCGGTGAGGCCGCCGTTGGAAACGGCGGCCTGCCCGGCAAGGAGCCGGTTCATTGCCTCGCGAATGCGGGTGCGTTCGTCGTGGTGCTGTGAGTTCATGCGAGGTCCTCGGCGCTCTGGGCGGTGGCGTCGTGCGCGTCTGCGGCGACGCGGAGGTTGTCGGCGTTGCGCCGAAGACGCCTGGCGATCTTCTCGGGTGCAGCGGAGGCCAACTGGTCGATCTCATCGGCCCGTTCCCGCATGCCACGGGCGTGGCCATCGGTGCGGACGGTGTTTCCGCAGCCTGTCTGACAGGCGTACTGCCTCGGTGCAGTGGCGTCCGGTTCGGGCTCGCAGAGCGCGTTGTCATGCTTGAATGCGCAGATCAGGAACGCGTCCGGGTTGTCGTAGAGCACGACACCCTCACGGGCCAGGAACTTGGCCGCTTTCTTCGCGAATGTGCGAGGGACGATCCGCCCTTCGAACCGGGGGGTCGACGCAGCAGCGGTGATGGCCCGGCGGGCGGCAGGGCCAGAGATCTTCTCTCCGTCGGCGAGACGGTCGCGCAGGTGAGCGGCGGTGTCTGCGGCAGCCAGCGCAGTTTCGACGTCGAGGACGCTGTGGACGCCGCCCCGGCTACGGGAACCATAGGCACTGGACGTGCGGGCGTCCAGGACGGTGCGCATGTGCCCGTACTGAATCGCCAACGCGATCAACCCGCCCGGGCGGCGGGCGATGTGCCAGGCCAGAGTCCTTCTGAACCGCGCCATCCCGATGGCTCCGTGCGGATCTTCGGGGACGACCTGGTCGGGCAGGCGATGGACCTGCGCCTCGTGGTTCGCCCATGCCACGAAGTCTTCAATCCGGTCCCTCAATGACGAACCTTTGAGCACTCCGTGAAGGCTGCGCCGGTAGATGTAGTCGTGGTGGGAGGAGCTCAGCAGCATTTCCCCCGGGGGCACCATGCGTTCGAGGACACGGATGGAGTGCACGACGGGCGTGATGGCAACCCATGGAACTTCCCGTTCCTCGCCTGCTGAGATGTGGTTGCCGTCATCGTCGGTGACGTTCTTGTAATGATGGCTGCGGATCAGGTGACGACCGGGCGTGCCGTCGGCGGCAGGCTCCGGGTAAGGGCAGCAGCCAGACCGCAGACCCTGCACTTCCTGCGGACGCATACCTGTCAGGTAGAGGCAGATGATCACCGCTGCGGTGCTGAGGTGCCGCATGAGCTCGCCGGCCTCGTCGAAGTCCATGTGTTCGCGCCAGGGATTCCCGTTGATCTGCCCGGTGACCGGCACCGGCAAAGGACAGGGACCCGGCCGTGCGTTGGCCAACTCCGAGAGGCGATGCCGCTCGTTGAACCGGTCGACCTGGCTCAGGCTCGCACCGGTGAGGGCGGCCACGTATGTGCGCGCCAGACCGCGCCGGCCGTGTATCTGCACGGAGGGAAGCGGCTCGCCTGACCGGGCCGCAGGAAGCAGAAGCTGGGCGAGGGCTGCCAAGCCCTCTGGGCTGGCCTCGTTGTTCGCGGCCGTGGCGAGCAGGCGCTCACGCGCCTGCCAGGACGCGAGGATGTCGTCGGCGAAGTCGTCAACAAACCGGATCGCCCAGACCAACAGGGGACCGAGGACCTTCGGGTCGAGCGGTTCCATGCTGTTCTCTGCGCGCGAGCCATCAGCCGAGGGCAGGTAGTCGTCAACCCCCTCCTCCTCCCAGGGAGGCCGGGTGATGCCCGCAGGGCTGGCACTGAGCTGATCGAATGCCCAGAGATCCGTCAAGCGCGCGCAGATCTTTTCCGCGCTGCCACGGATTACGCCGTCGGCCAAGCGCTCGGATATATAGGCGCGCCACACATCCTCGGTGCAGGCGCCGAGGCTGGTGATGCGGCGTACGTGCAGCCAGCGCGCCAGCCTCAGCCACTCGTAGCAGGTGTCCCGCATATCCGCGGCGGATGTCCTGGCTCGGGCACGGGCCCCTCGGTCCTGGAGGTAGGTCGGCCGGAGCCGGCCGTTGATCATCGTCCAGGTGGCAAGTTTGACCTGATCGAGGAAGGGGGCCGGGCAGCCCCTCCAGTAGATCGTGAACAGCCTGGTGCCGGGATTGTCGATGAGCGGGGCCAGGGGCCAGACGGCTGCGCCGTAGCGGGCATTGGCGTGCACATTGCCGGGCTTGATCCACTGCGGCAGGATCGCTGGGCTGTCCGGTCCGGGCAGGGACAGGACGTAGGGGTCGGCTTCGGCAAGGCTGGTCATGGCGCGAGGTCTTCCTTCAGCAGAAGCCGGACAATCGTGCGGTCGTTGTCGCTGACCCGGCCTGGGTCCGCCGTCCAGGCGGTCAGACCGATCTTGTCGCGCAGGTTTTCAAGCCGCAGCACGTGATCGCCCCAGCGCTCACGGAACCTGCGATCGTCCGTAACGGACCGCAGACTCAGGATCTGCTGGTACAAGTACGCGAGCCGCGGGTGATGGCCAGGGTGGACATGGGCGTTGGGACAGGCCAGACAGAGCAGAAAGTCTGCCCCGCAACCGCCCTCGGGAGCTGGCCAAGGACTGGAGTCCTCGTCCTCGCAGTCTGCTGTTGCCGTCTCTTGATGGCTCGGGTCCGGCGAGTCCGCGATCTTCCCGCCGAAGACGGTAGAGCGGGCTTGATCCAGAGCCTCCAGAGCACCAGCTTCGAAGACACCACGAGAGGCCTTTTGAACCTGCGGGTCGGGCAGAACGTAGATGCTCTCGTGGGTGCCCTGCGTGTGCTGCAAAGGGCGGCCCACATGGGTCACCGTGGTCCGGCGAGCCCGCTGGAACGGCGACCCGCCCAGCCCCTGGCCGCGCGCCCACCACGACGCCAGATCGTCCGGGATCCCGAAATCCAGGGGGCCCAGCGAGGCGGGCCGGTCCAAGTCCCTATGCTTCTTCTCGGGTCGGTGGCTTCGAGCGACCATCAGCAGGTCAGTTCCCGGCACCAGCGTGTTGGCGAGGGCGCGGCCGTGAGCCGTGGCCGTCAGAGCCTGGGTAACCAGCCTCCCGGGGGAGTCGGCCCCTGAATCGGTCACGTTCTCGGTGGAGAACCACCGTCCCTTACCGGCGCGGTGCTTTTCGACCTGAATCTGGTAGGTCACCGAGGTTGTCTCACCGGCCGACGGCGCCGCAGTCGGCACCGGCATGCAGTCGTACTGGGACAGATTCCATCCGAACTGGTCGGTCAGCAGCACTGCTAGCGCCGTGAGCTCCGAGCGGTCGAGGAACAGCCGGCCCCAGGTCTTCTCCGAACGGTTGCCCCCCAGCAGCTTGCGATGCGTCACGTGGGCCTGCCCGCCCGGATAGGTCGTGCGCGGCACGTCCCCCGTGCGGGCGGTGTGATCGAGAATTTTCCCGATCTTCCACTCGCGGCTGCCTGCAACAAGATGGCCCGCCCGCCACTCTTCCAGCAGTCGAGTGTTCTCACTGATCCGGAGAAGGGCCGCGCGGAACTGGCGCCGAGCGGTCAGCACCACCCGCTCCCGCTCGGCCTGCTCATAGGACTGCTTACTGCGTGCCGGCGATGGAATCCGGCGGGCCAGTTCTTCAGCCGCCGGCCCGGCAGCCAGCCGCGGATCCTGCCGCAGCAGGGTGCGCACTACGCTGAGCAGGCCTCTGCCGCTGTTTGTGTCAATGTGCTTATCCCGCCAGCTCTGCAGCGCGGCGACCGTCAGACCGTCAAGGTCATCGGGCGGGCACTCCAACGAGCCGACGAAGTGAGCGAACAGCCCGATCTTGCTCCAGCAGGTGTTTGCCGTCCGGTGACTGGTCCAGTTGCGCGACTGGGCGGCAAACGCTGCGGCCAGCGACCGCTGCATCGGTCCAGCCACCTCAAGGCCGCCGAAGTCGTACTCCGCCCTGTGACCGGCCTTGTTGGTGACCGTCACGACGACAGACCCTGGGACCAGCGCCGGCTCGACACGATGGTCGGGAGGCGGTGGCTGGGCCCTGTGTCCCCGCCTGCTCACGACACTGCCCCGAGGAGCAGGTCGATGTCCTGGATGCCTGCCGTCTCCCGGGCCAGCCGGGCGAACACGCCATTCAGATCCTCGACATCCTCGCCCTCATCAGTGGTCTCTGCAGCAGCGAGGATCGATTCGAGTTGCAGATGCGCGACCGGCGCGAGGTAGTGCCGCTTCGTCGTCTCCACGTCCGCATGCCCCAGCAACGTCTTGACCAGCCACCACGGGTCGCCGAACAGCAGGGCGAAGTCCCGCCGGTCCTTCTTCGTGAGCCCGTAGCGCTTCTCGAACAGCTCGTTCAACAAGATCAGCATGTAGAGCGCCATCGAGTGCCGGCAGGAATGCGGCGTCATGTACGGGGTCTTGCCCTGCACCTCCGCCAGCCTGAACTGCCGCCGGATCTTCCGCTCTTCCTCCGTCAGAAGGGTCTCCTCGCAGCGCAGATTGGCCATCCGGAACACACCGTTCCATCGGTCCGGGATCATCGGCAGACCCTGTTCCGTCAGCCACAACCACGCGGGCTCCGGCCCCTCCGGTCCATCAACGAACAACCACTGCCGCTCACGCCAGCCCAGACGGCTGAGCTCCTGGCCACCGACAACGCCGTCCGAATCCACCCACTCGACCCTCGGTTTCAGGCCATGCGTCACCCCTGTGACCAGCCGCATCGTCGGCAGACGCTTGTAGCGGCCTGCCTCTTGGGCGCGTTGCACCACCCAGGCCCGCTCCGATTCGACGTACGCCTCGACCTGGCCGACGGAATCAACTGACGCGTAGTACGTCCGGCTGTTCTTCGACCTGGTCACCGCGCCAGCGATGCGGCCATGCATGTAACGGCCATGGCGCAGGCGCTGAGTCGGCAGCTCGAAGACGAGCAGCGAACCGCCTTCTTGCCGCCGCAGGCCCGAGCTCAATAGCAGCTGCACGAAGCTCGTGTTCCGCAGCTCAGTCCGTGATTCCCACATCGGCGCCGCGACACCGGCGCGGGTGTGACCGCGCAACCCGATGTCAGACCACAAGCCCCAAGTTCGCGGGGTCCCCCACGACACTCGCGAGCTGACCGAGTCCGCCGCCCGGTCCTCACTTCGCGAGACATCCACCGGCAAGGGATAGACCTTGCCCCACTTGAACAGTTTCGTGAACGCCGCAGCCTCGCGGTTCCACTTTGTACCGCTGATCCGGACGGGATTCTCTGGGGCATCGCACCGCCAGTCCCGATAGTCCTCCAAAACCAGCGGCGTCGCTTCCCTCCATGACAGCCCACGCGACGACAGATAATTCAGCAGTAGCCGGTAGTCCGTCGCATAATTCCTCTTCGTCTCCCGTTCCAGGTTTCGGAAAACCGTGGACCGTACGAGATCCAAGAAGTCCTGGTCCACTATGCCGTCGGGCCTGATGTACACCGGATCGCCCGGCCTCAGACCGATGCGGGCCACTGCCCCCGGCAGGTCATGCACCCCGAAGCTACTGTCCGCAGGCTGCGTCCCCCATTGCCCCGGATCTGGAACCCACACCACGTGCCACTCGCTCAACCCGAGCTCCTCCCTGCGCACTTGAACAGATCACATCATCAGGGAAGTGGAAAACTCGGGAGCCGCCTGGCCGCAGAAGAAGCTCACGGTGGGGCTCAGTCCGGCGTCCGTGCCCAAGAGCGGCAGCGGGTTCGACCTCGCCATTGCCGCAGCGGTTCTCGGGGCCGCCGAGCGGATCGACCCCCGGGTCCTCGCCGACATCGTGATGATCGGCGAGCTGGGCCTCGACGGCCGGGTGCGGCCTGTCCGGGGCATCCTGCCGGCCGTCCTGGCGGCGGCCGACTCGGGCTACGAACAGGTCGTCGTGCCGGAGTGCGCCGCAGCCGAGGCCGCGCTGGTCCCCGGGGTGTCGGTGCTCGGCGTACGCAGTCTGCGGCAGCTGATCGCCGTCCTCACCGACGAACCCGTACCCGACGAGGAACCGGACGAGTACGGCCGTCCCGACCCGCTCATGGCGGGCCTGCGGATGCCGGGCACCGGGGCGGCCACGGGCATGCACAGCATGGGCGCCGCCCAGTACGACAACGGCCACGACCTGGCCGACGTGGTGGGCCAGCACTCGGCGCGCACGGCGATGGAGGTGGCCGCGGCCGGCGGCCACCACGTCTTCCTCGAAGGGCCACCGGGGGCGGGCAAGACGATGCTCGCCGAACGACTCCCCGCCGTCCTGCCCCGGCTCACCCGGGAGGAGTCGCTGGAGGTCACTGCGGTCCACTCGGTCGCGGGCCTGCTCCCACCGGGCAAGCCCCTGATCGACACGGCGCCCTACTGCGCCCCGCACCACTCGGCCACCATGCAGGCACTCGTCGGGGGCGGACAGGGCGTCGCGAGGCCCGGAGCGGTGTCGCTCGCTCATCGCGGTGTACTTTTTCTGGACGAAACCCCAGAATTCGGCAGCCAGGCGCTCGATGCGCTGCGCCAGCCCCTGGAGGCGGGGCATGTGGTGATCGCGCGGAGTGCGGGAGTCGTACGGTTCCCGGCCCGGTTCCTGATGATCCTGGCGGCGAATCCCTGCCCGTGCGGCCGCTTCTCACAACGGGACACCCTCTGCGAGTGCCCGCCCTCCGTCATCCGGCGCTACCAGGCCCGGCTCTCCGGGCCCCTGCTCGACCGGGTCGACCTGCGGGTCGAGGTGGACCGGGTCACGCGCTCCCAGCTCACCGAATGCGGGGCGCGGGGCGAGTCCACGGCGACGGTCCGCGAACGGGTCCGGGCGGCTCGGGAACGGGCGGCGGCGCGGCTCCTGGGGACGCCGTGGCGGACCAACAGCGAGGTACCGGGACGCGAGCTGCGCAGCCGCTGGCATGCCGTGCCCGGCGCGATGGAGGAGGCCGAGCGGAACCTGGAACGGGGCGTGCTCACCGCGCGCGGCATCGACCGCGTCCTGCGGGTGGCCTGGACCGTCGCGGACCTCGTCGGCCACGACCGTCCCGACGCGCAGGACGTCGCCCTGGCGCTGCAGTTGCGTACGGGGGTGCCGCGAGGGGTGCCGATGGCGATCGGGGCGTTGACGTGATGGGCGGTCTGGGCGGGGGCGTGGTCGGTGGTGTGTCGGGCCGGCCGGGACCGTCTCGGCGCGATGGATGTCGTCCTGGCGATGCAGTTGGGCAAGGGGGTGCCGTGCGGGGTGTCGGCGGGTGTCGGGATGTTGACGCGTCGAGGGCGCGAGCGGGGGTGTGGGTGACGGCGGGGCGGGTGGCCTGCCGTGGTTGTCCTGGTGCGACGGACGTGGCACTGCGACTGCGCGGGGTGCCCCTGGCTGTCGGGGCGCTGACATGACGGGGGACGCGGTCGGGAGCCCGTTGGGTGCGGACGGGCTTGCCCGGGTTTTCCTCACCCGGGTCGTCGAGCCCGGTGACGAGGTCGCAGGGCGGTGGATCCGGGAGTGCGGGGCCGTGGAGGTCGTACGGCGGCTGCGGGACGGCGGACCGATGCTGACCGGGGTTACCGCGACCCGGTGGGCGGGCCTGTGTGCGCGGGCGGCACAGGCCGAGCCCGAGCGGGATCTCGCCGTCGCCCGGGCGGCCGGGGTGCGGTTCGTGTGGCCCGGCGGGCCCGAGTGGCCGGCCCAGCTCGACGACCTCGGGGACGCGCGGCCCACCGGGCTGTGGGTGCGCGGGCGGCCCAGTCTGCGGATGTGGGCGCTGCGGTCCGTCGCCGTGGTGGGCGCCCGGGCGTGTACCGAGTACGGGGCCCATATGGCGGCCACGCTCGCCGTCGGGCTCGCGGAGCGGGGGTGGGTGGTGGTGTCGGGCGGGGCGTACGGGGTCGACGGGGCCGCGCACCGGGGCGCGCTCGGCGCGGGCGGGGCCACTGTCGCCGTACTCGCCTGCGGGGTGGACCGGCCCTACCCGCGCGGGCACACCCAGTTGATCAGCAGAATCGCCGAACAAGGGCTGGTGGTGGGCGAGTTGCCGCCCGGAGACCATCCGACGCCGAGCCGGTTCGTGCAGCGGAACCGGGTGATCGCGGCCCTCACCCGGGGGACCGTGGTCGTCGAGGCCGCGTACCGCAGCGGCTCGCTCGTCACCGCGCGGGCGGCGCAGCGGCTGGGGCGGTTCACGATAGGGGTGCCGGGACCCGCCACCAGCGGGCTCTCCGCGGGTGTGCACGAACTCCTGCGCGGGGACGCGATGCTGGTCACCGACGCCGCGGAAGTCGCCGAGCTGGTCGGGGACATGGGCGAACTGGCACCGGACAGGCGCGGGCCGGTGCTCCCGCGCGACCTGCTGGAACCGGCGGCCGAACGCGTCCTGGCCGCGCTGCCCGCGCGCGGGACGGCGACGGTGGACGACATCGCGCGGGGCGCGTCGACGGCCAAGGACGACGCGGTCGCCCGGCTGTACGAGCTCCGATCACTTGGTTACGTCGAACGACACGACGACAGCTGGAAGTTGACACGCGAGGCGATGATCTCCGTCCGGTCCGGGCGGGACCGGTGCTGACCGAGCGTGTTCGGCCGTCCGGGGGATGCCCGACGCCCTTGCCGTTTCCCGCAGTTGGTCCGCTCCGATGGTCACACAGGGCAACGGCCATGACCCTGGAGGGCGTCCAGCGGAACGTATCTGCGCACACCCCGTCCCCCCGACCTCGCACACTGCGACACCTCAGTCACGCTACGCTCACGTGGATTCCGGCGCAGACCGGCAGTCGGACAGGCAATTCGACCAGACGGGTAATTCGACATCAGACCGCATCAGACCGACGGCCCGACCGGGCACGCATCCAGACACCACCGGTTCACGGCAGAACGGCACTAGGCGACGTATGCCCCAGCACACCTCCGGGTCCGACCGGGCGGCGGCCCCACCGGCCGCCCGCGACGGCGGTAACGTGCGCCCGCCCGCGCCCTCGACACTCGACGAGCTGTGGCGTTCGTACAAGACGACGGGCGACGAGCGGCTGCGCGAGCAGCTGATCCTGCACTACTCGCCGCTCGTGAAGTACGTCGCCGGCCGGGTGAGCGTCGGGCTGCCGCCCAATGTCGAGCAGGCGGACTTCGTCTCCTCCGGGGTGTTCGGGCTGATCGACGCGATCGAGAAGTTCGACATCGAGCGGGAGATCAAGTTCGAGACGTACGCGATCACGCGCATCCGGGGCGCGATGATCGACGAACTGCGGGCGCTGGACTGGATTCCGCGGTCGGTACGGCAGAAGGCGCGCAACGTGGAGCGGGCGTACGCGACGCTGGAGGCGCGGCTGCGGCGGACGCCGTCGGAGGGCGAGGTGGCCGCCGAGATGGGCATCGCCGTCGACGAACTCCATGCCGTGTTCAGCCAGTTGTCGCTGGCCAACGTGGTCGCGCTGGAGGAGCTGCTGCACGCCGGGGGCGAGGGCGGCGACCGGCTGAGCCTCATGGACACCCTGGAGGACACCGCCGCCGACAACCCGGTCGAGGTGGCCGAGGGCCGGGAGCTGCGGCGGTTCCTGGCGCGGGCGATCAACACGCTGCCCGACCGGGAGAAGACCGTGGTGACGCTGTACTACTACGAGGGGCTCACCCTCGCGGAGATCGGCAACGTACTGGGCGTGACCGAGAGCCGGGTCAGTCAGATCCACACCAAGTCGGTGCTGCAACTGCGTGCGAAGCTGGCGAGCTTCGGGCGCTGACTCCCCTCCGGGGCCGTCCGTCCGTACAGTGGTTGACGTGCCAAGGATTCGAGCGGCCTCCGTGGCCGAGCACCGGTCGATGCAGCGAGCCGCCCTGCTGGACGCGGCGAGGTCCCTGCTGTCCGAGGGCGGGACGGAGGCGCTGACCTTCCCGGCCCTGGCCGAGCGGACGGGGCTCGCGCGGTCGTCCGTCTACGAGTACTTCCGGTCGCGGGCGGCCGTCGTCGAGGAGCTGTGCGAGGTCGACTTCCCGGTCTGGGCGGCCGAGGTCGAGGCGGCGATGGCCGCGGCGGACGGGCCCGAGGGCAAGGTCGAGGCGTATGTGCGTCGGCAGCTCGCGCTGGTGGGGGACCGGCGGCATCGGGCTGTCGTGGCGATCTCGGCGAGTGAGCTGGATGCGGGGGCCCGGGAGAAGATCCGGGGCGCGCACGGGGGGCTTGTCGCGATGGTGGTCGAGGCGTTGCGGGACATCGGGCATGCGGAGCCTCGGCTGGCCGCGATGTTGTTGCAGGGGGTTGTCGATGCAGCTGTGCGGCGGATCGAGTTCGGGGTTGCGGAGGATCCTGCGGTGATTACGGATGCGGCTGTGGGGATGGCTCTGCGGGGTGTGCGGGGCTGAGGGTGGGGGTGGGCTGGTGTCGGAGGGCGGGTCGCGCAGCCCGGCGCTAGCGGGGTGCCGCCTGCGCCCACCCGTGCCGCCCCTAGCGGCACGCATGCCCGCAGGCTAGGCGGCTGCGCATGCCCGCAGCTATGTCGGTAGCGGTACGCCCTGTACCGGTAGTAGGCGGGACGGGCCTCTGTGTACTAGCCATGGGGGTAGGAGTGTGAGCGGGTCCAGGTAGGTGTTGCCCCGCAACAAGCCCCAGTGCACGCACGTCGTCGTGCAGTGGCTGCCTCCCGTCTCCACCGTGCCCACCACCTCGCCCGCCCTCACCTCCGCCCCTTTCCTCACCGCTGGTGTCACCGGCTCGTACGTGGTCCGTAGGGGCGGAGTGCCCGTGCCCGTGAGTTCCACCGAGACGACTCCCCGGCCCGCCACCCGGCCCGCGAAGTGCACTCGGCCTGGGGCCACCGCCCGGACCGGGGCGCCTGTCGTTGCCGCCAGGTCGACGCCTCGGTGGCCCCTCGCGTAGGGCGTCGGGGGTGGTTCCCAGGCCCGTAGGACCAGGGGACGGGTGCCCACGGGCCAGCTGCGGGCGATCGTGGGAGTGGGTGGGGGTTCCGGTGCGATGGGGTCGGGATCTGTCGCGCCCTGTGCCGTCGATGTCGTCAGTGCCAGCAGTAGTCCCACGGTCCAGCACGCTCCTCTGATCGCTCGCATGGGAGGAGGCTGGCGCGATTCGCGGTGGTTCGTGCGGGCCTGTGGAGTACTGACCGGTTGTGGACAACGGCGTCACCCGAGGCCTCGCGGGTCCCGTACACTTCCTTTGGCGATCCGGGTCACCGGGTCGACTTCGCACGCCCCGACATCAGGCCCCGTTTGGAGTCGGTGTCAGCGCCTCTCGGTCCCTCGCGGCAAGGCGCAATCGGGCGTCAGGCGCGGGTGCCGGCCGGTACCCGCGGCACAACCGAGAAACACAAGGAGAACGGCCATGGCCGTCGTCACGATGCGGGAGCTGCTGGAAAGCGGCGTCCACTTCGGTCACCAGACCCGTCGTTGGAACCCGAAGATGAAGCGGTTCATCTTCACGGAGCGCAACGGCATCTACATCATCGACCTGCTCCAGTCGCTGTCGTACATCGACCGCGCCTACGAGTTCGTCAAGGAGACCGTCGCCCACGGCGGCACGGTCATGTTCGTCGGCACGAAGAAGCAGGCGCAGGAGGCGATCGCCGAGCAGGCGACCCGCGTCGGCATGCCCTACGTCAACCAGCGCTGGCTGGGCGGCATGCTCACCAACTTCTCGACCGTCTACAAGCGTCTGCAGCGCCTCAAGGAGCTCGAGCAGATCGACTTCGAGGACGTCGCCGCGTCCGGTCTGACCAAGAAGGAGCTTCTCGTGCTCTCGCGCGAGAAGGCCAAGCTGGAGAAGACCCTCGGTGGTATCCGCGAGATGCAGAAGGTGCCCAGCGCCGTCTGGATCGTGGACACCAAGAAGGAGCACATCGCCGTTGGTGAGGCCCGGAAGCTCAACATTCCGGTCGTCGCGATCCTCGACACCAACTGCGACCCCGACGAGGTCGACTACAAGATCCCGGGCAACGACGACGCGATCCGCTCCGTCACGCTGCTCACCCGCGTGATCGCCGACGCTGTCGCCGAGGGCCTCATCTCCCGTTCCGGCGTCAACACCGGTGACAAGGGCGAGAAGGCCGTCGCCGAGCCCCTCGCCGAGTGGGAGCGCGACCTCCTCGAGGGCGAGAAGAAGGCCGACGACGCCGAGGCGCCCGCCGCCGAGGCCGCTGCCGTCGAGGCTCCGGCTGAGGCCGCCGCCGAGGCCGAGGTTGCCGCTGAGGCCCCCGTCGAGGCTCCCGTCGCCGAGGCTCCGGCCGCGGACGCCGAGCAGGCCTGACCCTCACCCCTTCGGGTTGTTGACGGCGGGGGCACCTCCATCGGGCCCCCGCCTTCGATCCGTAGATCTTTCAGACTTCGAGAGAGACTCCGAGAATCATGGCGAACTACACCGCCGCCGACGTCAAGAAGCTCCGTGAGCTCACCGGCGCCGGCATGATGGACTGCAAGAAGGCGCTGGACGCGGCCGAGGGCGATGTCGACAAGGCCGTAGAGGCCCTGCGCATCAAGGGCCAGAAGGGCGTCGCCAAGCGCGAGGGCCGGTCCGCCGAGAACGGCGCCGTCGTCTCCCTGATCGCCGACGACAACACCTCCGGTGTCCTCGTCGAGCTGAAGTGCGAGACGGACTTCGTCGCCAAGGGCGAGAAGTTCCAGGCCGCCGCGAACGCGCTCGCCGAGCACGTCGCCAAGACCTCCCCGGCCGACCTGGAGGCGCTGCTCGCCTCCGAGATCGAGCCCGGCAAGACGGTTCAGGCGTACGTCGACGAGGCCAACGCCAACCTGGGCGAGAAGATCGTCCTGGACCGCTTCGCGCAGTACGCGGACGGTTTCGTACTGGCGTACATGCACCGCACGATGCCCGACCTGCCCCCGCAGATCGGTGTCCTCGTCGAGCTGGACAAGCCCAACGCCGACGTCGCCAAGGGCATCGCCCAGCACATCGCCGCCTTCGCGCCGAAGTACCTCTCCAAGGAGGACGTGCCGGCCGAGGTCGTCGAGACCGAGCGCCGTGTCGCCGAGGAGACCACCCGCGCCGAGGGCAAGCCCGAAGCTGCCCTGCCGAAGATCGTCGAGGGTCGCGTCAACGGCTTCTTCAAGGACGCCACGCTGCTCGGCCAGCCGTACGCCCTGGACAACAAGAAGTCCGTCCAGAAGGTCCTGGACGAGGCCGGTGTCACCCTGAAGCGCTTCACGCGCATCAAGGTCGGCATCTGAGTCCGTACCGCGATCGACGCGCGGCCCACGTAGGCATGCCTATAGGGTCGACGGCAGTCACGCGCGTACGCCGTCACGCACGCGCGCGTGGCGGACGACAGCAGATCTGACGAGGAGGCCATTGCCGAGCATGGGATGCGATCGACACCCCACCGGCAGTGGCCTTCTTCGTATGTGTGACACGTGAAGAGGCGAGATCTCGATGACCACCAAGGCCCAGAAGAGCGACGACGGCAAGGTACGCGGCCGGTTCATGCTGAAGCTGTCCGGAGAGGCCTTCTCCGGCGGCGGGGGCCTGGGCGTCGACCCTGACGTGGTGCACAAGATTGCCCGCGAGATCGCGGCCGTCGTGCGCGACGGCTCGCAGATCGCCGTCGTCATCGGCGGCGGCAACTTCTTTCGCGGCGCGGAACTCCAGCAGCGCGGTATGGACCGGGCCCGTTCGGACTACATGGGCATGCTCGGCACCGTCATGAACTGCCTCGCCCTCCAGGACTTCCTGGAGAAGGAGGGCATCGACAGCCGGGTCCAGACCGCCATCACCATGGGGCAGGTCGCCGAGCCGTACATCCCGCTGCGCGCCGTACGGCACCTGGAGAAGGGCCGTGTGGTCATCTTCGGCGCCGGTATGGGCATGCCGTACTTCTCCACCGACACGACCGCCGCACAGCGCGCCCTGGAGATCGACGCCGAGGCGCTGCTGATGGGCAAGAACGGCGTGGACGGGGTCTACGACTCCGACCCGAAGACCAACCCCGAAGCCGTCAAGTTCGACTCGCTCGGCTACGGCGAGGTCATCACCCGGGACCTCAAGGTCGCCGACATGACCGCGATCACGCTGTGCCGCGACAACAAGCTCCCGATCCTGGTCTTCGAGCTTCTGGCCGAGGGCAATATCGCGCGGGCCGTCAAGGGTGAGAAGATCGGCACTCTCGTCGGTGAACACGCCAGCCGGGACTGACCGGGTATCAGCCCTGCCCGGGGACGGACCCTGAGCGGGGGATGGACAATGGCCTGCCGGTCGGGAACCGTGCAGGAAGAAGACGCGACGCAGCCGGCCGCCGACCTGACAGAGCACAGCGAACCGCAGCCGGGCCTACTCAAGACACGCAGGAGCAAGTGGTGATCGAAGAGACCCTCCTCGAGGCCGAGGAGAAGATGGAGAAGGCCGTCGTGGTCGCCAAGGAGGACTTCGCCGCGATCCGCACCGGTCGTGCGCACCCGGCGATGTTCAACAAGATCGTGGCCGACTACTACGGCGCGCTGACGCCGATCAACCAGCTGGCCTCGTTCTCCGTGCCCGAACCGCGCATGGCCGTGGTGACCCCGTTCGACAAGAGCGCGCTGCGCAACATCGAGCAGGCGATCCGCGACTCCGACCTCGGCGTCAACCCGAGCAACGACGGAAACATCATTCGCGTGGTGTTCCCCGAACTCACCCAGGAGCGACGCAAGGACTACATCAAGGTCGCCCGGACCAAGGCCGAGGACTCCAAGATCTCGATCCGGTCCATCCGCCGCAAGGCCAAGGACGCCATCGACAAGTTCGTCAAGGACGGCGAGGTCGGCGAGGACGAGGGACGCCGCGCGGAGAAGGAACTCGACGACACCACCGCGAAGTACGTCGCACAGGTGGACGAGCTTCTCAAGCACAAGGAAGCGGAGCTTCTCGAAGTCTGATGAACGACTCTTCCTGGGGGGCGCCGCCACACGCCGGGTACTGGGGGCCGTCCGACGGAGGGCCTGTCCAGGGGGCTGCCCCGGCGGGTCCCGCGTACGATGCGCACCACGCGCAGCAGACTCGCCCCATGCCCATCGTGCCCGACGTACCCGCACATGGCGGGGACCAGGATGACGACCGGGGGGCCGCTCGGCCGGGCGGCCCCTTGTTCCGCGACGAGATGCCACAGGCGCAGCCCCACGGGACGGTGCCGCAGAAGCCGGATTCCATGCCCACGCCCGACGATGCCCAGCCCGCCCCCGCCCCGCAGAAGAAGAGCGCGGGCCGGGATCTGGGCGCGGCCATAGGGGTCGCTGTCGGGCTCGGTGCGGTCATCATCGCGTCGCTGTTCGTCGTCAAGGCCGTCTTCGTCGGCGTGATAGTCGTCGCCGTCGTGGTGGGCCTGTGGGAGCTGACGTCCCGGCTCCAGGAGCGCAAGGGCATCAAGGCACCCCTGGTGCCGCTCGCGCTCGGCGGGGCCGCGATGGTCGTCTCCGGATACGTCCGGGGTGCCGAGGGCGCGTGGGTCGCGATGGCGCTCACCGCGCTCGCGGTCCTGGTCTGGCGTATGACGGAACCACCGGAGGGCTATCTCAAGGACGTCACGGCGGGGGTCTTCGCGGCCTTCTACGTCCCGTTCCTGGCCACGTTCGTCGCGATGATGCTCACCGCCGACGACGGTGCGCAGCGGGTCATGACGTTCCTGGTGCTGACCGTGGTCAGCGACACCGGCGCGTACGCGATCGGCTGGCGCTTCGGCAAGCACAAGCTCGCCCCGCGCATCAGCCCCGGCAAGACCCGCGAGGGCATGCTGGGTGCGGTCGTCTTCGCGATGGTGGCGGGCGCGCTGCTGATGGAGCTCGCGATCGACGAGGGCACGTGGTGGCAGGGTCTGCTGCTGGGACTCGCGGTCGCGGTCAGCGCCACGCTCGGCGACCTCGGCGAGTCGATGATCAAGCGGGACCTGGGCATCAAGGACATGGGCACCCTGCTGCCGGGCCACGGCGGGATCATGGACCGGCTGGACTCGTTGCTGCCCACGGCTCCCGTGGTGTGGCTGCTGTTCGTCGCGTTCGTGGGCTGAGGGCCGGGTTGATGGCGGGGCTGGGGGCGGTCCGAATGTTCCAGTACGGTCCGGGTTTCCTGTGAAACACCTACGTCGACCTGAAACCACCCCTTTCGAACCTAAGATCGACTTCAGTGAGGTCGATGTGTCCGGAAGGGGTGGCGTGCATGTGGGGGCGTAGTCGTGCGAGACGCCAGCGGCAGGTCGAGGGGCTCGCCGCTGTCACCGGTCCCGTCGAGGCGGCGGACGCCGCTCATCAGGCGCTGCTGGAGCTGAGCCGGGAGATGCGGGGCGAGCTGGCGCGGCTCGAAGCGCTGCTCGACCGTGGCGACGGCGTGCCCTCGGACACGATCCGGGAGCAGACGCTCGGCGCGGTGACCGTCTTCGCCGACCTGGACGGCGTGTCCCGGCAGTACCAGGAGATCCGTACGGCAACCGTCGAGGCGGCCGAGCACGGCGTCGAGGTGGCCGCTCCCTGGCTGGCGGCGCTCGGGGAGCACACCGGGTCGATGACCGAGCTGGGGGAGACGTTCTCCGGGGTCGGCGAGTCCCTGGCCTACCTCCGCGAACGCACCGAACGGCTGCGCGCCGACCTGGTCCCGCTGCGCGAGGGGGCCCACGAGGCCCTGCGTGCCGCCCAGGAGGAGCTGGCGGCCGCCGAGGGCGCCGACGGCTGGCACGCCTGGCAGACGGCCCTCACCGCCCTGGCCGTCCGACTGGCCGAACTGGACGGGGGCCACGTCATCCCGACAGCCCGACGCAAGGTCAGCGACCACTACCGCGAGCTGGAGCGAGAGGTGGCGGAGCTGCGGGGGGCGATGGCCTCGGCGTCGCGGTGAGGGCGTGGCAGGCCTGCTGAGCTGGCCTTTTGTGCGTGGTTCGGAGGTTGTCCACAGGGCGGCGAGGGGCTGTCCGGATGTCTGCGACACTGGTACAGCCATGCCTAAGCCCGGAGAACTCACATTCGTCGCCCCGCGCGGAGCCCAGAAGCCGCCGCGGCATCTTGCCGATCTCACGCCCGCCGAGCGTAAAGAGGCCGTTGCCGCGATCGGTGAGAAGCCGTTTCGTGCCAAGCAGCTCTCGCAGCACTACTTCGCGCGGTTCGCGCACGACCCGGCCGAGTGGACGGACATCCCGGCCGCCTCGCGCACCAAGCTCCAGGAGGCGCTGCTTCCGGAGCTGATGACGGTCGTCCGCCATCTGTCGACCGACCAGGAGACCACCCGCAAGACCTTGTGGCGGATGGTCGACGGGACGCTCGTCGAGTCGGTGCTCATGCGGTACCCGGACCGGGTGACCATGTGCATCAGCTCGCAGGCGGGGTGCGGGATGAACTGCCCGTTCTGCGCGACCGGGCAGGCCGGTCTTGACCGGAATCTGTCCACCGCCGAGATCGTGCACCAGATCGTGGATGGGATGCGTGCGCTGCGGGACGGGGAGATTCCCGGCGGGCCCGCGCGGCTCTCCAACATCGTGTTCATGGGCATGGGCGAGCCCCTCGCCAACTACAAGCGGGTCGTCGGTGCCATCCGTGCGCTGACCGATCCCGAGCCGGACGGGCTCGGGCTGTCGCAGCGGGGGATCACCGTCTCGACCGTCGGGCTGGTGCCGGCCATCAACCGGTTCTCCGACGAGGGCTTCAAGTGCCGGCTCGCCATCTCCCTGCACGCCCCCGACGACGAGCTGCGCGACACCCTCGTACCCGTCAACACGCGGTGGAAGGTACGGGAAGTCCTCGACGCCGGGTGGGAGTACGCGGCCAAGTCGGGGCGCCGGCTGTCCATCGAGTACGCGCTGATCCGGGACATCAACGACCAGGCCTGGCGCGGTGACCGCCTCGGGCGGCTGCTCCGGGGCAAGCCCGTGCATGTCAACCTGATCCCGCTGAACCCGACTCCGGGGTCCAAGTGGACCGCTTCGCGGCCCGAGGACGAGAAGGCGTTCGTCGAGGCGATCGCCGCCCACGGCGTGCCCGTGACCGTTCGGGACACCCGGGGGCAGGAGATCGACGGGGCGTGCGGCCAGCTCGCGGCCACTGAGCGGTAGTCTTACGTCGTACCTACATATCTTCATATTCCGACAGGGGAGCGCCACAGCGCTGAGAGTGCGGCAGCCAGATCACATTGGTGGGCCGCAGACCCTCTGAACCTCGCCCAGGTCATTCTGGGTAGGAAGTTCGGTCATCACTCTTGCTGTTGCGCCCTGCCCGGGAACCCTCCATGAGGCCCCGGGCAGGGCCGCGTCTCTTCCTGGTCATCCCAGGAGGAAGAATCCAGTGAGCACCACCAAGCAGGTCATGGTCACGGCCGTGGCCGTCGGACTCGGGCTCGTCACGCTCGCCGCGTGCGGGTCCGAGGACGGCGCCAGTGGATCGGCGGCGGAGTCCAAGACCGTCACCCTCGTCAGCCATGACTCGTGGGCCGTGTCGAAGGACGTTCTCGCCGCCTTTGAGAAGCAGTCCGGGTACACCGTCAAGGTCCTCAAGGACGGCGACGCCGGGCAGGCCGTCAACAAGGCGATCCTGACCAAGGACAACCCGCAGGGCGATGTCTTCTTCGGCGTCGACAACACCCTGCTCTCCCGCGCGCTCGACAACGGGCTCTTCCAGTCGTACGAGGTGAAGGACGCCGACGCGATCCTGCCCGCGTACCGGGCCGACGAGGACAGGCACCGGGTCACGCCGATCGACACCGGGGACATCTGCGTCAACTACGACAAGGCCTGGTTCAGCGAGCACAAGCTGACCCCGCCCGAGTCCTTCGACGATTTGATCAAGCCCGCCTACAAGGATCTCCTCGTCACCGAGAACGCCTCCACCTCCTCGCCGGGGCTCGGCTTCCTGCTCGGCAGCGCCGCCAAGTACGGCGACGACGGCTGGACCGGCTACTGGAAGAAGCTCCAGGCCAACGGCGTCAAGGTCGTCGACGGGTGGGAGCAGGCCTACAACGAGGAGTTCTCCGGGTCGGCCGGCGGCAAGAAGGCCAAGGGCGACCGGCCGCTCGTCGTCTCGTACGCCTCCTCGCCGCCCGCCGAGGTGATCTTCGCCGACCCGAAGCCGGCCACCGCCCCGACCGGGGTCGCGACCGGCACCTGCTTCCGGCAGGTCGAGTACGCCGGGCTGCTGAGCAACGCCAAGAACGCCACCGGGGGCAAGGCGCTGCTCGACTTCCTCGTCGGCAAGACCTTCCAGGAGGACATGCCGCTCAACATGTTCGTGTACCCGGTGCGGGAGGGCGCCCAGGTGCCCGCCGAGTTCACCGAGTACGGGCCGCAGGCCAAGGACCCCGAGACCATGGCCCCCGCGAAGATCGCCGAACACCGTGACCAGTGGGTCAAGTCGTGGACATCTCTCGTACTGAAGTAGCCCCGGGAGCAGGTCTGGAAGCAAGCCCGGCGGTCGGGCGCGCGAAGGGTGCCGTTCTGCGCGGTGCCCTGCTCGCGCTGCCCGTCGTTTTCTTCGCGCTCTTCTTCGCATATCCCGTCGCCGCCATCGTCGCGCGCGGTCTGCACGTCGACGGGGTCTGGCGGTTCGGGCAGATCGGGGACGTGCTGGCGGACTCCGGGATCCGGCACGTCCTCTGGTTCACGGCCTGGCAGGCGCTCGCGTCCACCGCGCTCACGCTGCTGATCGCGTTCCCCGGCGCGTATGTCTTCGCACGCTTCGATTTCAGGGGCAAGCAGATTCTGCGGGCCGTGGTGACCGTGCCGTTCGTGCTGCCGACCGTGGTCGTCGGTACGGCGTTCCTGGCGCTGGTCGGGCGCGGCGGGCTGCTGGACGAGCTGTGGGGCGTACGGCTGGACACCACCGTGTGGGCGATCCTGCTCGCGCACGTCTTCTTCAACTACGCCGTCGTGGTGCGGACCGTCGGCGGGCTCTGGGCGCAGCTCGACCCGCGCCAGGAGGAGGCCGCGCGGGTGCTCGGTGCCTCGCGGTTCGCGGCCTGGCGGCAGGTCACCCTGCCCGCCCTCGCGCCCGCCGTCGCCGCCGCCGCGCTCATGGTCTTCCTCTTCACCTTCACCTCGTTCGGGGTGGTGCAGATCCTCGGCGGGCCGACCTTCGCCACCCTCGAAGTGGAGATCTACCGGCAGACTTCGGAGATCTTCGACCTCGGTACGGCCGCCGTGCTGACCATCGTGCAGTTCGTGGCGGTGGGTGCGGTCCTGGCCGTGCACGCCCGGACGGTACGGCGGCGGGAGAGCGTGCTGCGGCTCGTGGCGCCGGAGACCACCTCGCGTCGGCCGCGTGGGCGGGGGCAGTGGGCGCTGCTGGGTGGGGTGCTGGTGAGTATCGCCCTGCTGCTCGTGCTGCCGCTCGGTGTTCTGGTGCAGCGGTCGTTCGATACGGCCGGCGGGCCGGGGGTTGGTTACTACAAGGCCCTCACCAGTGACGACTCCGGGATCTTTCTCGTCGCGCCGATCGATGCCATCGGGAACTCGCTCCAGTACGCCCTCGCCGCCACCGGTATCGCCGTCGCCGTCGGGTCGCTGGCCGCCGTGGCGCTCACCCGGCGCGATGCCGGGCGGCTCGTACGGGGGTTCGACGCGCTGTTGATGCTGCCGCTCGGGGTGTCGGCGGTGACCGTCGGGTTCGGGTTCCTCATCGCTCTCGACGAGCCGCCGCTCGATCTGCGCAGCAGCTGGATCCTCGTACCGCTCGCCCAGGCGCTGGTCGGGGTGCCGTTCGTGGTGCGGACCATGCTGCCGGTGCTGCGGGCCGTGGACGGGCGGCTCAGGGAGGCGGCGGCCGTGCTCGGGGCCTCGCCCTGGCGGGTCTGGCGCGAGGTGGATCTGCCGATCGTGCGGCGGGCGTTGCTGGTCGCGGCCGGGTTTGCGTTCGCGGTGTCGCTGGGCGAGTTCGGCGCGACCGTGTTCATCGCGCGGCCCGACAATCCGACCCTGCCGGTCGCCGTGGCCCGGCTGCTGGGCCGCCCGGGTGACCTCAACTACGGCCAGGCGATGGCCCTTTCGACGATCTTGATGGTGGTGTGCGCGGTGGCCCTGCTCGTGCTGGAGCGGCTGCGGACCGACCGGACGGGGGAGTTCTGACCATGACCATGCTCAGTCTTGAAGGGGCGACGGTGCGGTTCGGGGCGCGGGCCGTGTTGGACGGGGTCGGTCTCGATGTCGCCGAGCACGAGATCGTGTGTGTGCTCGGGCCCAGCGGCAGCGGGAAGTCGACGTTGCTGCGGGCGGTTGCCGGGCTTCAGCCGCTGGACGCGGGGCGGGTGTTGCTCGACGGGCGGGATCTCGCCGGGGTGCCCGCGCACAAGCGGGAGGTCGGGCTGATGTTCCAGGATCATCAGCTGTTCCCGCAGCGGGATGTCGGTGGCAATGTCGGGTTCGGGTTGCGTATGCATCACGTGTCCAAGGATCAACAGGGCTTGCGGGTGCGTGAGTTGTTGGAGCTGGTTGGGTTGCCGGGGGCTGCGGGGCGGGCTGTTGCCTCGTTGTCCGGTGGGGAGCAGCAGCGGGTCGCTCTTGCCCGGGCTCTTGCGCCTCGGCCTCGGTTGCTGATGCTCGACGAACCGCTGGGGCAGTTGGACCGCTCGTTGCGTGAGCGGCTCGTTGTCGAACTCCGGGAGCTGTTTGGGCGGTTGGGGACCACCGTGCTCGCGGTCACCCATGACCAGGGGGAGGCCTTCGCTCTTGCCGACCGGGTGGTGGTGATGCGGGAGGGGCGGATCGCTCAGTCCGGTACGCCTCTTGAGGTGTGGCAGCGGCCTGTTGACGAGTTCGTGGCGCGGTTTCTCGGGTTCGACAATGTTGTTGAGGGGACGGTGAGTGGGCAGGTCGCGGATACGGTCTGGGGGAAGGTGCCGGTGCCTGAGGGGGCGCTTCAGGGGGTGCGGATGGTGCTTGTGCGGCCTGGTGGGGTGCGGTTGGTGGCTGCTGATGAGGGGCTGCGGTGTGTTGTGGCTGCGCGGACCTTTCGGGGGACGCATGTGGCTGTGCGGCTTCGGCCTGAGGGGGTGGGTGGGGATGTGCCTTGGGTGGAGGCTGCGTGTGCGTTGCGGGAGGCGCCGGAGCAGGGGGATGTGGTGGGGGTGGTCTTTGAGGGGGCGGAGACGGTTGTGCTTGGGTGAGGTGGGGTGTTTTTCGCCCCCGCCGCCCCTACCCGTCCCATCCTTCTGGGGGCTGCGCCCCCAGACCCCCCTTGTCGCGCTGAACGCGCTCGTCCTCAAACGCCGGACGGGCTGGGGGGGTGGCCCCCCGTCCTCAGACGCCGGACAGGCTGGATGGTGGACCCCCGTCCTCAAGCGCCGGACGGGCTGGAGGGTGTCGGCCGTCGCTGGAATGCCGCAGGTATCGGGCGGGCGGAAAATACCCGGCCCGGGGTGAAGGTGCGGCATTAGGGTTCGCGGCATGACGACTCTCGCACATGCCCGCTATTGCGATGAAATCGCCCACCAGGTCGGACAGTTGAGAGCTGTCGTGACCTCTGGTGTCGATCTGGCCGTGACCGTGCCGACCTGTCCCGACTGGTCGTTGGAGCAGCTGGTGCGGCACACCGGTGGTGCCCTGCGGTGGGTGGACACGTTGGTGCGTACGCGGGCCGAGGGGAATGTTGATGAGGAGCACGTGCCCCTGAGTGGGGGGCCCGAGGTTCGGGGCGATGCCGGTGCGTTGGACTCCTGGCTTGCCGAGACCGGGGAGTTGGTTGTCGGGGCCTTGCGTGAGGCCGGGCCGGACGTCAAGGTGTGGGCCTGGGCCGGGATCCACAACTCGGGGTTCTGGGCGCGGCGGATGGCCCACGAGATCACCGTCCACCGCGCGGACGCGACCCTCGCCGCCGGGCTGCCGTACGAGGTCGCGGAAGACATCGCCGCCGACGCGATCGACGAGTGGCTGCAGATCGTCGAGTTCGTGCAGCGGACCGATCCGCACGACGCGGCGCGGGAGTTGAGGGGGGTGGGGCGAAGTATTCATCTCCATGCCACGGACACCGCACCGGAGTTGAACGCCGAGTGGCTCGTCGAGCTCACCGAAGGTGGTGTTGTGTGGCGTCGCGGGCATGAGAAGGCGACGGTCGCTCTGCGCGGGCCCCTCACGGGCGTCCTGCTCGCCTTTTATCGGCGACTTCCGCTGGACAGCCCGGAGTTGGAGGTTCTCGGAGAGCGGGAGCTGCTGGACTTCTGGCTGGAGAGGGCCACCTTCGGCTGACAGCGGAGTGGCCCGCCTCCCTGACGAGGGGCGGGCCACAACGTACGTACAACCGGATACCGCTTGCGGGACGTCAGCGGTTGCTGGACGCTCCACGACGGCGCATGCCGAAGAAGACGGCGCCGCCGCCGACGGCGACCAGGGCAGCCGCGATACCGGCGATCACACCGGTGTTCGAGCTGGCGCCGGTCTCGGCGAGGTTGGAGCTGCCGCCCGCAGGCGTCGGAACGCTGCTCGCGGGGGCACCCGGGGTGCTCTCGTCGGCCGACGGGGTCGGGGTGGCCGACTCCTCGGGCTCGGAGGCCGACGGGGTCGGCGTCGCGGGCTCGGACGGCTCCGGGGTCTCCGATGCCGGCGGGGTCGGAGTCGGGGTCGGCTCCGTCTTGCAGGCCTCGTCCGGGGTGGTCACGTCACCCTTGATGTACTCGTCGACCTGGTTGCCGGCCTTGACGTGGACGCGGTACGTCGTGTTCGGCGCCCAGTCCTCCGAGAAGTCGACGGTGACACCCTCGCGGGTGCCCACGACGTCCTCGGTGCCGATGACCTTGTCGCCCAGGTACACGGTGACGGTGGCCGGGGTGCCCGACGGGTCCTTGTCGGTGACGCTGATGACACCGTTTTCGCCGTCGCACTTGGCGACGGCGGAGAACTCACTGATGTTGCAGGCGAACGCGTTGCCGGCGACACCCAGCGCGAGCGCGGCCGAGGCGGAGGCGACACCGAGAAAACGCACGGAACGTGCGGTACGGCGAGATATGGACACGATTGCCCTTCACGGGATGCGCAACTGAGGGGGGTGGAGGGAGTGAAGAGACCTCATCACCTCATCACCCCCAGGAGTCTCACAGGTTTATAAGCGCGGGATAAGGGCTGTCAATCCGTATGCGGGCTACAGCGATTGGTTTTGCCTACCCGTTAACCAGCGAGACGTTTCAAGGCCTCCGGAGCCTCCTCGATCCGGTCGACCAGGGCAATTCGGTCCTCCATCGCCCGCTCCCGCGCGAGCGCCTGAAGCAGTGGCCAGGCGGGCAGTCGCTCGGTCCAGTGGGCGCGGTTCACGAGCACCATGGGCGTGGGCTCGCCGCGCGACTCGTAGTAGTTCGGGGTCGCGTTGTCGAAGATCTCCTGTACGGTCCCGGCGGCGCCCGGCAGGAAGACGACGCCCGCGTTCGAGCGGGCCAACAGCCCGTCCTCGCGGGTGGCGTTGGCGAAGTACTTGGCGATGTGCGAGGCGAAGGCGTTCGGCGGCTCGTGTCCGTAGAACCAGGTCGGGATACCGACCGAGTTGCCGCCTCGGGGCCAGCGTGAGCGGACCTCGAACGCGGCGCGCGCCCAGTCGGTGATCGAGGGGGTGAACGAGGGCGCTGCGGCGAGGAGTTCGCACGCCTCGTCGAGCATCGCGTCCTCGAAGGGCGCCGCGTACGCCCCCAGGTTCGCCGCCTCCATCGCGCCAGGGCCGCCGCCCGTGGCCACCGTGAACCCGGCGCGCGTCAGCTCGCGCCCCAGGCGCGCGGCACCGGCGTACGCCTCGGTCCCGCGTTTCATCGCGTGCCCGCCCATCACCCCCACGACCTGTGTTCCGCGCAGGAGTTCGTCGAGGGCGTCGGTGACGGAGTCGTCGTGGACGGAGCGCAGCATCGAGGCGAAGATGTCGCCGTCGGCCTTGGTGCGCTGGAACCAGGCGTACGCGAGGGCGTCGGGGGTGCGTTCGTAGCCGCTGTCGAGTCCGGCGAACAGCTCGTCCGGCGTGTGGACATGGCCGCGGTACGGGTCGAACGGCAGGTCGGGGGCGGGCGGGAAGACCAGGGCGCCGCTCGCGCGTACCTTCGCCGCCGCGTCCTGCCGCATCGGGCAGCCGAGGAAGACGGCGCCCGCGGTGTCGCTGGTCAGCAGTTCCTTCGTACGGTCCGTCAGATCGACGGCCTGGACGCGGAATCCGGCGAGGGTGCCGCGCGCCGAGACCACGGCGTCGAACTCCTCCAGCGTCTCGATCTCACGGTCGTCGTGGTGGGCCGCATGGGCGGGGCTCGTCTGCACCCGCCCATGTAAGCACGGTCCGTGTACGCGCTCGGACTAGCCCTGGACGGCCGCCGGGTCCATCCACACGACCTCCCAGGTGTGGCCGTCGAGGTCGTCGAACGAGCGGCCGTACATGAAGCCGAGGTCCTGCGTCTGGCCGGCCGGGGAACCGCCCGCGGCGAGCGCCTTGTCGACCAGCTCGTCGACCTTCTCGCGGCTCTCGGCGCTCAGCGCGACCAGCACCTCGCTGGTCTTCGTCGCGTCCGCGATCTCCTTCTGGGTGAAGGTCGCGTAGAACGCCTTGGTGAGCAGCATCGCGACGATGGTGTCGCTGATCACGATGGACGCGGCGTTGTCGTCGCTGAACTGCGGGTTGATCGTGTAGCCGAGTTCCGTGAAGAACTTCTTCGAGGCGCCGAGGTCGTTCACGGGCAGGTTCACGAAGATCATCTGCTGGTAGGTCGGCGAGGTCATCGGAGTCTCTCCCATTCGTGATGTGTGCTGTTCGGAGGGGTAGACCCGGGGGTCGGGCGGAACTCATCGGTGGGTGCGGGATTTTTTTCGTGGGGGTTCAGTGGGGGTTCAGGTGGTCAGTGGTAGCGCCGCCAGCTCCGCGATCAGGAAGGTCAGCGGGGCGAACAGGGCGAGGAGGGCACCTGCGCGCATGGCTGCGGCGGTGCGCAGGGTCGTCGCCGGGGCGCCCAGGCGGAGCAGGGCCGCGGTGGTGTCCGCGCGGGCGGCTCTGGCCTCGGCGGCGGCCGTGAGGAGCGTGGCGACCGTGCAGCCGGCCACGACCAGGGCGCCCAGGGTGGTGAGGGGGCCGAGGGACGGGTCGTCGGCGTCGTACAGCGTGGCCATGGCGTACGCGCCCGAGGCCACCGCGCAGACGACGCCGAGGGGGCGGCCGATACGGGTCGACTCCGCCATGAGGACGCGGCCGGCGAGGAGGCGGAGGGCGCCGGGGCGGACTGCTTGCAGCAGGCGTCCGCAGAGGTGGGTGAGGCCGGGGCCGGCGAGGGCGAGGCCGAGGGCGGTGAGGGTCCAGCCGGCGAGTACGGCTGCGGGGCTGCCGGTGGCTCCGCCGGGGATGGTGAGGCCGGGGGTGTGGGTGTCGCGGCTGGCGTAGGCCTCTACGGCGAGGCCTGCTGCCAGCACCGCGATGCCCCAGGGGAGGTCTCGCGGGGTGGGGTTGGGGGCGGGGAGGGGGTGCGGGTCGGTGGAGGGGAGGTCGTCGGGGTCCTGGGCCGGGGATTCGGGGGTGCCCGGAGTGGGGGCTGGGGGGTTGGCCGCGCTGCCCGGCGCTGACGGAGTGCCGCCTCTCGCTGGGACGGGCGCCGCCCCAGCGGCACTGCTGCCCGCAGCTTGGGCGCGTGCGCCTGCGGCTTGGGCGGGTGTGCCCGCGGCTTGTGTGCGTGCGCCCGCAGCTTGTGCGCGTGTGCGGCGGTGTGTGTCTCGTGGGCGCAATGTCAGCGCGACCGAGATCGATGCCGCCGCCGGGACCAGGGTCAGCAGGGTCAGGGCTGCCGGGAGGGGGAGGGAATGGTCTGCGGCCAGGAAGTCCGACGCGTCGCCGTCGAAGGGCATGCCCGTCAGGTCGCCTCGCAGGTGGAGGAAGAACAGGAGGGCCAGCATCGAACCGAGGGTGCAGGACAGGGCCGTTGTCGCGGCCGAGACGGCCATCAGGCGGGCCGGGCCCAGGCCGATCGCCGACAGGCCCGGACGCGGTCTCGTGCCGGGGTCCGTACGGGCCACCGTCACCGCGAAGTGGACCGTGGCCGCGATGGGGGCCACGCACCAGGCCAGCCGCAGGGCCGAGCCGCCGGCCGAGTCCTGGTGGGCGAGGGCGTGGCCCAGGGTGCCGAGGAGGAGGAAACCCGTGGCCGCCGACGCCGTCGCCACCAGCAGACGGCGGAGCTGGACGGCCGACTGGGAGCCGCGGGCTAGACGGAGAGCGAGCACGCCGCCCGACCTTCCGCGTCGGTCCCGGCCCCGTTTCTGGTCCCGGCCCCGTTTCCGGTCCCGGTCCCGGCACCGCTCCCGGCACCGTTCGTGGTCCCGGCACCGCTCCCGACTCCGGCCCCGCCACTGCTCCCGGCCCCGCCACCGTTCCTGGCACTGGTCCCAGCTCCGGTCCCGTTACCGTTCCGGTTCCCGCTCCCGGCTGCGGCTCCGTCCGTGGTGCCGGCTCCGGCTCCGGCACCGTTCCTGGTCCCGGTTCCGGTCCCGTTACCGTTCTGGTTCCCGCTCCCGGCTCTGGCTCCGTCCGTGGTGCCGGCTCCGGCTCCGGCACCGTTCCTGGTCCCGGTTCCGGTCCCGCTACCGTTCTGGTTCCCGCTCCCGGCTCTGGCTCCGTCCGTGGTGCCGGCTCCGGCTCCGGCACCGTTCCTGGTCCCGGTACCGGCTCCGGCACCGTTCCCGACCCCGGTACCGGCTCCGGCACCGGCACCGTTCCCGACCCCGACCCCGACCCCGACCCCGACCCCGACCCCGACCCCGACCCCGACCCCGTTCCCGCCCCCGACGCCGTTCCCGACCCTGTTCCCAGCCCCGACCCCGTTCCCAGTCCCGTTTCCGGCTCGGGCTCCGGTGCCGCTTTCAGCTCCGGCTCCGGCCCCGGCCCCGGCCCTGGCACCAGCCCTGGCACCAGCCCTGGCCCCGGCCCTGGTCCCGGCCCTGGTCCGGGACTCGTGCCCGGTGCCGGGCTCGTTCCCGTTCTCCTTGTTGTCGACCGGTGGCAGGTGCACGGTGTTCACGCGGCGGCCGTCGAGGAGGGAGACCGTGCGGTCCGCCAGGGACGCCGTGTTCGTGTCGTGGGTTGCCAGGATCACCGTGATGCCGTGTGAGCGGGCCGCTGTCGTCAGGGTTCTTAGGACGTGGGCGCGGTCCGCCTGGTAGAGGGTCGCCGTCGGTTCGTCCGCGAAGAGGATCGTGGGGGCCGGGGCCAGTGCCCGGGCGATCGAGACGCGCTGGCGTTCGGACTGGCGCAGTTCGTGCGGGCGTTTGCGGGCCCGGTCGCCGATGTCCAGGCGCTCCAGCCACTCCAGGGCCGCCGTCTTGGCCCGTCGGCGGCTGGTGCCGCGCAGCATGAGGGGCAGGGCCGTGTTCTCCCAGACGTTCAGTTCCGGTACGAGGACGGGGGCCGGGTCGATCCAGCCGAACCGGTCGCGGCGCAGCCGTTCGCGGGCGATCGGGCCCATCGTGTGCACGGGCGCGCTGTTGAACCAGACCTCGCCGCGCTGCGGTCGTACCAGGCCTGAGAGGCAGCGCAGCAGGGTCGTCTTGCCGCTGCCGCGCGGGCCGCTGACGGCGAGGATCTCGCCCTCCCGGACGCCGAGTGAGACACCGCTCAGCGCCGGCGAGCCGTCGTTGTGCTGGAAGTGCAGGGCGCGTGCCCAGAGCACGTCGTTGTCCGGCGGGGCCACCATCGCGTACACCTCGGTTCAGATCAGAAATGCCGTGCGGATCGCGGGCGGAATCCGCGAAATCCCCCGTGCGGGGGAACGAAGGCAGGGCCGATCGGTTACAGGCACGCTAGGTATTCGGCGGCGCGAGGCCGGACAGCACACGGCCCGGGTGCACCCGTTCTCACTCGTACGGATGTACCCGGGCCATCTAGGCAGGTGCAGCCGCGCCCCAAAGGGGCGCGGGGAACTGCGCGACCAGCCACGACGGACCCGCAGATGACGCGCCGGGCCGCCAGCGGAGCGCTACAGCTTCGTCCATGCCTCCGTCAGCGTCGCGCGCAGGATCTGTTCGATCTCGTCGAACGTCTCCTGGTTGGAGATCAGGGGCGGGGCGAGCTGGACGACCGGGTCGCCGCGGTCGTCGGCACGGCAGTACAGGCCGTTCTCGAAGAGGGCCTTGGAGAGGAAGCCGTAGAGGATACGTTCCGTCTCCTCCGCGTCGAATGACTCCTTGGTCGTCTTGTCCTTGACCAGTTCGATTCCGTAGAAGAAGCCGTTGCCGCGGACGTCACCGACGATCGGCAGGTCGTACAGCTTCTCCAGGGTCGAGCGGAACGCGCCCTCGTTGTCCAGGACGTGCTGGTTGAGGCCCTCGCGCTCGAACAGGTCGAGGTTGGCGAGGCCCACCGCCGCCGAGACCGGGTGGCCGCCGAAGGTGTAGCCGTGCAGGAAGGTGTTGTCGCCCTTGTAGAACGGCTCCGCGAGGCGGTCCGAGATGATGCAGGCGCCGATCGGGGAGTAGCCCGAGGTCATGCCCTTGGCACAGGTGATCATGTCCGGTACGTAGTCGAACTTGTCGCACGCGAACATCGTGCCGAGGCGGCCGAAGGCGCAGATGACCTCGTCCGAGACGAGCAGGACGTCGTGGCGGTCGCAGATCTCGCGGACCCGCTGGAAGTAGCCCGGCGGGGGCGGGAAGCAGCCGCCCGCGTTCTGGACCGGCTCCAGGAAGACCGCGGCCACCGTGTCCGGGCCCTCGAAGAGGATCTCCTGCTCGATCTGGTCGGCGGCCCAGCGGCCGTACGCCTCCGGGTCGTCGCCGAAGAGCGGGGCGCGGTAGATGTTGGTGTTCGGGACCTTGTGGGCGCCGGGGACCAGGGGCTCGAAAGGGGCCTTCAGGGCGGGCAGGCCGGTGATCGACAGGGCGCCCTGCGGGGTGCCGTGGTAGGCGACCGCGCGCGAGATGACCTTGTACTTGGTGGGCTTGCCGGTCAGCTTGAAGTACTGCTTGGCGAGCTTCCAGGCGGTCTCGACGGCCTCGCCGCCGCCCGTCGTGAAGAAGACCTTGTTGAGGTCGCCCGGCGCGTAGTCGGCCAGACGTTCCGCCAGCTCCACCGCCTTCGGGTGGGCGTACGACCACACCGGGAAGAAGGCCAGCTCCTGCGCCTGCTTGAAGGCGGCCTCGGCGAGCTCGACGCGGCCGTGTCCGGCCTGGACCACGAACAGCCCCGCCAGACCGTCGAGGTAGCGTCGGCCCTTGTCGTCGTAGATGTACGTGCCCTCGCCCCGGACGATCGTCGGGACGGGGGCGTTCTCGTACGACGACATGCGGGTGAAGTGCATCCACAGGTGGTCGTACGCGGTGCGGCTGAGGTCCTTGGGGCTGTCGGATGTCGTCACGGTTATCGGGTTCCCCACATGTAGGTCTGCTTCTTGAGCTTGAGGTAGACGAAGCTTTCGGTGGAGCGCACGCCGGACAGGGCCCGTATGCGTTTGTTGATGACGTCCAGCAGATGGTCGTCGTCCTCGCAGACGATCTCGGCGAGGAGGTCGAAGGAGCCCGCGGTCATCACCACGTACTCGACTTCGGACATGGCCGTGAGCGCGTCCGCCACCGACTCCGTGTCTCCCTCGACATTGATGCCGACCATCGCCTGCCTGCGGAAACCCACGGTGAGGGGGTCCGTGACGGCGACGATCTGCATCACGCCCTGGTCGAGCAGCTTCTGGACGCGCTGGCGTACGGCCGCCTCCGAGAGGCCCACCGCCTTGCCGATCGCCGCGTACGGCCGGCGGCCGTCCTCCTGGAGCTGTTCGATGATGCCGAGGGAGACGGCGTCCAGCTGGGGCGTGCCGTTCCTGGGCTCGCGGGCGTCCCTGTGCTCTGCGCTTCGACTGGCCACGCGCTCACTGTGCACGAGGGGTCGATACTTTCGCAAGGCTCGATCGATGAAATTCGTTGTTCATGGGTGTCTGTCTTGCGGATTTCGCAGCATGCGGGGGATCGGGGGTGTTGAAAACGTCGGACTGCGGAATAGGGTGGGTGTCTCAGCCAATGGACACCCGAGTCATTGGACAGCTGAGTCATTGGACACCTGAACTGGAGGGCCGGCAGTGAGCACCGAGCTGCGTCGTCTGCGCAACTACATCGATGGTGAGTTCCGGGACGCCGCCGACGGGCGGACCACCGAGGTGGTCAACCCCGTGACGGGCGAGGCGTACGCGACCGCGCCGCTGTCCGGGCAGCCGGACGTCGACGCCGCCATGGCGGCTGCCGCCGCCGCTTTCCCCGCCTGGCGCGACGAGACGCCGGCCAAGCGGCAGAAGTACCTCCTCCAGATCGCCGACGCGTTCGAGGAGCGTGCCGAGGACCTGATCGCGGCCGAGGTGGAGAACACCGGCAAGCCGATCGGGCTCACCCGGTCCGAGGAGATCCCGCCGATGGTGGACCAGATCCGCTTCTTCGCGGGTGCCGCCCGGATGCTGGAGGGGCGCAGCGCCGGCGAGTACATGGACGGGATGACGTCGATCGTCCGGCGCGAGCCGGTCGGGGTCTGCGCGCAGGTCGCGCCCTGGAACTACCCGATGATGATGGCCGTATGGAAGTTCGCACCGGCGATCGCGGCCGGCAACACGGTGGTGCTCAAGCCGTCGGACACGACGCCCGCGTCCACGGTCCTCATCGCCGAGATCATCGGTTCGGTCCTGCCCAAGGGTGTCTTCAACGTCATCACCGGTGACCGTGAGACCGGGCGGCTGATGGTCGAGCACAAGACGCCCGCGATGGCGTCGATCACCGGTTCGGTGCGGGCCGGTATGCAGGTCGCCGAGTCCGCGTCGAAGGACCTCAAGCGTGTCCACCTGGAGCTGGGCGGCAAGGCGCCGGTCGTCGTGTTCGAGGACACCGACATCGCCAAGGCCGTCGAGGACATCTCGGTCGCGGGCTACTTCAACGCGGGCCAGGACTGTACGGCGGCCACGCGCGTCCTCGTCCAGGAGTCCATCCACGACGAGTTCGTCGCAGCGCTCGCCAAGGCCGCCGCCGAGACGAAGACCGGCCAGCCGGACGACGAGGACGTGCTGTACGGGCCGCTCAACAACCCGAACCAGCTCAAGCAGGTCACCGGGTTCATCGAGCGGCTGCCCGCCCACGCCAAGGTCGAGGCGGGCGGTCACCGGGTCGGTGAGAAGGGCTACTTCTACGCCGCGACCGTCGTGTCCGGTCTGAAGCAGGACGACGAGATCATCCAGAACGAGGTCTTCGGCCCGGTCATCACCGTCCAGTCCTTCACGGACGAGAAGCAGGCCGTGGAGTGGGCCAACGGCGTGGACTACGCCCTCGCCTCGTCCGTGTGGACGAAGGACCACTCGCGTGCGATGCGGATGTCCAAGGTCCTGGACTTCGGCTGTGTGTGGATCAACACCCACATCCCGCTGGTCGCGGAGATGCCCCACGGCGGCTTCAAGAAGTCCGGCTACGGCAAGGACCTCTCGGGGTACGGGTTCGACGACTACACGCGGATCAAGCATGTGATGACGTCGCTCGACGGCTGACGGTCGGTCGTCGGTCGTTCAGGTGTGTGTGCGGTCCCGGGCGGGAGTTCTCCGTCCGGGGCCGCACTGTTTCAGGACGCCCGCGTCTCCGCGTGGTCCGTGCGGTTGAGCACTCCGCAGTCCGGCGGGCCCGGCAGCTCGTGGTCGGGGGCGCCGGGGAACTCGTCCTCGTCGGGGAAGGTGATGCCCGTCTTCGCCATGATGGGCGCGCACTTCTCCAGGGCCTTGCGGAAGTCGCCGATGTCGGTGCGGTTCCGGTCGCCGCGCTCGCCTCCCAGCTTCGTCCGCAGCCGGATCTCCCCGTCGTCGTCCTTGACGGCGTGGAAGCTCGGGAAGCGGGTCTGGCCCTCGTCGCGCATGCACGCGGCGAAGTCGTCGTTCGCCTCGTTGACGTCGTCGGGGGCCTTGTCGGTCGGCTCGTACTTCAGGCCGAACGCCTCACCTCCGCGCGGTGGTTCCGGGGTTGTGGGGTCCGGCGTGCCGGTGGATCCGGATCCGGTCTCAGTGGTTCCGGTGGTTCCGGTCGCCATGGCCGCCGTCGCGCTGACCGTGCCCAGCGCGACGACCGAGATCATGGCGCAGGCCAGGGCGAGACGCCGGGGGCGGGCCGCGAGTACGGGCATGGGTGCCTCCAGGTGGGTCGTGGGTGGTGGTGATGTCGTGGGTGATGCGGGATCCACGGAAGCGCGTCGCCGGTTACAGCAGCGGAACGGGCGGACTTATCGCCCTGTAACCGGCCGCGCGCCACACTGACCGGCATGCGTGTGCTGGTGGTCGAGGACCACGAAGAACTCGCCGAGACCGTCGCCGCGGGCCTGCGCCGGGAGGGGATGGCGGTCGACCTCGCCTTCGACGGCCCGACCGCGCTGGAGCGCGCCGCGGTCAACGGCTACGACGTCGTCGTGCTCGACCGCGATCTGCCCGGCGTCCACGGCGACCAGGTGTGCCGCACGCTGACCGGGGGCGGCAGCCGGGCACGGGTGCTGATGCTGACGGCGTCCGGGACGGTGGCCGACCGGGTCGCGGGGCTCGGACTCGGCGCCGACGACTATCTGCCGAAGCCCTTCGCGTTCTTGGAACTCGTCGCGCGGATACGGGCGTTGGCGCGCCGTGCGCAGCCCGCGTTGCCGCCGGTGCTGGTGAGCGGTGAGCTGCGGCTCGATCCGGCGCGGCGGGTCGCCACTCGCGCCGGGTGCCAACTGCCGCTCAGCCCCAAGGAGTTCGCCGTACTGGAGTTGCTGATGGGGGCGCGCGGGAGCGTGGTGTCCGCCGAGGAACTGCTCGAACGGGCCTGGGACGAGGCCGCCGACCCCTTCAGCCAGACCGTGAAGGTGACGGTGAGCCGGCTGCGGCGGAAGCTGGGGGAGCCGCCGCTGATCGAGACCGTCGAGCGGGCGGGGTACCGGCTGTGAGGTCCATGGTCGGCTTGGCGCTGCGTGGGCCGCGCAGTATCCGGTGGCGGCTGACCCTGCTCTACAGCGCGTTGTTCGCGGTCGCGGGGGCGGTGCTGCTGAGCTTCACGTATGTGCTGGTGGCGAACTCCGAGCCCGGAGTGAGGGCGGGAAGTCCCGAGCCCCGGGGCACGGTTCCCAAAGGCGTCCCCAAGGGCCCTGACGTGCCCCTCGTCGCGCAGTACGTCCAGCAGCGGCTGTCGGTGCAGCGGGACGAGCAGTTGCAGCAGCTGCTGATGGAGTCGGGGATCGCGCTGGCCGTGATGATCGTGGTGTCGGTGGCCCTGGGCTGGCTGATGGCCGGGCGGGTGCTGGATCCGCTGCGGACGATGACGGCCGCGGCTCGTCGTATCTCCGCCGACAACCTCCACGAGCGGCTCGCGGTACCCGGTCCCGACGACGAGCTGAAGGCGATGGCCGACACCTTCGACGCCGTACTCGCCAGGCTGGAGGGGGCGTTCGAGGCGCAGAAGCAGTTCGTCGCCAACGCCTCGCACGAACTGCGCACTCCGCTCACTCTGCAGCAGGCCCTTGTCGACGTGGCGCTCGCCGACCCCGACGCGTCCGCCGGGACCCTGCGGGCCGCCTGTGTACGGGTGCGTGCGGCGGGCCGGGAACAGGAACGGCTCATCGACGCGCTGCTCACGCTGGCGCGCAGCCAACAGGGGCTGGAGCGGCGGGAGTTCGTGGATCTGGCGGAGGTGGTACGGGGGCGGCTGCCGGAGAGTGGTGGTGGACGTCCGTGTGTGGAGGCGGAGTTGGGGCCGGCGCCGCTGCTGGGGGATCCGCAGCTGATCGAGCGGCTGGTGGTCAATCTCGCCGACAACGCTGTTCGGCACAACTTGCCCGAGGGGGAGGGGAGTTGGGTGCGGGTGTGGACGGGGGTCGATGGGGGGTGGCCGGTTCTGCGGATCGAGAACAGTGGGGTGGTGATCGGGGCGGATCAGGTGCGGGGGTTGTTTCAGCCGTTCCGGCGGTTGGGTGGGGAGCGGGTGCGGGTTCGGGGGGCCGGTGTTACGGGGCTTGGGCTGGGGTTGTCGATCGTGGCTGCGGTTGTCGCCGCGCATGGGGGTGGGGTGGTGGCCTGGGCTCGGGAGGGGGGTGGGTTGGGGGTGGAGGTGCGGTTGCCTGCGGCGGCTCGGTTGACTGGGGGTTCCTGAGGGGGTGGTGGGGGAGGCGGTCTGGAGGGTGCGGGCTGGGTGTGGCTGGTCGCGCAGTTCCCCGCGCCCCTTTGGGGCGCTCGTGTGCACGGAGTGGCATGCTGCGCGCATGTCAGCGTCACGTGTCTCCGCCTCGCTCTCCCGTCGGTCCCTGCTGCGTGTGCTCGGTGCGGTCGGTGGAGGTGGGGTGCTTGCCGGGTGTGGTGTGCCCGCTGCTTATGTGGCGCCGGGGGAGCGGGCCGGGGCCGATCTTTCTGTTCGGGACAAGCGGCTGATCTGGGCGAACTGGCCGCTCTACATCGACACCGACGACGAGGACACCACACGGCGGCCCACCTTGGAGGGGTTCGAGAAGCGCACGGGGATCACCGTCGACTACGTCGAGGAGATCAACGACAACGACGAGTTCTTCGGGAAGATCAGTCCGGCGCTGATGAACCACCAGAGCACCGGCCGCGATCTCATCGTCATCAGCGACTGGATGTGCGCGCGGTTCGTGCGGCTGGGCTGGGTCCAGGAGATGGACCGCGCCCGGCAGCCGAACGTCACCAAGTACCTTGATCCGCAGCTCCGTTCACCTGCCTTCGACCCCGGCCGCAGGTTCACCGTGCCGTGGCAGTCGGGGATCACCGGTATCGCGTACAACCGGCGCAGGGTCGGCCGGGAGATCCGGCATGTCTCCGACCTGTGGGCGGACGACCTCAAGGGGCGCGTCACCCTCCTCTCCGGGCTGGACGAGGCGTTCGCGCTGCTCATGCAGGGCAACGGGGTCGACATCACCAAGTGGACGGCGGACGACTTCGAGCTGGTCTGCGAGCAGGTCGCCGCGCGGGTGCGCAGCGGGCACATCCGCCGCTTCACCGGCAACGACTACATCAAGGACCTCGCCAGTGGTGACGTACTCGCCTGTCAGGCGTACTCGGGCGATGTGATCCAGCTCCAGGCGGACGACCCGGACATCCGCTTCGTCGTCCCGGAGGAGGGCGCCGAGCTGTGGGCGGAGTCGCTGATGATCCCGAATCTGGCGCGGCACAAGGCCAACGCGGAAGCGCTGATCGACTACTACTACCAGCCCGAGGTCGCCGCGGAGCTGGCCGCCTGGGTCAACTACGTCTGCCCGGTACCGGCTGCCCAGGACGTACTGGCGTCCTCGAAGGACGAGGACACGGCCGCCCTCGCCGAGGACCCGCTGATCTTCCCCGACACCGCGATGCGCAAGAGGCTCGCGATCGCCCGGGACATCACCGGGAAGGAGCGGGTGGAGTTCGCCAAGCGGTGGAACGTGATTGTCGGGTTGTAGCCTCGTCGGCCGCCCCCTCCCCGGCCGCCGGCCCACGACGTCCGGGTCGCTAGCCGGACTGGCGGACGATCACCCGTGCCGGTTCGGGGGCGAGACCGGCTGTCGGCAGCCCCAGTGCGGTGCGTGCGGCGATGCGGCCGAGGGACTCCGCGTCCAGCCGTACGGTGGTCAGCGCCGGTGAGAACAGTGCGCCGTGCGGGGTGTCGTCGAAGCCGATGACGGCCAGGTCTTCCGGGGCCCGTAGCCCGAGGTGGCGCATCGTGGCGAGCGTGACCAGGGCGAGGTCGTCGTTGTAGGCGGCGAGGGCCGTGACTTCCGGGTGTTCGGCGCGGAAGGCCCGCAGTTGTTCGCCGGCTGCCTCGGGGTCGCCGGGAAGGACCAGCGTCGGGCAGTCGGTCAGGCCTGCGGTGTCGGCGGCCTCGCGCATGAGCCGCTCGCGCAGACCGGCGAGGACCTGGAGTTCGGCGGTGTCCGGCAGGACGGTGGCGATGTGGCGGTGGCCCCGCTCGACGAGGTACCGGACCGGGACGTCGGCCTGTGCGGAGAACGCGGTGAGGGAAGCTTCGGTGGCGATCTCGTCCGCGTGGCCGGCGTCGCCCAGGTCGATCACGGCCCGGGCGGAGACGGCCTGGGCCACGTCGGAGAGGGCCTGCGAGGAGAGATGGCCGTGCAGCACCAGGAGTACGTGCTGGTGCGAGGCGAGTTCGGCGTCGAGGCCGCGGATGTAGCTGCCGAGGCCGCTGCCGGTGGGGACCCCTTCGACGTTGAGCAGGACGATCCGGGACGCCCCTTTGCGCAGCGCCTGCGCCGAACCGTTGGGGACGTAACCGAGTGTGCGGGCGGCCTCCCGTACCCGCTCCCGTGTCTCCTGCGAGACATGCCCGGCGGCACCGTTGAGGACGAAGCTCACCGTCGTCTGCGAGACACCGCTCACCCGGGCGACGTCCTTGGCCGTCACGCGCGGGGACTGTCGCGCGGACTGGCGTGGGGACTCGCTCACGTGCTCGCTCCTCCGGTCCGGGTCTTGGGTCTTGTGCGCTTTCGGGCGCGGTGGTTAAGGTATCGCGGACTCATGGTAATACGATTTACCAAAGGGGAGAGTGCCCATGAAGCTCGACCTGGTCGCCCCGGAACTGCGTCGCAACGTCACGCGCATGCCGCGACTGCCGCTCCGCCCGAGGTGGGTGTTGCGCGGTGTGCGCGCTCTGGCCCGCCGGCACAGTCCGGGCGAGCCGGTGACGGGCGTCGGCGTCGAGATTGTCGACGAAGGTCAGGGCATACGGGTGTACACCCCGGCCGGCGGTGGTTCGGGGGCGGCACTGCTGTGGGTGCACGGCGGTGGATACGTCATCGGCGACGCTCTGCAGGACGAGGTGTTCTGCTCCGCGACCGCCCAGGCGCTCGGCATCGTCGTCGTCTCGGCGAACTACCGCCTCGCCCCCGAACACCCCTTCCCGGCCGCGCTCGACGATGCCTTCGCCGCCTGGGAGTGGTTGGGGAAGTCGGCCGGCTCCCTGGGGATCGACCGGGAACGCGTCGCCGTCGGGGGCGGCAGCGCCGGTGCGGGGATCGCCGCCTGTCTGGTGCAGCGGCTGCACGATGCCGGTGGTGTCCGGCCGGTCGCGCAGTGGCTGTTCGCTCCGATGGCCGACGACCGCACCGCCGCCCGCCGCGAACTGGACCCCGTGCAGCACCGGGTGTGGAACAACGCCGCGAACCGGTTCGGCTGGGCCGCCTACCTCGGCGCCGAGCCCGGCAGCCCCGGCACCCCCGACTACGCGGTCGCGGCCCGGCGCGCCGACCTGCGCGGACTGCCACCGGCCTGGATCAGCGTCGGCGACATCGACCTGTTCACCGACGAGTGCCGCACCTACGCCGAACGCCTGCGCGACGCGGGCGTGGACTGTGTCTTCGACCTCGTCCCCGGCGCGCCCCACGGCTTCGAGACCTGGGCCCCCGACTCCCGCCTCGCCCGGGAACTGCTGGAACGCGGCCGCGCCTGGCTGGGCGCGCAGCTGACGGGACCGGCTTCGTCGGCGGTTTCCGGCTAGGCGTAGGTCTTCGCCGCCGGAGGGCCGCTTCCTGCACGTCCGTGTGGAGGGCGGTGCACGAAGCCGGCCGGCCCGAAGGCCGACCGGCTCGCTCCGCGCGGGCCGGTGTCAGCCCATGTGGACCGGGGCCGCGCCCTCGACGTGCTGCTGCTTCTTCGCGTTGATGGCCGTCGCGGTGATCACCAGGGCCGCGAGGAACATGACCGACGCGGCGGCGAAGGCCACGGTGTAGCCGTGGGTCAGGGCCTCGCCCGCCTTCGCGATCAGGGCGTGGTCCCGGGTGGCCAGGCCCCGGTAGAGGGAGGAGGCGGCCTCGGGCAGCTTGTCGTCGGCGGCCGTTGTGGAGAGCGTCGACAGGACGGCGAGGCCGAGCGCGCCGCCGATCTGCTGGGCGGTGTTGAGCAGCGCGGAGGCACTGCCCGTCTCGTGGTGCTCGACGGCGTGGACCGCGCCGAGGGTCATCGGGACGAAGCTCATGCCCAGGCCGAGGGCGGTGACGAACATCGCCGGCATGAGATGGGTCGTGAAGGAGGAGTCCGGAGTGAGGGCGGCGAACCAGAACATGCCCGCCCCGGCGACCAGCAGACCGGGCCCCGCCACGACGCGCGGAGCGACATGGGTGACCAGCTTCGAACTGGCGGCGGCCGCGATGCCCATCCCCAGGCTGAACGGCAGATAGGCGAAGCCGGTCTTCACGGCGCTGTAGCCGAGGATGAGCTGCATGTAGAGGGTGAGGAAGTAGAAGAAGGCGATCATCCCGGCGCCGATGAACAGCATCGTGGCGTAACTGCCGGACCGGGTGCGGTCCTTGAACAGGTGCAGCGGCATCATCGGGTGGGCGGCCCGCCGCTGGCCCACCAGGAAGACGGCCAGCAGTACGGTGGCCAGCGCGAAGGACGCCAGCGTGAGGCCGTTGGTCCAGCCGTGCTCGCCGCCGCGCGTGATGCCGTACACCAGGGAGATCAGACCGCCGGTGCCGGTGACCGCGCCGGGCACGTCCAGGCGGCCCGGGTGGCGTTCCGCCTCGACGAGCAGCCGTGTGCCGGCCAGGACGGCCACGCCGATGGGGATGTTGACGAAGAACACCCAGCGCCAGTCCAGGGTGTCGGTGAGCACACCGCCGAGCAGCAGGCCGACGGTGGCGCCGATGCCGGCCATGGCCGCGTAGACGCCCATGGCCTTGTTGCGTTCCTTGCCTGCGGGGAACGTGGTGGTGATCAGGGCCAGCGCGCTGGGCGCCGCGAGTGCCGCGCCGACGCCCTGGAGGACGCGGGCGAGGATCAGCAGGCCCTCGTTCTGGGCGAGGCCGCCGAGCAGGGAGGCCACGGTGAAGACGGCGATGCCGATCTGGAAGACCCGGCGCCGTCCGTAGAGGTCGCCGGCCCGGCCGCCGAGCAGCAGCAGTCCGCCGAAGGCCAGGGCGTAGGAGTTGACGATCCAGGCGAGGTTCGCGTCGGACACGCCGAGTTCGGTCTGGATGGCGGGCAGGGCGATGTTCGTGATCGTGGCGTCGAGGATCAGCATCAGCTGGGCCGCGGCGATCACGACGAGGGCGAGCCCCAGCCGGCGTGGGCCGCCGGGGGCGCCAGTAACCGCGCCGGTGTGGACCGAGGGGGTGACAGTCGCGCTGTCGGAAGGCATGCGAGAACTCCAGAGGGAGTGTGGTGCGACGGCATTCCCGAGAGCTTCGGATGGGGAAACGGCCCGCTGATCCGTGGGAATGGAGAAATGCGACCGTAGCACCTCATGCATTCCGGCGAAGACACGAAAGAGGGGAATCCTGTGTGGTCATTCTCGCGCTTGACATTCCCCTCCGATCCCCTGCAACAGGCCCTGTGATCTGCTCCGACGTCGACTTGCCTTTTCTTGCGATGTGTGGGCACGGAGTGAGCTCCGCCCGCCGGTGCTCACACTTTTCCTGGTTTTTCAAATCAGTTTTCCCGCCGCACCTTTCCCATGTTGATTCGGTATGCGCATTCGGTGAACTCGGGGTGTCGGCGGTCGTGGGCGGTTCGCCGCGTATGATTGAGACTCGGTGTCATATCAGCGACCGGAGGTCGTGGGCGGGGTGGGTGCAACAGTGCGCACGAACACGAGGGACATCGCACGGGCCGCCGTACGGGCGGAGCTGGCCCATGTTGCCTTCGAGCTGTTCCGGTCCGAGGGGTTCGACAAGGTCACCGTCAATGACCTGGCCGCTGCCGCCGGCGTGTCCCGCTCCACCTTCCTGCGCTACTTCGGGACCAAGGAGGATGCCGTCCTCGGTGCCGTCGACGCACAGGGCGAGACGATCGCCGACGCGCTGCGCGCCCGCCCGGCCGACGAGGACGACTGGACGGCGCTGCGGCACGCGCTCGGCGTCATCCTGGAGTCCCATCGCCGGGATCCGGCCGGTGCCCTGGTGATGTCCCGTCTGATCATGGAGACGCCCGCGCTGTGTGCCCGCAGCCAGGAGAAGCAGGCCGGCTGGCGGCCCGCCATCGCCGCGGCCCTCGCCGAGCGCGCCGGCTCGTCCGGGCCCACGGCGCTGGGTCCGCTGGTGCGTGCCGCCGCCGCGGTGGACGCCCTGAACATCGCCGTCAGTCACTGGACCTCCTCCGACGGCGCCCCCGACCTCGACGCCCTCCTCGACGAGGCCTTCGCGGCACTCACGCCGCCGTCGGCGTGATCCGAACGGCGGTCCCTGGACGGCGAAAGCGCTTTTGAACGTGTTCAACTCAAGCGTATGCTGCCCCCATGAGCGACAGAGCCGCCCTTCTCAAGGGCATCCGCGCCTGGTTGGTCCTCTTCGTCGTCTGTCTGGTGCTCAGCGGCGCCACCGCCTTCCCCCTGGTGCACGAACTGCGCTGGACCGAGAGCCTGTTGCGGGCGCTGTCCGTCCCCGAGCATCTGCCGGGGCTGATGGACTGGGTCGCACGCGTCCGGGACGGTCTCGACGCCACCGACGAGCGCTACCCCTTCGTCCTCTACGGCACGGACTGGCTCGCCTTCGCCCACCTCGTCATCGCGGTCGCCTTCTACGGGCCCTACCGCGACCCCGTACGCAACATCTGGGTCGTCGAGTTCGGGATGATCGCCTGCGCCGGGGTCGTTCCGCTCGCGCTGATCTGCGGGCCGATCCGGGGAATTCCCTTCTGGTGGACGGTCATCGACATCTCGTTCGGGGTGTTCGGTGTGATCCCGCTGTACGCCGTACGGAAGCGGATCAAGCGGCTGGAGGCACTCAGCCCCGCGCCTCCCGCCGCCGCGGCCGTCACCGTCTGAACGCGGCCTCGATGATGCGCCCGGCGACCGGATTCATGTCGTAGCCCTTGGCGTCGGTCGAGTTGACCGAGTAGACGAGGGTGCGGGACAGGTCGCGGGTGGCGACGACGATCGTGTTGTAGCCCCAGCGGCCGCCCGACTTCCCCCACACCTCCGTGCCGTCGGCGGTGACATGGCGCTGGAGACCCGCGGTCATCGTGGCCCCGGGGACACCTGCGGGCACGGTGAACATCTCCGCCAACTGCGGCTCGGGCACGACCTGTCCACGGAACAGGGCCGTCAGCAGCCGCTCCAGATCCGCGGTCGTGGAGATCATGGCCCCCGCCGCTCCGGTGTCCGTGGTACCCCACACCGTGACATCGCGCAGCTCCGTCGTCCCGTCCGCGCGCGGCACGGCCTGGTAGCCGTGGTTGTGCGGCCCCCTGATCTCTGGGTCGGTGCCCGGGAGATACGTGTCCCGCATCCCCAGCGGGCCGAAGATCCGACGGGCCGCCTCGTGCTCGTACGAGTGCTTGGTGACCCGCTCGATCAGCACCTCAAGGACGGTGTAGCCGATGTTCAGGTAGTGCTGCCCGGTGCCCGGCGCGAACTCGGGCTTCTTCGCGGTGGCCGAGGCGACCATCTCGCGAGCCGTATGGATGTCAAAGCGATGCGCGTACACCTCCTCGAAGGTGTCGCCGGGGAGATCGGGGACCGGAATTCCGCTGGTGTGGTTGAGCAGTTGGCGCACGGTCACGTCTTTGTACGCGGCCGGGATCAGGTCCGGCAGATAGTGCCGGGCCGGCCGGCCGAGGTCCACGTCACCCTCCGCCGCGAGCTGCAGCACGACCGCCGCCGTGACCACCTTGGTCGTCGAACCGGCCCGGAAACGCCCGTTGGGGTCCGCCGGGCGCCCGCTCGCCAGGTCGTGCACCCCCGCACTGCCGCGCCAGTCCGGGCCCTTGCCGCCGACCCGTACGAGCGCGGCGGTCGCGTCCGCGTTCGGCAGTCCGGTGATCGCGGCCCGCAGAGCCTTGGCGTCGGGGCCCGCGACCTGCGCGGTCTCGGATGCCGGGGCGGAGGCGGCGAGCACGGGTGCGGCCAGCGGGCCGGCCGCCAGGGCGAGGGTGAGGGCGGTGGCGAGAGCTGTGGTGCGTAAGGCGGTGCGGGTGCGTGTGCGGGGACGTGCGCTCATCGGCTGCTCCTGGAGGCGGCTGGTGTCGGTGTTCACATCCTTGATCCATGCGGGGTGGCGCGGATCGTCATCGAGGATGACGTCGACCCTGGTGTCGGCCCGAGGCCAACTGGGTTACCCCGTACGGAAGTTGTCGGGGATCGCACCTAGGGGCCGTGTCCTGGCCGGGCTCCGGGGAAGCCAAAAACTGTTATCGGGGGTGCCCCCGAACCGTCTCCTCGGGCGACCTGGTGTGTGACCGGGGCGTGGGACTGGTGTGCAACAGGGCGACGTAAGGTGCACATACGTGCGAGAAAGGGCTTTCGTGGACGGGCGCCAGTGGAGTTCCACCATCGCTGCGGCGCAGGCCGGTGACCGGCGGGCGCTGGACGAGCTGGTCGAGGGCTGGCTGCCGCTGGTCTACAACATCGTCGGCCGGGCCCTGAACGGTCACGCGGACGTCGACGACGTCGTGCAGGAGACCATGCTCCGGGCCGTCGACAACCTCGGCTCACTGCGCGACCCGGACAGCTTCAGGTCGTGGCTCGTCGCGATCGCGATGCGTCAGATCCGGGACCGCGCCCGCCGTCGTACGACCGACACCCTGCGCGACGAGACCGCCGACGGTGCTGCCGACTTCGCCGAACTCACCGTGCTGCGGCTTCAGCTGGAGGGGCAGCGGCGCGAGGTCGCGGAGGCGGTGCGCTGGCTCGACGACGAGGACCGGCAGCTGCTGTCGCTGTGGTGGCTGGAGGTCGCGGGCGAACTCACCCGGCGTGAGCTGGCGGCGGCCGTCGGCATCAGCCGGCAGCACGCAGCCGTCCGCGTCCAGCGGATGAAGGAGCGCCTGGAGGCCTCGCGCGGAATCGTCCGGGCGCTCGACGGCGCCTGCCCCGACCTGCGCGAACTGACCGCCCGCTGGGACGGCGACCCGGACTCCGTGTGGCGCAAGCGGCTGGCCCGGCACATCAGGGGGTGCGCGTACTGCGCGAGCCCCGGCGAGGCGGTCGTCGTACCTGCGGAACGGCTCCTGGTCGGCATCGCGCTCGTCCCGCTGCCCGTCGGCTTCACCCTGTCGCTGGCCTTCGGCGGCAAGACGGCCGCGGCAGCCACCGCCGCCGCTTCCGTCGGCTGGTCGGGCAAGATGCTCGGCGCCCTGACCAAGCCGGCCGTCGCCCTGAGCGCCGGTGCGACGATCGTCGCGGGCGGCGCGTACGTCGTGACGCAGACCCCGGAGGACCCGCCGCCGGCCGTCGCGGCCCCCACGGCCCGCGCCCAGTCGCCCGCGGCCCCCACCGCATCCCCGCCCCGGTCCCCGTCGGCATCCCCCTCACCCTCACCCTCGGCCACTCCGTCCCCCTCCCCGTCGGCGACCCGGCCGAAGACCGACGCGTACGGCACGGTCGTGGACGCCGTCGACACGGCACCCGACCCGAACGCCCGGCCCGCCGCCCTCCCGCACCGGACCGAGTCCGGGATCACCAGCACCGGCGGCGCGCACGCCACCATGAACCACCGCGGGGACAGCGTGACCCTCACCGGCAAGGGCTATGTCCTCGTCCGCTGGCAGATCTCGCCGCAGTACCGGTCCGGCAGCCTGGTCATGCCGACCTGGACCGCCCTGAAGGGCAAGCTCTTCCACGTGGCCTCGGGCGGCGGGCGCCGCATGGACGACAGCGTCAGCACCACCGACACCACCGCCACCGGCATGGGCAGCTCGACCACCGGCTACACCGTTCTGCCCGCCGGCACCCAGCAGATGTGGCAGAACGAGTACTTCTACGTCGACGGCAGCGTCACCCTCACCGTCAACGAACGCGGCGCCGACTACGGCCTCAACGTCTTCCCGACGACCTGGGACAAGGTGGAGGAGGACGTGACCGCCGGACCCCCCGAGGGCGCCATCCGCTACGGCCTCGTCCGCGACACCGGCAAGGACGACACCCCGGTTCCGCAGTACGTCACCCGGACCATCCCGACCGACCCGGCGACCGTCGCTCAGGCGTCCCGCGTGTAGTTCTCCTGCGCCTCCATGACCTCGTCACCGTGTTCGAAGGCCCATACGCCGAAGGCCTCGACCGGGGCGAGCAACGACCGTCCCAGGCCGGTGAGTTCGTACTCCACGCGCGGTGGCGAGCCGCCGTACGCCCGTCGTCGGACGAGCCCGTTGAACTCCAGCCGCCGCAGTGTCTCGGTCAGCACCTTCTGGCTGATGCCGCCGATCCGGTCCCTCAACTCCCCATGGCGCACGGGCCCTTGGCGCAGCGCCCACACCACCACCGCGTTCCAGGTGTTGGCGAGCAGATCGAAGGCGAGCCGCGCCCGGCAGTCGGCGAGGAAGGGCGGCTCGGTGTCGGTGGTCACGCACCGAATGGTGCCCCAACGGCCTTCTACCGTCAGGAGCATGAGCATGAGAACGACAAGGCGAGTGGGAATCCTCGGTACGGGCGGCATGGCGGACGCCCTGGGCACCCAGTGGGCGCGGGCCGGTCACGAGGTCTTCGTCGGCGGCCGGAACGCCGGACGCGCGGCGGCGCTCGCTCACCGCATCGGGGCCGTCGGCAGCGGTGACTTGCCGCAGGCGGCGGAACACGGCACCGACGCCGTACTCCTCGCACTGCCCTGCCCGGTGGCTGCGGACACGGTCGCCGCGCTCGAAGTCCCGCTGCGCGGGCGGGTGTTGATCGACTGCACCAACCCGGTGGGCCCGGGCTTCGCCCTGCTGACGGAGGGTGGCCCCTCGGCGGCCAGGCGCATCGCGTCCGCCGCCCCCGCCGCTCACGTGATCAAGGCGTTCAACCTCTGCCACGAGGATGTCTGGCGCCTGGCCTCGCCGGTCTTCGACGGCCGCCCGCTCGCCGTCCCCCTGTGCGGCGACGACGAACATGCGCTGTCCGTCGTACGACAACTCGTCCGTGACCTGGGTTGCGAGCCGTTGAACGCCGGGAGTCTGGACCGGGCGGCCCTGCTGGAGGCGACGGCGGCGCTGCTGATCGGGCTGTGGGTGGGGGAGGGGGCGGACGCTCAGGCGATCGCGCCGCCACGGGAGTTCGCGGGCGGGCGCACCTGACACGGCGGAGGCTCCGTCACCCCTTGCGCAGCGCGCACAGCGCGTCGATGCGGTTCGTGGTGATCGAGTCGACGCCCACGTCGAGCAGCCGTCGCATGGCACGGCGGGTGTCCGGGGTCCACACCGACAGCAGATAGCCGTCCCGGTGCACCCGTGCGGTGAGGCTCCGGTCGACGAGGGCGAAGCGGTAGTTGAGCCAGCGCGGGCGTACGGCGGACAGCAGGGCCGGGCGCGGCGGTGCGAGGGTCTTCCAGGTCAGGGCGATCTCGGCGGACGGATCGGCCGCGCGCACGGCGAGCATCGCCGGGGCGTCCGCGCAGTAGTACGCGCGGTCCTCCGCCGCGCACTCCCGGACCACGTCCACCACCCGCCGTACCGCCCGGACATCGGGCGACCCCGGCAGATCGATCATCACCCGGCTGCCCTCGGTCACGGCCAGCGCCTCCGCGAGAGTCGGCACCCCGCCCTCCGTCAGCCCGTGCACCTCGGCCGCCGACAGCGTGGCCAGCGGCCGGTCCTGCTCCCACAGTCGCTTCAGTGTCGCGTCGTGCAGCAGCACGGGCACACCGTCACGGGTGAGCCGTACGTCGAACTCGACCGCGTCCGCGCCCTGGGCGAGCGCGGAACGCAGCGAGTCGATGGTGTTCTCACGGAAGCGGTAGGGGTCGCCGCGATGGGCCACGGCGGTCACGTTCTGCATGGGTCCATTGTGCTGGGACGCGGCCCGTGATGTTCCCCGGTGGTGGTCAGCGGGCGAGCCACGCCGAGGTGTACGTGTCGATCTCGGCGGCCAGCGCGGCCTTGCCCGCCGGGTCGAGGAAGGAGGCCTCGACGGCGTTCTTGGCGAGGTCCGCGAGACCCCACTCGTCGAGGTCGAGCAGCCGGGCGGCGACCGCGTACTCGTTGTTGAGGTCGGTGCCGAACATCGGCGGGTCGTCGGAGTTGATCGTGACGAGGACGCCGGCCCGCACGAACTCCTTGATCGGGTGCTCGTCGAGCGTACGGACCGCGCGCGTGGCGATGTTGGAGGTCGGGCAGACCTCCAGGGCGATGCGCTGCTCGGCGAGGTGCGCGAGCAGTTCGGCGTCCTGCGCGGAACTCGTACCGTGCCCGATTCGTTCTGCGCGCAGATGGTTCAGCGCGTCCCAGACGGTCTCGGGCCCGGTGGTCTCGCCCGCGTGCGGCACCGAGCGCAGTCCGGCGGCGATCGCCCGGTCGAAGTACGGCTTGAACTGCGGCCTCGGTACGCCGATCTCGGGCCCGCCGAGCCCGAACGAGACCAGCCCCTCCGGGCGCAGCTGGTCGTCGGTGGCGAGCCGCACGGTCTCCTCGGCCGCTTCGAGCCCGGCCTCGCCGGGGATGTCGAAGCACCAGCGCAGCACGGTCCCGAACTCGGCCTCGGCCGACTTCCGGGCGTCCTCGATGGCGTCCATGAAGGCGCGCTCGTCGATGCCGCGCCGGGTCGAGGAGAACGGGGTGATGGTCAGCTCGGCGTACCGGACCTGCTGCCGGGCCAGTTCGCGGGCCACCTCGTACGTCAGCAGCCGCACGTCCTCCGGGGTCCGGATGAGGTCCACGACGGACAGGTACACCTGGATGAAGTGGGCGAAGTCCGTGAACGTGAAGTAGTCGGCCAGGGCTTCGAGGTCGGTGGGGACCTTGGAGTCGGGGTGGCGCGCGGCCAGCTCCGACACGATCCGCGGGGAGGCGGAACCGACGTGATGGACGTGCAGTTCGGCCTTGGGCAGCCCGGCGATGAAGGCGTGCGGGTCCTGGACGTCCGCCGCGGCACGCTGGTTGTTGTCGGTCAAGGGTTCCTCCCCGGGAACGGCGCCCCGGACATGCGACGGTCGGCGGGACGCGGGTGATCGGCTGATCGATGACTCGGGGATCATCGTAGGCCGGGTCCCCGGGGAGGCGCCCGCGGATTCCGTCCCGGGTGGGGACAGGCGGTCCGGCGGGGATGCCGAGGTCCCCCGTCGCCCTGTGATCCCGGGCCGTAGCATGACGGGAACGCACGAACGAGGGGACCCCACGCATGTCCGACGCCGCGCAGCCGCCGCACCCACCGGAGAACGTCCCCTCGGAGGGGGCGAGTTCCGAGGGCGCGGCGACCGGTGAGACCGCAAGCGAGAGTCCCGCGAGCGGCACACCTGCCCGGGTCCCGCTGGACAGGCCCCCGGCCTCCGGCGGCGCCACGGATTCCGGACCCGAGTTCGACCCCTGGGCACCGCCGGCGGACGATGCCCAGGGCTCCGGGTCCGCCGCCGACGGTTCCGGCACCACGTTGTTCTGGGACGACGGCGGTACGACCCCGACGTCCCCCTCCGCCCACGGCCATCCGACGGTCCCCGCGACGCCGGCGGCCGCACCGCCCGGGCCCCAGCCCTCCCAGCCCTGGGCCAACCCGTTCGCCCCGCCCGGCGGTCACGTGGCGGGCACCCCGCAGGACAACCCCTTCGCGCCCCCCGCCCCGCCGGCCTCCTACGCGCAGCCCGCCGCGCCGGTGCCCCCGCCGCCCATAGCCCCCGACGGCCCCGGACAGGCACCGCACTCCTACCCGGCCGGGCCGGTGTACGGCTACCCGCAGCAGCCCGGATACGGCGGTGGCGGTCCCGTGTACGCCCCGCCCCCTCCGGCATACGGTGGCGGGCCCGGTTACGGCTGGGCCCCCATGGCGCCCCAGCCCAGCAATGGCATGGGTACGGCCGCGCTCGTGGTCGGGATCGTGTCGGCCGTCCTCTTCTGTCTGTGGCCGCTGGCGATCATCCTGGGGATCCTCGCGGTGATCTTCGGTGTGATCGGGCGTGGGAAGGTCCGGCGGGGCGAGGCGACCAATGGGGGGCAGGCGCTGGCCGGGATCATCTGCGGTGCGGTGGGCATCGTCATCGCTGTGGCGTTCGGCGTCATAGTCATCGCCTTCGGCGACGACAGTGACGCGAGTACGTTTGACGACGGTTACTCGACGTCCCTGTCCCAGCGCGTGTAGCCGGCGATCAGGGCTTCGTCTGCGTGGCTCGGGTTGTCGCTGTCTGCGGGTTCGTCGTGGCTGGTCGCGCAGTTCCCCGCGCCCCCAAGGGGCGCGGCTGACGCACCGGCGTGGATCTGCTGACCTCCTCAGGCCCGCAAACGCTCCCGCGCCGCCATCAGTGCGAACCCCAGCAGATTCGGGCCTCTCCACCGCTCCGGGTCCTGTGCCGCCTCGTCGTCCGCCGCGAGGCCGATGCCCCATACGCGGTCCACGGGGCTTGCCTCCACCAGGACGCGGTCGCCCGTGGTCAGCAGGAACTCCCGTAGCGCGGGATGTGCGGCGAACTTGTGGACGCTGCCCTCGACCACGATGCCGAACCGTTCGCGCTCCCACACGGCCTCGTCGAAGCCGCGTACGAGACGGCCGGCCTTCTTCGCGAGCGCCGGGTTCGGTGCCGTGATCGCCCGCTGCTCCGCCTCCGTGTCCTCGAAGAGGCGGGCCTTGGCGGCCATCATCCAGTGCTCCGCCGTCGCGTACTCCACCCCGGCCACGGAAAACGCGGCCGGCCACCACTGGCTGAGACAGCTCGCTCCCACGCGGCCGTCCGGGCGTGGCCGATGCCCCCAGAAGTGCAGATACTTGATGTGTTCCCCCGACCGGACCGCGCTGACCAGCGTGTCCCGAGAATCGATCTTCCCCATGCACGCGAGTCTGGCACCCACCACTGACAACGTGCCCCGCCTTTTCCCGTTCGACTCGACACCTGGTCGACAGATTCCGTCGCGTAACCAAAAGGCAACAACGGAATCCCTTGTTGGAGTCCACTTACTCTGTCAGGATCGGCACTCAAATCGACCTGGAGCTACGTTGACCCCCACATATCGGGGCGGGCGACGGAGGAGAGCGACATGCACAATCCGGGCCATCGCTTCCCGGCGCAGGAGCGGCTCGCGGCCGGCGCGCAGTACATCGCGGGCCGGCTGACCCACGGCACCTCCGGCCGTACGTTCGCGGTCGTCGACCCCGCCACCGGCGACGAGGTCTACACGTACGAGTTGGCTGGTTCCGCCGACGTGGACGCCGCCGTCGCCGCGGCCCGCGAGGCCTTCCCCGGCTGGGCCGGGGCCACCCCGGGCGAGCGTTCCGACGCACTGCACCGCTTCGCGGCCGTCCTCGCCGAGCGCGCCGAGGAATTCGCCCGTGCCGAGTCCCTCCAGTGCGGCAAGCCGCTCAAGCTGACCCGTGAGTTCGACGTGCCGGGGACGATCGACAACACCGCGTTCTTCGCCGGCGCCGCCCGGCACCTCCAGGGACAGTCGGCCGGGGAGTACTCCGGTGACCACACCTCGTACGTCCGCCGGGAACCCATCGGGGTCGTCGGCTCCATCGCGCCCTGGAACTATCCCCTCCAGATGGCCGCCTGGAAGATCCTCCCGGCGATCGCGGCCGGCAACACGATCGTGCTGAAGCCCGCCGAGCTGACCCCGCTGACCTCGCTCCTCTTCGCCGAGGCGGCCACCGCGGCCGGGATTCCGGACGGGGTGATCAATGTCGTCCCCGGGACCGGCAAGGAGGCAGGGGAGCATCTCGTCGGGCATCCCGATGTCGCCATGACGTCCTTCACCGGATCCACCGCCGTGGGCAAGCGGGTCGCCGAGGTCGCCACGGCCACCGTCAAGCGGCTCCACCTGGAGCTGGGCGGAAAGGCACCCTTCGTCGTCTTCGACGACGCCGATCTCGACGCGGCCGTCAACGGCGCCGTCGCGGGCGCGCTCATCAACACCGGGCAGGACTGCACGGCCGCCACGCGCGCGTATGTGCAGCGCCCGCTGTACGAGGAGTTCATCGCGAAAACGGCCGCCCTTATGGACACCGTCCGGCTCGGTGATCCGTTCACGCCGGGCACCGACCTCGGGCCGCTCATCTCGCACACGCAGCGCGACCGGGTCGCCGGTTTCGTCGAGCGGGCGCGTGCCTACGCGCGCGTGGTGACCGGCGGAGAGGCTCCTCAGGGGGAGCTGAAGAGCGGCGCCTATTATCGGCCCACCCTGGTCGCCGACGCGGCCCAGGACAGCGAGATCGTCCAGTCCGAGATCTTCGGGCCCGTTCTCGTCGTACTCCCCTTCGACAGCGACGACGAAGGCATCCGGCTCGCCAACGACACGCCCTACGGTCTCGCCGCCTCCGCCTGGAGCCGGGACGTCTACCGGGCGAACCGCGCCACCCGCGAGATCAAGGCGGGCTGTGTGTGGGTCAACGACCACATTCCGATCATCAGCGAGATGCCCCACGGGGGATACAAGGCGTCCGGCTACGGCAAGGACATGTCTTCGTATTCGTTCGAGGAGTACACGCAGATCAAGCACGTCATGTTCGACAACACCGCGGTTGCCCGAAAGGACTGGCACCGCACGATCTTCGGGGACCGCTGACCGGACACAGGCCGACCGACCAGCGGCCGCACACCCTCCCGAAAGGGCACCAGCGCATGGAGCAGTACGAGCCCGACCGCCTTTCGCCGGCCCAGGTGGCCGCCATGCGGCGCAGCTTCCGAAACGGCAGGGCCGCCCTGACCCGCAGGTCCCTGCTGCGCGCCTCCGCGGGCGGCGCCCTGGTGGCCGGCGGCCTCGGCGCGCTGACCGGCTGCGGCATCCCCGCGGCCGGCAAGACCGCGGGAGGCGTCTCCGCGGACGACCACTCGGCCAAGGAGAAGACCGTCAACTTCTCCAACTGGACCGAGTACATGGACGTCGACGAGAGCGAGAAGCACCACCCCACGCTCGACGCGTTCACCGAACGGACCGGCATCAAGGTCAAGTACACCGAGGACATCAACGACAACGTCGAGTTCTTCGGCAAGATCAAGCCGCAGCTCGCGGCGGGCCAGGACACCGGCCGGGACATCATCGTCCTCACCGACTGGCTGGCCGGCCGGCTGATCCGCCTCGGCTGGGTCCAGAAACTGGACGCGTCGAACCTTCCGCACGCGTTCGCGAACCTGGCGGAGCAGTTCCGCAGCCCCGACTGGGACCCCGGCCGCGCCTACTCGTACCCCTGGCAGGGCATCTCGACCGTCATCGCCTTCAACAGGAAGGCGCTCGACGGCGTCGAGGTGAAGTCGGTCTCCGACATGCTCGACAACCCCAAGCTGAAGGGGCGCGTCGGGTTCCTCTCCGAGATGCGCGACAGCATCGGCATGACCCTGCTCGACATGGGCAAGGACCCGGCGAAGTTCACCGACGACGACTACGACGCGGCGATCGCCCGCCTCCAGAAGGCCGTCGACAAGGGCCAGATCCGCCGCTTCTCCGGCAACGACTACACGGCCGACCTGACCTCGGGCGACTTCGCGGCCTGTATCGCCTGGGCCGGGGACGTCGTCCAGCTCAAGGCGGACAGCCCGGACATCGACTTCATCATCCCGGACAGCGGCTACATCACGTCCAGCGACAACATGCTGATCCCCAACAAGGCGCGCCACAAGACGAACGCCGAGCGGCTCATGGACTACTACTACGAGCCCGAACCCGCCGCCGAACTGGCCGCCTACATCAACTACGTGTGTCCCGTCGACGGGGTGAAGCCGTACCTCGCGAAGATCGACAAGGACGCGGCGGACAACCCGCTGATCATCCCCGACGCGGCGATGGCCGCGAAGTCCCACGCGTTCAGGTCCTTGAGCCAGAAGGAAGAGACGGCGTACGAGGAGAAGTTCGCGAAGTTGACAGGGGCGTAGCCACGCCTGCCCCAGCGGTGCGAAACCCCTCCGACTCCCCAAGGACCACATCATGACCAGCACAGAACACGGCGGCGACGTCCGTCTCTCCGGGATCAGCAAGAACTACGGCTCCTTCACCGCCGTACACCCCCTCGACCTCACCGTCCCGCAGGGCTCCTTCTTCGCCCTGCTCGGCGCCTCCGGCTGCGGCAAGACGACCACCCTGCGGATGATCGCCGGGCTGGAGGAACCTTCCTCCGGGACCGTCTACCTCGGCGAGCAGGAGGTCACCAACCTGCCGCCGTACAAGCGGCCGGTGAACACCGTCTTCCAGTCGTACGCCCTCTTCCCGCACCTCGACATCTTCGAGAACGTCGCCTTCGGTCTGCGCCGGCGCGGCATCAAGTCGGTGAAGAAGCAGGTCGAGGACATGCTGGAACTCGTCCAGCTGGGCGAGCAGGCCCGCAAGAAACCGCACCAGCTCTCCGGCGGCCAGCAGCAGCGCGTCGCCGTGGCCCGTGCGCTGATCAACACCCCCAAGGTGCTGCTCCTCGACGAGCCGCTCGGCGCCCTCGACCTCAAGCTGCGCCGCCAGATGCAGCTGGAGCTGAAGCGCATCCAGACCGAGGTGGGCATCACGTTCGTGCATGTCACGCACGACCAGGAGGAGGCCATGACGATGGCCGACACGGTCGCCGTGATGAACGCGGGGCGCGTGGAACAGCTCGGCTCGCCCGCCGATCTCTACGAGAACCCGCAGACGACCTTCGTCGCGAACTTCCTCGGCACCTCCAACCTCATCGAGGCCGAGGTGGACGCCAAGAGCGGCGACGAGATCGTCCTCAAGGCGGGCGGCGGCAAGCTCCTCCTCCCCGAGGCCCGCTGTTCGGCGCCGACCAGAACCGGCGGCAAGGTGCTCGTCGGGGTCCGCCCCGAGAAGATCTCCCTCACGCACGCGGACGACGCCGGCGACATCCCGGCCGGCCGCAACCGCATCACCGGCAAGATCGCCGACACGAGTTTCATCGGCGTCTCCACGCAGTACGTCATCGACAGCCCCGTCTGTCCCGAGTTCGAGGTGTACGTCCAGAACATCGACCGCGACGCCAGGCTCGCCCCCGGCGCCGATGTCGTCCTGCACTGGAACCCGGCCCACACCTTCGGCCTGGACGCCGATCAGGACATAGACGCGGGTGTGGGCACGGTCGACGACGAGGCGGCCGCCTGATGGCCACCGCGACCCCCGAAGCGCCGCCCCTGGCGCCCGCCCCGGCCAGGAAGCCCCCGCGAAAGAGAGGCCGCTGGACGCCGTACTGGCTGCTCCTGCCCGGCATTCTCTGGCTGTTCGTGTTCTTCGCGCTGCCGATGGTCTACCAGGCCTCCACGTCCGTGCAGACGGGCTCCCTGGAGGAGGGCTACAAGGTCACCTGGCACTTCGCGACCTACTGGGACGCCGTGGCCGACTACTGGCCGCAGTTCCTGCGCTCGGTGCTGTACGCGGGCGCCGCGACGATCCTGTGTCTGGTGCTGGGGTATCCGCTGGCCTACCTCATCGCGTTCCGCGCGGGACGCTGGCGCAACCTGATCATGATCCTGGTGATCGCGCCGTTCTTCACCAGCTTCCTGATCCGTACGCTCGCCTGGAAGACGATCCTCGCGGACGGCGGCCCGGTCGTCGGCGCCCTCAACTCGCTGCACGTCCTGGACGTCACCAGCTGGCTCGGCATCACGGCGGGGGACCGGGTGCTGGCCACGCCGCTCGCGGTGGTCTGCGGTCTGACGTACAACTTCCTGCCGTTCATGATCCTGCCGCTCTACACCTCGCTCGAACGCATCGACGGACGGCTGCACGAGGCGGCCGGCGACCTCTACGCCAGGCCGTTCACGACCTTCCGCAAGGTCACCTTCCCGCTGTCGATGCCCGGTGTCGTCTCCGGCACGCTGCTCACCTTCATCCCGGCGAGCGGCGACTACGTCAACGCCGATCTGCTCGGCTCGACGGACACCCGCATGATCGGAAACGTCATCCAGACGCAGTTCCTGCGCATCCTCGACTATCCGACGGCCGCCGCCCTCTCCTTCATCCTCATGGCGGCGATCCTCATCATGGTCACCCTCTACATCCGCAAGTCCGGGACGGAGGACCTGGTTTAAATGGCCTTCGTGAACTCCATCGGGCGCTGGCTCAAGAGACATTTCGTCGTCATCGCGGGACTGATCACACTCGGTTATCTGCTGCTGCCGAACGTCGTCGTCACGGTGTTCTCCTTCAACAAGCCGAAGGGCCGCTTCAACTACGAGTGGCAGCAGTTCTCGACGGACGCCTGGCGTGATCCCTGTGGGGTCGCCGACATGTGCGGCTCGCTCTCGCTCAGCCTTCGCATCGCCTTCTGGGCGACCGTCGGGGCGACCGTCCTCGGCACGATGATCGCCTTCGCGCTGGTGCGGTACCGCTTCCGCGCGCGGGGCTCCGTCAACTCCCTGATCTTCCTTCCCATGGCGATGCCCGAGGTCGTCATGGCGGCCTCGCTGCTCACCCTGTTCCTCAACCTGGGCGCGCAGCTCGGCTTCTGGACGATCCTGATCGCCCACATCATGTTCTGCCTCAGCTTCGTCGTCGTCGCCGTCAAGGCACGCGTGATGTCGATGGACCCGCGCCTTGAGGAGGCCGCCCGGGACCTCTACGCGGGCCCCGTGCAGACCTTCGTACGCGTGACCCTGCCCATCGCGGCCCCCGGAATCGCCGCGGGCGCGCTGCTCGCCTTCGCGCTCTCCTTCGACGATTTCATCATCACCAATTTCAACGCGGGCTCGACCGTCACCTTCCCCATGTTCGTCTGGGGATCGGCGCAGCGCGGAACTCCCGTACAGATCAATGTCATCGGTACGGCCATGTTCCTGGTCGCGGTACTGCTCGTGCTGAGCGGAATGGTCATCGGTAATCGCCGCAACAGGCAGAAGAGTTCATAGCCTTTCCTCGTCATTCGTAGGGAGTTGGAATCATGGCCCCAAGCGCCATGACCCATGGAAATGTAAATCGCTGGACGAAATCCCTTTCGGACGCCCAGCCGGTCGCGTACTGGCTGGACGACCCCGGAAAGCCGCACCCCGAGCCTGCCCTCACCGGCGGCGAGAGCTGCGACCTGCTGGTGGTGGGCGGCGGCTACAGCGGGCTGTGGACCGCGCTGATCGCCAAGGAGCGCGACCCGCAGCGGGACGTCGTGCTCGTCGAGGGCCGCGAGGTGGGCTGGGCCGCCTCCGGCCGCAACGGCGGCTTCTGCGCCGCCTCCCTCACCCACGGCCTGGCCAACGGCCTCGCCCGCTGGCCCGACGAGATCCACCAGCTCCAGGAACTCGGCGCCCGCAACCTCGACGAGATCGAGAAAGCCGTGGCCCGCCACTCCCTGGACTGCGACTTCGAACGCACCGGCGAGATCGACGTGGCCACCGAACCCCACCAGGCGGCCGAACTCCGCGCCTGGCACGAGGAGCTGACGTCCAAGGGCCTCGCGACCGGCACCGAGTTCCTGGACACGGAGGCGGTACGGGACCAGGTCGCGTCCCCCACCTTCCTGGCAGGCCTCCACGACCGCACCGGCGTCGCGATGCTCAACCCGGCGAAACTGGCCTGGGGGCTGAAGCGGGCCTGCCTGCGCCTGGGCGTGCGCGTGTACGAGCACACACCGGCGCTCACGCTACGGCCGTACGGCGCGGGAATGGCCGTACGCACCCCTTACGGGTCGGTCCGCGCCCGCCGGATCGCGCTCGGGACGAACATCTTCCCGAGCCTGGTGAAGCGCGTCCGGGCGTACACCGTCCCCGTCTACGACTACGCGCTGATGACCGAACCCCTGAGCGAGGAGCAGCTCGCCTCGGTCGGCTGGCGGGGGCGGCAGGGCCTCGGGGACAGCGCCAACCAGTTCCACTACTTCCGGCTGAGCGCCGACAACCGCGTCCTGTGGGGCGGTTACGACGCGATCTATCCGTACGGCGGCCGGGTGCGCGCCGAGTACGACGACCGCCCGGAGACGTACGCCAAGCTGGCCGACCACTTCTTCACCTGCTTCCCGCAGCTGGAGGGCGTCCGCTTCACCCACGCGTGGGGCGGCGCGATCGACACCTGCTCGCGCTTCTCGGCGTTCTTCGGCACCGCGCACGGGGGGCGCGTGGCGTACGCGGCGGGGTTCACCGGTCTCGGTGTCGGGGCGACGCGCTTCGGGGCGGACGTGATGCTGGATCTGCTGGCGGGGGAGCGGACGGAGCGGACGTCGCTGGAGATGGTTCGTAAGAAGCCGCTGCCGTTTCCGCCGGAGCCGTTCGCGTGGACGGGGATCGCTCTGACCAAGTGGTCGTTGGCGCGGGCGGATGAGCGTGGGGGGCGGCGGAATCTGTGGTTGAAGACGATGGATCGGTTGGGGTTGGGATTCGACAGCTAGGAGGTCGTTCGTCCGCTGCCGGTCGGTGGGGGCTTGTCGCGCAGTTCCCCGCGCCCCTTAGGGGGCGCTTGCGCCCAGCTCAGTGGCTATGAGCCGGTTCACTCCCGAAACCTTGCCGAACCCGCGTAATGCTCCCGGGGAACCTCTCTCTCCCTCGTGACGCGACCAGCGTTCACAGAGAAAGGGAGGACCCCTCATGACAGGGGCGAAAACGGCGGTCGAGTGGCTGGCGTCCGTGGCTCCGGATCCCGAGGCCTGCCGGTGGGAATGGGAGCGCAATCCCCTCGGGATCGCGCTGCTGCCCGCCGGCAAGGCCTGGGACGTACTGATCCTGCCGGGCGAACTCGGCTACCCCACCCTCGACGTCCTCACCCGCGTCATCGACCAACCCGGCCCGGTGCTCGTCGACTTCGGCGACTCCCGGATGGGGTTCTTCGTGCCGCCGGGCACCGCGGCCCGCTGGCTGGGCACGGGGGTGCGTACGGCGGGACGCGGCACGTGGATCGTCGTGCCGTACCCCAACCGCTCGACGGGAGGCGTCCGTTGGCTGATCCCGCCGGACGGCTCGGGCACCCTCACCGACCCGGCACTCCTCGAACTGGCCATGCACGAGGCGGCGGCGGGTCTGGCGACGGACGAGGACAGGTGATGTCGAGGCTCGCGCGGTTCTCGTAATCACCGCATGACCACGCTCTCGTCGGCCGTCCGTGCGGTCGACGCGAACCGTGGCCATGTGGGGCGCAAGTGTGTCGAAAGGTATGTCGGAAGGTATGCCGAAAGGCGTGTCGCACAGTCAACGGCTGGGTACAGCCGGGTAATTGACGATCAGGACAGGAGCCGCCGTGGCGCTCGGAGACAGAGTGAGGCGTGTCCGTGCCCGGGGGCGCGCGGTCGCCGCGGCCCTCGCGGTCACCGCCGTGGCCACGGTCGTCCTGTGGGTCTCCGACCTGGCCCCGGGGTGGCTCGCCCCGGTTCTGAGCGCGATCGTCACCGCCGCCCTGGTCGAGGAAACGGTCCGCCTCCAGCGTCGCCGAACACCCCGCGGCGACCCGCTGGACATCCACGTCCGCGTCTCGGACGCCAGCTACATCCATGTGCCCGAGGGAGCCGGTGAGCCGCGGCGCGTCGTACCGGCGAGCGGACACACCGTACGGCTGTACGTCACGGCGACGGAACGTACCGTCGTCCTGGCGGGACTTCGGGTCGTCGTCATCGAACGGCGGGCGCCGCGAGGGGAGTTGTCGCCGCACGCCGGGATACTGCCCGTGCGCGCCTACACCGTGCTGCTCGACGAGGACCCGCCCCGGCTCGATCCGCGCGGCGCGGACACCCCGGCCACGTTCTCGTACACCGTCGGCCCGGACGACCCCGAGACATTCGAACTGCGCGTGGAGACCGAACGCTGGCAGGTCGCTTGGGAGTTGGAGCTGGACTGGGTCTGCGGCCGGCGCACCGGAACCGTCAGGGTGGACCTCGCGGGCCACCCGTTCCGCACGGCGGCCCGTCCGCCGCGCGGCCTGAGCTGGGAGGACCTGGCGTGAAGTGGTGGCGTGGACGGGAGAAGAAGCGGCCGAACGGGGTTTCGGGGCGTCCGGAGCAGCCCCCGCACCCCGAGAACTTCGAGATACGGGTCGGTGGGCTGAGCCATGCCTTCGCCGTGCTCGACCCCAGCACCACCGTCGGCCCGGAACCCCTGCACATCCCCCTGACCGGCCACAACGTTTACGTCGACCTGGTGGCGAGCGGCGACCAGGTCCTCGTACTGCGCGATCTGCGCGCCGAGGTGACCGGTCGCAGCCCGATGAAGCCGAACGGGGTGAGCCTCGTACCGCAGCCCGGTCCCGGCATCTCGTTCGCCGAGGATCTGGCGGAGGCGCGCAGGCGCGGTCTGGAGAACTACCAGCCCATGCAGGTGCCGGACGCGGAGGTGTTCCTCGACCTGACTCCGCCGCTGATACGTCCCGCGCTCGACGCGAAGGGGATACCCGTGGTGCCGGACTTCGGGCTCCCGCTGCGGATCGCCGCCGGCACGGGCTGGCGGCTCGTGCTCGCCCCGCACACGGAGGACCGCGGACTGGTCGACTGGCGGCTGCTCGCCGACGTCACCTGCGGCGACTACCGGGCCACGATCGACTGGGACCTCAAGGTGACCGCGGAGACCACCATGCGGACCTTCCGTCCGGGCGGCACCGAGCCCGACTTCACTCCCGTGCATGTGATCGCGCCGCACTGGAGGGTGGCCTGGCCGCCGACGGGATCAGGGTGAGGTTGCGGGTCTGCGGGCGAAGAGCCGCAGCAGGATCAGCAGTGCCCCGCACAGGCACCAGCTCGCCACCACGTCCAAGGGCCAGTGGAAACCCCGGACGACCAGTCCGACGGCGACGGCCGCGTTGAGGGCGAGACAGCTGATCAGGACGAGCAGTCGGGCGTACGTACGGCGCAGCCACGGCAGCAGGAGCAGCGTCGCGGAGCCGTAGGCCACGACGGCCGTCGCGGTGTGACCGGAGGGGTAGAAGCCGGTGCCGGGGCCCATGACCGGCGGCCCGGACCGGGCGACCAGCTCCTTCAGCGGTACGACGATCGCCGGTACAGCCGCCATCAGCAGGCCCCCGCCGACCGGTTCCCGCCACCAGCGCTCCGTACCCGCCCGACGCGCGCGCAGTCCGACGTACACCAGGACGACGAGAAGGGCCGGAACGGCGACGGCGATGCCGCCGAGGTCGGCGAGGAGTGCCCAGCCGCGAGCGGGGTGGACCAGTGAGTCGCTGAGGCGTTCGTCCGCGCGGGCGAGGGGGCCGTGGACGGCGACCTGCCAGGTGATCAGCGCGAAGAGGAGGACCGCGAGGGTCAGAAGGGTGAGGAGAATCCGAGAGTTCGACCGGCCCGGAACAGGGGGGAGAGTACCGGGCCGGTCGATCAGATCGGATCGTCGCACGCCCCGGGGGGTTTGGGGCGGGCGACTGTCCGATCGGTGAGGAGACCCGGAGCCGGAAGCTCCGGTTGTGTGCGCGAGGGCACGACCGGATCGAAGCTGGGGAGGCCCCGACCAGGTGCCACCCGCAGTTTCCTGCGGGCGGGGTGTATCTCTCATCTGGATAGAACCTACGGCAGGGGAGGCGGCTGAAACAGGCGGATCGGCGACCCGCCATCCACCCCGCACACCTTCTTCACACGCTCTGACGGCGTCCGCACCGGCTCCGCACGGGCCCGGAAACAAGCGGAATCCGGGCCGGTCGGCCGGTACGAACGGGTGGTGCGGAGGGGCGGCGGGGGCCGGGAACGGGTCAGACGCTGGTGAAGGCCTGCTCGATGATGTCGAGGCCCTCGTTGAGCAGGTCCTCGCCGATCACCAGCGGGGGCAGGAAGCGGAGGACGTTGCCGTAGGTACCACAGGTAAGGACCACCAAACCCTCTTGGTGACAGGCCTTCGCGAGCGCGGCGGTCGCCTCCGGGTGGGGCTCCTTGGTGGTGCGGTCCTTGACCAGCTCGATGGCGATCATGGCGCCGCGGCCACGGATGTCACCGATGACCTCGTACTTCTCGGCCATGGCGGACAGCCGCGCCTTCATGACGCCCTCGATGTGCTTGGCACGGGCGTTGAGGTCGAGCTCCTTCATGGTCTCGATGGAGCCGAGCGCACCCGCACAGGCGACGGGGTTCCCGCCGTAGGTGCCTCCCAGGCCACCCGCGTGCGCGGCGTCCATGATCTCGGCGCGCCCGGTGACGGCGGCGAGCGGCAGCCCGCCCGCGATGCCCTTCGCGGTCGTGATGAGGTCGGGCACGATGCCCTCGTCCTCGCACGCGAACCACTGTCCCGTACGGCAGAACCCGGACTGGATCTCATCGGCGACGAAGACGATGCCGTTGTCGGCGGCGAACTGCCGGACGGCCGGCAGGAACCCCTTCGCGGGCTCGATGAAACCGCCCTCGCCGAGCACCGGCTCGATGATGATCGCGGCGACGTTCTCGGCCCCGACCTGCTTGCTGATCTGGTCGATGGCCTGCGCGGCGGCCTCGGGCCCGGCGTTGTCCGCACCGGTCGGCCACCGATACCCATAGGCGACCGGGACGCGGTACACCTCGGGCGCGAACGGCCCGAAGCCGTGCTTGTACGGCATGTTCTTGGCGGTCAGGGCCATCGTGAGGTTCGTACGTCCGTGGTACCCGTGGTCGAACGCGACGACGGCCTGCCGCTTGGTGTAGGCCCGCGCGATCTTCACGGCGTTCTCGACGGCCTCGGCACCGCTGTTGAAGAGGGCGCTCTTCTTGGCGTGGTCGCCCGGCGTCAGCTCCGCGAGCGCCTCGGCGACCTCGACGTACCCCTCGTACGGCGTGACCATGAAACAGGTGTGCGTGAAGGCGGCGAGCTGGGCGGAGGCCCGCCGCACGACGGCCTCGGCGCTCGCGCCGACGGAGGTGACGGCGATACCGGACCCGAAGTCGATCAGCCGGTTCCCGTCGACGTCCTCGATGATCCCGCCGCCCGCCCGCACGGTGAAGACGGGCAACACGGACCCGACACCGCCCGCGACTGCGGCGAGCCGCCGGGCCTGGAGCTCCTGGGACTTGGGGCCGGGGATGGGGGTGAGTAGGCGGCGCTCCTGGTGGAGGGAGGTCATTTGGGGCTCCTGGGGGCGTGACGGAGGCGGGTCTTTGTCCGCACCTTTCTCCGCAGGCTAGGCCTGGGGGGTGGGGGCGGGCATGCACCGTTTGGGAGTGGTGGGGGTGTGTCGTTGTCCTTGGTGGACAGGGGGCGGGGTGGGTGAGCCATGCTCCCGCCCTGATATCGGGCGGTGATCTTGTGGTGACTCGCGAAGAAATGACCTCCGCTTGGCCTGCAGCAGTCGCCGATGCGACGGACGCCACCGCGGGTGGGGGCCGTTCGGGGCATGTGAGCGGCAAGGGTGAACTGGCCCTCGACACCGGCTTCCCCGTGCAGCCGCTGATCGCCGCCGCGCCGTCGATCGAGTCCGACAGTGCCGATCCGGTCGTCGTCCCCGAGGTGCCCAAGGTCAAGGGCTTCGACCCGGAGACGAGCCGTGAAATGGCCGGCGAGCGTACGGCCCAGGGACGCACCTATCAGAACGTCGACGGCACCTACACCACCCAGTACTACGACGAGCCGGTCAACTTCCGCGACGAGACGGGGAGTTGGCGGCCGATCGACACCTCCCTCACCCAGCCCGAGGGCACCCGCACCATGAGCGTCGCCGCACCGCTCTGGGAGACCAGCTCGACCGAGGTGACCATCGGCTTCGCGGGTCACGCGGACGCCGACCCCGTCGCCCAACTGGACCTCGGAGAACACGGATCGGTCGGATTCGCCGTGTCGGGCGCCGCGCACACCGCGGGTCAGGTCGACGGCAGCACGATCACCTACCCGGACGTCCGCGCCTCGTCCGACATCGAGTTCCTCGCCGGGAACGCGTCGGTCAAGGAGACCCTGCTCCTCAAAGGACCCGAGGCTCCCACGGAGTGGAGCTTCCCGCTGGCGACCACGGGCCTGACCGCCCGTCTGGACGACGCGGGCGCGGTCGTCTTCGAGGACGGCGAGGGCGCGGAGCGGGCCCGGATACCGCAGGGCTGGATGGAGGACTCCCGCCTCGCGGAGAACGCCAACGAAGGCGCGATCTCCACCGGAGTCATCTACAGCCTGGCGGAGGAGTCCGGCCGTCAGGTACTGAAGGTGTCGCTCGACCAGGAGTGGCTGCACGACCCGGCCCGGGTCTTCCCGGTGCGGGTCGATCCTTCCGTGGCGGGGGTGAGCGCGACCTCGGGCACCTATGTGGAAGCCCCGTACAACACGAACTTCTCCACCGACACCGTGCTCAAGACCGGTACGTACGACGCGGGTTCGCACAAGGCCGCGTCCTTCCTGCGGTTCTCCGGTCTGGAGACCACACTGAAGAACGACTGGGTGCTCAGCGCCAAACTGAACCTGTACAACTCCTGGTCGCAGTCCTGCAAGGCCCGTCCGGTGACGGTCCACCAGATCAAGTCGAACTGGTCGGAGTCCACCACCACCAAGTACCCCGGACCGTCCACCGGCTCGGCGCTGACCTCCAAGAGCTTCGCGCACGGCTGGCAGCCCAGCGGCGCGGGGGACTGGACCTGTGCACCGGCCTGGGAGGGCATCAGCCTCGGTGCGGCCGGCCGTAAGCTGGTCGACGACTGGACGCACGGCCGGCAGAGGAACTACGGCCTCGCCGTCAAGGCGTCCACGACCGACTCCAAGAGCTGGAAGCAGTTCGGCTCGGACGACTATCCGAACGGCAAGCCCCGGCTCGACGTCACCTGGACCAAGTACGGAGCCACGTACAAGCTCGGCGGCTGGGTACAGCCGGTCACCGCGACCCAGGAGGGCCTCTTCAAGGTCACTCTCACCAACCGGGGCGCGGAGAGCTGGACGCCGACCAACAGCTACCAGCTGCGCTACGACCTCTACGACAGCGACGGCGACAACATCACGGACACCAGCACCAACTCCGTGTGGACGACCATGCCCAGCACCATTTCGCCCGGCGAGACCGTGACCGTGGACGCCCGAATAGCCAAGCTGACGCCGGGCACCTACACGCTCGCCTGGACCATGGACGACCGCGGCACGGGCAGCTTCGCCGGTTCGGGTGTGCCGGGCGTGGCGATGAAGTTCGACGCGGTCAACATTCCGCCGGTGCTGATGGCCGAGTCGCCCGCGAGCGGTGTTGTCCAGAACACCCTCACACCGACTCTCTGGGCCTCGGGCAAGGACAGCGACCGCTACCCCAACGCCGCGCTGACGTACACCTTCGAGGTGTGCGAGGTGAAGGGCAGCAACGTACGCGCGAACTGCAGGGCCGGAACCGCGCAGACGTCCAAGTCCTGGGCCGTGCCGTCCGGTTGGCTGTCCTGGGGCAAGCGGTACGCCTGGTACGTCAGGGTCGGTGACGGCGAGGCCACCTCCGCGCTGCCGCGTCCCGCCCACTTCTCCACCGCCGTTCCGCAGCCCGGAATCACCAGCCATCTCGCGACCGCCGACGAGGGCAGGCCGTTCGGTTCCCAGGCGGGCAACTACACGACGGCGGCCACGGACGCCGCGGTCAGCACCGTCGGCCCGGAACTCGCGGTCACCCGCACCTACAACTCCCTGGACCCGCGCACCGATTCGGTGTTCGGTGCCGGCTGGTCGACGGCCTGGGACATGCGCATCACCCCGGACCAGGGCAGCTGGCTGTCCTCCGGGGACCTGGTGGTGACCCTGCAGAGCGGTCAGACCGTACGCTTCGGCCGGAACGCCGACGGCACCTACGCGGCGCCCTCCGGAGGCTTCGCCACCCTCAAGTCCGTGGCGGCGGGCGGCTGGACGCTCACCGACAAGACGGCGACCACCTACACCTTCGACTCCACCGGCCGCCTGACGAAGATCGCGGACGGCGCGGGCCGCGCTCAGATCCTGACGTACACGAGTGGCAAGCTCACCCTGGCGAAGGACGCGTTGTCCGGACGCACCCTGACCTTCGCCTGGACCGGCGGTCACGTCACCCAGGTCACCACCGGCACGGTGGACGCGGCGACCGGGGCACTCACCTGGACGTACGCCTACAGCGGCGACCGGCTGACCAGGGTCTGCCCGCCCGACTCGGCCACGGCCTGCACCACGTACGACTACACGGACGGCTCGCTCTACCGCAGCACCGTGCTGGACGACAATCCGGTCTCCTACTGGCGGTTCGGCGAGGCCGATGGTGCCGTCGCCCGCAGCGAGGCGCCCTCGCGGTCGGGGCTGAACAACGCGGAGTACTCGGACGCCACGCTCGGGGCCGAAGGCGCCCTGGCGGGTACGCCCGACACGGCCGCCTCGTTCGACGGTGTCGACGGAAACGTCATCCTGCCCGACAACACCGTGCACGCCTCGTCGTTCCTGACCGTGGAGCTGTGGTTCAAGACGGGGGGACCGGGCGTCCTGTTCTCCTACGAGGACGAGCGCATCGAGGACGGCAAGCCCACCTGGTGGACGCCCGCACTGTACGTCGGCACCGACGGCAAGCTGCGCGGCCAGTTCTGGCGCGAGGGCGGCAAGGGCCCGATCACCAGCACGAGCGCGGTCAACGACAACACCTGGCACCACGTCGTCCTGTCCGGCGCGGGCACCAACCAGGCCCTGTTCCTGGACGGCACACGGATCGGCACGCTCGCCGGCGCGATCGACCACACCGAGCAGGTCTACACCTACATCGGCGCCGGCTACACCGGCGGCGGCTGGCCCTCCCTGGACACCACCGACACCTTCGGGCACTTCACCGGCCAGATCGACGAGGTCGCCGTCTACGACCGCCCGCTCGCCGAACCCGCCGTCGCCGCCCACTACGCGGCCCGCCAGACCAAGGGCCGCCTGACGCAGGCAACCCTGCCCTCGGGACGTGTCGAAGCGCAGATCACCTACGACTCCGGCACCGACCGGGTCGACCACCTCACCGACGCCAACGGTGGCACCTGGCAGATCTCCGCCCCCGACTACGCCTCCGGTTCGGCCGGATACGCCCAGGTGGTGCAGGCGAGCGGCCCCGCCAACTACTGGCGGCTCGGCGACCGCAGCGGGGCCGCCGCGGCCAGCGCGCTCACCGACGGCGCCGACGGCTCGTACAGCGACGGGGTGTCCCTCGCGGCCACCGGGGTGTTCTCCGCCGGTGACGACACGGCCGTCGACTTCGACGGCGCCGGCGGCTATGCCGAGGTCCCGGACGACGCCCTGCACGACGCCACGGACGTCGCCGTCGAACTCTGGTTCAGGACGGCCAAGCCCGGCGTGCTGGTCGGGGACCAGTCCGTCGCGGTCGACAGTGAGGACGGTGTCGCGGGCAGCTGGACCCCGGTGCTGTACGTGGGTGCCGACGGCAAGCTGCACGGCAAGTTCTACGTCAACTCCTCCGTCACGGCGACCTCGTTGGCCTCCACCGCCACCGTGACCGACGGCGACTGGCATCACGCGGTCGTCTCCGCCTCGGGCTCCGTGCAGACGCTCTACCTGGACGGGGCCAAGCAGGGCGCCCTCGCGGGGGCCGTGAACCATCAGGCCAACTCCCGTACGTACATCGGCGCGGGCTTCGCGAAGAACTGGCCGAGTGCTCCGGCGGACGTCAGTCACTTCACCGGCCAGATCGACGAAGTCGCCGTCTACCAGCACCCGTTGGACGCCGCCACGGTCTCCGCGCACTTCCGCGCCCGTACCGACATGGTCACCGGAGACGCCGCCCACTACCGCGGCGCGACCGGTGCCGACGCACCCGGCGGCTACTGGCGTCTGGACGAGACGACCGGCAGCACGGTCAAGAGTTCCGTGACGGTGAACAGCGGCAACGGCACCTACACCAACGCCACCCTGGGATCCACCGGAGCATTTGGAGCGGGGCAGGGCAGTGCCGTCACCCTTTCCGGCGGCGGTTACGCCGAGGTGCCGGGCAGCGTCATGCGCGCCTCGACCGACCTCGCCGCCGAGATGTGGTTCAAGACGGACCGCGCCGGGGTGCTCATCGGCGACCAGTCGGCCTCCATGGCCGGCGCGACGGCGGCGAGCGGCAGTTGGACCCCGGTGCTGTACGTGGGTGCCGACGGCAAGCTGCACGGCAAGTTCTACGTCAACTCCTCTGTGACGGCGACGCCGTTGGCCTCGACCGCGACCGTCACCGACAACCAGTGGCACCACGCGGTCGTCTCCGCCTCCGGCACCACACAGACCCTCTACCTGGACGGCGTGTCCGTCGGCACCCTCACCGGCGCCGTCAGCCACCAGTCCAACTCCCGTACGTACATCGGCGCGGGCTTCGCGAAGAACTGGCCGAGTGCTCCGGCGGACGTCAGTCACTTCACCGGCCAGATCGACGAAGTCGCCATCTACCCACACCCCTTGACGGAGGATCAGGTAGCGGCTCACTACAGTGCGGCGGCCTTCGCGGACACCTCAGCCCTGACCTCGACCGTCAAGGTCACGGACCCGGTCGGCGGCGTCACGAGCAAGATGTACGACGCCCTGCATGGCATGCGCACCGTCTCCGCCACCGACGCCGAGGGCGGTGTCAGCACCTTCGCCTACGACACCGGCGGCTACCTCCACACGGCCACCGACCCCGCCGGGCACGTCACCATCACGGGACACGACAAGCGCGGTAACACCGTATCGGCGACGACCTGCCGGGACGTGGACTCCTGCTGGACCTCGTTCACCGACTACTACCTCAACACTGCCAACGAACTCGATCCGCGCAACGACAGGCCCACAGCGGTCCGCGACGCCCGCTCGACGAGCGTCAAGGACGACCGCTTCAAGACGGCCATGGCCTACACCGCCCTCGGTCTGCCGGACACCACGACCCTGGCGGACGGCCGCAAGAGCACCACCACCTACACGACCGGCACCGAGACCGCGGTCGGCGGCGGCACTGTCCCGGCCGGCCTGGTCGCCACAGAGACCACCCCGGGTGGTGCGGTTACCTCGTACGCGTACTTCGCGGGCGGCGACCTGGCCAGGTCCACCGCGCCGTCGGGGCTGGTGACCGAGTACACGTACGACGGCCTGGGTCGCAGGACCGCCGAGAAGCAGACGTCCGACACCTTCCCGACCGGGGTGACGACCTTGTACATGTACGACAAGCGGTCCCGGATCGTCTCCGAGACCGGCGCCGCCGTACGGAACGAGATCACCGACACGACCCACACCGCCACGATCACGCGCGGCTACGACGAGGACGGCAACCTGCTGACCGAGTCGACGTCCGACACCACAGGCGGCGACCCCCAACGCACCACGGCCTACCACTACGACGAACTCGGTCTCAACGACAGCGTCACGGACGCCGAGCAGAACACGACCCGCTACGAGCACGACGCGCTCGGCCGGGTGAACGCGACGACCGACGCCGAGGGTACCCGGCTCACCGACCGCTACACGGCGAGCGGCCAGCACGCGGAGACGGTCCTGAAGGACTGGACGGGCGATCCGTCCGGCACCACGCGCGACCTCGTGGTGGTCTCCAACGCCTACGACCCGGCGGGCCGCCTGGCCGCGACCACGGACGCGCTCGGCGCCACCACGGCGTACACCTACTTCGACGACGGGCTCGCCGCGACCACCACGGCCCGGCAGGTCACCCAGGGCGACGGCAGCCGCCACGACATCGTGCTGGAGGCCAACGAGTACGACGGCGCCGGAAACCTGACCAAGCAGGTCACCGGAGGCGGCTCGGCCACGGAGACGTACGCCGTCGACGCGCTCGGCCGGACCACGACCAGTGTGCTGGACCCCGGCGGCCTCGCCCGCGTCACGACCTACGCGTACGACGGCGACGACCGGATCAGGGAACAGACCGAGTCGATCACCGCGGACAAGAAGCTGACCACCACGTCGGCGTACGACTCCGCGGGCAATGTGACCAGCCAGTCGGTCACGGACGGCACCAGCACCCATACCACCACGCACACCTACGACGACCGTGGCCTGCCGCTCACCTCGGTCAGCCCGCGCGGCAACGTCACCGGCGCCGACCCGGCCGCGTTCACGACCGCCTACCGCTACGACGCGCTGGGCCGCCCGGTGCAGGAGACCGCGGCGGCGGTGACGGCGGAGGAGAACGGGGCGACGGGCGCCACGGTCAGTCCGGTCACGCTCATCGGCTACAACACCTTCGGCGAGGCCACGGAGACCAAGGACGCGCGGGGGAAGGTGACCCGCGCCGAGGTCGACCGGCTCGGCCGCACGGTCGCCGTGACGCTGCCGGACTACACCCCGCCGGGCGTCGCCGGCACCCTCACCGCGACCACCCGTACCGCCTACACGCCGCTGGGCCTGCCCCGGACGGTCACCGATCCGCTGGGCCGCGTCACCCGCTACGGGTACGACCAGTTCGGCCAGGTCACGAGCCAGACGGATCCCGTCGCAGACGCCGCAGCCGCGACGACGGCGGAGACCGACCCCGACCTGCTCGCCTCCGCGAGCACCGACGGCGGCGGCGTCACCCGCTACACCTGGGCCCCACCGGTCTCCAGCTCTCGGCCACCGACCCGACGGGTGCCCGGACGGAGGCCACGTACGACGAACTCGGACGACAGCTCACGGCGACCACGGTCGAGCGTTTCCCGAGCACGACCAATCTGACCAGCAGTTACACCTGGGACGACGCGGGCAACCAGACCGCGTCACGGACCCCTGCGGGCCGGACCACCTCCGCCGTTCACAACCCGGCGGGCGAGCCCACCTCGGTGACCGACCCGGCCGGCACCACGAGCTACGCCTACGACGGCCTGGGCCGCCCCACCGAAACCACCGACGCCACCAACCGCCGCACCACGACCACGTACGACGCCCTCGGCAACACCACGGCGGCCACCGACTACGGCACCGGCAGCACCGTACTGCGCACCGTCACCGCCGAGTTCGACGCCGATGGCAACCGCACGGTCGCGGTCTCCCCGCAGACCGGGGCGCGCACGACGTACGCGTACGACGCACAGGGCCGCCTGACGACCCAGACGGAGCCGGTCTCCGCCACCGGGTCGATCACGACGGCGTTCGGCTACGACGCGGCCGGCAACCGCACCAGGCTGACGGACGGCCGGGGCAACAAGACCGTCTACACGTTCAACAGCTGGGGCCTGCCCGAGTCCACGATCGAGCCGGCCACGACAGCGCATCCGGCCGCCGCCGACCGCACCTGGACGACCGTCTACGACAAGGCCGGACAGGCGGTGACGGAACTGCTCCCGGGCGGTGTCCAGTGCACCAGCACGTATGACGCCCTCGGCCGCCTCACCCACGAAACCGGCACCGGAGCGGAGTCGACCACCACCGACCGCACTCTGGAGTACGACCTGGCGGGTCGCCTCACCGCGACCGGCACGGCAGACGCCCTGACCTACAACATCTACACGTACGACGACCGCGGCCAGCTCCTGACAGCCGCAGGCCCGGGCGGCGCCGCGAGCTACACCTACGACGCCGACGGCAACATGACGGAGCGCAGAACCGGCCAGTCCTCCACCGCCTACGGCTACGACAGCGCCGGCTACGTCGACTGGGCCTGGGACTCCGTCACCGGGAAGGACATCTGGTACGACTTCGACGCCGCGGGCCGCCCGAGGCTGGAGCAGTACGCCTCGAAGGTCGACGGCGGCGCGTCGTACACGGTCACGGCCAAGCGCACCTACACCTACGACGCACTCGGCCGCCTGAGCGGAGATGCCGTCACGACTCCCGACGGCGCGGCGACGGTCGCGTCCACGGCCTACGGCTACGACCTCGACGACAACCTGACGTCCAAGCAGACGACGGGCACGGCGGGCGCGGGCCGGCAGTCCTACGGCTACGACCAGGCAGGCCGCCTGACTTCCTGGACGAAGGACGGCACCACCACGTCGTACGAGTGGGACGCCGCGGGCAACCGCACCAAGGCCGGCTCGACGACGTCGACCTTCGACGCCCGCAACCGCCGACTGACGGACGGGGCGAAGACGTTCACGTACACGGCGCGCGGGACGCTGTCGTCCGTCGACAACGGCACGGGCACGCTGCGCAACCTGGTGTTCGACGCCTTCGAGCGCAAGGTCACGGACGGCGGGACGTCGTACACGTACGACTCCCTGGACCGGGCCCAGACCCGAGGCTCGACGACCCTCACCTACGACGGAGGCTCCAACAACCTCGCGAACGACGGCACGACCACGTACAACCGCACACCGGAGGGCAACCTCCTCTCCTTCGCCACCGGGACCACCGCCCAACTGGCCCTGACCGACCGGCACACCGACCTGGTCGCGGGCCTGAACACCGACGCGACCCAGGTCACCGGCTCCACGTCCTACGACCCGTTCGGCACGGAGACCGCGACCAACGGGACGACTCCGGAGATCGGCTACCAGTCCGGGTGGACGGATCCGACCAGTGGTGACGTCAACATGGCGGCGCGGTGGTATCAGCCGGGGACGGGGGCGTTCGCGTCGCGGGACACGTGGCAGCTGGACCCGAGCCCGTCCGCCCAGGCCAACCGGCAGGGCTACGCGAACGGGGACCCCGTGAACGGGACGGACCCGACGGGACATGTCTGCGCGTGCGGTGGCGGCAACATCTACAGCGCCAGGGCCGCGGGCTCGGGCAACCGGCGTGGGGTTGGCGGCAGGGGCTCCGACATCGCTCCGAAGGGGTATGTCTCCCGCAGTCCGAGTACCCGAGGGCGCAGTACTTCCGTGAGTGGGGGCAGCCGCCGGTTCAACAGCAGCACGCGGTCCCAGACACGCAGAAACAACACGGAGTTGCGGCGTCTGGAGACGCGGTACTCCGGAAAGACGCGCACCGGCAGTGGACGCGGAGGCAGCAGCGGTCGCGGCTGCACGTACGGCTGCTCGACCTCCACGACGTATCGCAACACCGGAACAACCCGGGGCAACGGCACTTCCCGCGGCGGCACAACCCGTCCGCCCAAGCCGCCCACACCCCAGAACCCGAACCGCGGCAAGAACCCGACACCGGCACCTACCCGGCCGGTGCCGAAGCCGCGGGTGGATGTTGCTCGGGTGCAGCAGCAGACGTTGGAACGGGCTGTGGCTGTGGACCAGAGTGCGGTCATCGAGATGGTGCTGGAGGCAAGCGAGCACTACTTCATCCCGGTTGAGTCGCTGGCTCCGAATGCAACTCTCTCCGGTGGATCGGACAGCGGGACCGGCACTCGGAATAATTCGGACTGCCGTCGGGGAGGCGGAGGATGGGTCGATTACGGCGACTCGGATGCTGCGAACGGCAACCGTGCCACGGGAGTGGAAGCCTGCTTGGACAGTGCCTACCTTGCAGCCAATTCGGGATCCGCGACCGACTGGAAGAAGGTTGCTCCTTCGGGGTACGAATGGGCCCGTGACTATGCCGCCTACCTGGGAAACCGGCCCCCCGGGGAATGGGTCAATGCCTGCCATCTCCTTGGTAAGAGCCTGAGTGGCGACGGCCTGAAGGCGGAGAACCTTTCCACATGCGCACGTTCGGCCAACGCCAGTGCCATCTCTATGAATGATCCCGGGGTCGACGATCACATGGCTTCCTATGAGAGCCAGGTGAGGGCCGCAGTCGGCCAGGGGCAGGTCGTGCGTTATGAAGTGACCCCGGTGTACTACGGGCCGAGGACCGTACCGGTCTCCTACGAGATAAGCGCGAAGGGCACTCTCAACGGCAAGCCCGGCCTGGCCCTGGCGCAAGTGGTTCCGAACCTGATGTACAGCAACAAGTTCAGGAACTGGAGAAACATTGGTATGGGAACGTACCAGGGCGTTCCTGTGCCGACGGGTGCAACACCGTAGAGGGCCTGGGAGTCCGAGGGCCGGAACCAATGCGATGATCTGCTGGACGAGGAAGGCGCCATGCGTAATGAATTGAGGCAGTTGAGGGGAATCGTGTCTCTGCTCGATGAGGGAGGGGTGGCGGGGGACGCAGTGGACTGGGAGGCCTCAGCGGTCACGCTCGGTGTCACGTCTTTTCCCGACGACTACCAGGAATTCGTCTCTGCCTTCGGTGCGGGATCGATCGAGGAGAGTCTTTTCGTGTCGATCCCACGCCCCGGAGCGGTGAGCACGCCGCTGACGGTGGGGCGGTTGCCGGAGGCCGCCCTGCGGTCCAATTCGATGGGAGTGTGGCAGGAGTCCGGTAACGGCTCTCGGTACCGGCTGGAGGACATGCTCGTCTGGGGGCAGACGAACAGTGCGGACAGCCTGTGCTGGGTGACGGCGGACCCCGACCCGGACCGATGGCCTGTCGCGGTGTGGGAGCGGCAGGCGGGCGGGTGGAAAGTTCATGGCTGCGGGATCACTGAGTTCCTTCTTCGGCTGTTGCAGGGTGATTTCCCCGAGTGCCCCGTGAGTGACGAAGCCTTGTGGGGAATCCAGAGGGCGCGATTTCTCAATATTCGAGATGAGGAGCGTCTTCTCGACGCGGGTGTGGACCCTTGGACTGGTCGGCCGCTCAACAGGTTTGACTGAGTGTGCTTCCTGCCCGGCGACTGTTCGGGCGGGGGTACCCGTCGAAGCCCCTCGCGCACCACCATCCGTACAGATACTCGGAGTCCAGGGCCGGTCAAGCGGTGAACTCCCCTTGTCGGGGCGTTAGATTGACGCCTGATGGCTGATGATGGACGGAACGGCTGGTCAGGGGGCAAGGCGATGGACAGCGACGGGACGCAGGACGCGCGGGGTACGCATGCGAATCCTGTGCCGCGTCCGGCGGGGCCGCCGGGCGTGCCCTCCGTGCCGCCTCGGCCGGTGCGCGCGCCGGGGCCCGTCGAGCAGGGGGTGCCTGCTCGGGTGTCCGTCGCCGAGTGGCTCAATGCGCCTCGGCCTGCGGCGAAGCCGGGGATCTGGCGGTACGGGTACCGGCTGCCCAAGGGGGCGCAGGCGGCGGAACGTCTCTCCCCGGTCACCGTCGTCGGGATACTCGTTCCGCTCGTTGTCGGGTTGTTCCTGTGGTCGCTCTGGCGGCGGGGCGCCATGCCCTACCAGTCCGTGCTGCTGAAGCTGTTCACGCCTGAGGACTGGTGGTGGGGTGGCACCGTCTCGCCCAAGGGGTGGGAGGGCAATGCCGCCGTCCTTGTCTACAACGGTGTTTTCTTTCTTGTGCTGCTCTATGCCATGGGGCGGCTCGGCAGTTGGCCCGACATCGCCCGGCACTTCGTCGCGCGCCGGCCGCAGCCCGCTCGGGCTCTGCTCGCGCTGCTCGGCGCTGTTGTCACGCTCAGTTTCGTGTTTCCGAACGCCTTTCCGGGCGTCGGCTGGGACGCCCTGCCGATCGTCGACGCCGTTGTCGCCCTTGTCGCCCTGATCTCCGGCGGGTTCGACGTGTTCGGGTCGACCGTGTTCAAGGTCGGGCTGTACACCGTCATCACTCTGCTTGTTGTCTGGCCGTTCGCCCGGATCGGCGGCTGGTGGCCGTACGCCAAGGAGCGGCTCGCCGCACGTAAGGCCGCTGCCGGGCCCACCGGGCCCGCGCCCGCCGACCGGCCCCGTGAGCAGTGGCCCGACCTCCGCGAGGCCGGGCAGTACGAGGCCGCCGAGCTGCTCACCGCCGAGGTCACCGGCGGTCGTATGAACGACGTGGACTGCGCCCGGGTCGAGCACGCGTGGGTGGTCGCGAGGCGTGACGGGTCGCTCGCGGGCTTTCGGGACGCCGTGTTGCGGCAGGGGGCTGCTGCCTGGAGCCATCCCTCCGGAGCGCGGGACCTGGCCCGGCGTACCGCGCAGCACGATCTGTCCGTGGGGCAGGTGCGTATCGGGCGGTGGGTGGCGGCCGAGCGGGCGCCGCTCGTCTATCACGGCGCCGGCGCCGCGCTCGGGCCCGAGGTGCTCGGCACCTCGTTGCTTGCCGTTGGGCCGTCGGGGGCGGGCAAGACACGGCAGCTCATCGAACCCGTGACCGAGGCGCTGGCCCTGCGGGCGCTCACCGGGCAGTGCGCCTTCGTCGCCGTCTCCGCACCGGGGACGCCCCTCGCCGCCGACTCCGCGTTCGACGTCGTCGTACGGATCGGGGATCGTGACTCCGTCCATGACCTCGATCCGTACGCCGATTCCGACGACCCCGACGAGGCCGCCGCGTTCCTCGCCGAGGCCCTGGTCGGCGACCTCGACACCGTCGGTACCGAGAGTGCCGCCACCGCGCTCGCCCAGGTGCTCGGCCCCTACCGAGCCGCGCACGGCCGTTTCCCTGCCCTGCCGGTGCTGCGGGAGCTGCTGGAGAGCGACCCCGCCGCGCTGACCGCCCTGCGGGACGCCCTCGCGGGGGACGAGTTCACCGTCATGCGGCGCGAACTCGACGTACGCATCCGGCAGTCGGCGAGCCCGGCGGACGTCGGCCGGATCGTCGCGGACCGGCTCTCGCTGCTCAACCGGCCCGTCTTCGACGGCTTCTTCGGCGGGGGCGGTGCCGCTCGGCCCTTCTCCCTGCGCTCACTCACCCAGCATCCGCTGCGCGTCCGCGTCGATCTGCCGGAGCACGGTCACGAGGAGGCCGCGCGGCTGATCACGCGGCTCGTCCTCGCGCAGTTCAGTGCCGTCGTACGCGATGGACGGCGCGCGCACTTCGCCTGCCTGGTGCTCGACGACGCGACCGGGACGGTCACCGCCGGTTCCGTACGCCGTATCCAGCGGATGCGCTCCCAGAACGCGGGCGTCGTTCTCGCCCTGCGGACGATAGGGGACGTTCCGGAGGCGCTGCACGGGCCGCTGTACGGCGCCGTCGGCTGCCGGATGGCGTTCTCCGGTGTGACGACCTGGGACGGCGGCCGGTTCGCCCAGGCCTGGGGCACGGCCTGGGTGGAGACACGGGACGTGGCCAAGCACACCGTCTTCGCCGATCAGCCCATGACCCGCGCCATCCACGCCCTGCGCAAGCTGGTCACCGGCAAGGCCGTCACGACCGACGCCGTGACAGTACGTACGGTCGAACGGGAGCGCTGGTCGGCGTCCGAACTGGCGCACGAGGTGCCGCCGGGACACGCGGTGCTGTCCCTCACGACCGTCGAGGGCGAGCACGCGCCGCCGCTGCTGGTGGATCTGCGGGGGTAAGCAGGGCCAGCGGTACGTACGGTGAGGCAGAATCGGCACAGGCCGTTCATACGTGGCGGCCAAAATTTCACGGAGTCCACACAGATCTGAAGGCCCCATGCCCCCGACGCTCGCCTCGCTCCTCCACCACTCCGCGCTCAGGCTGACCGTGCGGGCGGGCGGGGACCGCCTGGACGTCCCTGTGCGCTGGGTGCACGCCAGCGAACTGGCCGATCCCGTCCCCTACATGGAGGGCGGGGAGCTGCTCCTGATCACCGCGCTCAAGCTGGACGCCGAGGACCCCGAGGCCATGCGGCGCTATGTGAAGCGGCTGGCCGGGGCGGGCGTCGTCGGACTCGGCTTCGCCGTCGGGGTCAACTACGCGGAGATCCCCAAGGCGCTGGTGGAAGCGGCGGAGCACGAGGGGCTGCCACTCCTCGAAGTCCCGCGCCGCACGCCCTTCCTCGCCATCAGCAAGGCGGTGTCGGCCGCCATCGCCGCCGACCAGTACCGGGCGGTGACGGCCGGATTCGCGGCGCAGCGGGAACTGACCCGGCAGGCGCTGAGCGACGGCCCGGAGGGCCTGCTCGCCGCGCTCGCCTCGCAGGTCGACGGCTGGGCCGCGCTGTACGACGCGTCGGGCGCCGTCGTCGCCACCGCGCCGGAGTGGGCCGGGCGGCGGGCGGCACGGCTCACGGCCGAGGTGGAACGGCTGCGGGAGCGGCCGGCGCCGGCCAGTGCGGTGGTGGGCGCGGGTGCGGACGGCGGGGGCGAGGAACAGGACCGGGTCGAGCTGCACTCGCTCGGTACGGGGCGCCGTCCGCGCGCCGCATTGGCGGTGGGGACCGCTGCCGCACTGGGTACGGCGGAGCGGTACGCCCTTCATTCGGCCATCGCGCTGCTGACCTTGACGACCGAGAGGTCCCGGTCCCTACAGGCCGCCGAGCAGCGTATCGGGGCGGCTGTGCTGCGGATGCTGCTGGCCGGTGAGCCCGATCACGCGCGGGCCGTCGCCGGGGGGCTGTACGGCGAGCTGCTCGACGCGCCGTTCCGGATCGTCGTCGCGGAGTCGGCTTCTCCGCCGGTGGGGCAGGGGGTGCCGGTTGGGGCGCTGACCAGGCCGACGGCTGGTGCTCTTGTCGCCGCCGACACGAACGGGGATCCGCTGGGTGGGCTCGCCGAGTGCCTGGAGTCCGCTGCCGCGCGGGCGGGGGAGGCGGTGCTGGTGGTGCCTGAGGGGGAGCGGTTGGTCGTGCTCGCGGTGGACGGGGGTGCGGCGGAGGCGGCTTGTGGGGAGTTCGCGGCGGCGGTGGAGGGGGCTCGGGCTGAGGGTCGGGAGAGGGGGCGGGGGGATGCGCCGGTTTCTTCCTCCGGTCCTTCTTCCGGTGACGAGGACGAGCTTGTGGTGGGGATGTCCGGGCCTGCCGGGCCCATCGCCGCTGCGGCCGCCTACAAGCAGGCCGAGCAGGCGTTGTCGGTGGCCCGGCGGCGGGGGCGGGTGCTGGTCGGGCATGAGCAGTTGGCCGCCGGGTCCGTGGTGCCGTTGCTCGCGGACGATGCGGTGCGGGCGTTCGCGGACGGGTTGCTGCGTCCGCTGAACGAGCATGACGCGACGGGGCGGGGGAATCTGGTGGCGTCGTTGCGGGCGTGGCTGTCCCGGCACGGGCAGTGGGATGCGGCTGCGGCGGATCTTGGGGTGCATCGGCATACGTTGCGGTACCGGATGCGGCGGGTGGAGGAGATTCTGGGGCGGTCGCTGGATGATCCGGATGTACGGATGGAGCTGTGGCTGGCGTTGAAGACCACGGCGGCGGTGGGGGAGTAGGGGGTTTGTTTTCGCCCCCGCCGCCCCTACCCGTTCCCATCCCTGGGGGCTGCGCCCCCAGACCCCCCTTTGTCCTCAAACGCCGGACGGGCTAAAAGATCAAGTCCTGGCCGGGGTTGGTATTTCAGCCCCTCCGGCGTTTGAGGAGCGGGGGTTCGGGGGCGGAGCCCCCGAGGATGGGACGGGTAGGGGCGGCGGGGGCGAGGAAACACCCCGCCAAATCGTCGCACCCCCCACCCCCACCACTCCACCCCGGACAAACAACACCCCGCCATCCCCGCCCTACGGTGTACCCATGACTGCCACCCACGCCTTCTGGCTCGCCGGCCGTCAGGCCACCGGCGAGACCACCTTCGACGTCACCTCCCCCTGGGACGGACGCCTCGTCGGCAAGGTCGGCGTGCCGACCGAGGCCCAGGTCGAGGAAGCCGTCGCCGCTGCCCACGCCGTCCGCGACGAGTTCGCCGCCACCCCGGCCCACCTCCGCGCCGCCGCCCTCGACCACGTCAGCCGCCGCCTCGTCGAGCGCACGGAAGACATCGCCCAGCTCATCTCCGCCGAGAACGGCAAGCCGATCAAGTGGGCCCGCGGCGAGGTCGGCCGAGCCGTCTCCGTGTTCCGGTTCGCCGCCGAGGAGGCCCGGCGTTTCAACGGCGGCGAGGCCCAGCGCCTCGACACCGACCTCGGCGGACAGGGGCGCCTCGCCCTCACCCGCCGCTTCCCCAAGGGCGCCATCCTCGGCATCGCGCCCTTCAACTTCCCCCTCAACCTCTGCGCCCACAAGATCGCCCCGGCGATCGCGGCAGGCGCGCCCATCATCCTGAAGCCGGCCCCCGCCACCCCCCTCTCCGGCCTCGTCATCGGCGAACTCCTCGCCGAGACCGACCTGCCCGCCGGTTCCTGGAGCATCCTCCCGGTCGCCAACGACCGCATGCCCGCCCTCGTACAGGACCCGCGCCTGCCCGTGATCTCGTTCACCGGTTCGGAGAAGGTCGGCTACGCGATCATGGACTCCGTGCCGCGCAAGCACTGCACCCTCGAACTCGGCGGCAACGGCGCGGCGGTCGTCCTCGCCGACTACGCCTCCGACGCCGATCTCGACTGGGCGGCGACCCGTATCGCCACGTTCTCCAACTACCAGGGCGGCCAGTCCTGCATCTCCGTGCAGCGGGTCATCGCGGACGCCTCCGTGTACGACCGTCTGCTGCCCCGCATCGTCGCCGCCGTCGAGGCCCAGGTGACCGGCGACCCGGCCGACGGCGCCACCGACGTCGGCCCGCTGGTCAGCGAGGACGCCGCCAAGCGGGTCGAGACCTGGGTCGACGAGGCCGTGCGAGCCGGTGCGAACCTCCTCGCGGGCGGTAAGCGTGACGGTGCCTCCTACGCGCCGACCGTTCTCACCGACGTACCCGCCGACACCACGGTCTCCTGCGAGGAGGTCTTCGGGCCGGTCCTCACCGTGCAGAAGGTGGACGGCGAGAGCGCGGCCTTCGCCGCCGCCAACGACTCCAAGTACGGCCTCCAGGCAGGCGTGTTCACCCACGACCTCCAGGCCGCCTTCCGTGCCCACCGCGCCCTGGAGGTCGGCGGTGTCGTCATCGGCGACGTGCCCTCCTACCGCGCCGACCAGATGCCGTACGGCGGCGCCAAGCAGTCCGGGGTCGGCCGCGAGGGCGTCAAGTTCGCGATGGACGACTACACGTACGAGCGCGTCCTCGTACTGACCGGCCTTGCCCTCTAGCTAATGGGAACCGTTTTCACATACACTCGCCGATGACGCGAACGCGCCGTCACGAAAGGGTCCGGCACCGATGCCTTCCGGTGCCGGGCCCCTTCCATGCCCCCTTTCATGCGTCGGCCTCTCCGGACCCTCAGCCGGAGAAGCCGACATGCGCCAGCCGCACCGGGCCGCGCAGCCTCACCCGTACGTCGCGCACACCGTCGACGGCCAGCGCCGCCCGCCCCGTCGTGTAGTCGTACGGTCCCCCGGTCGGCGTCGGTGTCAGTACGGCCGTCACCGCGCGGTCGTCCAGTACGACTTCCACCTCCACCTCCGCTGATCCCTCGCCCGCCGTCGTCACCGTGACCTCCGTGACCTCCGCCCCGAAGTCGCAGTCCCGGTAGACGAGTTCGGCCTCTCCGTCGCCCGCCGGCGTCACCGCGTCGCCCGACACCTTCGTACGGTCGACGATCTCGACGCCCCTCTGCTCGTCGAAGTCGGCCGCCGCCAGGCCGAGTTGGCGTACCGGGCGAGGCGTCGACGGTGTGCCGGTCACCTCGACCGTCGTACGAGCACGGATGTCCTCGCTCGACGCGCCCGCCAGGAGTTCGTACGGGCCGGGGGCCAAGCGCCATCCACCGACCGCCACATCCCAGAACTCCAGGCAGCTCAGCGGGAGTTCGAAGGACATGGTCGCCGATTCTCCCGGTGACAGGGTGATTCGGCGGTGGGCCACCAGTTCCCTGCGCGGGCGGGTCACCGGTGACTCCGGCGCCCTCGTGTACAGCTGCGCCACCTCGTCCGCCGTGACGTATCCGGTGTTGGCGACCGTGAACGACACCCGGAGCGTCTCGTCGTCCACCACCTCCGCCGTCAGGTCGCCGTACGCGAACGTCGCGTACGACAGGCCGTGGCCGAAGGGGAACAGGGGGGTGCCCTCGAAGTAGAGGTACGTCTGCCGGGCGCCGATCACGTCGTAGTCCAGCAGGTCGGGGAGGTCGGCGTCGGCCGCGTACCAGGTCTGGGGGAGGCGGCCCGCCGGTGAGACGTCGCCCGCCAGGACGCGGGCCAGCGCCGTGCCCGCCGCCTGGCCGCCGTGCGCGGTCCACAGGGCCGCCGGGAGATCCGTGACGTCCACCGCGTACGGGTATGCCGAGGTCAGCGCCAGGACTGTTCGGGGGTTCGCCTCGTGGGCCGCTCGCAGCAGTCGCTCCTGGTGGGCGGGGAGGCGGAGGGTCGTGCGGTCCTCCGTCTCGCGGCCGTTGATGTGCGGGTCGTTGCCCGCGACCACCACGACCACGTCCGCCCGCGCGGCCACTCTCTTCACCGACTCCTCACCGCGTTCGGTGACGATCAGTTCGAAGATCTCCGGAGGCGTCTCCTTCTCGTCGGCAACCTTCACGCCGTCGGCGGCGACAGAGACGTGGCGACCCGTACCGACGTGCCGGAGGAGGTGGTGGTTTTCATGCGAATGAGGGGAGTTGTGCCGCTCCAGGCGGAACGTCTCCTGGACCACCCAGCCGCCGGGCTGGTCCGCCGACGCCCGTACGTAGCCGTCCTCCGCCACCGAGAGATAGCGGCCGTCGGGGGCCCGCAGCGTCAGGATGCCCTCGCCCCAGTCGATCAGCGCGAACTCTGTGCCCTCGGCCCCGGCGGTGAGTGGGGGCAGGTCGGTGCGGCCCGCGAGGAGGGCCGGGTCCAGCGCGCCCTCGGCGCCCCGGGCGACGTCCGGCGCGTCCTCGGCGGGCGGGACGTGCAGGAACGTACCCGTCGACGTGCGCAGCCGTACGCGGTCCACGCCCTCGGCGAACTCGACGCGCTCGGCGCCGAAACGCTCGTACAGGGCCTCCAGCGGTGTCGAGCGGTGGATGAGGGTGCCGCTGTACCAGTCGGCCTTGCACTCGTCGGCGAGCAGGCCGACGACCGCGATTCGGGTGTCGTGGGCCAGGGGGAGCGTGGCGTTGTCGTTCTTGAGCAGGACGATCGCCTGCTCCGCCGCCTCCTGCGCGAGGGCGCGGTGGGCCGGGGTGTCGAAGTCCTTGGTGTCGGCGTACGGGTCGTACTGCGGATCGAACTCGCCCAGGCGGAAGCGGACCGAGAGCTGGCGGCGGACCGCCCTGTCGATGTCCGCCTCCGTCAACAGGCCCTGGGACAGGGCTCCTTGGAGGCGGGCGATGATTTTCGTGGAGTCCGTTCCGTGGTCCGTGAAGCTGTCCACGCCGGCGATCAGCGCGGCGGCCGTCGCCTCCTCGTGGGTGTCGAAGTAGTGCTCCGAGTCGACCAGGTTGGAGGGGGCCGCCGCGTCCGAGCAGACCAGCAGGTCGGCGTCCGTCCAGGTGCGCAACTGCTCGCGCAGATGCGGCGAGACGTGGTTGGGGCGGCCGTTGACCAGGTTGTACGCGGGCATCACCCCGGCCACCGCACCCGCCTCGACCGTTTCGCGGAAGGCGCGCAGGTCGTACTCGTGCAGGACGCGCGGGCGGACCGACGAGGAGGTCGTGTCGCGGTTCGTCTCGTTGTTGTGGGCCAGCCAGTGCTTGAGGACCGGGGCCGTACGCCAGTACGCCGGATGGTCGCCGCGCAGACCGCGCGTGTACGCGGTGGCGATCGCCGAGGTCAGCCTCGGGTCCTCCGAGTAGCCCTCCTCGTTGCGGCCCCACAGGGGGTGGCGCAGCAGATTGACCGTCGGCGCCCAGACGTTGAGGCCGACGCGGTCGTCGCGGGCGCGCATCGCGCGGACCTCCTTGGACACCGCCTCGCCGACGCGGTGCACGAGTTCCTCGTTCCAGGTCGCGCCGAGACCGACCGCCTGCGGGAACACCGTCGCCGGCCCCATCCAGGCGACCCCGTGCAGCGCCTCCTGGCCCGTGCGGAAGGCGGCGATGCCGAGGCGCTCCACGGCGGGCGCGAACTGGTGCAGGAAAGCCACCCGTTCGTCGAGGGTCAGGCGCGACAGCAGATCGTCGATGCGCTTCGCGGTCGGCAGCTGCGGATCGCGGAATGGCGGCGAAGACGGCGTTTGTGCGGTCACGTGGGGTTCCCTTTGCGATCTGGCGGCGAGGCACATTCGAAGCGCTTCGATGCTCATTCGACGTGGGGGTGGGTGTCAAGAGACCCAGGCGCAACAACTCCGTTTCCCTCCCGTGATGTCAAGCGGCATAGGGGGGCGGTTCGGGCCGCCCGGCAGGGCCCCACACCTCGGAGGAATCTTGGGGCCGACCCTTGTGCACCCTCAGGTGTTCACTTAACCTCGCAGCAACATCGAAGCGCTTCGACTAACTGGGAGCCACCGGGAGCACCTCCTGGAACGCCATCCGGGAAGAGCGGTCCTCCGCAGTCCTCCGAGGACTCCCTCGTTCCGGCCAGTCACGCCAGTTACACACAAGACACCGCAGCCGACGGCTCCACCGCCGGGTGTCCTGGTGCGCCATGAAGGGTTGACGCAATGACGCCGAATGCCTCCTCCGCCTCCTCCGCACCGAGCCGGAGAAGCTTCCTCGCCTCCACGGCGGTCGCCGCCGCCGCGGTGGCGGGCGGAATGCCGCTGCTCGCCGCCTGTGGTGGCTCGCAGGAGAGGAACAAGGAGGGCACGACCTCCGGGAAAGCAGCCGAGAAGATCCTCCCGGCGTTCGTGGCGTCGAGCGTCGTCGTGCCGGACCTTCCCTCGAAGAACGGATCGTCGGCCGGTTTCACCAAGGCGATCGACCTGAACTCCCTGAAGACCGCGGTGCCGAAGAAGCTCGGCAGCGGCGGCTCGCTGAAGATCATGGCGCCGATGTGGGGCAGCCCGCCGTCCAACGACAACCCGTACTACACGGCCATGAACGACGCCATCGGTGTCAAGGCCACCTGGCAGAACCAGGACGGCAACACCTACGACGAGAAGCTGGGCGCTGTCCTCGCCTCCAGCGACATCCCGGATGTGGTGGTCGTCCCGGGCTGGAACCTGAACGGCAAGATACCCAGCGCCATCAACGCCAAGTTCGCCGACCTCGGCCCCTATCTGTCCGGCGACAAGGTCAAGGCGTACCCGAACCTCGCGGCCGTACCGACGGATGCCTGGCAACGCTCCATCTTCGGCGGCCAGTTGCGCGCCATCCCGATGCCGGCCTCCTACGTCACGAACATCGTGCCCTTCTACCGCAAGGACATCTTCACGGCGAAGGGCTACGAACTCCCCAAGACGCCCGACGAGTTCCTCGCCTGGGCGAAGGAGGCCACCGACGCCAAGGGCAAGGTGTGGGCCTGCGACGACCTCAAGTGGACCGCCTTCAACATCTACGGCGTCCTCAACGGCAGTGACAAGGCGCTGTGGTGGGACCTCAGGGACGGCAAGCTCGTCAACCGCATCGAGACCGACGAGTACCTCGAAGCCCTCGAATGGATGCGGAAGTTGTACGCCGCTGACGTCGTCCACCCCGACGCCAAGGCCGTCAAGGGCGACGCGTCCAACCGCTTCACCGCCGGCCAGTCCCTGGTCTTCAACGGTGACATCTCCTACTGGTACGCCTCGACGGCCGAACAGAAGATCCAGAAGACCGGCTTCGAGATGGGCGCGTTCGACATCTTCGGCCCCGACGGCGGCGACCCCACGCTGTGGGCGACGCAGCCCGCGGGCATCTTCACCTTCGTCAGCAAGAAGGCGTCGAAGCAGCAGATCAAGGACTTCCTGGCACTCGCCGACTACTGCGCCTCGCCGTACGGCACCAAGGAGTACATGCTCACCGTCTACGGCGTCGAGGGCACCGACTACACGCTGAAGGACGGTATGCCCGTCAAGACCACCAAGGGCAACAACGAGGTCTTCGGCGCCTACGACTACACCGGCGACCCGGCCTCCTACCTCGCCCACCCCGACCTTCCCGAGATCGCCAAGCTCCAGGTCGAGTGGCAGCAGCGCATGGGCGCCTTCACCAAGAAGTCCTCCTTCTACGGTCTGACCATCACCGAGCCCAACCGCTACACCAACCTCGCCAACGACTTCGAGCAGCTGGAGGACGACGTCGTCCGCGGCCGCAAGAAGATCAGCGACGTACAGCAGGCGGTGTCCGACTGGAAGTCCAAGGGCGGCGACGGGCTGCGCGACTGGTACAAGAAGCTGCTCGACGACAACGGCTCCGCGGCCAACTGACCCAGGGCCGAGGCAAGGAGAACGCCGTGTCCCACAGCACGGTGCCTCGGAGCAGGGCCGAGGCGAAGAAGACCGACGAGAAGACCGACGCGCAGGCTCCGGCGTCCGACGACGGCGCCACCGGCCCCCACGGCAGGCGGCGCCAGGGAAAGTTGAGTCTCCGGCTCAGATTCAGACGCGACCGCACGCTGATCCTGATGAGCCTGCCGGCGGTCCTGCTGCTCCTGGTCTTCAACTACATACCGATCTTCGGCAATGTGGTCGCGTTCCAGGACTACGACCCATATCTCAGCGACAACGGTTTCGTCGCGATGTTCGAGAGCCCCTGGGTCGGCTTCGAGCAGTTCGAGCGGATATTCCAGGACTCCGGCTTCTGGCACGCGCTGCAGAACACCTTCGTGCTGTTCTCCCTCCAGCTGGTGCTGTTCTTCCCCATCCCGATCCTGCTCGCGCTGGTCATCAACAGTGTGATCAGGCCCCGGGTGCGGGCGGTCGCCCAGGCGATCATGTACCTGCCCCACTTCTTCTCGTGGGTGCTGGTCGTCACCGTCTTCCAGCAGATCTTCGGCGGCGCGGGCATCATCGCCCAGACCCTGCGCCAGCACGGGTACGAGGGCTTCGACCTCATGACCGACCCGGGGATCTTCAAGTTCCTGGTGACCGCCGAGGGTGTCTGGAAGGACGCGGGCTGGGGGATCATCGTCTTCCTCGCCGCGCTCTCCGCCGTCTCCAACGACCTGTACGAGGCCGCCGCGATGGACGGTGCGGGACGCTGGCGCCGCATGTGGCACATCACGCTTCCCGCGCTGCGTCCGGTGATCGCCCTGCTGCTGGTGCTCCGGGTCGGCGACGCGCTCACGGTCGGCTTCGAGCAACTGCTGCTCCAACGCGACTCGGTGGGGCCGGGCGCCTCCGAGGTTCTCGACACCTACGTGTGGTGGAACGGCATCCGCAACCAGGACTTCAGCTACGCGGCGGCGGCCGGCCTGATCAAGGGCGTGGTGGGTCTGGCCCTCGTGCTGACCGCGAACAAGGTCGCCCATCTCATGGGTGAGCAGGGGGTGTACAAGAAGTGAGCACCTTCACCGAACAGAGCCACAGGCCCGACCGGGCCGCGTCCAGGCCCAGCCCCTGGGCGGCCCCGGCCCGGCCGGCCTGGGAGGAGGAGCCCTCCAGGGCGGGCCTCGCGGGCAAGGGGGTCGTCCTCACCCTGGCGTGCTTCGCGATCCTCTTCCCGCTGTGGATCGTCGTCGTCACCAGCCTCTCGTCGAAGAAGACGATCGACGCGACCGGCGGCCTGGTGGTGATCCCCAAGGACATCACCTTCATCGCCTACCAGGAACTCCTCAGCGGCGGCCAGGTCCAGCGCGCCGCCCTGGTCAGCGTCGGCGTGACCCTGATCGGCACGCTGTTCAGCATGTCGGTGTCCGTCCTCTCCGCGTACGGCCTCTCGCGCACCGGATCCCTCGGGCACCGCTGGTTCCTGATGCTGCTGCTCGCCACCATGTTCTTCGGCGCCGGTCTCATCCCGACGTACCTGCTGGTCCAGGGCCTCGGGCTGACCGACAGCTACCTCGCGCTGATCCTGCCCAGTGCGGTGAGCGTCTTCAACATCCTCGTCCTGCGCTCGTTCTTCATGGGCATCTCGCCGGAACTCATCGACAGCGCCCGCATCGACGGGGCCGGGGACTGGCGGATCCTCTGGAAGATCGTGATGCCTCTGTCGCGTGCCGTCCTCGCGGTGATCGCGCTCTTCTACGCGGTCGGATACTGGAGCGCCTGGTTCAACGCGTCGATCTATCTGTCCGACCAGGACATGATGCCGCTGCAGAACGTCATGATCCAGCTCGTCCAGAAGCAGGAACGGCCGGTCGGTCTGGCCACCCAGATCAACACGGGGCAGCTGTCTCCGCTGGCTGTTCAGATGGCGGTGATGGTGCTGGCGCTGGTGCCGGTGGCGGTTCTCTCGCCCTTCGTGCAGCGGCACTTCAAGAAGGGCATGTTGACCGGGGCGATCAAGGGCTGACGGTCAGGTTTCGCCGTATGGGGTGCCTCTTGCTGTCCGTTGGCGGCTGCGGGTGCGTTGTGGCTTGTCGCGCAGTTCCCCGCGCCCCTTTGGGGCGCGTCTCCTCCCCCTCTCATTTCAGATCGAGGTACGTCATGTCTTCGTCGTCCCGTCCGAGTAGACGTGTGGTTCTTGCCGGGGCCGCTGCCGTTGGTGCGCTCTCCGCCGTGTCCGTTTCCGGCGCGGTTGCCCAGGCAGCAGCTACTGCCCCCGCCTATCGGTGGCGTAACGCCGTCATCGGCGGCACCGGATTCGTCACCGGGGTGTTGTTCCACCCGTCCGTACGCGGGCTCGCCTACGCCCGTACCGACATCGGCGGTGCCTACCGGTGGGACGACCGGGCCGCGCGCTGGACCGCGCTCACCGATCACCTCGGTTGGGACGACTGGAATCTGCTCGGGGTGGAGGCCATCGCCGTCGATCCGGCGCACCCCAATCGCGTCTACCTCTCCCTCGGTGCCTACGCCCAGTCGTGGGCCGGGAACGGTGCCGTTCTGCGGTCCGAGGACCGGGGAGCGACCTGGGCCCGGACCGACCTCGCCGTCAAGCTCGGGGCCAACGAGGACGGGCGGGGAGCCGGCGAGCGGCTGCTCGTCGATCCGCGGGACAGTGACACGCTGTGGCTGGGTACGCGGCACGACGGGCTGCTCAAGTCCACCGATCGGGGTGCCACTTGGGCAGCCGTCAGCGCCTTTCCGGCCGCCCCGAGCGCGACCGGCCAGGGCGTCACCTTCCTGGTCGCCGTCGGCCGTGCCGTCTACGCCGGATGGGGTGACGGCGACGGCAACGGGACCGCCGGTACGGCCAACCTGTATCGCACCTCCGACGGCACGACCTGGGAAGCCGTGCCCGGACAGCCCGTCGGCGCCACTTCCGCCAAGGTCCCGATCCGCGCCGCCTACGACCGGCACACCCGCGACCTGTACGTGACGTACGGCAACGCGCCCGGGCCCAACGGCCAGTCCGACGGCAGCGTCCACAAGCTGCGCACCACGACCGGCCGTTGGACGGACGTGACCCCGGTCGAGCCGGGCGGGACCACCTCCGACGGCTCCGCCGACACCTTCGCCTATGGCGGAGTCGCCGTCGACGCCTGCCGGGCCGGCACCGTCGTCGTCTCCACCAACAACCGCTGGGCCGACATCGACACCCTGTTCCGCTCCACGGACGGCGGCCGTACCTGGACGTCCCTCAAGGACGCCGCTGTGTTCGACGTCTCCGAGACTCCCTTCCTCAAGTGGGGCGGCGATGCCCCCAAGTTCGGCTGGTGGATCCAGGCGCTCGCGCTCGATCCGTACGACTCGCGGCACCTCGTGTACGGGACCGGCGCGACCCTCTACGGCACCCGTGACCTCAAGCACTGGGCCCCGCAGATCCGTGGCCTGGAGGAGACGTCCGTGCGCCAGCTGATCTCGCCCCCGGTCGGGGAGGCGCACCTGCTCAGCGGACTCGGGGACATCGGCGTGATGTACCACGAGCGGCTCACGGCGTCTCCGTCGCGCGGCATGGCGTCGAACCCCGTGTTCGGGTCGGCGACGGGACTCGCCCAGGCCGCGGCCAAGCCGTCGTACGTCGTCCGGACAGGGTGGGGCGACAACGGCAACGGCGCCTTCTCGAACGACGGCGGGCGGAGCTGGGCGCCCTTCGCTGCCCAGCCCGACATCGCCAAGAACGCACCGGGGCCGATCGCCACCAACGCCGACGGCAGCGTGCTGCTGTGGACCTTCGTGCACTGGGACGGCACGAAGTACCCAGCCCACCGCTCCACGGACAACGGCACGACCTGGTCCGAGATCTCCTCCATTCCGAAGGGCGCCACGCCGGTCGCCGACCCGGCCGACCCGACGCTCTTCTACGCGTACGACACCGACACAGGAACGCTATACGCCAGCACTGACAGTGGCCTCTCGTTCACTGCCCGTGCGGGCGGGCTGCCCTCCGGCGACAGCCAGTTCGAGCTGGTCGCGGCGCCCGGCAGGTCCGGTGACCTGTGGCTGAGCGTCAAGTGGAACGGCCTACACCGGTCCACCGACGGCGGCGTCACCTTCACCAAGGTCGCCAGTTGCTGGGCCTCGTACACGCTCGGGTTCGGGCGGGCCGCCGAGGGCGCCGCCTACCCGGCGGTCTACATGGTCGGCTCCACCGACACGATCACCGCCGTCTACCGCTCCGACGACGAGGCGAAGACCTGGACGCGGATCAACGACGACGCCCATCAGTGGGGGTGGACCGGCGAGGTGATCACCGGTGACCCGCGCATCCACGGCCGCGTCTACCTCGCCACCAACGGGCGGGGCATCCAGTACGGGGAGCCCGTCTGATGTCCGTACCCGAGAGGCTCGAAGGCCGCCCCGGCCTCGCCGACGCCACCCGTGGTCGCATCCTCTTCGGCGGCGACTACAACCCCGAACAGTGGCCCGAGGAGACCTGGCCCGAGGACGTCCGGCTGATGAAGGACGCCGGCGTCAACTCCGTCACGCTCGGCGTCTTCTCCTGGGCGAAGCTCGAACCCCGGCCCGGGGCAAGGGAGCTCGGCTGGTTGGATCGGCTGATGGATCTCATGCACGACAACGGCATCGGCGTGGTCCTTGCCACGCCCACCTCCTCGCCGCCGCCCTGGATGGGCCGGCTGCACCCCGAGACCCTGCCCGTCGCCGAGGACGGCCGGATCGAATGGTGGGGCGGGCGCCAGCACTTCGCGCACTCCAGCGCCACCTACCGCCGCTACGCCGCCGCCATCACCGAGGATCTCGCCGCCCGCTACGGCGGCCACCCCGCCCTCACCATGTGGCACATCAACAACGAGTACTGCACCTACGACTGGGGCGACGAGTCGGCCGCCGCCTTCCGCCGCTGGCTCCAGGGGAAGTACGGGGCGCTGGACGCTCTCAACACCGCCTGGGGTACGGCCTTCTGGAGCCAGGGTTACGGCGACTGGGACGAGATCCTGCCGCCGCGCCTCCCGCATTACATGCGGAACCCGACCCAGGTGCTCGACTTCAAACGCTTCACGTCCGACGCCCTCCTGGAGTGCTACCTCGCGGAACGCGACATCGTCCGGCGCCACACCCCGCACATCCCGGTCACCACCAACTTCATGCCGATGTGGGCGGGCCAGGACGCCTGGCGCTGGGTCCAGGAGGAGGACCTCGTCTCCGTCGACCTCTACCCCGACCCACGCGACCCGCTCGGCGCCCAACAGGCCGCGCTCGTGCAGGACATGACGCGTTCGCAGGCACGCGGCCCGTGGATGCTGATGGAACAGGCGGCCGGTCCGGTCAACTGGCGGGGTGTGAACCACCCGAAGCCGCGCGGCCTCAACCGCCTCTGGTCGCTCCAGGCGGTGGCACGCGGCGCCGACGCCGTCTGCTACTTCCAGTGGCGCCAGTCCAGGCAGGGCGCCGAGAAGTTCCACTCCGGAATGGTCAGCCACGCCGGTGAGCAGGGCCGTACGTTCCAGGAGGTCAAGCAGCTCGGTGCCGAACTCGCCGCCATCGGCGGCGAGGTGACGGACAGTCACACCCCGAACGACATCGCCGTGCTCCACGACTGGCACGCCTGGTGGGGCGGCGCCCAGGACGGGCGGCTCTCCTCCGAGGTGGACTACCCGCAGGTCGTACGGGCCTGGCACCGGGCCCTGTGGGAGGCACACCTCGCGACGGACTTCGCCCACCCCGAACACGACCTCTCGGCCTACCGGCTCGTCGTCGTACCGCAGTTGTACCTGCTCACGGACGCGGCGATCGACAACCTCCTCGCGTACGTACGCGACGGCGGCACCCTCGTCTGCGGTTTCCTGACCGGAGTCGCCGACGAGGACGACCGGGTACGCCCCGGCGGCATGGACGCACGGCTGCGCGAGCTGTTCGGGCTGCGCACCCTGCACGAGTGGTGGCCGCTGGACGCGGGGGAGAGCGTCGAAGTCGAAGGATTCCGGGGCCGGTTGTGGTCCGAGGAGCTGGAGGCCGACGGCGCCGACGAGGTCACCCCCTACAAGGGCGGCGAACTCGACGGGCTCCCGGCGGTGCTGCGCAAGGGGCGTGCCTGGTACGTCTCCACGCTCCCCGAGCCCGACGCGCTCCGGGAACTCCTCACCCGGATCGGCGCCGGCGTGGGCGTCCGGCCGGTGCTGGACGCGCTGCCCGATGGAGTAGAGGCGGTCCGGCGAGGTGAGCTGCTCTTCCTCCTCAACCACGGCACCGACCCGGTGACCGTCCAAGTGCCCGGTGTCCACCGGGACTTGCTGACCAGGGACACCGTCACGGACGCGGTCCAACTCGGCCGGTACGGAGTGGCGGTGCTGAAGCCATGAGCGTCGGCGGACCCGTTCACGGAACCTGGGAGCCGCTCCCCGCCGTCCGCTGGGAGGACGGTTACCTGAGCGGCAACGGCTGCCATGGCGCCCTGATGTTCGGCGACGCGGACAGCGACCGGATCATCGTCACGCACCACAGCCTGGTCCGCCCGAACGGCGGCGAGCACGCTCGCCCGCCGCAGCTCGCGGACCAACTGGCCAACCTCCAGGACCGGTTGCTGGCCGGGGACACCACGGCCGCCGAGAGCTTCACCGACGGGCGGGAGCTGCAATGGGTGCAGCCCTTCCATCCGGCGTTCCAGGTGCGGCTGCGCGGAGGAGGTCCGACGGGGGACCGACGGGACTACCGCCGGTCCGTCGACTTCACCACCGGGGTCGTCGAGGCCGGGTGCGAGGGCTGGCGCAGCCGGGTCTTCGTGTCCCGCGCGGACGACGTCATCGTCCAGTACGTCACCGGAGGATCCGGTGGCCCCGCCGCCCCCGGCATCCCGGGTCTCACCCTCGACATCGATCTCGACCACCGACTCCCGGGCGCCCCGGCCGAGTTGGGCGTCGGCCAGAGCGTGGTGCGCACCCCCGAGGGCGCCCTGCTCACCCTCCGCGCCCGCTATCCCGACAGCGACCGTGCGTACACCGGGGTGACGCTCGTCGTCCCCACCGGCGGCCGTACGACCCTCACCCCGCCCGGCGTCCGGGTGGAGGGCGCGGAGTCCGTGCTGCTGCTGACGCGAGTCGTCCGGCACGTCGGCGAACCGGACACGGAGAACATCGCCCACGCCCTGCGTGAGCTGCTCCCGGACGCGGACGACGAGCAGCCGTCGGGAGAGCGGACGTACGACCGTCTCCTCGCTCGCCACACCCCCCTCCACCGCACCGCCTACGACCGCGTCACCCTGGACCTCGCCGCCGACGAAGCCGAACGTGCCCTGTCCGGCGCCGAGTTGCTCACCCGTACCAAGAGCCCGGCCCTCATGGAACGTCTCTTCGCCGCCGGCCGCTACCACCTGCTGTCCGCCAGCGGAATGTTCCCGCCCCGCCTGGTCGGCCTGTGGACCGGAGACTGGGACACGGCGTGGGCGGGAGCGTTCACCAACGACGCCAACGTCAACCTCCAGACCGCATCGGCAGCGCCCGGCGCTCTCCCCGAAGTCACGGAAGCCCTGGCCTCCCTGATCCATGGTCAGCTCGACGACTGGCGCGAGAACGCCCGCACCGTCTTCGGCGCGCGAGGTGTCATGGCGCCCGCGCACACCGACGGCGAGTCCGGGCTGACCTACCACTTCAGCCGCGAGTATCCGCTGCACCTCTGGACGGCCGGCGCCGACTGGCTGCTCAAGCCGCTCGTCGACCACGACGAGACCCGTGGTGAGCAGGACGTGCGCACGGCACACGCCCTCGCCGAAGTCGCCCTGTTCTACGAGGACTTCCTTACGCGGACCGACGCCGAGGGTCACCTGGTCGTCGTCCCCTCGTACTCGCCCGAGAACCGTCCGGCCAACGCGAGCTGGGGTGCGATCAACGCGGCGATGGACCTATCGGCGGCCAGGCACGCCCTGCTCACCGCCGCCAGGTACCACCCTGAACGGGCGGATCGCTGGCGGGCGTTGGCCGACCGGCTCCCACCACACCGCATCAACGCCGACGGAGCCCTCGCCGAATGGGCCTGGCCCGGCCTGGACGACACCTACGACCACCGCCACCTCAGTCACCTCTACGGTGTCTGGCCCCTCGACGAGATCAACCCGTACGACACCCCCGACCTCGCCGCAGCCGCGTACCGTGCCCTCCAACTCCGGGGCGCCGAGAACGACTCGGCCCACGGACACCTGCACCACGCCCTGATCGCGGCCCGCCTCCGCGACGGCGAACGGGTCACCCAGGCCCTCGGTCAGGTGCTCGACGGCGACTTCTTCCACACCTCCCTGATGAGCGCGCACTACCCGGAACGGGACGTCTACAACGCGGACGCCGCGCACACCCTGCCCGCCGTGCTGATCGAGGCGCTCATCCAGTCGACCCCCGACCGGCTGGTCCTCCTGCCCGCGGTCCCGGCGACCTGCCCCACGGGCCAACTCCGGGGCGTACGCACGCGGTTCGGCGCGGAGGTGGACCTCGACTGGGGACCGGGGCGGGGCCGGGCCGTCGTACGCCCCACCCGGACCCACCGCATCGACCTCAGGACTTCCTCCGGCGCACGCACGCTCGACCTCGTCGCCGGAGAAGACCGCGTCCTCGATCTGGGACCGCGGTAACCGCACCGAGGAACAGCGCAGCCGACAACAGCACACAAACCCCCCACCACCCGCATCTCCCCCCACCCATGGAAGGAACGCAACCCCATGGCAACACGCACCCGCACCCGCACGCTGGGCTGGATCACCAAGGCCCTGCTGGCCCCCGCTCTCGCGCTCGGCGCCACCATCGGTCTCGCCTCCGCCCCCGCCTCGGCCGCCGTCTGGAACTCCTGCGACCAGTGGGGCAACACGAGCCTGAACGGCTACACCCTCTACAACAACATCTGGGGCTCCGGCGCCGGCAGTCAGTGCATCTGGGCCAACTCCGGTACCAACTGGGGAGTCTGGGCCAACCACCCGAACACGGGCGGCATCAAGTCGTACCCCAACTCCAAGAAGGTGATCAACAAGACGATCACCTCGCTCGGTTCGCTGTCCAGCAGCTACAACGTCACCGTCCCGTCGTCCGGTGCGTACAACACGTCGTACGACATCTGGGACACCGACTACGACTACGAGATCATGCTCTGGGTCAACTACAACGGCGCTGTCGGCCCGTTGGGCACCTCGCAGGGCAACGTCACGCTGGGCGGCCACACTTGGACCGTCTACAAGGGCAACAACGGTGCCAACGAGGTCTTCTCGTTCCTGCGCACGTCGGACTCGACCTCCGGGACCGTCAACGTCCTGCCGATCCTCAAGTGGATCAAGGACACCAAGGGCTGGTTCGGCAACGAGACCATCGGTGACGTGCAGTTCGGGTTCGAGATCACCTCGTCCTCCGGCGGTCTGGACTTCGCCACCAACAACCTGACCGTCAGCAGCAGCTGACGGTCCGACAGAAGCCGAGGTCGGTCGCGCCGTTCAGGTGCGGTCGACCTCGGCCCGCAATGCGTTGTACTCGGTGAAGGCCGCCTCGACGTCGGCCTTGGTCAGGCCGTAGCGGGCCAGGTCGTAGCGGTGGGGGCGGCTGCCCCTGAGGTGGGTGGCGACCGTGGGGAGCCGGGCCGCGTCCGCGTCGGTCCAGCGGGCGCCGACAGCCCCGTACAGCTTCGGGGCGCCCGCGGCGGGGTCGGTGCCGAGCCAGGAGTACGGCACGTCCACCACCGCCTCGCGCGGGAACCCGTCCCGGGCCGCGAGCCCGCGCCGCACGGAGCGGCTCAGCAGGTCGAGCCAGGTCGCGCCGAGGGTGTGCAGGTCGATCCTGCGCCGGGAGATGGCCATCCCGCACTCGACCAGACTGCAGAACGAGGCGACGGCGGTCGCCGGGTCGCGGTGGGTCCACACGAGCGTGGCGTCGGGGAAGACCCTGAGCAGGGCGTCCAGATTCCCGGTGTGCATGGGGGACTTGAGGATCCAGCGGCGCCGGGGGCGACCGTACTGGAGCACCTGGAAGCACTCCTTGAGATGACGGTAGTCGGGGACGAAGTCCCGCTCGAACTGCCGGGCGTGGTACTCGGGCAGCCGGGCCTGCGACAGCGGCACCAGGGCGTGCGGCAGGAGGAAGGTGTCCTCCTCGGGGCCCTCGGCGGTCATGGGGTGGATCTCGCGAAAGCGCGGGGAGAGCAGATACGTCCCGTCGAGCGTCCGCCGCGCGGCCGTGACCGCCTTCTTCCGCTCACGGGGCGCCGGTTCGAGCCCGGGGGCGAGCAACTCCCACAGCCGGGGGCACCGGTGCTCGTCGGAGAGGGACAGCACGCCATGGGTGAGCGTGGTGGCGGTACGTGGGAGCCCCACCACGAACACCGGCTTCTCGACGGGTTCTTGGGCGATGGCGGGGTTCTCGGCTATCAGCCGCCGGATCCGGGCCCGGTTGGTGAGATGCCTGCGCACATGGGCCTGCGCGGACTGCCACCCGACCGGCGACAACTCCTCATCGCCCGCCCACTCCCGCAGCAACGGCCGGAAGCTGTCGACGAACCACTCGTCCCCGTCCACCGGCCCCGCCTTGCCCACGATCCGCTCGAAAACCCGCTCCGGATCACGCCGAGAACCGAACGCGGGCCGCAGCAGCAGATTGGCCAGCGTGAGGGGGAGGTTGGTGCCAGACACGGGCGGGGTTCCTTTCCGCAGGGGACAGAGGAAACGTACCGAACGAGTGCGCGCCCCAAAGGGGCGCGGGGAACTGCGCGACAAGCCACGAAGCACCCGCACCCGCTCCTGAACCTCCTGCCCCACTACCCTGCGATCGGAAGGCTCGCCCCATCCCGCAAAAACACCGGAATACGATCCAGCGGCGCATCCACAGTCACAGCCGCCCCACCCTCATACACCTCACCAGTCCACGCATCCGTCCAGTCAACTCCCGCCGGAAGATACGCAGTACGCGCAGTCGCCCCAGCGGTCAGCACAGGCGCGACCAACACATCAGGCCCGAAGAGATACGAGTCGTCGACCGACCACGCCGCCTGGTCGTCCGGGAACTCCAGGAACAGCGGCCGCATCACCGGCAACCCCTCCTCGTGCGCCTCACGCATCACCCGCAGCACATACGGCTTCAGCCGCTCACGCAGCCGGACGTACCGTTCCAGAATCGCGCCCGCCTCCTCCCCGTACGACCACACCTCGTTGGGCCCCCCGGTCATGTCGGGCCCCAACGGCATCCCCGGATCCCGGAAACCGTGCAGCCGCATCAGCGGCGAGAACGCGCCGAACTGGAACCAGCGGACCATGACTTCGCGGTACGCGGGATCGTCCGGGTCGCCGCCGTGGAAGCCGCCGATGTCGGTGTTCCACCAGGGGATTCCGGACAGCGCGGTGTTGAGCCCGGCCGCGATCTGGCGCCGCAGGGTCGGGAAGTCGACGCCGATGTCACCGGACCACAGGGCGGCGCCGTACCGCTGACTGCCTGCCCACGCCGAGCGGTTGAGGCTGATCACCTCGTCCTCGCCGGACGCGATCAGGCCCTCGTAGAACGTGCGGGCGTTCTCGACCGGGTACAGGTTGCCGACCTCAAGGCCGGGGCCCGCCCAGTACCGCAGGTTCTCCGGGAAGCCCGGCTTCAGCTCCGGCTCGCAGGCGTCCAGCCAGAAGGCCGTGATCCCGTACGGGGCAAGGTAGTTGTCGCGGATCCTCGACCACAGGAAGTCCCGGGCCTCGGGGTTCGTGGCGTCGTAGAAGGCGACCTGGACGGTGGACGCGACGCCCTTGTCCGGCCAGTCGGCGTGCGCCATCGGGCCGTACTGCGTGCCGATGAAGTAGCCGCGCTGCTCCATGAGTTCGTGGTTCTCGGAGAGCGGCGACACCGAAGGCCACACGGAGACCACGAGTTTGACGCCCATCTCCGCCAACTCCGCGACCATGGCGGCCGGGTCGGGCCACTCGGCCGGGTCGAACTTCCAGTCTCCGAGATGCGTCCAGTGGAAGAAGTCGCACACGATGGCCCGCAGCGGCAGCCCGCGCCGCTTGTACTCCCGTGCCACGCTCAGGAGTTCGTCCTGGGTCCGGTAGCGCAGCTTGCACTGCCAGAAGCCCGCCGCCCACTCCGGCAGCATCGGCGTACGGCCCGTCACCGCGCTGTAGCGCCGCTGGGCGTCGGCCGGTTGCCCGGCGGTGATCCAGTAGTCGATCTGGCGGGCCGAATCCGCCACCCAGCGCGTTCCGTTGCCCGCCAGCTCCACCCGCCCGATCGCCGGGCTGTTCCACAGCAGCGTGTAGCCACGGCTGGAGGTGAGCACGGGCACGGACACCTCGGCGTTGCGCTGCACCAGATCCAGCACGACACCCTTCTGGTCGAACAGACCGTGCTGGTGCTGGCCGAGCCCGTACAGCTTCTCGTCCTCGTAGGCGGCGAACCGCTGCTCAAGGCGGTGGTAGCCGTTGCCGACGGCCGTGTAGAGACGCGAGCCCGGCCACCAGAAGTGCGCCCGTTCCTCGGCGAGCAGCTCGGCCGAGTCGTCGGTCCGCAGGAACCGGATCAGGCCCTCGGCGCTCACCTCGACGGTCAGGGCGCCGACCGTCAACTGCCCCTGCCCGTCCTCGATCTTGACGGTGTACGCCGTCGACGGCGGCTCGTCGAGCAGGGCACCCGGCAGCCCCTCCAGGACCGGCCCGCCGAGCCGTGTCCTGACCCGGACCGCGTCCGGACCCCAGGGCTCGACCCGTACGGTCTCCTGACGGCCGCTCCACTCCAGCGCACCGTCCCGCTCACGGAACGTACCGACGGTGGGGGAGGACTGCGCGAGGCTGACCGCGCCTGACGGGGGCGGGGTTTCGGCGGGCTGGTTCACGTGGCGGCTCCTGAAGGAAGGAGTGGGGGAGTGATTGTGGGGGACCCCGGCGCGGCTTTCGCGGGCCGGACCGGGACAGGCAGGGGTCTCCAACGCCCGTCGGATGTCCGGGCGTTGGAGCGTGATGGTCGGTTGTGGTGATCAGGCCGGGGGTTCAGGAAGTGGCTGGGGCCGGCGCCGGGCCCGTACTGGCCCGCACCGTCAACTCGGGTGCGATCAGCGAGACTTCGTCGCCCCCGCTTCCTTCGAGCTTCGCGATCAGCAGCTCCACCGCGCGCCGCCCCATCTCCTGCGCGGGAATGGCGACGGACGTCAGCCGCACCGAGGCCTGGGTGGCGACCTGGTCCGGGCAGACGGCGATGACCGACACGTCCTCCGGCACCGCCCGCCCCTGCTGGCGCAGCAGCGCGAGCAGCGGCTCGACCGCCGACTCGTTCTGCACGACGAACCCGGTGGTGCCCGGCCGTTCGTCGAAGATCCTGGCCAGCGTCACGGTCATCGCGTCGTACCCGCCCTCGCACGGCCGGTGCAGCACCCGCACCCCCAACTCCCGTGACCGGGACCGGAGTCCGTCGAGCGTCCGCTCGGCGAAACCGGTGTGCCGTTCGTAGACCGCGGGCGCCTCGCCGATGACAGCGATGTCACGGTGACCGAGCTTCGCCAGGTGCTCGGCGCACAACGCACCCGTGGCCCCGAAGTCGAGGTCGACGCAGGTCAGGCCCTCGGTGGCGGCCGGCAGGCCGATCAGTACGGACGGCTGGTCCGTGCCGCGCAGCAACGGCAGCCGCTCGTCGTCGAGTTCGACGTCCATCAGGATCATCGCGTCGGCGAGCCCGCTGCCGGTGACCCGGCGCACGGCGTCGGGACCCTCCTCGCCGGTGAGCAGCAGGACGTCGTACCCGTGCGTGCGGGCGTTGGTGGCGACCGCGATGGCGATCTCCATCATCACCGGCACGTACATGTCCGTACGCAACGGGACCATCAGGGCGATGATGTTGGAGCGGCTGCTCGCCAGCGCCCGGGCCCCCGCGTTCGGGTGGTAGCCGAGCTGTTGGATGCTCTGCTCGACCCGCTGCCGGGTGCCCGCGGAGATGGACCGCTTGCCGCTGAGGACATAGCTCACCGTGCTCGCCGAGACTCCGGCGTGCTGGGCGACCTCGGCGAGGGTGACCATCCAGCTCTCCAAGCATTGTGTGAAGCGCTTCGACAGTGCGCGTAACGGATGACGGCGACGGATACCGGCGAGTGAGGGTGGAACGACAGTAACCCCACCAGGGGTGGGTGTCCATATGTTGTCGAAGCGCTTCGACAACGTTTTTCGGGGCTTTCTCGCATCCATCTCGGCCAACATGGCAACTTTCCCACCCGGCGGCGGCCACTGAGGAGTGCTCCGCGAATCGTCGCCCGGAAGGACCCCCATGCAACACCGCAGACCGCGTCTCTCGAAGAAGGCGAAAACCATCGCCTCCGCCCTGGTCGCCCTGGCGGCCGCCGCCGGCGTCACCGTCGCGCAGGCGGGCGAGTCGAGCAAGAAGTGCGCGGCCTTCGACACCGTCACGCTCGGCAAGTACTACGTCAACAACAACCTGTGGAACCAGGAGAAGGCCGTCGGCTCCCAGTGCGTCTGGGACAACTCCCGGTCCGGCTCGACCATCTCCTGGGGCACGAACTACAGCTGGGCCAACAGTGCCACCGGCAAGGACTACGACGTCAAGACGTACGCCAGTTCGGTCCTCGGCTGGCACTGGGGCTGGAAGACCGACAAGGCCGCCACCCAGCTGCCGATCCGCGTCGGCGACCGCAAGCAGGTCAAGACCACCTGGGACTTCACGGTCAGCTCGAACCCGGGCGTCATGAACGTCGCCTACGACCTGTGGCTGCACGGCAAGAACACCGCGGACTGGCAGGACCAGCCCACCGACGAGATCATGATCTGGCTCAACCGCCAGGGCGGCGCGGGCCCCCTCGGCACCAAGACGTCCAGCGTCAGCCTCGGCGGCGCGATGTGGGACATCTACGAGGGCGACATCGGCTGGAAGGTCCACTCCTTCGTCCGCCGCGCCAACACCACCAAGGCCACCCTCAACCTGGACGACTTCACCCAGGCCCTGGTCCGCCGCAAGCTGCTCACCAACGACAAGTACGTCTCCGGCATCGAGGCGGGCACCGAGGTCTTCAAGGGCACGGGCCGGCTGGACACCAAGGCCTACTCGGTCGACATCGGCTGACGGGCGGGGGGTGTGCAGGGGCTGTACGGCCGACCGGCCGCGCGAGGACTGGTGAGGTCGCCCGTAATCGGGTACCAACGATCGAGTAGCACCGATCAGTAACGTACGGTCCTCAAGATCCCGATTCGCGGCGAGGTGTGCCTCATGTCCGCAAGCCCAGTCAAGCCCTCAGCCCAGCCGTCAGCCCAGCCCTCGGCCAAACCCACCGTCACCGAGCGGGAAGCCCGCCAGGTGGCGGAGGCCGCCCGGGAACAGGGCTGGCGAAAGCCCAGCTTCGCCAAGGAACTGTTCCTCGGCCGCTTCCGGCTCGACCTCATCCACCCGCACCCGCTCCCGCCCACCGAGGACGCGCGGCGCGGCGAGGAGTTCCTCGCCGCACTGCGCGACTTCTGCGAGACGAAGATCGACGCCGCCCGCATCGAACGCGAGGCCCGGATCCCCGACGAGGTCGTCAACGGGCTCAAGGAGCTGGGCGCCCTCGGGATGAAGATCGACACCAAGTACGGCGGCCTCGGCCTCACCCAGGTGTACTACAACAAGGCCCTCGCCCTGGTCGGCTCCGCGAACCCGGCGCTCGGCGCGCTGCTCTCCGCCCATCAGTCGATCGGCGTACCGCAGCCGCTGAAACTCTTCGGCACCCAGGAACAGAAGGACGAGTTCCTGCCGCGCTGCGCCCGCACCGACATCTCCGCGTTCCTCCTCACCGAGCCGGACGTCGGCTCGGACCCGGCGCGGCTCGCCACCAGCGCGGTACCGGACGGCGACGACTACGTCCTGGACGGGGTCAAGCTCTGGACGACCAACGGGGTCGTCGCCGACCTCCTCGTCGTCATGGCCCGCGTCCCGAAGTCCGAGGGGCACAAGGGCGGGATCACCGCGTTCGTCGTCGAGACCGCCTCCGAGGGCGTCACCGTCGAACACCGCAACGCCTTCATGGGCCTGCGCGGCCTGGAGAACGGCGTCACCCGCTTCCACCAGGTGCGCGTCCCGGCCGCCAACCGGATCGGCCCCGAGGGCGCGGGCCTCAAGATCGCCCTGACCACCCTGAACACGGGCCGGCTGTCGCTGCCCGCGATGTGCGTGGGCGCCGGGAAGTGGTGCCTGAAGATCGCGCGGGAGTGGTCGGCCGTACGGGAGCAGTGGGGCAAGCCGGTCGCGCTGCACGAGGCGGTCGGCGCGAAGATCAGTTTTATCGCGGCCACCACTTTCGCCCTGGAGGCCGTCCTCGACCTCTCCTCCCAGATGGCCGACGAGAACCGCAACGACATCCGCATCGAGGCCGCCCTCGCGAAGCTGTACGGCTCCGAGATGGCCTGGCTGATGGCCGACGAACTCGTCCAGATCCGAGGCGGACGCGGCTTCGAGACCGCCGAGTCGCTCGCCGCCCGCGGGGAACGGGCGGTCCCCGCCGAACAGGTGCTGCGCGACCTCCGGATCAACCGCATCTTCGAGGGCTCGACGGAGATCATGCATCTGCTGATCGCGCGTGAGGCGGTCGACGCCCATCTGACGGTCGCGGGTGACCTCATCGACCCGGACAAGTCGCTGTCGGACAAGGCGAAGGCGGGCGCGAACGCCGGGGTCTTCTACGCCAAGTGGCTGCCGAAGCTCGTCACGGGCGCGGGTCAACTGCCGCGCTCGTACGCCGAGTTCAAGCACGAGGTCGATCTCTCGCCGCATCTGCGGTACGTCGAGCGCAGTGCCCGCAAGCTGGCCCGCTCCACCTTCTACGCCATGTCCCGCTGGCAGGGCCGGATGGAGACCAAGCAGGGCTTCCTCGGCCGGATCGTGGACATCGGCGCCGAACTGTTCGCGATGAGCGCGGCCTGCGTACGGGCCGAACTCCTGCGCGCCCAGGGCGAGAACGGCCGCGAGGCCTACCAACTCGCCGACGCCTTCTGCCGCCAGGCCCGCGTCCGCGTCGAGGAACTCTTCGGCCGCCTGTGGACCAACACCGACGACGTCGACCGCGCGGTGGTCAAGGGCGTCCTCGCCGGCACGTACACCTGGCTGGAGGAGGGCGTCGTCGACCTCTCGGGAGAGGGCCCCTGGATCGCGGACGCCACACCGGGCCCGGCGAAACAGGAGAACGTGCACCGTCCCATCCGCTGACTCCTGCCAGGCGGTGTTTCTTTTCCCGGGAATTCACTGTCGTCCCCGCCGTCATTCTGTTGCTTGCCACACCGAACAGGTGCGTCAACAATGAAAAGGATGGCGAACGGGGACGGCAGATGCGCCAAGGCACGGGGAAAGGGATCGGCGAGGAATTCGCTCATGGATTTCCGGGTCTGCTCACGCATGCCCGCCGGCAGCTCGTCGAGGCGGATCTCGTGGGGGCACTGCGGACGGTTCGCAACGAGGTGCTGCCCCTCGCGGAGAAGCTGCGCGCGACCCAGCCGGACGCCCTCGACCTGCACCGGGACGAACTGGCTGTCCTCCTGAACGACTGCGCGCTCGCCGTGGTCGACGGCGAACCGAGGGCACCGCTGCCCACCTTCGAACCGCCGGCCGTCCGGCGCATCGACATCCGTGACCTCGACGGTCTGCTCGACGCCGGACGGCCGGGCGAACGGCCCGTGATCCAACAACTCTTCCGCAGCGCCGCGGATTACGTGAAGGACCCCGTCCTGCGCGAAGTGATCAGAGCGAATCAGCAGGGCGTCCATATTCTCCAGCGGGCCAACCACTGGATCAGCATGCTGACGGACGCCGTATAGCAAAACAAAGATCGGTGTAGTGGGGGTAATTCCAGTGCCGTCTCTCGGGCTCGACAACATCACCGGCCGCATCATGCGGGCCGGCGAGGGGCGGGTGCTGCGCAGGCTGCAGCGCACCGCCGAACAGGTGGCATCCCTCGAAGCGGACTTCGAGTCCATGACCGACGAGGAACTGGCGTCCGTGACACCGGAGTTGAAGGACCGCCACGCCACCGGCGCCGGCCTCGACGAGCTGCTCCCCGAGGCATTCGCCGCCATGCGTGAGGCGGCCCGGCGCACCCTCGGCATGCGTCACTTCGACGTCCAGGTGATGGGTGGCGCGGCCCTGCACGAGGGCAACATCGCCGAGATGCACACAGGCGAGGGCAAGACTCTGGTCGCCACCCTCCCCGCCTACCTGAACGCCTTGTCGGGCAAGGGAGTTCACCTCGTCACGGTCAACGACTACCTGGCCCGGCGCGACGCCGAGTGGATGGGGCGGGCGTACGCCTTCATGGGCCTGACGGTCGGTGTGGTCCGCTCGGAGTCGACCCCGGCCGACCGGCGGGCGGCGTACGCCTGCGACATCACGTACGGCACCAACACCGAGTTCGGCTTCGACTATCTGCGCGACAACATGGCCTGGTCGAAGGACGAACTCGTGCAGCGCGGCCACCACTTCGCGATCGTCGACGAGGCCGACTCCATCCTCATCGACGAGGCCCGCACCCCGCTGATCATCTCGGGCCCCGCCGACCAGGCCACCCACTGGTACGAGGCGTTCGCCCGGATCGTGAAGACCATGCGGGGCACCGCCATCCAGGAGGAGCAGTTCATCAGGCTGGAGGAGAAGGAGCGCCTGAAGGAGCTGCGGGCCGCGTACGACTACGAGTTCGACCCCAAGAAACGTACGGTCGCGATCCTCGACCGGGGCGTGGAACACGTACAGGACCAGCTCGGCATCGACAGCCTCTACGAAGCCGACCACACCCCCCTCATCGGCCACCTCAACAACGCCCTCAAGGCGAAGGAGCTGTTCCGCCGGGACCAGGAGTACGTGGTCGTCGACGGCGACGTCATGATCGTCGACGAGCACACGGGCCGTATGCTCGCCGGCCGCCGCTACAACGAGGGGCTGCACCAGGCGATCGAGGCCAAGGAGGGCGTCCGGGTCAAGGAGGAGAACCAGACCCTGGCGACGGTCACCCTCCAGAACTTCTTCCGCCTGTACGACAAGCTCTCCGGCATGACGGGTACGGCCATGACGGAGGCCGCCGAGTTCCACCAGATCTACGAACTCGGCGTCGTCCCCATCCCCACCAACCGCCCGATGGTCCGCACCGACCGCTCCGACCTGATCTACCGCACCGAGGTCGCGAAGTTCGAGGCGGTTGTCGACGACATCGCCGAGAAGCACGAGAAGGGCCAGCCGATCCTGGTCGGCACGACCTCGGTTGAGAAGTCCGAGTACCTCTCGCGCCGGCTCGCCAAGCGGGGCATCCGGCACGCGGTCCTCAACGCCAAGCAGCACGACCGGGAGGCCATGATCGTCGCCCAGGCGGGCCGCAGGGGAGCGGTCACGGTCGCCACCAACATGGCCGGACGGGGTACGGACATCATGCTCGGCGGCAACCCGGAGGCGCTGGTGGAGGCCGAGCTGCCCGAGGACGCGAGCCCCGAGGCCCGCCAGGCGGTGCTCGACCGGGTCGCCGCCGAACGCCGGGAGGTCACCGACCTCGGCGGCCTGTACGTCCTCGGCACCGAACGCCACGACTCCCGCCGTATCGACAACCAGCTCCGCGGCCGCTCCGGCCGCCAGGGCGACCCCGGTGAGTCCCGCTTCTACCTCTCCCTCCAGGACGACCTGATGCGCCTCTTCCAGGCCCAGCTGGTCGACCGGGTGATGTCGGCGGCGAACCTCCCCGAGGACGTCCCCATCGAGAACAAGGTCGTCACGCGTGCCGTCGCCTCCGCCCAGGCCCAGATCGAACGCCAGCACTTCGAGTCCCGCAAGGACGTACTGAAGTTCGACGAGGTACTCAACCGCCAGCGCACCCTGATCTACGCAGAGCGCCGCCGAGTCCTGGAGGGCGGTGACCTGCGCGAACAGCTCCAGCACTTCATGGACGACACCGTCCGGGCGTACGTCCGCCAGGAGACGAGCGAGGGCTTCCCGGAGGAGTGGGACCTGGACCGCCTCTGGGGCGCCCTCCGCCAGCTCTACCCGGCGAAGCTGACGGTGGAGGACCTGGAGGAGGAGTACGACGGCCTCGCCAACCTGACCGCCGACCACCTGGCCGACGCGGTCGTGGCGGACATCCACGCCCGCTACGACGACCGCGAGGCGGAACTGGGCTCAGACACGACCCGCGAACTGGAACGCCGCGTGATGCTGTCGGTCCTGGACCGCAAATGGCGCGAGCACCTGTACGAGATGGACTACCTGCGCGACGGCATCGGCCTGCGCTGGACCCTCGGCCGCGAACCGATCGTGGAGTACGAACGCGAGGGCTACGACATGTTCGGCGCGATGACGGACGCCATCAAGGAGGAGTCGGTCGGCTTCGTCTTCAACCTGGAGATCGAAACGACCCCGACCGACCTACAACCGGACCCCCACCGCACGGAGTCCCTCCACTTCAGCGCCCCGACACTGGACACGGCGGACGGGGTAGTGGAGCGGGATGCGCGCAAGCGCCCCTAAAGGGGCGCGGGGAACTGCGCGACAAGCCCCCACCGGCCGGCAGCCAACGAACTACCTGTCAGCATTTCTTGTCACTGGGATCACTGGTCGTCCACTTGCAGTCATCCACCTTCGACCCGTTCGCTCTGGTCAGAATCGCCGTGTCACTCGTGTTGTTCCACACGTACCAGCTCCGCTTCTGGAACTTGGTAGCCGCCGTGTCCGTCCCCTTGCCCGTCCGGATCTTCATCGTCTTCCCCGCGCCGATCTTCAGATTGGCGAAGGTGTACTTGTGATTGGCGACGTCCTTCAGGATCCAGCCCTTGAGCGAGATGGACGCCGAGCTGGTGTTCTTGATCTCCACCCACTCCCCGTTCAGGGACGCGTTGGAGCCGTTGTCCGAGCCCGGACTGTCGAACCACACATGCCGGATGACCACACCCCCGGCCGCCTCGGCCGGAGTGCTGAGAACCGCGCCGGTCAGGGCGACCGCGCCCGCGAGCGCGGGCAGGGCTGTACGTCGGATGCGCATCGAGATCCCCCCAGGATTTCGTCCACGACTGACCGGTCGTCCACCGGTCAGGGCAGAAGTGATATCACATGATCTGTATGTCAGTTTCACTTATGGACGCTCACCCGAGGGACGCACTGTCCTCACTGTCGGTGGTTGCGGCCACAATGGAGAGATGACCGACAGTCCAGCCCCCCTCGCAGACCCGCACCTCGTCTTCGACCCCGTCGCCGGAGACGGCCCGCGGGACGTGGCGATCCTCGGTTCCACCGGGTCGATCGGCACCCAGGCCATCGATCTCGTGCTGCGCAACCCGGACCGCTTCCGGGTCAGCGGGCTCTCCGCCGCGGGCGGCCGGGTCGAGCTCCTCGCCGAGCAGGCGCACCGGCTGCGCGTGCGCACGGTCGCGGTCGCCCGCGAGGACGCCGTACCGGCCCTGCGCGAGGCACTGAGCGCACGGTACGGCGCAGGGGAGCCGCTCCCCGAGATACTCGCCGGACCGGACGCGGCCACCCACCTCGCCGCGGCCGACTGCCACACGGTGCTGAACGGCATCACCGGCTCCATCGGCCTCGCCCCGACCCTCGCCGCCCTGGAGGCGGGCCGCACCCTAGCGCTCGCCAACAAGGAGTCGCTCATCGTCGGTGGCCCGCTGGTCAAGGCGCTCGCCAAGCCGGGCCAGATCATCCCGGTCGACTCCGAGCACGCGGCCCTGTTCCAGGCCCTGGCGGCCGGCACCCGGTCCGATGTGCGCAAGCTTGTGGTCACGGCGTCCGGCGGCCCTTTCCGCGGCCGTACGAAGGCACAGCTGGCCGACGTGACGGTCGAGGACGCGCTCGCGCACCCCACCTGGGCGATGGGCCCGGTGATCACGATCAACTCCGCGACCCTCGTCAACAAGGGGCTGGAGGTGATCGAGGCACACCTCCTCTACGACATTCCCTTCGAACGCATTGAGGTGGTCGTGCACCCGCAGTCGTATGTCCACTCGATGGTTGAGTTCACGGACGGATCGACACTGGCCCAGGCCACGCCCCCAGACATGCGCGGCCCCATCGCGATCGGCCTCGGCTGGCCGGAGCGCGTCCCGGACGCCGCACCCGCGTTCGACTGGAGCAAGGCGTCGACGTGGGAGTTCTTCCCGCTCGACACAGAGGCGTTCCCGTCGGTCGGCCTCGCCCGACACGTGGGGCAGCTCGCGGGCACGGCTCCGGCAGTGTTCAATGCGGCGAACGAGGAGTGCGTGGAGGCGTTCCGGAGCGGCGGACTGCCCTTCAACGGGATCATGGAGACCGTGACCCGGGTGGTCGAGGAGCACGGCACCCCTCGTACGGGAACTTCCCTGACCGTGGCGGACGTCCTTGAGGCGGAGACCTGGGCGCGGGCGAGGGCCCGAGAACTGACAGGACAGGCGAAGACGATGGCGGAGGCCCGTGCATGACGGCACTGATGATGATTCTCGGCATAGTCGTCTTCGTGATCGGCCTGCTGGTGTCGATCGCCTGGCACGAGCTGGGGCATCTCTCCACGGCGAAGCTCTTCGGCATCCGCGTACCGCAGTACATGGTCGGCTTCGGCCCGACGATCTGGTCGCGCAAGAAGGGTGAGACCGAGTACGGCATCAAGGCGATCCCGTTCGGCGGCTACATCCGCATGATCGGGATGTTCCCGCCGGGCCCGGACGGCCGGATCGAGGCCCGCTCGACCTCCCCCTGGCGCGTGATGATCGAGGACGCGCGCGCCCAGTCCTTCGAGGAACTGCTCCCGGGCGACGAGAAGCGCCTGTTCTACACCCGCAAGCCGTGGAAACGGGTCATCGTGATGTTCGCGGGCCCGTTCATGAACCTGATCCTCGCGGTGGCCCTGTTCCTGACCGTCCTGATGGGCTTCGGAGTCTCCCAGCAGACCACCAGCGTCAGCTCGGTCTCCAAGTGCGTCATCGCCCAGAGCGAGGGCCGCGACGACTGCCGCAAGACCGACGCGGCCTCCCCGGCCGCCGCGGCCGGCCTCCAGGCGGGCGACAAGATCCTCTCCTTCGGCGGGGTCCAGGTCGACAGCTGGAACAAGCTCTCGGACGAGATCCGCGCCAACCCCGGCAAGGACGTCGCGATCGTCGTCGAACGCAAGGGCGAGCAGGTCACCCTGAACGCGAAGATCGCCACCAACCAGGTCGCGAAGAAGGACTCCAGCGGCCAGATCGTCCAGGGCCAGTACGTCACGGCCGGCTTCCTCGGCTTCAGCGCGGCCACCGGCATCGTCCGCCAGGACTTCGGCGACTCGCTGACCTGGATGGGCGACCGCATGGGCGAGGCCGTCGACTCCATCGCGAGCCTGCCCGGCAAGATCCCCGCCCTGTGGAACGCGGCCTTCGACGGCGGCGAACGCGAGGCGGACTCCCCGATGGGCGTGGTCGGCGCGGCCCGCGTGGGCGGCGAGATCTTCACCCTGGACATCCCGCCGACCCAACAACTCGCGATGGCATTGATGCTGGTGGCGGGCTTCAACCTGTCCCTGTTCCTCTTCAACATGCTCCCGCTGCTGCCGCTCGACGGCGGCCATGTCGCGGGCGCGCTGTGGGAGGCGCTGCGACGGAACACGGCGAAGGTGCTGAAGCGCCCGGACCCGGGCCCGTTCGATGTGGCGAAGCTGATGCCGGTGGCCTATGTGGTGGCGGGCATCTTCATCTGCTTCACGCTGCTGGTGCTGGTGGCGGACGTGGTTAACCCGGTGCGCATCTCGTAGCCACCCGGGGTTCGCCGCGAGGTTCACGACGGCCGGGCACAGTGGGCGCGACCCACTGTGCCCGGCCGTTCCCCAATGGGTGGGTTTAGGTGCGGGATGTGCTCGGGTCTGGGCGGGTGCCGTAATCTCGAAGGCCGGAGCCCGCCGTTCCCGGGACCGGACCTTGAACCACAACTTGGGGTTGCACAGCAGATGACTGCGATTTCTCTCGGCATGCCGTCCGTTCCGACCAAGCTCGCCGAACGCCGGAAGAGCCGGCAGATCCAGGTCGGTTCGGTGGCCGTGGGCGGAGACGCGCCGGTGTCGGTGCAGTCGATGACGACGACGCGTACGTCGGACATCGGCGCCACGCTTCAGCAGATCGCCGAGCTGACGGCGTCCGGCTGCCAGATCGTGCGGGTGGCGTGCCCTACGCAGGACGACGCGGACGCGCTGGCGACGATCGCCCGCAAGTCGCAGATCCCGGTGATCGCCGACATCCACTTCCAGCCGAAGTACGTGTTCGCCGCGATCGAGGCGGGCTGCGCGGCGGTCCGCGTCAACCCCGGCAACATCAAGCAGTTCGACGACCAGGTGAAGGAGATCGCGCGGGCCGCGAAGGACCACGGCACGCCGATCCGTATCGGCGTGAACGCGGGTTCGCTGGACCGCCGACTGCTTCAGAAGTACGGCAAGGCGACGCCGGAGGCACTCGTCGAGTCGGCCCTCTGGGAGGCCTCGCTGTTCGAGGAGCACGACTTCCGGGACATCAAGATCTCGGTCAAGCACAACGACCCGGTGGTCATGGTCAACGCCTACCGCCAGCTGGCAGCGGCGTGCGACTACCCCCTCCACCTGGGCGTGACGGAAGCCGGTCCCGCCTTCCAGGGCACGATCAAGTCGGCGGTGGCCTTCGGCGCGCTGCTCAGCGAGGGCATCGGGGACACGATCCGGGTCTCGCTGTCGGCGCCGCCGGTCGAGGAGATCAAGGTCGGCAACCAGATCCTGGAGTCGCTGAACCTTCGCCAGCGCGGCCTGGAGATCGTGTCGTGTCCGTCGTGCGGGCGGGCCCAGGTCGACGTGTACAAGCTGGCCGAGGAGGTCACGGCGGGCCTAGAGGGCATGGAGGTCCCGCTGCGGGTCGCGGTCATGGGGTGTGTGGTGAACGGCCCCGGCGAGGCTCGGGAGGCGGACCTGGGTGTCGCCTCCGGCAATGGCAAGGGGCAGATCTTCGTGAAGGGCGAGGTCATCAAGACGGTCCCTGAGTCGAAGATCGTGGAGACGCTGATCGAGGAGGCGATGAAGATCGCCGAACAGATGGAGGCGGACGGAATCGCTTCCGGCGAGCCGTCGGTGTCCGTGGCGGGTTGATTTCGCCCCCGCCGCCCCTACCCGTTCCCATCCCTGGGGGCTGCGCCCCCAGACCCCCCTATCGCGCTGAACGCGCTCGTCCTCAAACGCCGGACGGGCTGAAATGCCCCGGCCTGGGGTGGACCGGCGGTGCCTCTTGAACGCCGGACAGGTTGAGCCACCCAGCCCGTCCGGCGATTGAGGACAAGGCCCGTTCAGGGCCGGAGCGGGGGTCTGGGGGCGGCAGCCCCCAGGGACGGCGGGTCGATCCCACGGTCACCGGCAAGCAGGCGGCGCCAAAGACAGGGCGGCGCCGCTCAGCTTCCGCAGGTACAGTGCGGAGATCAGCAGACCGCATGGTGAGGCCCGCACGTGTTGACGCAGACCACCTCCCGGGTGCTCGAACCGGGCGACCTGGACGCCGCACTCGCTGTCCTCGGCCGCGAGCCGGTGGCGAACGCCTTCGTGACCTCCCGTGTCCAGATCGCGGGCCTCGACCCCTGGCGCCTCGGCGGCGAGATGTGGGGCTGGTACGAGGACGGCATGCTCACCAGCCTCTGCTACGCGGGCGCCAACCTCGTCCCGATCTGCGCCACCCCCCGCGCCGTACGCGCCTTCGCCGACCGAGCCAGGCGAGCGGGCCGCCGCTGCTCCTCCATCGTCGGCCCCGCCGAGGCCACCACCCAGCTGTGGCGGCTGCTCGAACCGAGCTGGGGCCCCGCCCGCGAGGTCCGCCGCCACCAGCCCCTCATGGTGACCGACCGCCTGCCCGACCCTGCCCTCGTCGCCCCGGATCCGTACGTCCGCCGCGTCCGCAAGGACGAGATGGAGACGATCATGCCGGCGTGCGTGGCGATGTTCACCGAGGAGGTCGGAATCTCGCCACTCGCCGGTGACGGCGGCCTCCTCTACCAGGCCAGGGTCGCCGAACTGGTCGGCTCCGGCCGCTCCTTCGCCCGCCTCGACGAGCACGGCAGGGTCGCCTTCAAGGCCGAGATCGGCGCCGCGACCTCTCAGGCCTGCCAGATCCAGGGCGTCTGGGTGGCCCCCGAATACCGGGGCCAGGGCCTGGCCGCCCCCGGCATGGCCGCCGTACTGCGCTACGCCCTCGCGGACGTGGCCCCGGTGGTCAGCCTGTACGTGAACGACTTCAACACCCCCGCCCGCAGGACGTACCTGAGGGTGGGCTTCCAGGAAGTCGGCGCGTTCATGAGCGTCCTGTTCTGATCCTGATCCGAAGCGACCGGACAGCTACCCGACAGCGACCCGACTCTTCCGAACGGCGCCCTCCGCACCCCCTGTAGTCTCCCGACATGCCGCGCTTCCCGGGTCATGGCCGCCATCACCCCCGCCCCCACGACGTGGTCGTCGGCCCCCTGGACCTCACCGCCCGGGTCGACGAGGCGCTCGCCGTCCAGGCCGTGGCGTTCGGACTCGGCGCGGACGAGGTCGCCGTACGCAGGCAGATCGTGTTGCGGCACCTGACCTATCCCGGGGCCCGCGCACTCGGCGCGACCACCCCCGACGGACGGCTCGCGGGGTTCGTCTACGGCATGCCGAACGACCGTACGCACTGGTGGTCCACGGTTGTCGAGCCGTATCTGCGCAGACAGGGCCACGACGGCTGGCTCGACGACTCCTTCGTGATCACCGAACTGCACGTCCACCCGAGCTTCCAGAACGTCGGCGTGGGCCGCGCCCTGATCACCGCCATCACCGACAGCGCCGCCGAACCCCGCTCGATCCTCTCCGCGATCGACACCGACAGCCCGGCCCGCGGCCTCTACCACTCCCTCGGCTACGAGGACCTGGCCCGCCAGGTCCTCTTCCCCAGCGCCCCGAAGCCGTACGCGGTGATGGGCGCCCCCCTTCCCCTGCGCAGGCGGTAGCGGGACCGTCCGGTCGATTTCCACAGCCCCGCACCCCCCGGCTAACCTCCTGCCATCACCCTTACGCAGCAGGAGTCGAGAATCATGGCCCAGGCCCAGGTCCAGCGCATGTCCCGTTTGATGGTCAAGACACTGCGTGACGACCCCGCCGACGCCGAGGTGCTCAGCCACAAGCTGCTGGTCAGGGCCGGTTATGTACGCCGTACCGCCGCCGGTCTGTGGTCCTGGCTGCCGCTCGGCAAGAAGGTCCTGGCCAATGTGGAGCGGGTCGTCCGCGAGGAGATGGACGCCATCGGCGCCCAGGAGGTCACGCTCCCCGCGCTGCTGCCGAGGGAGCCGTACGAGGCGACCGGCCGCTGGGACGAGTACGGCCCCGAGTTGTTCCGCCTCAACGACCGCAAGGGTGGCGACTACCTCCTCGGCCCGACCCACGAGGAGATCTTCACCCTCCTGGTCAAGGACCAGTGCACGTCCTACAAGGACCTGCCCGTGATCCTCTACCAGATCCAGAACAAGTACCGCGACGAGGCCCGCCCGCGCGCCGGCATCCTGCGCGGCCGTGAGTTCCTGATGAAGGACTCGTACTCCTTCGACACGGAGGACGAGGGCCTGGCCCAGTCGTACGCCCTGCACCGCGAGGCGTACCAGAAGATCTTCGCGCGCCTCGGCCTCGACTACCGCATCTGCGCCGCCACCGCGGGCGCGATGGGCGGCTCCAAGTCCGAGGAGTTCCTCGCCCCGGCCGCCGCCGGCGAGGACACCTTCGCCGACTGCCCCAACTGCGACTACGCCGCCAACACCGAGGCGATCACGTACGCGCTCCGGCCGGTCGACGGCTCGGCCGTCCCCGCCCTCGAAGAGATCCCCACCCCCGAGACCCCGACCATCGAGACGCTCGCCGCGTATCTGGAGGTCCCCGCCTCCGCCACTCTCAAGAACCTCCTCGTCAAGGTGGACGGCGAGATCGTCGCGATCGGTGTTCCGGGTGACCGTGAGGTCGACCTGGGCAAGGTCGAGGCGCACTTCGCGCCCGCCGCCGTCGAACTCGTCACCGCCGAGGACTTCACCGGCCGCGACGACCTCGTACGCGGGTACGTCGGCCCGCAGGGCCTGGAGAAGGTCCGCTACTTCGCCGACCCGCGCATCGCCCCCGGCACCGCCTGGATCACCGGCGCCAACAAGGAGGGCCTGCACGCCAAGAACGTCGTCGCGGGCCGTGACTTCGAGGTCGACGAGTACGTCGACTCCGTGGTCGTCCAGGAAGGTGACCCCTGCCCTGCCTGCGGCACCGGCCTCAAGCTGGACCGCGCCATCGAGATCGGCCACATCTTCCAGCTCGGCCGCAAGTACGCCGACGCCCTCAGCCTCGACGTCCTCGGCCAGCAGGGCAAGCCGGTCCGCGTGACCATGGGCTCGTACGGCATCGGCGTCTCCCGCGCGGTCGCGGCCCTCGCCGAACAGCACGCCGACGAGCAGGGCCTGTGCTGGCCCAAGGAGATCGCCCCGGCCGACGTCCACGTCGTCGCCGCGGGCAAGGCCCTCCAGACCGAACTGGCCCTGGAGGTCTCCGACAAGCTGGCCGCGGCCGGCGCCCGCGTCCTGGTCGACGACCGCGCCGGCGTCTCACCGGGCGTCAAGTTCACGGACGCCGAGCTGATCGGCGTACCGAAGATCCTGGTGGCGGGCCGCCGTTCCGCCGAGGGCGTCCTGGAGCTGAAGGACCGCCGGACGGGCGAGCGCGAGGAGCTGACGGTGGACGAGGCGATCGCCCGCCTGACCGGAACCGCCTGATTATTTAAATCCCGCTCTCAGGAAGTTCTCGTGAGCCATATGGGCGCCTCACAGACTTCTCTCAGGCCGGTCCCCGAACGTAGGGCGTGACACAGAGTCACGTCCTATGGGAGGGGAACGGCCATGACGGTCAGGGAGCGGGAGCGGAGAGCCGCAGCGGCGGTGCGCAGAGGGGTACGGCGTACGGCGGCCGTGGCGGCGGCGGTGTCGCTGGCCGCGGCGGCCGGGGTGTTCGCCCTCGTCGGCACGATGGAGTCGGACGCGACGACGGCCGCGAGCAGTACCTCGGACTCGACGTCCAGTTCGACGTCCTCCGGTTCGAGCAGCAGCACGGACACGAGCACCAGCACCGACACCAGTACGGACACGTCGTCCTCGTCGACGGACTCGTCCACGACGGACAGCTCCTCCTCGGAGTCCTCGGACTCCTCGTCGTCCAGCGACCTCCAGTCCTCCTCCGACGGCGTCACCTCCTCCGACTCCAGCGGCTCCGCCGACTCCACCTCGGGGGCGTCGTGACGACCACCGCCGTCCGCCCCACGGCCGCCGCCGACTGGCGTGCCCTCGGGACCAGCGTCCGGCTCGTCACCACCGACCCGGCCCTGCTGGACTCCTGCAATCTGCTCCTGGCCCGCCAGCTGGCCGAGGTCGACGCGACGTGCAGCCGCTTCCGCGCCGACTCCGAACTCTCCGCCCTGGACGACACCGACGGCCGCCCGACCCGGGTCAGCCCGCTGCTCGCCGAGGCCCTGGCGGTGGCCCTGCGCGCGGCCGAGGCGACCGACGGAGCCGTGGACCCGACGGTCGGCTCGGCACTGGAAGCCCTCGGCTACGACCGCGACTTCACCCTCGTCCAGGAGGACGACCGTCCGGTACGGCTCACTGTGCGGCGCGTTCCCGGCTGGCGCCGGATCCACCTGGACCGGGCGACCGGCACGGTCAGCGTCCCGTCCGGCATCCGCCTCGACCTGGGCGCCACCGCGAAGGCATGGGCCGCCGACCGGGCCGCGCGGACGCTGGCTCGGACGGCAGGCTGCGGAGTCCTGGTGAGCCTGGGCGGCGACACGGCGGTCGCGGGCGACCCGCCGGCCGGCGGCTGGCGCATCCGCGTCCAGGACATCACCGGCCCCGTGGACGAAGCGCCCACGCAGGGCCCGTACGCCACGATCGGCCTCCACAGCGGCGGCCTCGCCACCTCCGGCACGGCCGCCCGCCACTGGCGCCGGGGCGAGCACACCCTCCACCACATCATCAACCCGGACACGGGCCTCCCCGTCCACACCCCCTGGCGCACGGTCTCCGTGGCGGCGGCGAACTGCGCCGACGCCAACGCGGCGAGCACGGCGGCCCTGGTGAAGGGGAGGGGCGCGGAACGCTGGCTGACGGGGCTAGGCCTCCCGGCGCGGCTGGTGACGAGTGACGGGACAGTTGTCACGACGCCGGGTTGGCCTTTGTCAGCCCGTCCGGCGATTGAGGACGAGGCCGTCCAGGCCGAAGGGGGGTCTGGGGGCACAGCCCCCAGCACGACCCGCACCACCACACCCCCGGAGGCAACGCCATGACCTCCGAAACCCTCTGGTACGCCAACCGCGCCACAGGCGCCGTGTGCCTGGTCCTCTTCACGGTCGTCGTCCTGCTCGGCATCGCGGTCCGCCTGCGAGCCAGACTCCCCGGCCTGCCGAGATTCGGCACGGTCTCCCTCCACCGCACCCTCTCCCTCTCCGCCACCGCCTTCCTCGCGCTCCACATAGCCGCAGCCGTGATCGACGGCTACGTCGACATCACGCTCCTCGACGCCGTCGTCCCCTTCGTCTCCGACTACCAGCCCCTCTGGCTGGGCCTCGGCACGGTCGCCCTCGACCTGATGCTCGCGGTGCTGGTCACCAGCCTCCTCCGCGCCCGTCTCGGCCACCGCACCTGGCGTGCCGTGCACTGGCTCGCGTACGCCTCCTGGCCGATCGCCCTCGTCCATGGCATCGGCATCGGTACGGACACCGGCGCCGACTGGATGACCTGGCTGACCGTGTCCTGCGTGGCCGCCGTACTCGCCGCCTTCGGCATCCGCACGGCCCACGCCGTACGCGCCTCCCACCGGACCCCAACCGCCCTGCTCCGCACACCGGAACGCCCGCTCGAAGGGGCCCGCTCATGACCACCACCTACACCGACATCTTCATGCCGCCCCGCCTGCTGGCCCCCGGCGGCGCCCCGGCCGACTTCGGCACGCACGAGCAGCGGTACGGGCCCGTCTCGTACGGCAACCCGGCCCAACTCCTGGATACCGTCGCCCAGTCGGGCCTCACCGGACGAGGCGGAGCCGCCTTCGCCACGTACCGCAAACTCGTCTCCGTCGCTGACGCGGGCCGTCGCACAGACCGTGCCCCGGTGGTCGTGGCCAACGGCGCCGAGGGCGAGCCCGCGAGCCACAAGGACAAGACGCTCCTCCAATTCTCGCCCCATCTCGTCCTGGACGGACTCCAGTTGGCGGCCGAGGCGATCGGCGCCGGAGAGGCGTACCTCGCGGTGGAGGCGGGCGGCAGCTACCTGGAGGCGGCCCTGGCCGAGCGCCGCCGCGATCCCCTGTCCGTCAAGGTCGTCCGCGTCCCCAAACGGTTCCTGTCGGGCCAGTCGTCCGCCCTCACCTCGTACGTCTCCGGCGGCGCCAGCCTTCCGCAGCACCAGAGCCCGCCGGTGCGGGAACGCGGAGTGAACCGGGCCCCGACCCTCGTCCAGAACGTCGAGACCCTGGCCCACCTCGCGCTGATCGCCCGCTACGGCGCCGACTGGTTCCGCGCGGCGGGCACACCCTCGGAACCCGGCAGCGCGCTGTGCACGGTGCATGTGCCCGGACGTGAAGTACGGGTCGTGGAGGCCCCGTTCGGGATGCCCATAGGCAGACTGCTGCCGCTGGGCCCCACCGGAGCGGTCCTGATCGGCGGCTACCACGGCACCTGGCTCCCGGCCGCCGAGGCAGCCCAACTCCCCCTGACCTCCACCTACTTGGGTGCGGGCGTACTCGCCGTGCTCCCCGCCGACCACTGCGGCCTGGCCGAAACCGCCCGCGTCCTGCGGTACTTGGCCCTGGAGTCGGCCGGCCAGTGCGGCCCCTGCCTCAACGGCCTGCCCCGAATCGCCGCCGCCTTCCAGACCCTGGCCGCCCCCGGCCCCCAGGGCACGACCCGCACGGACGTCGCCCGCTGGTCGGGCCTGGTCGAGGGCCGAGGCGCCTGCCACCACCCCGACGGCACGATCCGCCTGGTCCGCTCGGCCCTGACCACCTTCGCCCCCGAACTCGACGCCCACGCAAGAGGCTTCTGCACGGCAACGACCCAAACCCCCCTGCTGCCAGTCCCCAACGACCGGACCTGACATGACCCACGAGACGACGACGATCGACATCGACTGGACGGCGTGCCAGGCCCACGGCCTCTGCGCCGAACTACTCCCGGAACACATCACCTTGGACGAGTGGGGCTACCCACTCATAGACGGCGCCCCGATCCCGACCCGCACAGCAAAACGAGCCCGCAGAGCAGCAGCGGACTGCCCAGTCCTAGCCCTCAAACTAACGGCAAGGTGACCCACCTCAGGGGCGCGGGGAACTGCGCGACAAGCCCCCACCGGCCCGCAGCAAACCCTCAACCCTCAAAGCCACCCCGCGAACTCCAGCAACAACTCCGCATCCCTGGGCCGCCCCACCCGAAGCGCCCGAACCCCAGACTCCACAGCCCGAAACAACGTCCACCCCCGCAACCGCTCCTGATCCACATCCAACGACTCAGCAAGCCTCTTCACCCGCCGCCGAGTAATCGCCGCCCCCGAAGACGAAGCGATCAGATCCTCCACCCGATCCCGAACCAACCGAGCCAGATCGAACGCACACTCCCCGACCACCGGATCCGGCCCCACCGCCAGCCACGGCATCCGCTCACCGGCCAACACCTTGCTCTGCCGAAACGTCCCGTGCAGCAACCGAACCTCGGCCGGCGCGACCAACAACTCCTCCCGGGCGGCAAGCGCCGCCGAGACCAGCGGCGCCACCTCCGCACCGGCGCTCGCCGCCATCGCCTCCGCCTGCCGCCCGGTCCGCGAGGCCACCGTCTCGAAGACGACGTCGGAGCCAACAGGCGGCTCGACCCACAGCCGCCGCAACGTCCCCGCAGCCTCCAGCAACGCCTTCGCCTCGGGCAGCGACCGCACCGACACATCCGGATGCAACCGCTCCAGCAACAGCACGCCCTCCTCGGCGAAGCCGGGGGAGCCGGAGGAGCCGGCGGCCGGCTCCAGCAACTGAACCGCCCCCACCCCACCCCAGTGCGCCAACGCGGCCCGCTCACTCTCCGGCCGGGCCCGGCGAGGCGCGAGCTTCAGAACGGCGGGCGTGCCGTCCGCCCGCCGCACCAGCACCACCAGACTGCTCCGACCACCCGGAACCTGTACCCGCTCCACGGTCAACACGCGTAGATCCACGGCCTGTTGAGCCGCCGCAGGCACCCGCGCCAGCCACTCGTCACCGTCCGGTGCCGTCTCGCCGAGCGCCCTCACCAGACGGGGCGGCGGTGCGAATGCCATACGCGAGTCGTTTCCTTCCGTCCGTACGCGGGTGTGCGATCCGGCCTACGCCGGGGGCGTCGCCGACGCCGACACAGTGCTCGCCCGCTCGGCGAGCCCAGGGAAGGGTACGCTCCCGCCCCGCCACCGCACCGCCCGCACCGCGGCCTCCCGCAGCCCCTCGGCCCCCGTCCGGCGCCGCTCGCCCTCAGCTGCCCGGACCAGGTCGGAGTACACCCCGGCGACCCGCTCCTCCAGCTCGGCCGCGAGCCGGACGGCGGCGTCCGAGTCGGTCACCGGGAACGGCAGCGCGTACCCGGCGGCCGCCGCCACCGGCGTGCCCCCGAGGGCCCGCACCGCGCGCGCCAGTTCGTCGCGCCGGGCCCGATGGGCGTCGTACGCGGCCCGCGCCTCGCTCCGGCGGGCCTCGCCGATCAGCCCGCCGACGACCCCGTACCCGTACACCGCCGCGTGTTCGGCGCCCAGGGCGGCCTGGAGCGCGGTCAGCTCGGCGGTGTCCTTCTCGGCCTCGTTCGACTTCGCCCCGCTCACTTCGCGCCCTCCGTCAGCAGATACACATGCGCGGCCCCGGCGGCGGCCACCGAGGCCAGCAGCCGCGCCAGCTCGCCCGGCACTTCGAGGAGCGCCTTCGTACGCCGGTCCACGAGGATCCGCTCGGCGGCGGCGAGCCCGGCGAGGGCGTCCTGCTCGGTCGGCGGCGCCGCAGATGCCGAAGCCGTAGGCGAGGCGGAGGTCGGTGTCGATGCCGGCGTCGGCTCTGCGCCCCCGAAGGCCTCCGCGTGCCGTACGGCCTCCGCCCGTAGCTCCGACAGGCGGTCCGCAAGCACCGGGAACGCGGCGATCGCCGTGTCGTACTGCTGTGCGAGCCCGGTGCTGTCGCTCGCCGCACGCGCGCGCGTGCGCTCGGCCACCGACGGGCTGCCGGAACTCGTGGCCGTCGAGTCGGACTCGGAGGTGCAGCCCACGAGGAGGGCTGCGCCCGCGGCCGAGGCGAGCAGGGTTCTTCTGCGCGGACCCGCGGGGACTCCCGGCGGGGTGTGCGAGGGCGGGGGGAACGGCACGACAGACGTCCTCGGAGGGCTCGTACGAACGGGAGACCACGGAAAACAACGAGAAGGGCGGCACGCCCGTGATCACCGTACCCGCGCCCCGGCCCGGCACCCGCCACCGGCGCAGCCGGGCCACCGGGGGCGTTCCGGTGGACGGCAACACCCCCCGGGACCGGATACCCTTTGACCTGACACGCGACCTACCCACAACAGCACACGCGGCCGAGGAGTCACCCGGATGAGCACCACCCAGAGCGAGAGGCTTCGAGAGCTCCTGGAGCCGCTCGTCAGCTCGCAGGGTCTCGATCTCGAAGAGATCGCAGTGGAGTCCGTCGGGCGCAAGAGAGTGCTGCGGGTCGTCGTCGATTCCGACGACGGTGCCGATCTGGACGCGATCGCCGATGTGAGCCGCGCGCTCTCGGCGAAGCTCGACGAGACGGACGCGATGGGCGCGGGGGAGTACACCCTGGAGGTCGGCACCCCCGGCGCCGAGCGCGAACTCACCGAGCACCGGCACTACGTACGCGCCGTCGAGCGGCTGGTGCGGTTCCAGCTCACCGAGGGCGGCGGCGAAGTGGTCGCCCGGATCCTGACCGTGGACGACGAGGGCATGGACCTCGAAGTGCCGGGCGTGAAGGGCCGCAAGGCCACCGCCCGCCGGCTCGCCTTCGGCGACGTCGACAAGGCCCGCGTCCAGGTCGAGTTCAACCGCAAGGACACCAAAGACAAGCAGGACATGACGGAAGAAGAGGAGGCGTAGCCGTGGACATCGACATGAGTGCCCTGCGGGGCTTGGTGCGGGAGAAGGAGATCTCCTTCGACCTGCTGGTCGAGGCGATCGAGTCGGCCCTCCTCATCGCCTACCACCGCACCGAGGGAAGCCGCCGCCACGCGCGCGTGAAGCTCGACCGGGAGACCGGTCATGTGACCGTGTGGGCGAAGGAGGACCCCCAGGAGCTGGAGGAGGGGCAGGAGGCACGCGAGTTCGACGACACCCCGTCGGACTTCGGCCGGATCGCCGCCACCACCGCCAAGCAGGTCATCCTGCAGCGCCTGCGCGACGCCGAGGACGACGCGACGCTCGGCGAGTACGCGGGCCGCGAGGGCGACATCGTCACCGGTGTCGTCCAGCAGGGCCGCGACCCGAAGAACGTGCTCGTGGACATCGGCAAGCTGGAGGCCATCCTGCCGGTGCAGGAGCAGGTCCCCGGCGAGACCTACACGCACGGGCTGCGGCTGCGGTCGTACGTCGTACGAGTGGCGAAGGGCGTGCGCGGTCCGTCCGTCACCCTCTCGCGCACGCACCCCAACCTGGTGAAGAAGCTCTTCGCGCTGGAGGTGCCCGAGATCGCCGACGGTTCGGTGGAGATCTCGGCCATCGCGCGCGAGGCCGGCCACCGTACGAAGATCGCCGTCCGGTCGACGCGCAGCGGTCTGAACGCCAAGGGGGCCTGCATCGGCCCCATGGGGGGCCGGGTGCGCAATGTCATGGCCGAGCTGAACGGCGAGAAGATCGACATCGTCGACTGGTCGGACGACCCGGCCGACATGGTGGCGAACGCGCTGTCCCCGGCCCGGGTCACCAAGGTCGAGGTCGTCGACCTCGCGGCCCGCTCCGCGCGCGTGACGGTCCCCGACTACCAGCTGTCGCTGGCGATCGGCAAGGAGGGCCAGAACGCCCGCCTCGCAGCCCGGCTGACCGGCTGGCGCATCGACATCCGCCCGGACACCGAGCAGCCGTCCGATCGGCCCGCCGAGCAGCCACGGGGCCAGGGTCGTCCTGCGGGGGAATAGATCCAAGCCGCAGGTGGCTGAGATCACGACAACAACCGTTCGATCCTTATCTCGAATGAGTGAGGTCCGTACGGGGAGGTAGACTTAGGAGTGTCTGGCCGGACGCGTGCCCGCGTATGCCCTGAACGCACCTGTGTGGGGTGTCGGGAGCGAGCGGCCAAGAAGGATCTGCTGCGCATCGTGGCGATCGAGGGTGAATGCGCCCCCGATCATCGCGGTACGCTGCCCGGCCGGGGTGCGTATGTGCACCCCGCCCTGGTCTGTCTCGACCTGGCGGTTCGCCGCCGGGCGTTCCCACGGGCACTGCGTGCCCCGGGAGCGCTCGACACGGCGGCGTTGCGCCGGTACGTCGAGCAGGCAACACCGTAAGACGCGTCGCACGGAACCCCCGTGCGGCTCTGGTACCCCCCGCGAGTTGGAAGTAGGTCGAGATTGCGATGAGCACTCGATGAGCACGCGATGAGTACGCCCATGAAGTAGCGACGGTCCGGCCGCAACCCGGACCTAAAAGGAGCGAAGTGGCTAAGGTCCGGGTATACGAACTCGCCAAGGAGTTCGGGGTTGAGAGCAAGGCCGTCATGGCCAAGCTCCAGGAACTCGGTGAATTCGTCCGATCGGCATCCTCGACGATCGAGGCGCCCGTAGTACGCAAGTTGACAGATGCCTTCCAGGGCGGGAGCAGCGCCAAGCCCGGCGCCCCCCGCAAGGCGGCTCCCAAGCCCGGCGCGCCCTCCCCGGCGCAGTCGGCCCGTCCGGCTGCCCCGCGGCCGCCGGCTCCCAAGCCCGCCGTGGCCGAGCGCCCCGCGGCGCCCGCCGCGCCGAGTGCGCCGGTCACCCCGGTGACCCCGGCCCCGCAGGGTTCACGTCCGACGCCGGGCCCCAAGCCCGCGCCGAAGCCGGCCCCCGCGGCACCCACCACGCCGGAGTTCACCGCTCCGCCGTCGGCACCGGTCACGCCGGCCGCCGCCCAGGCGCCGCGTCCCACCACCGGTGCCCGTCCCGGCGCCCCGCGTCCCGGTGCCCGTCCCTCGGGTCCCGGTCAGGACCGTGGGCAGGGCCAGGACCGCGGTCAGGACCGTGGCCAGGGCCGTGGTGAGCGTCCGGGCGCCCCGCGTCCGGGTGGCCAGGGCGCCCCGCGTCCCGGCGGTGCCCGTCCGTCCGGTCCGCGTCCGGGCAACAACCCCTTCACGTCCGGTGGCTCCACCGGCATGGCGCGTCCCCAGTCGCCCCGTCCGCAGGGCGCTCCGCGTCCCGGTGGCCAGGGTGGCCCCGGTGGCGCTCCCGGTGCCGGTGGTCCGCGTCCGCAGGGTGCGGGCGGCGGCCAGGGTGCTCCCCGTCCGCAGGGTGCGGGCGGCGGGCGTCCGAGTCCGGGCGGCATGCCTCGTCCGCAGGGTGGTCCCGGTGGCGCTCCGCGTCCCGGCGGCGGCCCCGGCGGCAACCGTCCCAACCCCGGCATGATGCCGCAGCGTCCCGCTGCCGGCAGCCCGCGTCCCGGCGGTGGCCCTGGTGGCCGCGGTCCCGGTGCGGGTGGCGGTCGTCCCGGTGGTCCCGGTGGCGGTGGCGGCGGTCGTCCCGGTGGCGGTGGCGGCGGGTTCGCCGGTCGTCCCGGTGGCGGCGGTGGCGGCTTCGCCGGTCGTCCGGCCGGTCCCGGCGGTGGCGGTGGCGGCGGTTTCGCCGGCCGTCCCGGTGGTCCCGGTGGCGGTGGCGGCGGTCGTCCCGGCTTCGGTGGTCGTCCCGGTGGTCCGGGTGGCCGTGGTGGCACGCAGGGCGCCTTCGGTCGTCCCGGTGGTCCCGCGCGTCGTGGTCGCAAGTCGAAGCGGCAGAGGCGCCAGGAGTACGAGGCCATGCAGGCCCCGTCGGTCGGCGGCGTGATGCTGCCGCGCGGCAACGGACAGTCCGTCCGCCTGTCGCGTGGTGCCTCGCTCACCGACTTCGCCGAGAAGATCGGCGCCAACCCGGCGTCGCTCGTCGGCGTGATGATGAACCTCGGCGAGATGGTCACCGCCACGCAGTCCGTCTCCGACGAGACGCTGAAGCTCCTCGCGGACGAGATGAACTTCGTCCTGGAGATCGTCAGCCCGGAGGAGGAGGACCGCGAGCTGCTCGAGTCCTTCGACATCGAGTTCGGTGAGGACGAGGGTGGCGAGGAGTTCCTCGTCGCGCGTCCGCCGGTCGTGACCGTCATGGGTCACGTCGACCACGGCAAGACCCGCCTCCTCGACACCATCCGCAAGACGAACGTCGTCGCGGGCGAGGCCGGCGGTATCACGCAGCACATCGGTGCGTACCAGGTCACGACTCAGGTCAACGACGAAGAGCGCAAGATCACCTTCATCGACACCCCGGGTCACGAGGCGTTCACCGCCATGCGTGCCCGTGGTGCCAAGTCGACCGACATCGCGATCCTCGTGGTGGCGGCCAACGACGGTGTGATGCCCCAGACGATCGAGGCGCTGAACCACGCCAAGGCGGCCGACGTGCCGATCGTGGTCGCGGTCAACAAGATCGACGTCGAGGGCGCGGACCCGACCAAGGTCCGTGGTCAGCTGACCGAGTTCGGTCTGGTGGCCGAGGAGTACGGCGGCGACACGATGTTCGTCGACATCTCCGCCAAGCAGGGCCTCAACATCGAGGCTCTCCTGGAGGCCGTGGTCCTCACCGCGGACGCCTCGCTCGACCTGCGGGCCAACCCGGAGCAGGACGCGCAGGGTATTGCGATCGAGTCCCACCTCGACCGTGGCCGCGGTGCCGTCTCGACGGTCCTGGTCCAGCGCGGCACGCTGCGCATCGGCGACACGATGGTGGTCGGCGACGCGTACGGCCGCGTCCGGGCGATGCTCGACGACAACGGCAACAACGTCGAGGAAGCGACTCCGTCGACTCCCGTCCTGGTCCTGGGTCTCACCAACGTCCCGGGCGCAGGCGACAACTTCCTGGTCGTCGACGAGGACCGTACGGCGCGTCAGATCGCCGAGAAGCGGGCGGCGCGCGAGCGCAACGCCAACTTCGCCCGGCGTGGAGTCCGCTTCTCCCTGGAGAACCTGGACGAGGCGCTCAAGGCCGGTCTGGTGCAGGAACTCAACCTCATCATCAAGGGCGACGCGTCCGGTTCGGTGGAGGCTCTCGAGTCCTCGCTGCTCCAGCTCGACGTCGGCGAAGAGGTCGACATCCGCGTCCTGCACCGCGGTGTGGGTGCGGTCACCGAGTCGGACATCGACCTGGCGACCGGCTCCGACGCGATCGTCATCGGCTTCAACGTCCGCGCTGCGGGCCGCGCGGCGCAGATGGCGGAGCGCGAGGGCGTCGACGTCCGCTACTACTCGGTGATCTACCAGGCCATCGAGGAGATCGAGGCGGCCCTCAAGGGCATGCTCAAGCCGGAGTACGAAGAGGTCGAGCTGGGTACGGCGGAGATCCGCGAGGTCTTCCGCTCGTCCAAGCTGGGCAACATCGCCGGTGTGCTGGTCCGCTCCGGCGAGGTCAAGCGCAACACCAAGGCGCGGTTGCTGCGCGATGGCAAGGTCATCGCGGAGAGCCTCACCATCTCCGGTCTGCGTCGCTTCAAGGACGACGTCACCGAGATCCGCGAAGGGTTCGAGGGTGGTATCAACCTCGGCAACTTCAACGACATCAAGGTCGACGACGTCATCGCGACGTACGAGATGCGGGAGAAGCCGCGCGGCTAAGCGGTAGGTAGTACGTGCAGTCCGGCTGGCCGGCAGGGAGAAGTCCCCGCCGGCCAGCTGGGCGTCTGCTGGGGGCTGCCGCCCCCGGACCCCCGCTCCGGCCCTGAACGGGCCTTGTCCTCAATCGCCGGACGGGCTGGAGGTGCGCGCCTTGTCCTTGAATGCCGGGCAGGGTGACATACCAGCCCGTCCGGCGTTTGAGGACGAGCGCGTTCAGCGCGACAGCGGGGGTCTGGGGGCGCAGCCCCCAGGGATGGGACGGGTAGGGGCGGCGGGGGCGAAGAACAATCCCGTCGAGCCACCGCCCCGTACGCTGTACCGTTCTTGATGTCCCCGCCCATACAGCCGGCGGGGCCATCGATCCCGCACCGGCGGGTCATCCGGATACACACATGTACGTGGGGACTCTGTCCTTCGACCTCCTGCTCGGCGACGTACGCTCGCTGAAGGAGAAGCGCTCCGTCGTCCGCCCGATCGTCGCCGAACTCCAGCGCAAGTACGCGGTGAGCGCGGCCGAGGTCGAACACCTGGACCTGCACCGCAGAGCAGGCATCGGCCTCGCGGTGGTGGCCGGCGACACGGCACACATCACCGATGTGCTGGACCAGTGCGAGCGACTGGTCGCCGGCCGTCCCGAGGTGGAACTGCTGTCCGTACGACGACGGCTCCACGGCGACGACGACTAGCGAACAAACGAACGACCTGAACGACCTGAACGACCTGCAAGAACGCAGAACGCGGAACGCGGAACAGAAAAGAACGGGAGACGGACCAGTGGCCGACAACGCGCGGGCGAAGAGGTTGGCTGACCTCATCCGAGAGGTGGTGGCCCAGAAGCTCCAGCGCGGGATCAAGGACCCGCGCCTCGGCACCCACGTCACCATCACGGACACCCGGGTCACCGGGGACCTCCGGGAGGCGACCGTCTTCTACACGGTGTACGGGGACGACGAGGAGCGGGCGGCCGCTGCCGCCGGCCTGGAGAGCGCCAAGGGCGTCCTGCGCTCCGCCGTCGGCCAGGCCGCGGGCGTGAAGTTCACGCCGACCCTGGCCTTCGTCGCCGACGCCCTCCCGGACACCTCCAAGAAGATCGAGGACCTCCTCGACAAGGCCCGGGCCTCCGACGCCCAGGTGCGCCAGGCGTCCGCGGGCGCCGCGTTCGCCGGTGACGCGGACCCGTACAAGAAGCCGGACGACGAGGACGACACCGCCGAATGACGCAGCAGAACACCAGGACGCCCGACGGGCTTGTCATCGTCGACAAGCCGTCGGGCTTCACCTCGCACGACGTGGTCGCCAAGATGCGCGGGATCGCCAGGACCCGCCGCGTCGGACACGCCGGCACCCTCGACCCCATGGCCACGGGCGTGCTCGTCCTCGGGGTCGAGCGCGCGACCAAGCTCCTCGGCCACCTCGCGCTGACCGAGAAGGAGTACCTCGGCACCGTCCGCCTAGGACAGAACACGCTCACCGACGACGCCGAGGGGGACATCACCTCCTCCACCGACGCCTCCGGGATCACCCGCGAGGCCGTCGACGCCGGCGTCGCCAAGCTGACCGGCCGCATCATGCAGGTGCCGTCCAAGGTCAGCGCCATCAAGATCAACGGCGTGCGCTCGTACAAGCGGGCCCGCGAGGGCGAGGAGTTCGAGATCCCGGCCCGCCCGGTCACCGTCTCGTCCTTCGCGGTGTACGACGTCAGGGAAGCCGTCGCGGCCGACGGCACCCCCGTACTCGACCTGGTCGTGTCGGTGGTGTGCTCGTCCGGAACGTACATCCGCGCGCTGGCCCGCGACCTGGGCGCCGACCTGGGCGTCGGCGGCCACCTCACCGCGCTGCGCCGGACGCGCGTCGGCCCGTACAAGCTGGACGCGGCCCGCACGCTCGACCAGTTGCAGCAGGAACTGACGGTGATGCCGATCGCCGACGCGGCCACCGCCGCGTTCCCGCGCTGGAACGTGGACGAGAAGCGGGCCCGGCTGCTGACGAACGGCGTACGGCTGGAGATGCCCGAGGAGTACACGGGCGTCGGCGCCGTGGCCGTCTTCGACCCCGCAGGGCAGTTCCTCGCCCTGGTGGAGGAGGAGAAGGGCAAGGCGAAGAGCCTCGCGGTCTTCGTCTGACGTTCCGCGCCGTGGAGCGGCGATCACGGGGACACGTTCCCGCCGCTCCACGGTTCCCCCTCGGTTCCCCCACCCAAGGGTGTATCCATCCCTCGCGATTCATTCACCCGTCCGGGCAGGCGCTCGGAGTGAACCGAGGGGGCGGAAGGGGGCGCGTTCGTCGCACGCTCTGTCCTGCTGATCACCAACTGCCTACCGTCGAAAGCAGACGCGTGCGTACGCAGGCACGCGTGTACGGCGGGGAGGTCGACGATGGCGGGACGGGGCCCGCGCGCCGGGGGCGGCCGTCGGTCGTCGGCCGGTGCGCCCGAGACGCGCGAAGACGAAACAGCGGTCGAGGCTGCCGACGAGTCGCTGGTGCGGGTGTGCGACCTGGCCGGTCGCCCACGGGGTACGGGCTTCGTGGCCGACCACCACGGCACGCTGATCACCAGCCACGAGGCCGTCGACGGACTGCCCCGGCTGGTCCTGCACGGCCCCGCAGACCGTACGTGTGTGGTGTCGGCGGCAGACGCGGTGACCCTTCTCCCGACCTTGGGCCTGGCCCTCGTGCACACCGAGGGCCTGGGCGCGGACCCGCTCCCCGTCTCGGTCCGGGACCGGGTGGCGACTGGCACGTACGTGCGGATCGCGGCGGGCGGCTGGCGCGAGGCGCGCGTGCTCGGCACGACCGACGTCACCTATACGGCCACGGACCGCTTCCATCTCCTCCCCGACGCCCTGGAGTTGGCGATCGGCACGGCGGGCAGCGACGCGCTCCGCCTGGGCGGCGGCGCGGCGGGCGGCCCGGTGCTCGACCGTACGACGGGAGCGGTGGTGGGAGTACTGGGCACGGCCCTGCTGCCGCAGCCCACGGGAACGTCACCGGAACCGGCGGGCCACCGCGCGCCAGGCTTCGCGCTCCCACTCCACACCCGACGGATCGCGGACGCCCCCGACCCACTCTCCGAACTCCTGGCCCGCAACGCGGCGACGGTCCCCGCGTTCGGCGCCGACCTCAACCTCGCGGGCGTCCTGGAACTGACGGCGACCTCGGTGGGCTCGGACGGACCGCCGGGCGCACTGGCGGGCTTCGTGGGCCGAACCTCGGCCGGCCTGGACGCGGGCGCGGTCGAGCCGGTCGAACGGGCGGAACTGGCAAGGGAGTTGAAGGCGTTCACCGCCGCGCGCGAGAGCCCGTCCGTCGTCCTCGGCCTGGTCGGCGCCCCCGGCAGCGGCCGTACGACGGAACTCGCGGCCCTCGCCGCCCGCCGCCACCGCGACCCGGAACCGGCCCCCACCCTGTGGCTGCGCGGCGCCGACCTGCGCGCCGAGGACACCTCGGTGGCGGACGCGGCCCGCCGAGCACTGGACCGAGCGGCCCGGATCGTGACCGCGTCGGGCGAGCACGGCACAGACCTGGGCGACATCACCCCGGAACGCCTGTCCCACCTGTCCCACGAAACAGCCCGCCCCCTGCTTCTCCTCCTGGACGGCCCGGAGGAAATGCCCCCACTCCTGGCCCACCGAGCACAGGAATGGACAAGCTCAACGGAGAAATGGCTCCGAGAATCACACGCCCGCCTGGTGATGGCCTGCCGCCCGGAGTACTGGGAGCAGACAGGGGGCGGCCCGGGCATTTCAGCCCGTCCGGCGTTCGCGGAAGAGGCCGGCCTGGGCATTCCAGCCCGTCCGGCGTTCGAGGACAAGGCTGGCCCGGCCATTCCAGCCCGTCCGGCGTTTGAGGACGAGGCCGTTCAGGCCGACAGCGGGGGTCTGGGGGCGGCAGCCCCCAGGGATGGGACGGGTAGGGGCGGCGGGGGCGAAGAATCCCCACGCCACCACCTCCACCTCACCGACCTCACCGAATCCGAAGCCCACCAAGCCCACGCCCGCTACGCCATCCCCCCTTCCGCCCTCACCCCCCAGGACGCCCGCCACCCCCTCACCCTCCGCCTCCTCTCAGAGGTCCGAGCCGCCCTCCCCACCCACCCCGACACCCCCACCCCCCGCCTCGACCGCCACGACGTCTTCACCGCCTACCTGGACCTGATGTGCCTCCGCATCGCAGTCCGCCTGGCCGCAGAGAACGGCCTCCGCGGCACCCCCGTACGCCGCCTCGCAGCCAAGGTCTCCGGCCAGATCCACGAGGCAGCCCGCCGCAGCCTGGGCCCCGGCCAGGGCGAGCTGGACCGCGCCTCCTTCGAGTCCGTGTTCCCCTGGGGCCCCGCACCGGCCCGACTGGGCGGCGGCACAGGCTGGGCCTCCGCGGTCCTCACCGAGGGCCTCCTGGTCCCGGCCGGCACCGGCTACCGCTTCGCCCACGAGGAACTGGCCGACTGGATCCAGGGCACACACCTGGACCTGGACGAGGCACTGCACGCCCTGGTCCACCGCCGCCGCCCGGAGAACGACAAGAACGCGGCCCTGGTCCCAGTACCGCACCACCGCATCGGCCCGGTGGTCCAGTCGCTGCTGCTCCTCGCCCGCCAGCACGGAGCCCCCGAACTGGCCCTGCGCCTGAGGGAGTTGACGGAGGCCATCGCCCCGCAACCTCAGCCGTCGACCGCCTCCACAACCCCAACCCCCGAGACACCCACCACGACCGCCATCGCGACCTCCACATGGTGGGCGACCCACCTCCTCACCGACGTACTCCGCCACGTCCCCGACGCGACCCCGTACACCCACGTCCTGCGCCTCCTCGCCGACCGCATCGTGGCCCGCCGCCGGCGGAACCAGGCGGTGCCCCCGGAACTGGGCCCGTCCTTCTGGACCGCCCTCCGCCTCCCCGAAGCCGGCCGCGTCGACCTCCTGCGCCGGCTCGTCGTCGGCGACGACCCGCCGGGCCAGTCCGACCAGCCCCGCTACCTGGACGCCGTGGCGCAGCTGCTCGCCGCCGACCCCACCGCCGTACAACCGCTCCTCGCCCGCTGGTTCGACGACGACCGTCCGCTGCCCGCGACGCCGGACGCGACCGTGGCGACCGCCGCCCAGGCGCTGCTCCACACCCACCGCCACCGGGCTCTGGACGAGCTGACCGAGGTACTCGTCGACAGTGCGCACCGGCGCGGGGACGAACTCCTCGCCGTGCTCGCCGAGGAGGAGCCGTCCGCCGTCTGCCGGGCCGTGGACCGGTGGGCGCACGACGAGCGGCCGGCCCGGCGGGTCGCGGCGGTGGCGTACGGAACGCGCGTCGCACCCCAGGTGCGCACCGACGCCGACCTCGACCTCCTGCGCTACGCGGCCCTCGCACTGCTCGCCCGCCCGGGCGACTGCACACTGCACGGCGGCGCGCTCGCGCTGCTCGTCCGTGATCCGCGTACCCGCACCCAGCATCTCCCGCAAGCCCTGCGGCACTTCACGGCCGGCGACCCGCACCTCCCGCCGAGCGCCCTGGTCCCCGCCCTCACGACCCACCCGGAGCCGGTTCTCGACGCGTTCCGGACCAGGTTGCTCGGTCCGGAACCGGGCGACACGCTGCGCACCCTCGCCGACATCACGACCCCGGCCCTGGCCCGTCGGGTCGCCGTGCTCGTACGGCAGGCCGTGGAGCGGCGGCCGGAGACCGCCGGGCACATGGCCGAGTACGTCGACCGTCGCCTCGACCAGGGACCGACCGTCAGGCCCGTACTCCTTCCGCTGGTCACCGGCCTCCTCGACGACGGCCCGGCACCGGTGCGCGCCGCCCTCGCGACCGTACTCGCCGCGCCCGGGAGCCCCATCTCCCAGCCCCTCCGCCACGAACTCCTGGAAGCCCTCCTGGCCCGCGAGCACGACCCCACCGTCCTGGACGCGCTGCTCCGCGCCACTGTGGAAGCCACGGCCCGCCATGGTGAGGAACGCACGCGGGGCCTCGTACACCGCTGTGGTCTGCTTCTCGTACGCACTCCCGACGGCGCGACGCGGTTCGACTGCTGTCTGGTCGAGCTGAGCAGGCGGGTGCCCGGGTTCGCGGCGCTGGTGGCGGGCTGGCTGACCGACACCCCGGGGGAGTGGGCCGCCGTGGTCGGCCCCAGTACGCGCCGCATGATCGAGAACCTGGCGGGGGTACGGGTCCCCGCATAGCGCACGCTTTCGAACCGCGATCGGCGGTCGGGGACCGGTCGTGTCACGTGCGCCCTGTCACAGCCTCCATGCCGATGCGAGCCGGGCGCGTCCGGCATGGCACCCTTAGACCTGCGTAAGAAGGCCTGCGTAAGAGGCAGACACGGACACGGGTTCGACGAGGAGCGGTCACAGTGCAGCGCTGGCGTGGCTTGGAGGACATCCCCGAGGACTGGGGACGCGGCGTCGTCACCATCGGTTCCTACGACGGGGTCCACCGCGGACACCAGCTGATCATCCGGCATGCCGTGGAGCGCGCCCGTGAGCTGGGCGTTCCCTCGGTCGTCGTCACCTTCGACCCGCACCCCAGCGAGGTCGTGCGCCCCGGCAGCCATCCGCCGCTGCTGGCCCCGCACCACCGCCGTGCCGAACTGATGGCCGAGCTGGGTGTCGACGCGGTCCTGATCCTCCCCTTCACCAAGGAGTTCTCGAAGCTCTCCCCGGCCGACTTCGTGGTCAAGGTCCTCGTCGACAAGCTGCACGCACGGGCGGTCGTCGAGGGCCCGAACTTCCGTTTCGGCCACAAGGCGGCCGGCAACGTGAAGTTCCTGACCGAACTCGGCCGGACGTACGACTTCGAGGTCGAGGTCGTCGACCTGTATGTGTCGGGCGAGGCGGGCGGCGGCGAGCCGTTCTCGTCCACGCTGACGCGTCGTCTGGTCGGCGAGGGTGATGTCGGGGGCGCGCGCGAGATCCTGGGCCGCCCGCACCGCGTCGAGGGCGTCGTCGTCCGGGGCGCCCAGCGCGGCCGCGAACTCGGCTTCCCCACCGCCAACGTGGAGACGCTGCCCCACACCGCGATCCCGGCCGACGGTGTCTACGCGGGCTGGCTGCACGCGGACGGCGAGGTGATGCCGGCCGCGATCTCCGTCGGCACGAACCCGCAGTTCGACGGCACGGAACGAACGGTGGAGGCGTACGCCATCGACCGCGTCGGCCTCGATCTGTACGGCTTGCACGTCGCCGTCGACTTCCTGGCGTTCGTGCGCGGCCAGGCCAAGTTCGACTCGCTGGACGCGCTGCTCGTACAGATGGCCGAGGACGTGAAGAAGTGCCGCGAGCTGATCGCGGCGGCGGAGTAGCGACGCGTACAGCGGAAAGGGCGGCCGATGCCTGAGGGGCATCGGCCGCCCTTTCCGCTTGCCACCGCCTACTGCTGCTGCGGAGGCTGCGGATAACCGGGCGGCTGGGGCTGTGGCTGGGCCTGCTGCTGAGGCGGCTGGTAGGGCTGCCCCGGCTGCGGCGGATAGCCGTACGGCTGCTGAGGCTGCTGCGGCGGGTACGGCTGACCGGGCTGAGGCGGCGGCGGGTACTGCCCCGGCTGACCGTGCGGCGGCGGAACCTGCTGACCCTGCCCCGGGACGGGCGGAGCCGCCGGGTACGGCTGCCCCGGACCCTGCTGCATCTGTTGCTGCTGGTGTCCCGGCAGTGGCGGGGCCGCGACCGGGGGCGGATTGCCGTCCGAGGTCCAGAGCCCGTGCATCTGCTGGTGCCGTACGAAGTCCTCGGCGATCAGGGCGGCGAGGTTGAAGTACGCCTCGCGGACCTTGGGCCGCATCATGTCGAGGTCGACCTCGGCACCGGCGGCGAGATGCTCGTCGAAGGGCACGGTGATGACGCCCCGGCAGCGCGTCTCGAAGTGGGAGACGATGTCCTCCACCTTGATCATCTTGCCGGTCTCGCGCACACCCGAGATGACGGTGAGGGACCGCGAGACGAGGTCCGCGTACCCGTGCGCGGACAGCCAGTCCAGTGTCGTACTGGCGCTGCTGGCACCGTCCACGGACGGCGTCGAGATGATGATCAGCTGATCGGCGAGGTCGAGTACGCCCCGCATGGCGCTGTAGAGCAGACCGGTACCGGAGTCGGTCAGGATGATCGGGTACTGCCTGCCCAGTACGTCGATCGCGCGCCGGTAGTCCTCGTCGTTGAAAGTCGTCGAGACGGCCGGGTCGACGTCGTTGGCGATGATCTCCAGCCCGGACGGCGCCTGGGAGGTGAACCGCCGGATGTCCATGTACGAGTTGAGGTACGGGATCGCCTGGACGAGGTCACGGATGGTGGCCCCGGTCTCGCGCCGCACACGGCGGCCGAGCGTGCCGGCGTCCGGGTTGGCGTCGATGGCGAGGATCTTGTCCTGCCGCTCGGTGGCGAGGGTGGAGCCGAGCGCGGTGGTGGTCGTGGTCTTGCCGACCCCGCCCTTGAGGCTGATGACGGCGATGCGATAGCAGGACAGCACAGGCGTACGGATCAGCTCCAGCTTCCGCTGCCGCTCGGCCTCCTCCTTCTTGCCACCGATCTTGAACCGGGAGGGCGCGGCGGCGGGCCGGCCGCTCTTCGCCTTCTGCTTCTTGTTGTTGAGCAGCCGGTCGGAGGACAGCTCGACGGCCGCGGTGTAACCGAGCGGCGCGGCACCGGGGTTGGTCATCTGCCGCTGGTCGTGCTGCATGGGTTGCGGCCAGGCGGCCCCGGTACGCGGATCCACGGGCGGCTGCACCCCGGGCTGACCGTACGCCGGCTGCGGAGGCGACGGGGGAACGGCACCAGGTGCATGCGGGGGTGTCTGAGGCCCGGCGTGCGGGTGCGGCGCGTCGGCCTGCTGCGGTACGTGGGGCTGCGGCGGCACCTGCTGCGCGGGCCCCTGCGGGAAGGGGAACCCGTACCCACCGGGCGCCCCGGCGGGACCCCCGGGACCGGCAGGCGCACCGGGCTGCGGGCCCGGAGGCTGAGGCACGGGGGAACCGGCGGGAGGCGGGAAGCCGTACCCGTCCTGGGGGGTGCCGTCGGTGCCCTGCGGGCTGGGCGCGGCCGGGGCCGGAGGCTGGGCGCCGGGGGGCGGGAAGCCGTACCCGTCCTGGGGGTTGGGGGCAGGGGGCACCGGTGCCGGCTCGCCGACGGGGACCGGAGCAGGGGGAGTGGAGCCACCCGGGGTGCCCGGAGCCGTGGGCTGACCGCCGGCCTGGGGGGCGCCGTCGATGCCCTGCGGGCCGGGCGCGGGCGCGGCCGGGGTCGGAGGCTGACCGCCGGGGGGCGGGAAGCCGTACCCACCTTGGGGGTTGGGGCCAGCAGGGGCCGGACCCGGGGCGGGCGCGCCGGGCTGGGGGAAGCCGTAGCCACCCTGAGGGGTGGGAGCCGTGGGCGGTGTTGCTGGGGGCGGGAATCCGTACCCGGAGGGCGGGCCGTCCTGCGCCGGGGCAGGGGTGCCGGGTGCCGGGGGCTGGGCGCCGGGGGGCGGGAATCCGTATCCGCCTTGGGCGTTGGGGCCTGCCGGGGTAGACACGGGTGCGCCCGGCTGCGGGAGGTCGTATCCGCCTTGGGCGTTCGGAACCGGAGGCTGAGCGCCGGGCTGGGGGAAGCCGTAGCCGCCCTGGGCGTTCGGGGCCTGGGTCGGGGGCTGAAGCTGGGCGCTGGGGGGCGGGAAGCCGTATCCGGCGTGGGCGTTGGGGCTTGCCGGGGTCGGCGTGGGTCCGCCTGGCTGTGGGATGTTGTCGTCACCTTGGGCGTTCGGTGCCGGGGCAGGGGGCTGGGCGCTGGGGGGCGGGAAGCCGTATCCGGCGTGGGCGTTGGGGCTTGCCGGGGTCGGCGTGGGTCCGCCTGGCTGTGGGATGTTGTCGTCGCCCTGGGCGTTCGGTGCCGGGGCAGGGGGCTGGGCGCCGGGAGGCGGGAAGCCATACCCGCCGTGGGCGTTGGGCCCTGCCGGGGTTGGCGCGAGCCCGCTCGGCTGCGAGACGTTGTCGTCACCTTGGGCGTTCGGTGCCGGGGCAGGGGGCTGGGCGCCGGGAGGCGGGAAGCCGTATCCGCCCGGAGCGTTCGGGTTCGCCGGGGTAGGCGTGGGGCCGTCCGGCTGCGGGAGGTCGTAGCCGGCCTGAGTGTTCGGAGGCGGGGGCGGGAAGCCGTACCCGCCCTGGGCGTTGGGACCCGTGGGCGCGGCCGGAGTCGCCTGCGGGGGAAATCCGTAACCAGCGGGCGACGCACCCGGTGCCGGTGCCGGGGCCGGCACATCAGGGACGACCGCCGCCGGGTTGGGCGGCGGGAAGCCGTACCCAGCCTGCGGGGGCGCGGGAGCGTTCCAGGCGGCGGGGGGCGCGCCCTGCGGCTGGAACGGGGGCTGCATCGATGGCGCAGGCGGCTGCTGGCCCGGCACAGCGGGAGGCTGAGGCTGACCCGGTGCCGGTGCGGCCGACGCGGCCTGCGGCTGGACGGGCGCCACTTCAGGCTGCTTCGGCGGCTGGGGTTGCGGCTGCGCGGGCCACTGTCCGGCCGTCACGGGAGCGGCCGGCTGGTACGACGGAGGCAGCGGCGGCAGTCCGCCGCCCTGACCTGTCGCCGGGGGAGCCCAGGCGGGCGGAACGGTTCCGGGCGCACCCGCCGGCAGCGGAGGCAGGTTGAGCGGCGCGCTGGGCACCGAGTCCCGCACGGGAGCGATCGGCGCGGAGTCGCGTACGTCGGCGACCGCATCCGGCGCCGACGCGGCGTCCTCGGACTCGGCGGCAGCGACGGGTTCGCTGTCCTCGGGCTCGACCTCGACGACCTCGGCAGCCACCGGTTCGGCGTCCACAAGCTCCGGGGCGACAACGTCCGTTGCCGCGGGTTCCTCGGACTCGACGTCCTGGGCGTCGATCTCCGGGTCCGCAGGTTCGACGTCCTGATCCTCGGGCACGACACCGCTCACCTCGTCGGCATCCGCGCCCTCGTCACCCTCACCCCCGACATCCACCGCGTCGGCGTCATCCAGAGGCTCCGGGACACTCACCTCAGCGGCGACAGCCTCGGCCTCGAAGGCCGCATCGACGGAGTCGTCGCCGGACTCACCGCCGCCGGCAGCCGAGACCACCGGCGGCTCCGCGAAGCCCCGCCGCGCACCGGCCGGAGGAGCGGCCTGAGCCGGAGGAGTCGCAGGCACCGGAGGGGTCCACTGGGCGTGGAACCCGCCCACGGGAAAGCTGGGGACAGCCGTAGGGCTCGCGGGAACGCCCGCGGCCCCCGACTGCGGCGCCGCCGGCGGAAACCCACCGCTCACCGGCAACCGAGGCACACCCACAGGACTCGCGGGGCCGGGAACCGCATCGTCGACACTGGCACCCGAACGAGCGTCCGCAGCCGCATCGGCGTCCGCACCCGTGTCCGAGTCGTCGTCCGACTCGGGGCCCGCCTCGGCATCCGTGTCGTCCTCCGATGCCCCCGACCCTCCCGACGCGTTCTGCGTGTACCAGGCAGGCGTCGCGTAATCGATGGTGAACTCGCCCGTCATCTCGCTGGCGGACTCCGCGTCGGACTGGTCATCGCCGGGTGTGGCCCAGCCCCCGCGGATCCCGTCCCGATCGCTGTTCACAGTTCCTCCTGATGTGGTCGAGCACCCGCTTGCCGTGCTGGGGCGACCATTTCTCGTCTGTATTCATGTCGTCCGAAGCCGGTTCTTCAGTGGGTTGTGTCCACGTCGTCCGGCAGCGGGCGGCGGAGGTCGTCCGATCTGCTTGGCTCTTCCCCCGGTACTCCCGACCCAGCCTAATCACCACGGCCCCCGCCCCGGCAGGCCCGTCCACCCCTCAGTGACCGTCCATTACGTCACAGCCTGACCGGAACCGATCCCGTCCGTGCCCGAACCGCCTTCTCCGGCAACAGAGTTGACACGACCGGAACGACATCCGCCCCACACCCGCCACAACCTCACATGCATAGTAGGCGGCCCCTCTGACAACGCACTTCGCCGAAAAGCGCACGAAAAAGAGGGGCGGGGCCGACGCGCTGCGCCGGCCCCGCCCCTCTTCCGGGCGGCGGACTACTCCACGTCCCCGCCGGAATCCGTACCCGCACCGGCACCCGCCGCGAGCCCGCCGTTCTGCTCCGTCGGCTCCAGATCGAACTCCCCGTCGCGCGCCCCGAGCACGAACGCCGTCCACTCCGCCTCCGTGTAACGGAGGACGGTGTCATGGTCCAGGGACGACCGCATGGCCACCGCGCCCTCGGGGAGATAGGCGATCTCGACCCGCTCCTCGTGCTCCTCGGTGCCGGGCGCGCTGTGCCACTCGACGCCCGAGATGTCGAGGGAGTACAGCTCGTCCCGCTCCCGCTCCTTGCGCGCCTTGACGTCCTCGTCCTGCGCGGCCGTGGTGTCCTGTGCGCCCTGTGCCTCCGCCATGGCGAAGCGACCCCTTCCCGACGTACGTAATACGACAACTACGATCTGTGTTCTCACCCTAGTGGCCGAGCCCGAGCCGTCCGGACTGTTTGCACACCGCGGTGAAGACGGCCGCTGCCTGCTGGTATCCTGGGCGACGGCCGTTTGTGTACGCACCCCCGGAGTCACTCACCCCGGAGGCCGCGCCCAGCGGATTCCCGGCCTCCCGAGTTACGGAAGCTCCCCTGAGAAGTGGACCAGGGGCACTCGGTGGCTACTACAAAGACTACGAGGAGTACGCGTGTCGCTCGACGCCGCAGTGAAGAAGCAGCTCATTTCCGAGTTCGGTACCAAGGAGGGCGACACCGGCTCCCCCGAGGTCCAGGTCGCGATGCTCTCGCGCCGTATCTCGGACCTGACCGAGCACCTCAAGACGCACAAGCACGACCACCACTCCCGTCGTGGTCTGCTGATCCTCGTCGGTCAGCGTCGCCGCCTTCTCCAGTACCTGGCCAAGAAGGACATCCAGCGCTTCCGTGCGCTGGTCGACCGCCTCGGCATCCGCCGCGGTGCGGCGGGCGCCAAGTAAGACGCTGTGAGAGGGAGCGGTTCCCACTTCTAGGGGGCCGCTCCCTTTGCCGTACGTGCGGAAACGTGCGGAGTGTCACTGCCTCTTTGTAGTGTGGTAGCACAACGCAATACGCAGGACACAAACGCAGGACGCAACGCAGGACACATACGAGGAGAAGTGCACCTCGCCGCCGCCGGTCCTCGGTAGTGGCCCCCGGGAACTGCGACACCCGGGTGCTTCGATCGAAGACCGGCCCGCACTCAGAAGGCGCGCTTCTCCGACCCCACGTCCCTCTGCCACACGGGCAGGACGGGACAAAAGACGAAAAAGTATCGGAGAAAACGCTAGTGGAGAACGAGACCCACTACGCCGAGGCCGTCATTGACAACGGTTCCTTCGGCACCCGCACCATCCGCTTCGAGACGGGCAGGCTGGCCAGGCAGGCCGCCGGCTCCGCCGTGGCGTATCTGGACGACGACACCATGGTGCTGTCGGCCACCACCGCCTCCAAGAACCCCAAGGACCAGCTCGACTTCTTCCCCCTCACGGTGGACGTCGAGGAGCGCCAGTACGCGGCCGGGAAGATCCCCGGTTCCTTCTTCCGTCGTGAGGGCCGGCCCTCCGAGGACGCGATCCTCACCTGCCGCCTGATCGACCGCCCGCTGCGCCCGTCCTTCAAGAAGGGCCTGCGCAACGAGATCCAGGTCGTCGCGACGATCATGGCGCTCAACCCCGACCACCTGTACGACGTCGTGGCGATCAACGCCGCCTCCGCGTCCACGCAGCTGGCCGGTCTGCCCTTCTCCGGCCCGATCGGCGGCGTCCGCGTCGCGCTGATCAACGGCCAGTGGGTCGCGTTCCCGACGCACACCGAGCTCGAGGACGCCGTCTTCGACATGGTCGTCGCCGGTCGCGTCCTGGAGGACGGCGACGTCGCGATCATGATGGTCGAGGCCGAGGCCACCGAGAAGACCATCACGTTGGTCGCGGGCGGCGCCGAGGCGCCGACCGAGGAGGTCGTCGCCGCCGGTCTGGACGCCGCGAAGCCCTTCATCAAGGTCCTCGTCAAGGCCCAGGCCGACCTCGCCGCCAAGGCCGCCAAGCCCACCGGTGAGTTCCCGGTCTTCCTCGACTACCAGGACGACGTCCTGGAGGCCCTCACGGCCGCCGTCAAGGACGAGCTGTCCCAGGCGCTCACCATCGCGGGCAAGCAGGACCGCGAGGCCGAGCTGGACCGCGTCAAGGGTCTCGCCGCCGAGAAGCTGCTCCCGCAGTTCGAGGGCCGCGAGAAGGAGATCAGCGCGGCCTACCGCTCGCTGACCAAGTCCCTGGTCCGTGAGCGCGTCATCAAGGACAAGGTCCGCATCGACGGCCGTGGCGTCACGGACATCCGTACGCTCGCCGCCGAGGTCGAGGCCATCCCGCGCGTGCACGGCTCGGCGCTGTTCGAGCGTGGCGAGACCCAGATCCTGGGCGTCACCACCCTCAACATGCTCCGCATGGAGCAGCAGCTGGACACCCTCTCCCCGGTGACCCGCAAGCGCTACATGCACAACTACAACTTCCCGCCGTACTCCGTCGGCGAGACCGGCCGCGTCGGCTCCCCGAAGCGCCGCGAGATCGGCCACGGCGCGCTCGCCGAGCGCGCGATCGTGCCGGTCCTCCCGACGCGCGAGGAGTTCCCCTACGCGATCCGTCAGGTGTCCGAGGCCCTCGGCTCCAACGGCTCGACGTCGATGGGCTCGGTCTGCGCCTCCACCATGTCGCTGCTGAACGCCGGTGTGCCGCTGAAGGCCCCCGTCGCCGGTATCGCCATGGGCCTGATCTCCCAGGAGATCAAGGGCGAGACGCACTACGTCGCCCTCACCGACATCCTCGGTGCGGAGGACGCCTTCGGCGACATGGACTTCAAGGTCGCCGGCACCAAGGAGTTCGTGACCGCCCTCCAGCTGGACACCAAGCTGGACGGCATCCCGGCCTCCGTCCTGGCCGCCGCTCTCAAGCAGGCCCGTGACGCCCGCCTCCACATCCTCGACGTGATGATGGAAGCGATCGACACGCCGGACGAGATGTCCCCGAACGCCCCGCGGATCATCACCGTCAAGATCCCCGTGGACAAGATCGGTGAGGTCATCGGCCCCAAGGGCAAGATGATCAACCAGATCCAGGAGGACACCGGCGCCGAGATCACGATCGAGGACGACGGCACCATCTACATCGGTGCCCAGGTCGGCTCGCAGGCCGAGGCCGCCCGCGCCACGATCAACGGCATCGCCAACCCGACCATGCCGGAGGTCGGCGAGCGCTACCTGGGTACGGTCGTCAAGACCACCACCTTCGGTGCGTTCGTGTCGCTGCTCCCGGGCAAGGACGGTCTGCTGCACATCTCGCAGATCCGCAAGCTCGCCGGCGGCAAGCGCGTGGAGAACGTCGAGGACGTCGTCGGCGTGGGCCAGAAGGTCCAGGTCGAGATCGCCGAGATCGACTCCCGCGGCAAGCTGTCCCTCATCCCGGTCATCGAGGGCGAAGACAGCGACGACAAGAAGGACGACACCGACCAGTGACGTCGAGCAGCTCCACGGCGACGGCCCGCACCTCTTCTGAGGCGCGGGCCGTCGCCCGTACCCAAACCCTGATCAAGGGCACCAACGGCATCGGCACGGTCCGCAAGACCACCCTCCCGGGCGGCCTGCGCATCGTCACCGAAACCCTGCCCTCGGTCCGCTCCGCGACCTTCGGCATCTGGGCCCACGTCGGCTCCCGCGACGAGACGCCGACCCTGAACGGCGCCACGCACTACCTGGAGCACCTGCTCTTCAAGGGCACGACGCGCAGGTCGGCGCTGGACATCTCCTCGGCGATCGACGCGGTCGGCGGCGAGATGAACGCGTTCACGGCGAAGGAGTACACGTGCTACTACGCGCGCGTGCTCGACACCGACCTCCCGCTCGCCATCGACGTCGTCTGCGACATGCTCACGGGCTCCCTGATCCTCGAAGAGGACGTCAACGTCGAGCGCGGCGCCATCCTCGAAGAGATCGCGATGACGGAGGACGACCCGGGCGACTGCGTGCACGACCTGTTCGCGCACACCATGCTCGGCGACACCCCCCTCGGCCGCCCGGTCCTCGGCACGGTCGACACGGTCAACGCCCTCACCGCGGACCGCATCCGACGCTTCTACAAGAAGCACTACGACCCGACCCACCTCGTCGTGGCGGCGGCCGGCAACATCGACCACAACAAGGTCGTACGCCAGGTCCGCGCGGCCTTCGAGAAGGCGGGCGCCCTCAAGCACCTCGACGCCACGCCGATCGCCCCGCGCGACGGCCGCCGCACCCTCCGGACGACCGGCCGCGTCGAACTGCTCGGGCGCAAGACCGAGCAGGCCCATGTCGTCCTCGGCATGCCCGGCCTGGCCCGTACGGACGAGCGCCGCTGGGCGCTCGGCGTGCTGAACACGGCCCTGGGCGGCGGAATGTCGTCCCGCCTCTTCCAGGAGGTCCGGGAGAAGCGCGGGCTGGCGTACAGCGTGTACTCGTACACGTCCGGCTTCGCCGACTGCGGCCTCTTCGGCGTGTACGCGGGCTGCCGGCCCTCGCAGGTTCACGACGTGCTGAAGATCTGCCGCGACGAACTCGACCACGTCGCCGAGCACGGCCTCTCCGACGAGGAGATCGGCCGCGCCATCGGCCAGCTGCGCGGTTCGACGGTCCTCGGCCTGGAGGACACGGGCGCGCTGATGAACCGTATCGGCAAGAGCGAACTGTGCTGGGGCGACCAGATGTCCGTCGACGACATGCTGGCCCGGATCGCGGAGGTCACCCCGGACGCCGTCCGTGAGGTCGCCCGCGAGATCCTGGGGCAGCGCCCGTCGCTGGCGGTCATCGGCCCGCTCAAGGACAAGCAGGCGGCGCGCCTGCACGAGGCCGTCGCCTGACAGCCGTATCCGCTCCACACCCGCTATCCGTCCGGTAAGGAAGCAAGAAGATGAGCAAGCTGCGCGTGGCGGTCCTCGGCGCCAACGGCCGTATCGGATCCGAGGCGGTACGGGCGGTCCAGGCCGCCGAGGACATGGAACTGGTCGCCGCCCTCAGCCGGGGCGACAAGCTGGAGACGCTCGCCGACACGGGCGCCCAGGTCGCGGTCGAACTGACCACCCCCGCCTCGGTGATGGGCAACCTCGACTTCTGTGTGCGCCACGGCATCCACGCGGTCGTCGGCACCACCGGCTGGACCGACGACCGCCTCGCGCAGCTCACCGGCTGGCTGGCCCAGTCCCCGGAGACGGGCGTGCTCATCGCGCCCAACTTCTCCATCGGGGCCGTACTGACCATGAGGTTCGCGCAGATCGCCGCGCCCTACTTCGAGTCGGTCGAGGTCATCGAGCTGCACCACCCGAACAAGGTGGACGCGCCCAGCGGTACCGCCGCGCGCACCGCCCAGCTCATCGCCGAGGCCCGGGCCAAGGCGGGCTCGGCTCCCGCACCGGACGCCACCGTCACGGCCCTGGACGGCGCCCGGGGCGCGAACGTCGACGGGGTGCCCGTGCACTCCGTACGCCTGCGCGGCCTGCTGGCCCACCAGGAGGTCCTGCTGGGCGGCGAGGGCGAGACGCTGACCGTCCGCCACGACTCGCTGCACCACAGCAGCTTCATGCCGGGCATCCTGCTCGGCGCGCGCCGTGTCGTCGACACCCCCGGCCTCACCTTCGGCCTGGAAAACTTCCTCGACCTCGGCTGAGGCATCGAGGACTGAGGAACATCATGCGCGCGAAGCTCTCCTACGCCCTCACGGCCGCCGTCCTGGTCTTCTACTTCGTCCTGGTCGGCAGCCGCGGTGTCATGCTCATCCAGACCGGCACGCTCCTGACCGTCACCTTCGGTGTGGCGGTTCTGATCCTGCCGGTCATCGGCGTGTGGTTCCTCTGGAAGAACACGCAGTTCGTCCGGAACGCCAATCGTCTGGCCGCCGAGCTGGAGGCCGAGGGCGGCCTGCCCGTCGACGAGTTGAGGCGCACCCCGAGCGGCCGGGTCGACCGCGACTCCGCCGACGAGGTCTTCGCCCGGCGCAAGGCCGAGACGGAGTCGGCCCCGAACGACTGGCGCAACTGGTTCCGCCTCGCCGTCGCCTACCACGACGCCCGCGACACCCCCCGCGCCCGCAAGGCGATGCAACGCGCGATCGCCCTGCACGACGGCAGGACACCGGCCCAGCCTGCCTGAACACAGATTTCGAGGGCCGGCCCGCAACCGCGGACCGGCCCTCGCGCTGTTCGCTGAGGTGCTGCCTAACCCCGCCCGAACTCCGCTGCCCACGCCTCGACGCTGTCCGCCGCCCGGTCGAACGCCTCCATACGGCCCAGGAAGTCCGCGTTGTGGGTGGTCAACAGCGGCGCCACATCGCCCGCGGCCCGATCCCGTCGTACGAGAACGAGTGCCTGCCCCTGCACAGTGCGGGGCAGACCCAGCCACCGCACCGGCTGCTGCACCGTCCGTACGGCGACGACCTTCTCCCAGCGCGTCGTCCGCGTACCGAAGAAGCCCACCCGGCGCAGCCCGCGCGCACTCACCCACACGCCGGCGCGCAGCAGCCGCAGCGCCACGGCGATGACGCCCAGCGCGATGCCGAGACACACGGCGCCGCCGGACACCTCGCCGGTGGCCGCGATGACGACCGCCGCGAACAGGACGTACGAGGAGAGCAGCAGCAGAAGCGCCGCCACGCCCACCCGCCAGGGTCCGGGCCGGTACGGGCGACGCCAGCGGTCGCGGTCGTCGAACGGCAGCGCGACACCGGCCGAGGCCTCGTCGGAGGCGCGGTCGGCCGTAAGGAAGGGCAGGGGCACGGCTGGTCCTCACTCAATTCCATGCGCGGGCTGTGCCCGGTGAGGTTATCGAGCCGGCTGCCCGGTCACCAGCCTCGGGGGTCCGAGGAGGGCCGGACCACGCCGTTCGGGCGCAGCCCGACGGGCCCTCAACGGCTGTCGGCCGCCTGGGACTGCTGTGTCTGCCCGCCGGCCTGATCGACCGACAGTGCGGGCATCCCGAGCACCAGGGAGCCGACGAGCCCTGCGACGATGGTGAGCCCCAGGAGCCAACGCCCGGCTATGTCACCGGCGGACGCGCGCTCACGGGGCGGTGGAGCGACATTGCTGCGGAACTTGTCGGCTTCGGCGATGAAGGCGAATGGAACGGGCTCGCGCCGGCGCAACATGGGGGTACTTCTCCCTTGGGGATCGAACTCTGAGAATCGAACGATTCGCTGCTGTCTGTACAGACGAGCGAACGCCCCAAATGGTGCCCGGTTTCACCAACTTAACTCTGTGACGATGGCGAACGTCCCGTTTGGTGGGCCGTAGAGTGGCGTCGCCGAATGACGAGATGGGAAGGACTCTCCGAACCGTGACGCCCACCCCCGACGACGAGTTCAAGATCGACCTGCGTAGCGATGTGACCGTCGAGCTGGTCAAACACAGCGCGTCGGACTCCGATGTGCTGTTCGCGGCCCGTGTGTCGACCGTCGGGGAGCAGTCCCTGGACGAGTTGAACAAGGACGCGGAGCGCTCGACGGGGCTGATCAACTACCTCATGCGAGACCGCCACGGCAGCCCGTTCGAGCACAACTCCATGACGTTCTTCATCAGCGCCCCGATCTTCGTCTTCCGCGAGTTCATGCGGCACCGGGTGGGATGGTCGTACAACGAGGAGTCCGGGCGCTACCGCGAGCTGCAGCCGGTGTTCTACGTGCCGGACACCTCGCGCAAGCTCGTCCAGCAGGGCCGGCCGGGCAAGTACGTCTTCGTCGAGGGCACCCCCGAGCAGCACGGAGTCGTCGAGCACGCCATGGAGGACGCGTACCGCCAGGCGTACCGGAACTACCAGCAGATGCTCGCGCAGGGCGTCGCCCGTGAGGTCGCCCGTGCGGTCCTCCCCGTCGGCCTGTTCTCGTCGATGTACGCGACCTGCAACGCCCGCTCCCTGATGCACTTCCTCGGTCTGCGCACGCAGCACGAGCTGGCGAAGGTGCCGTCGTTCCCGCAGCGGGAGATCGAGATGGTCGGCGAGAAGATGGAGGCGGCGTGGGCCGGGCTCATGCCGCTGACACACGCAGCCTTCAACAAGAACGGCAGGGTCGCGCCGTAGGGCAGACGCACGCGCGTGTTCTACCGCCAGGCACAGATGTACGGATCAGCCTCGCGAAGTGTCCGTATTGCGGTATTTCGAGAGGTTCATCTAGCCTGATCAAACGGACCCGGCACTGCTTGAACCCCCGAGCAGGCAGTGCCGGGCTCCGTATTTGTCCTGACTTTTCCCGCACCCCTAGGGCAGACCGCGCCCTGAGCAGCGAGTAGCGTGGTACCCATGGCTCCGACCTCCACTCCGCAGACCCCCTTCGGGAGGGTCCTCACCGCCATGGTCACGCCGTTCACGGCGGACGGCGCGCTCGACCTCGACGGCGCTCAGCGGCTCGCCACCCACCTGGTGGACGCAGGCAATGACGGCCTGGTCATCAACGGCACCACCGGCGAGTCCCCGACCACCAGCGACGCGGAGAAATCGGATCTCGTACGAGCCGTACTGGAGGCGGTCGGCGAGCGGGCCCACATCATCGCGGGCGTCGGCACGAACGACACCCACCACAGCGTCGAACTGGCCCGCGCGGCGGAGAAGACCGGCGCGCACGGCCTCCTGACCGTCACGCCGTACTACAACAAGCCCCCGCAGGAGGGCCTGTACCGGCACTTCACGGCCATCGCCGACGCCACCGAGCTCCCGGTCATGTTGTACGACATCCCGGGCCGCAGCGGTGTCCCGATCAGCACCGAGACGATCGTGCGGCTCGCCGAGCACCCCCGGATCGTCGCGAACAAGGACGCCAAGGGCGACCTCGGCCGGGCCAGCTGGTCCATCGCCCGCTCCGGCCTCGCCTGGTACTCCGGCGACGACATGCTGAACCTGCCGCTGCTCTCCGTGGGCGCGGTCGGCTTCGTGTCGGTCGTCGGCCACGTCGTCACACCGGAGCTGCGCACTCTGGTCGAGGCGTACGTCTCGGGCGACGTCCAGAAGGCCACCGAGATCCACCAGAAGCTGCTCCCGGTCTTCACCGGCATGTTCCGTACCCAGGGCGTCATGACCACCAAGGCCGCGCTCACCCTCCAGGGCCTGCCCGCCGGACCGCTGCGCGCTCCGATGGTCGAGCTGTCGGCCGACGAGATCTCCCAGCTCAAGATCGATCTTGCCGCCGGCGGGGTACAGCTCTGACATCAGACTTCACAACTGAATACGCGGGACAACTGTGTCCGCAGTCCACATCCAACAACTGCTTTTGCACGAACGTCATGCGCGCCACGTGCCTTACCGGTACGTGGCGCGTGTGGTGAGGAGAGTCTTTTGAGTCATCCGCATCCTGAACTCGGCGCTCCGCCGAAGCTCCCGAAGGGCGGCCTCCGGGTCACCCCGCTGGGCGGCCTCGGCGAGATCGGCCGCAACATGACCGTCTTCGAGTACGGCGGCCGCCTGCTCATCGTCGACTGCGGCGTCCTCTTCCCAGAGGAGGAGCAACCCGGAATCGACCTGATCCTGCCGGACTTCACGTCCATCAGGGACCGCCTCGACGACATCGAGGGCATCGTCCTCACGCACGGCCACGAGGACCACATCGGCGCCGTCCCCTACCTCCTGCGGGAGAAGCCGGACATCCCGCTGATCGGCTCCAAGCTGACCCTCGCGTTCATCGAGGCGAAGCTCCAGGAGCACCGGATCCGTCCGTACACCCTTGAGGTGACGGAGGGGAACCGCGAGCGCATCGGCCCCTTCGACTGCGAGTTCATCGCGGTCAACCACTCCATTCCGGACGCCCTCGCGGTCGCCATCCGCACCCCTGCGGGCATGGTGGTCCACACGGGCGACTTCAAGATGGACCAGCTCCCGCTGGACGGCCGCCTCACGGACCTGCACGCGTTCGCACGGCTGAGCGAAGAGGGCATCGACCTTCTGCTCTCCGACTCGACGAACGCCGAGGTCCCGGGCTTCGTCCCGCCCGAGCGCGACATCTCGAACGTGCTGCGCCAGGTCTTCGCGGGCGCCAGCAAGCGGGTCATCGTGGCGAGCTTCGCGAGCCACATCCACCGCATCCAGCAGATCCTGGACGCGGCCCACGAGTACGGCCGCAGGGTCGCCTTCGTCGGCCGCTCGATGGTCCGCAACATGGGCATCGCCCGGGACCTGGGTTATCTGAAGGTGCCGCCGGGTCTGGTGGTCGACGTCAAGACCCTCGACGACCTCCCGGACCACGAGATCGTGCTGGTCTGTACGGGCTCGCAGGGCGAGCCGATGGCGGCGCTGTCCCGCATGGCCAACAGGGACCACCAGATCCGTATCGTCCAGGGCGACACGGTGATCCTGGCCTCGTCGCTGATCCCCGGCAACGAGAACTCGGTGTACCGAGTGATCAACGGCCTGACCCGCTGGGGCGCGAAAGTCGTCCACAAGGGCAACGCCAAGGTGCACGTCTCCGGGCACGCCTCGGCCGGCGAGCTCCTGTACTTCTACAACATCTGCAAGCCGCGCAACCTGATGCCAGTACACGGCGAATGGCGCCATCTGCGGGCCAACGCCGAACTGGGCGCCATGACGGGCGTCCCGCACGACCGGATCGTCATCGCCGAGGACGGCGTGGTCGTCGACCTCATCGAGGGCAAGGCGAAGATCTCCGGCAAGGTCCAGGCCGGGTATGTGTACGTCGACGGACTCTCGGTCGGGGATGTCGGCGAACCCACCCTGAAGGACCGCAGGATCCTCGGCGACGAGGGCATCATCTCGGTCTTCGTGGTGATGGACTCGTCCACCGGCAAGATCACGGGCGGTCCGCACATCCAGGCCCGCGGCTCGGGCATCGACGACTCGGCCTTCACCGATGTCGTCCCGAGGATCGCCGAGGTGCTGGAGCGCTCGGCACAGGACGGCGTGGTGGAGCCCCACCAGATGCAGCAGCTCATCCGCCGCACGCTGGGCAAGTGGGTGTCGGACAACTACCGCCGGCGCCCGATGATCCTCCCGGTCGTCGTGGAGGTCTGACGGGCTTGGAGGGGCGCCTGAGCAGCCCTTCCTGCACGTGAACTCGGAGCGGGGCTCCTCGATTTGCATCGAGGAGCCCCGCTCCAGTAGGTTTACGGCTCCGCCAGCAAGGGAACCCGGTGCAACTGCGCACCAGGGACCAGCCCGAGCGGGTGGAAATTCCGACTCAGAACTTCTGATAAAGTCGGAGTCGCCGGAAAGGGAAACGCGAAAGCGGAAACCTGGAAAGCGCCGAGGAAATCGGATCGGAAAACGGTCTGATAGAGTCGGAAACGCAAGACAGCAAGACCGAAGGGAAACTGCCCGGAGGAAAGCCCGAGAGGGTGAGTACGAAGGAAGCGTCCGTTCCTT
>NZ_JBIAQP010000015.1:0-295444 GCF_042889145.1 Streptomyces sp. NPDC002680
GCACGCTGTTGAGTTCTCAAGGAACGGACGCTTCCTTCGTACTCACCCTCTCGGGCTTTCCTCCGGGCAGTTTCCCTTCGGTCTTGCTGTCTTGCGTTTCCGACTCTATCAGATCCTTTCGGGCCTGATTCCCAGTCAGTGGGGCTTGTCTTCCCGGCTGTTGGGCCGTTCCGACGAGTGAGACTTTAGCGGATTCCCTGCCCCCGAGCTAATCGGGGGCTGCGTCCTTTCGAACGCGGATTCCTCATTTCGCGAATACGCATGCCAATGACACGCCAACGGCGCGACGACAGGTCGTCGACCATTGCTTGGTACCTGCGGAATGGCTGTCCGGGGACCGACCGGGGTCGGCGCTCACGTCGGACAACTCGGAGAACACTACGTACGGGCCTGAGGTGTGTCAACTCGGTGTCGGAGGGGGCCCCTGCGGCGTACTCTCGTGCCCATGACCACGCGTACGTGCACCCAGCAGTGGTGGGCCGCCTGACGGCGGCCGTACACACGTATGTACTCAACGGCCGCCGCCTCGGCGGCCGTTCTTGTTTCTCCCTCCTGAGGGGTCGGCCGGCCGGGTGCGGTGGTCTCGACCGGTAGATCAGGAGATGGGGAAGAGATGACGCGGGTCTTCAGTGGGATCAAGCCGACCGGGCATCTGACGTTGGGGAACTACCTGGGGGCCATGCGGCGGTGGGCCGCGGTGGACCAGCACCGGGCCGACTCCCTGTTCTGCATCGTCGATCTGCACGCGCTGACCGTGGACCACGATCCCGCGCGCGTGCGTCGGCTCAGTCGGCAGGCGGCCACGCTGCTGCTGGCGTCGGGGCTCGATCCGGAGCTGTGCACCGTCTTCGTACAGAGTCATGTGGACGAGCACACGCGGCTGTCGTACGTGCTGGAGTGCGTCGCCTCCGACGGGGAGATGCGGCGGATGATCCAGTACAAGGAGAAGGCGGCGCGGGAGCGGGCGCGGGGTGGGAGTGTGCGGCTGTCGTTGCTGACGTACCCCGTGCTGATGGCGGCGGACATCCTGGCGTACGGGGCCGACGAGGCGCCCGTCGGGGACGATCAGACGCAGCATGTCGAGCTGACCCGGGATCTGGCCGTGCGGTTCAACCAGCGGTACGGGCATACGTTCGTGGTGCCGCGGGCCACTCGGCCGGGGGTGGGTGCTCGGGTCATGAACCTGCAGGAGCCGACGTCGAAGATGGGGAAGAGCGAGGACGTCGGGCCGGGGATCGTCTATCTGCTCGATGAGCCCGATGTGGTGCGGAAGAAGGTCATGCGGGCCGTGACCGACAGTGGGCGGGATGTCGTGTACGACCCGGAGGCCCGGCCCGGCGTCTCGAATCTGCTGGAGATTCTGGCCGCCTGTACGGGTGGGGATCCGGAGGGGTTGGGCGGCGTGTACTCGTCGTACGGGGATCTGAAGCGGGACACCGCGGAGGCCGTGGTCGAGGTACTTCGGCCGGTGCGGGACCGGCACAGGGAGTTGTGTGCCGATCCCGCGTTCGTGGAGGGGGTGCTCCGGGATGGGGCCGAGCGAGCGCGGGCCATGGCCCGGCCCACCGTTGATGCCGCTTATCGCGCGATCGGACTGCTGCCTGCGGCTTCCGGGGCTGTGGTGAGCGCGGGTCCTCGGTAGGCGCAGGGCCGGCCGGCGGTCGGTTTCAGTTGCTGTTGCCGGATGCCAGGGCTCGGCTGCGGTCCCGGGCTGCTTCCAGCGCGGCGATGAGGGCTGCTCGTACGCCGTGGTTCTCGAGTTCGCGGATGGCGTTGATCGTGGTGCCCGCGGGGGACGTGACGTTCTCGCGGAGCTTCACCGGGTGTTCGCCGCTGTCGCGGAGCATCACGGCGGCGCCGATCGCGGACTGGACGATCAGGTCGTGGGCCTTGTCGCGGGGCAGGCCCAGCAGGATGCCGGCGTCCGTCATGGCTTCGACCAGGTAGAAGAAGTACGCCGGGCCCGAGCCGGAGAGCGCCGTGCAGGCGTCCTGCTGGGACTCGGGGACGCGGAGTGTCTTGCCGACTGCGCCGAAGATCTCCTCGGTGTGGGCGAGGTGGTCGGCGGTAGCGTGGCTGCCGGCGGAGATCACCGACATGGCCTCGTCCACCAGGGCCGGGGTGTTCGTCATCACGCGGACGACCGGGGTACCGGTGGTGAGGCGGGCCTCGATGGAGGTGGTGGTGATGCCGGCGGCTCCGCTGATGACCAGGCGGTCGGCGGGGACGTGAGGGGCGAGTTCGTCGAGGAGGGTGCCCATGTCCTGCGGTTTGACCGTGAGGATCAGGGTGTCGGCGGTCTTGGCGGCCTCGGGGTTCGTGACCGGGGTTACTCCGTAGCGGGTGCGGAGTTCTTCGGCTCGTTCCGGGCGGCGGGCGGTGACCAGGAGGTCTGCGGGGGCCCAGCCGGCTCGGATCATTCCGCTGAGCAGGGCTTCGCCGATTTTGCCGGTGCCTAGGACTGCGACTTTCTGGGTCATGGTGCGGTGCCCTCCGGGGGTTGCGTCGTCCGGGGTCATCCTCGCATTGGGGGGTGTGGGGTGGGGTTTGTGTCCGGTGGGCGGGATGTCCTTGTTTTTTCGCCCCCGCCGCCCCTACCCGTTCCCATCCCCTGGGGGCTGCGCCCCCAGACCCCCCTTGTCGCGCTGAACGCGCTCGTCCTCAAACGCCGGACGGGCTGGATAGTGCCGGGCGGGTTGAACCGTTATGTCGTTCGGCGGCGGAGAGTTGCTGCTCCCAGGGTCAGGACCAGTAGGGCGCAGGTTGCGACGATCAGGGTGTCTCGTACGAAGTTGGTGGTGATGTCCGTGTGGGTGAGGACCTCGTTCATGCCGTCCACCGCGTAGGACATGGGGAGGACGTTCGAGATCGCCTCCAGGATCGGGTGCATCTCGGAGCGGGGGGTGAAGAGGCCGCAGAGGAGGAGTTGGGGGAAGATCACCGCCGGCATGAACTGGACCGCCTGGAACTCCGACGACGCGAAGGCCGAGACGAAGAGGCCCAGGGCCGTGCCCAGTAGGGCGTCCAGGAGGGCCACTAGGAGGAGGAGCCAGGGAGAGCCCGTCACGTCCAGGCCCAGGAGCCAGACCGCCAGGGCTGTGGCCAGGGCCGACTGGATGATCGCCAGGATTCCGAAGGCCAGGGCGTAGCCGGCGATGAGGTCGCCCTTGCCGAGGGGCATGGCCAGGAGGCGTTCGAGGGTGCCCGAGGTGCGTTCGCGGAGGGTGGCGATCGAGGTCACCAGGAACATCGTGATCAGAGGGAAGATCCCTAGGAGCGACGCTCCGATGCCGTCGAAGGTGCGCTCGTTGCCGTCGAAGACATAGCGGAGCAGGAGCAGGAGCAGGCTCGGGAGCACGATCATCATCGCGATCGTGCGTGGGTCGTGGCGGAGTTGGGCCAGGACGCGGGCTGCCGTGGCTGTCGTTCGGGAGGCGTTCAGGGCCGTTGTGCGGGAGCGGGGGCGCGTAGGGGTTGCGGTGGTCATTTCTGGGGCTGCTTCCTCTTTGTCTGCTCTGTCTGTGGCTTCTTCGCTTCGTCCACCAGGTGCAGGAACGCCTCCTCCACCGTCTCCGTCGCCGTGCGGATGCGCAGGGCCTCCGGGGTGTCGTCGGCCAGGAGTTCGCCGGCCCGCATGAGGAGGAGGCGGTGGCAGCGTTCGGCCTCGTCCATGACGTGGGAGGAGATCAGGAACGTCGCTCCGCGGGTCGTCGCGATCGTGTGGAACAGGGCCCACAGGTCGCGGCGGAGTACCGGATCCAGGCCTACCGTCGGCTCGTCCAGGACCAGGAGTTCGGGGGCCCCGAGGAGGGCCACCGCCAGGGAGACGCGGCTGCGCTGGCCGCCGGAGAGGTTGCCCGCGAGGGTGTCGCCGTGGGTGGTGAGGTCGACGTCGGCGATGGCTCGGGTGACGTTCTCGTGGCGGCGGTCGGCGGCCGCGCGGCCGGGGTCGAGGATCGCGGCGAAGTAGGCGAGGTTCTGGCGGACCGTCAGGTCGTCGTAGACCGACGGGGCCTGGGTCACGTAACCGATGCGGTTGCGGAGGGTCGCGTGGCCGGCCGGGTGGCCGAGGACCTCCAGGGTGCCGGTGACCATGGCCTGGGTGCCGACGATCGCGCGCATCAGGGTCGACTTTCCGCAGCCCGAGGGGCCCAGCAGGCCGGTGATCTGACCTCGCGGGACGGTGAAGTCGAGGGCGCGCAGGACGGTTCGGGTTCCTCGTACGACGGTGAGGTCTTCGGCCTGGACGGCTTCGACGGCCCATCCGGGAGGCGGGTCACTGTAATTCATCATGTGATGAATAATGCTCGCCGTGCGGCGGCTCGTCAAGGCGATGCGTCGAGCGGGTGGGGGCGCAGGCGCGTGGTGGGGTGATCGGAGGAGGGGCGTCCGGTTCGGGTGACTCCGGGGGCTTCCTTTGACTCCGGTTCTCGGCCGGGGGCTGTGCGATGTGGGTGCCGCGCCTGTCCTACTTGCTGACAATGGGATTCATTCGCCGTACTGCTTCGCCGCCCCGCTTCCGTTCGCTGTCGGAGGTGTATTCGTCATGCGCCTTGGCTTGCGCAAGGCCGATCTGCTCGCTTCCCTCGTCGTCTTTCTCGTCGCGCTGCCGTTGTGCGTGGGCGTCGCCGTCGCCTCCGGTGTGCCCGCCGAGCTGGGGCTGGTGACCGGGATCGTCGGTGGGCTGGTCGCGGGGGCGCTGCCCGGCAGCAGCCTTCAGGTGAGCGGGCCGGCGGCGGGGCTGACCGTGCTGGTGTACGAGGCTGTGCGGGCGTACGGGCTCGAAGTGCTCGGGGTGGTCGTGTTCGCGGCCGGGGTCGTGCAGGTCGGGCTGGGGGCGTTGCGGCTCGGGCGGTGGTTCCGGGCCGTGTCCGTGGCCGTCGTCCAGGGGATGCTCGCCGGGATCGGGATCGTGCTGGTCGCCGGGCAGGTGTACGCCCTCGGCGACGTGAGCGCGCCCGCCAGTGCGCTCGGGATGGTGGGCGGGCTGGTCTCGCTTCCCGGGGACGCGGATCCCGTGGCGTTGGCCGTCGGGGGCGCCACCATCGCCGTACTGCTGCTGTGGCGGCGTTGGGCGTGGGGGACGCGGCTGGTGCCCGGGCCGTTGGTGGCGGTGGTGCTCGCGGCGGGGGTGACCTGGGGGTTCGACCTGGATGTGCGGCGGGTCGAGGTGCGGGGGCTGCTGGCTGCCGTACGGGTGCCGGAGGCGGCGGATTTCGGGCGGCTCGCGGAGGTGGGGGTGATCGGGACCGTGGTCGCCTTCGCCCTGATCGCGTCCGCGGAGTCGTTGTTCAGTGCGGCGGCCGTCGATCGGCTTCATCAGGGGGCGCGGACCGACTACGACCGGGAGTTGATGGCGCAGGGGGTCGGGAACGCGGTGTGCGGGGTGCTCGGGGCATTGCCGATGACCGCGGTGATCGTACGGAGTGCGGCGAATATCGGGGCCGGGGCTCGTACGAAGGTGTCACGGGTGCTGCATGGGGTGTGGCTGCTGGGTTTCGCGGTGGTCGTGCCGGGAGTGCTCGGGGTGATTCCCGTGGCCGCGTTGGCCGGGCTGCTTGTTTATGCCGGGTGCAGGTTGGTGCCTGTGCGGGAGGCGGGGGTGCTGTGGCGGGGGCATCGGGGGGAGGTGGTGGTGCTGGTGGTGACGGCGGGGGCCATTGTCCTGGGGAATTTGATCGCCGGGGTGGTGGCCGGGCTTGCGCTGGCCGTGGGGAAGGTCGCCTGGGAGATCAGTCATGTGCATGTGGAGGTGGGAGAGCCGGGCGACGGCCGTGACGGTGGTGATGCTGATGGTGGTGGTGACGGTGTTGTTGTCGTACGGGTCGTCGGGCATGCGACGTTCTTGCGGTTGCCCAAGTTGCTGGACGCGTTGGAGGCGTTGCCTCGGGGGCGTGAGGTTCGGCTGGAGTTGGGTGGGCTTCGGCATGTGGATCATGCGTGTGCGGCGGCTTTGGAGGGGTGGGTTGCCGGGCGGGGACGGGGGCCGGGGGTGGATCAGGGTGCGGGTGCCGGGGGCAATGGCGGTGGCGGGTCAGGTGGTTGAGGTTCTTGCTACCAGCAGGTCTACGTCGTAGGTCTCTTCGAGCGTTTCGGACGGGAAGAGCTTGAGCAGGAGGTTGCGTTCCTCGGCCAGGAAGGCGGCGGCTTCCTCCTTGTCGTGGACCAGGAAGAGCGAGTGGCTGCCGATGTTGGCCAGGTGGGTGTCGATCGGGACGCGGCGGCTCCAGCGGAGCTGACGGCGGGTGAAGTCGAGGCGGCCCGAGGGGTCTGCGGCTCGGAGGTAGGCGCCGTTCTGCTCCAGGGCCGTGTCTATGCCGAAGAAGTACTGGATGCGGTTCGCCTGGGCGGCGATCCAGGGGATGTTCAGGGCGTACGTGTTCCACCACAGGGCGAGTGCGCCGCCCGGGCGCAGGACGCGGAGGGCCTCCGGGACCGCGAGTTCCGGGTTGGTCCAGTGCCAGGACTGGGCGTAGGTGAGGAAGTCGACGGAGGCGTCGGCCAGGGGGAGGGCGTTGCCGTTGCCCCTGACGATCGGGACGTCGGGGAGGGTGCGGCGGAATTGGGCCGCCATGCCGTCGCCGGGTTCCACGGCGATCACGTGGGCGCCGTGGGCGTGGAGGAGGGCGGTGGAGATGCCTGTGCCGGCGCCGATGTCTGCGACGCGGGAGCCGGTCAGGGGGTGGGCGGCCAGGTGTTCTATTGCGTCGAGTAGGGCGGGTGGGTAGGAGGGGCGGTTTTGGGCGTACTGGGATGCGGCTGTGTTGAAGGATGTGGCGCGGGATGGGGAGGGGGACTGGCTGGGGGGTTGGGTGGAGGCCGTCATGTGGACATGGTGGCGGGGGGTGTGGGTGGGGGGTAGGGGTTTGGAGAAGAGTTGGGGCTTGGGTGGGGGTGCTTCTCGCCCCCGCCGCCCCTACCCGTCCCATCCCTGGGGGCTGCGCCCCCAGACCCCCCTTTGTCCTCAAACGCCGGACGGGCTGAAATGCCTGGGCCTGGGCTGAAAGATCAAGCCCGGCCGACACCATCCAACCCGGCCGGCACCATCCAGCCCGTCCGGCACCATCCAGCCCGTCCGGCGTTTGAGGACGAGCGCGTTCAGCGCGATACGGGGGTTCGGGGGCAGCGCCCCCGAGGATGGGACGGGTAGGGGCGGCGGGGGCGAGAGAACCCCGGCCTCCGCCCCTCCCTCAGGACCTGTTCCTCTTCGCCGGGTTGCCCGTTCGGCGGGTGGATTTGCGGGTGTGTTGGTCGCGCGCCGCCTCGTATTCCTGGCGCGTCAGGGACTCGCCGGGGGCCTCGCGCAGGGAGCGGAGGAAGTACGCCGTCAGGGAGCCCACGAAGCCGATCGTCAGCAGGCCTCGGAGGGAGGCCTGGCGGGCCGGGTCCGGGCGTTTGGTGAAGGCGCCCCAGGTGTGGCCGAACGCCAGTGCGCTGCACGTGGCGAACATGATCACCACCAGGAGGGTCACCAGGTCTCCCACCTGGCCTATTCGCAGACCCTCGTACGCGAAGCGGAGGATCAGGCACGATGCCGCCGTGGCCGCCAGGGAGCCGACGGCCACTCCCCACCGGCGAGCCGTGTAGCCCGCGTCGTGCTCCACCCACGTCGTGCCGAAGAAGCGGATGGGCTCGGGGCTGGGGCCAGTGTCGCCGCCCCGGGCGTTCTTGTCGCTCACCCCTCGATTATCGCCAGCCGGGTACCGGCACCCAATGCCGGTGCCGGTACCCGGGTGGATCACGCGGTCAGGAGCAGTGCGGTGCCACGTACCCGTCGCTGCCTGTCAGGACGTACGCGTCAGAGACGTACTGGCCGTTGTCGATGTTGTCCCAGATGTTCGACGTACCGTACGGACCGGCGATCGACTCGCCGGGACGCTGGCAGTAGATCGGGACCTTGGCGCCCTCGGACAGGACGCGGACGATGGTGTAGCTGGTGCCGGGGCCGCTGCGGACGTTGAGGCGGTAGCCGGGGGCGACCGAGTAGTAGCGCACGGCCGCTGCCGCCGCCGCGGTCGTGATCTTCAGCTCCGTCCGGCCCGTCCCGTTCGTCTCGTCGGCCGTTCTCTCCCCGATGTGGTCTGTGGACATGGAAAAACCTCCCCCGTTGGACCCCCATGACTGCCATGGGGTCCCGTTGATACCCCTAAAACACGCCATGAAACACATGTACGTAACTCGTACACCCGCGTCAGCAAGCCGCCTCTGTCCCGTCAATCTCATCGACTAGGCTCCGTCCGTCGCGCGCGCGGCCGAACAGCACGGGGGTGAGTCCATGACGCCACAGCGGAACTCCGGACCCGGCGCGGAAGCGGAACTTCCGGAGTACGCCGGTCAGTACCGTCTGGAGTCACGGCTGGGTTCCGGCGGCATGGGCGTGGTGCACCTGGCCCGGAGTACGTCCGGGATGAAGCTCGCGGTGAAGGTCGTGCATGGCGAGTTCGCCAAGGACCCCGAGTTCAGGGGGCGTTTCCGGCAGGAGATCGCCGCCGCCCGGCGCGTCAGCGGTGCCTTCACCGCGCCCGTCGTCGATGCCGACCCGGATGCCGAACGGCCTTGGATGGCCACCCTGTTCATCCCCGGGCCGACCCTCGCCGACGAGGTGAAGCGGAACGGGGCGATGAGCCCTGGGCAGTTGCGGCGGTTGATGGCCGGGCTCGCCGAGGCGCTGCGCGACATTCACCGGGTCGGGGTCGTCCACCGCGACCTGAAACCGAGCAACGTACTGCTCGCCGAGGACGGTCCGAAGGTCATCGACTTCGGCATTTCTCGGCCGAAGGACAGCGAACTGCGCACCGAGACCGGCAAGTTGATCGGTACCCCGCCGTTCATGGCGCCCGAGCAGTTCCGGCGGCCCCGGGAGGTCGGGCCGGCCGCCGACATCTTCGCCCTGGGGTCGGTGATGGTGCACGCGTCGACCGGGCGCGGGCCGTTCGACTCCGACAGCCCGTACGTGGTCGCCTACCAAGTCGTGCACGACGAGCCGGACTTGACCGGCGTACCGACCAACCTCGCCCCGCTGGTGCTGAGTTGTCTCGCCAAGGAGCCCGAGGACCGGCCCACTCCCGATGAACTCATGCGGGAGCTGCGGTCGGTGGCCGCCTCCTACGACACCCAGTCGTTCATACCCGAGCAGCGAAGCGCCTCCCGTACCGGTTCCGGCCCCTCCCCCGCGTCCGCCTCTCCTCCCTCCCCCTCCTCCGACTCGCCCTCTCCAGAACAGCGTTCGGATCGGCGGCGGCTGCGCAAGCGGGTCCTCCTCGCCGCCGGTGCGCTCGTTCTCGTCGCCGGGGGTGTCTTCGCCTCGGTGCAGGTGCTCGGCGGTGATCCGGTCGCCGCGCCCTCGGGGAGTTCCTCCGGTGGCGGTACGGCGACCAGCGCCGCCGCTTTCCGGGGCTGGACGGTGCGGCCGGCCACCGATGGTGACGCCGGGATGCCCCTCTGCTCGTACGGCGGCGGGACGTTGTTCTGTGCGCAGCAGGGGCTGGTCTCCGCCATCGATCCGGCCGACGGCACCGTCCTGTGGCGGCACCCGATCGACTCCACGCGCATTGCCGGCCGCCCGCCCGTCCTGTCGGGCGGGCTCGTGCACCCCCCGCAGAACGAGGGCCCCCGGATGGAGGCGCTCGACCCCCGCACCGGTGCCGTCCGCTGGCAGGAGACCGCGTCCGGCCGGGTCGGCCTCGGGTACGCCGGCGGGATGACCCTGCTCATCGGCGCCGACGGGAAGGTCACCGGCGTCGACAGCGCGTCCGGCGACAGCAAGTGGAACCGGCGGATCGCCGATCTGAGCGGGCCTCAGCTGTTCGCCTTCGCCGGTGACCAGCTCGCGTACGCCACGAGCGCCGCCGAGGACGGGGCGAGCACCCGGGTCGCCGCGCTGGACCCCGGTACGGGTGATGTGCGCTGGCAGAAGCGGCTGGACGGCGAGCTGAGACCCATCGGTACCACCTCCGAGGGCGCCTCCGTCTTCTTCGCGGCCCTCGACAGCGAGTACGGGGACACGGTCGCCGTCGTCGCCTACGACCCGGAGAGCGGGACCACCCGCAAGGTCGCCGTGACCGTTCCGCTCCAGCGGGCCCAGGGTGCCGTGCGCGGCAACGTCGTCTATCTGATGGCCGCGGGAGGCGGGCTGACCGCCGTGGATCTGTCGGCGGGCAAGCAGCTCTGGTCGCTGCAGACGTCCGTGAGCCTCGGCTCGGCGCCGGCCGTCGACGGGCGGTACGTGTACTTCTCCGCCGCCGACGGTCGGCTGATCGCGGTCGACGCCCGTACGGGGAAGCTCGTCGGGCAGACCCCGCCCCGGCTCGGCGCGGCCTCGGACACGATCGCGGCCTCGCTGCCCGCCCCGGTCGTCGCCGACGGACGTGTGTACGCGAGCGCTCCCGACGGGTCCGTCTTCGCGGTGGACGCGGGGGATCCGGCGGGCTGGTGACGGGCGGCGGCTGGAACACACGTACAAGAAACACACGTACTAGAAGAAGCGCATGGAGAAGGGCCGCTCCTGAGGAGCGGCCCTTCTTCGGACGTACGGGAGTCTCAGCCCAGCTTCGACACGTCCCGGACCGCGCCCCGGTCGGCGCTCGTCGCCATCGCCGCGTATGCGCGCAGGGCCGCGGAGACCTTGCGTTCACGGGAGACGGGGGCGTAGACGCCGTTCAGGGCCTCGCGGCGGGCCGACAGTTCGTCGTCCTCGACCAGCAGCTCGATCGTGCGGTTCGGGATGTCGATGCGGATGCGGTCGCCGTCCTTGACGAGGGCGATCGTGCCGCCGGAGGCCGCCTCGGGGGAGGCGTGGCCGATGGAGAGGCCCGAGGTGCCGCCGGAGAAGCGGCCGTCGGTGATCAGGGCGCAGGTCTTGCCGAGGCCGCGGCCCTTGAGGAAGGAGGTCGGGTAGAGCATCTCCTGCATGCCGGGGCCGCCCTTGGGGCCCTCGTAGCGGATGACGACGACGTCGCCGTCCGTGACCTGCTTGTTGAGGATCTTCTCGACGGCCTCTTCCTGCGACTCGCAGACGACGGCGGGGCCCTCGAAGGTCCAGATGGACTCGTCGACGCCGGCCGTCTTCACGACGCAGCCGTCGACGGCGAGGTTGCCCTTGAGGACGGCCAGGCCGCCGTCCTTCGAGTACGCGTGTTCCGCGCTGCGGATGCAGCCGCCGGCGGCGTCCGTGTCCAGGGCCTCCCAGCGCTCGGACTGGGAGAAGGCCTCGGCGGAGCGGACGCAGCCGGGGGCCGCGTGCCACAGTTCCAGGGCCTCCGGCGACGGCGAGCCACCGCGCACGTCCCAGGTCTTCAGCCAGTCCGCGAGGGACGAGCTGTGAACCGAGTTCACATCCTCGTTGAGGAGGCCCGCGCGGTGCAGTTCGCCGAGGAGGGCGGGGATGCCGCCGGCCCGGTGCACGTCCTCCATGTAGTACGTGCGGTCCTTGGCGACGTTCGGCGCGACCTTCGCCAGGCAGGGCACCCGGCGCGAGACCTCGTTGATGTCGTCCAGGTCGAACGGGACGCCCGCCTCCTGGGCGGCGGCCAGCAGGTGCAGGATCGTGTTGGTCGAGCCGCCCATCGCGATGTCGAGCGCCATGGCGTTCTGGAAGGCCGCGAAGGTGGCGACGTTGCGGGGCAGGACCGTCTCGTCGTCCTGCTCGTAGTAGCGGCGGGTGATGTCCATCACCGTGCGGCCCGCGTTCTCGTACAGCGCCTTGCGGGCCGTGTGCGTGGCCAGGACCGAGCCGTTGCCCGGGAGGGCGAGTCCGATGGCCTCCGCGAGGCAGTTCATCGAGTTGGCCGTGAACATGCCGGAACAGGAACCGCAGGTCGGACAGGCGTTCTCCTCGATACGGAGGATGTCCTCGTCCGAGATCTTCTCGTTCACGGCGTCGGAGATCGCGTCGACCAGGTCGAGGGTGCGGACCGTGCCGTCGACGAGGGTCGCGCGGCCGGACTCCATCGGGCCGCCGGAGACGAAGACCGTGGGGATGTTGAGCCGCAGGGCGGCGTTCAGCATGCCCGGGGTGATCTTGTCGCAGTTGGAGATGCAGATCATGGCGTCGGCGCAGTGGGCTTCGACCATGTACTCGACGCTGTCCGCGATGAGGTCGCGGGAGGGGAGGGAGTACAGCATGCCGCCGTGGCCCATCGCGATGCCGTCGTCGACGGCGATCGTGTTGAACTCGCGCGGGATGCCTCCGGCGGCCTTGATGGCCTCGCTGACGATGCGGCCCACCGGCTGGAGGTGGGTGTGGCCGGGCACGAACTCGGTGAAGCTGTTCGCGACCGCGATGATCGGCTTCCGCCCGATGTCGGCACCCGGTACACCGGAGGCGCGCATAAGGGCGCGGGCGCCCGCCATGTTGCGGCCGTGGGTGACTGTGCGGGACCTCAGCTCGGGCATCTTCGCTCGCCTCGCTACTTCGGAGAGTACTGACTCCGTCGAGAGTACGCCGGTTATCCAGTGGGCGGACACATCGTCCGAAATGCGGGATGATTGTCTCGGTTTTCGGGTGCGGGTCCGGTGGGGGCTGGTCGCGCAGTTCCCCGCGCCCCTACGGAACCAGGTGGGCCTGGATTACAGGGGCCACCCTCTTGATGATCTGGTCCGGGTCCGCCGACGCCAAGGGTTCCACCTTGATCACGTAGCGCAGCATCGCGATGCCCACCAGTTGGGCTGCTGCCAGTTCGGCTCGGAGTTCCGCGTCCGGGAGGTTCAGTTGGGCGGCTACCCGGCGTAGGAGCTGGGTGGAGATCAGGCGGCGGAAGACTCCGGCCGCTGCCTCGTTGTTCATGGCCGAGCGGACGATCGCCAGGAGGGCCTTGCGGGTGGCCGGGTTCTCCCAGACGCCGAAGAAGAAGCGGGCCAGCCGTTCGCCGACGCCGTCCAGGGGGCCCTCCGCGATCGAGCCGGGGGCGCTCAGGAGGGGGCCGACGGCGACCTCGATCGACGCCTCGAAGACCTGCTCCTTGGTGCCGAAGTAGTGGTGGACGAGCGCCGAGTCCACACCCGCGGCCTTGGCGATGCCGCGTACGGACGTCTTTTCGTACCCGCGTTCGGAGAACTCCTCGCGGGCCGCCGCCAGGATGCGGTCGCGGGCGGCGGGGGCGTCCGCGGAGTCCGTACGGGAGGGTCGTCCCCGGCCACGGCGGGGGGCCGCGCTGGTCATGGGCGCGGGACCTTCACAGCCGAGGCCAGGTGGAGGCGGGTGAAGGCGAGCGCCTCGGCGAGGTCGGCCTCGCGCTCGACGCTGGACATCGCGCGGCGGGTGTTGACCTCGATCACGACATGGCCGTCGAAACCAGTGTGCGCGAGCCGTTCGAGCAGCTCGGCGCAGGGTTGCGTACCGCGTCCTGGGACGAGGTGCTCGTCCTTGTTGGAGCCGTTGCCGTCGGCGAGGTGGACGTGGCCGAGGCGGTCGGCCATGAGGTCGACCATCTCCATGGCGTCGCTGCGGGCGGTCGCGGTGTGGCTGAGGTCGATCGTGAAGTGCCGGTAGTCGTCCTTCGTGACGTCCCAGTCGGGGGCGTACGCGAGCATCTCGCGGTCGCGGTAGCGCCAGGGGTACATGTTCTCGACGGCGAACCGGACGTCCGTCTCGTCGGCCATGCGCCAGATGCCGGTGACGAAGTCGCGGGCGTACTGGCGCTGCCAGCGGAAGGGGGGGTGTACGACGACTGTCGTCGCGCCGAGTTTCTCGGCTGCCGCCTGTGCGCGCTGGAGTTTGATCCAGGGGTCCGTGGACCAGACGCGCTGGGTGATGAGGAGGCAGGGGGCGTGGATGGCGAGGATGGGGATCTGGTGGTAGTCGCTCAGTCTGCGCAGGGCTTCGATGTCCTGGCTGACCGGGTCCGTCCAGACCATGACCTCGACGCCGTCGTATCCGAGTCGCGCGGCGATCTCGAAGGCCGTCGCCGTCGACTCCGGGTACACGGAGGCCGTGGACAGGGCGACCTTCGCATCCGGGATGCGTACGACTGGTTCTGCCACGGGAGACAGGGTACGGGGTGCCCCTGGCAGTTGGGCTCGGGGGCAGTGAGGTTGGCCGGGGTGGGTGGGCGGGTGCGGGTTGTGTGTGGCTTGTCGCGCAGTTCCCCGCGCCCCTAGGTGGGAACCGCCCAGGTCCCTCGATCAGTACTCCTACTCCGTGCCCAAGTGGGTGCCCATGTGGTCCAGTCTGCGGAGGATTACGCCCTCTCTGAGGGCCCAGGGGCAGACCTCCAGCGTCTTGACGGCGAAGAGGTCCATCGCCGCCTCTGCCACCAGCGCGCCCGCGACCAGCTGGTTGGCTCGGCCCTCCGAGACTCCGGGGAGGGCCGCTCGTTCCGCTGTCGTCATGGAGGCGAGCTGCGGGACCAGGGCGCCCAGGGACTCGCGCTTCAGCTCGCGCTGGACGTAGAGGCCGTCCGTGGAGCGGGCCGCGCCTGCCAGGCGGGCGAGCTGCTTGAAGGTCTTCGACGTGGCGACGACGTGGTCGGGGGCGCCGAAGCGGCTGAACTCGCCCACCGTACGGGCGATCTGGGCGCGTACATGGCGGCGCAGCGACCTGATGTCGTCGGGGGCGGGCGGGTCGCCGGGGAGCCAGCCCGCGGTCAGGCGGCCGGCGCCGAGCGGGAGGGAGGCGGCGGTGTCGGGCTCCTCGTCGATGCCGTAGGCGATCTCCAGGGAGCCGCCGCCGATGTCGAGGACGAGGAGCTTGCCCGCCGACCAGCCGAACCAGCGGCGGGCCGCGAGGAAGGTGAGGCGGGCCTCCTCGGCGCCGGTCAGGACCTGTAGCTCGACGCCTGTCTCGGCCTGCACGCGGGCGAGGACCTCGTCGGCGTTGGTCGCCTCACGCACGGCCGAGGTGGCGAACGGCAGCAGGTCCTCGACGCCCTTGTCCTCGGCGGCCTGGAGCGCGTCCTGGATCACGCCGACGAGTTTGTCTACCCCTTCGGGGCCGATGGCCCCTGCCTCGTCGAGGAGTTGGGCGAGCCGCAGCTCGACCTTGTGCGAATGCGCGGGCAGCGGGCGCGCGCCAGGGTGTGCGTCCACCACCAGCAGATGCACCGTGTTCGATCCCACGTCGAGGACACCGAGTCTCATGTACGAAACGCTACTGCCAGCCGAGACCGCATCCGCCCCCGGAGCGGTGCCGGAAGGGGTCCCGGGCCACTTACTCTGGACGCGTGCCAAAGACGAAAAAGGCAAAGGCCGACAAGTCGGCAACGTCAGCCCCCTCCGCGAAGTCCCCGAAGTCCACAAAATCTTCGAAGTCGGCCACCGCGGGCGACGAGAAGGGGCTCGACTTCGCGCGCGCGTGGGTGGAGTTCCCTGATCCTGCGGACGACGAACAGGTCTTCCGCTGTGACCTGACATGGCTGACCTCCCGCTGGAACTGCATCTTCGGCAGCGGCTGCCAGGGCATCCAGGCCGGCCGCGCGGACGACGGCTGCTGCACGCTGGGTGCCCACTTCTCCGACGAGGACGACGAGAAGCGGGTCGCCGGACATGTGGCGCGCCTCACGCCCGACATCTGGCAGCTCCACGATGTCGGCACCGAGTCCGGCTGGACCTCGGAGGACGAGGAGGGCTCGCGGCAGACCCGGCCCTACCAGGGGTCCTGCATCTTCCAGAACCGGCCGGGGTTCGCGGGCGGCGCGGGCTGCTCGCTGCACATCCTGGCCCTGAAGGAGGGCCGCGAGCCGCTGGAGACCAAGCCGGACGTCTGCTGGCAGCTTCCGGTGCGGCGGACCTACGACTGGATCGACCGGCCCGACGACACGCGCGTGCTCCAGGTGTCGATCGGTGAGTACGACCGGCGCGGCTGGGGTCCGGGCGGCCACGACCTGCACTGGTGGTGCACGTCGGCGACCTCGGCGCACGGCGCGGGCGACCCGGTGTACGTGTCGTACCGGCCGGAGCTGGTCGAGCTGATGGGCAAGGCGGGGTACGACCGACTGGTCGAGCTGTGCGAGGAGCGGCTGGCCTCGCAGCTGCCGCTGCTGGCTCCGCATCCGGCCGATCCCGTCCGCTGACACGGCAGACAGGTTGTGTGACCGGCTAGGACATCGCGGGACTCGGGGTCTCGCTGCCGCTCGGTGGCGGTGACGAGCCCCCGGGGTCTGCCGGGGTCGAGGTCACCGAGGCCGTCGGGGTGGGGGTCGGGGTGGGCTCCGGGTCCGGTGAGGACGGTGGCGGGTCGCTGGGGGGCGGGGTGGCGGGCGCCGAGGTCGTCGGGTGCGGGTTCGGGGGCGGGGCGCTCGGGCGGGGCGGGCCGGGGGCCGGTGGGTTCAGCGGGGTCGGGTCCGGAGGTGTGGGCGCGGTGCCGTACCCCTCGATGGAGACGACGGCGGACGCGGGTGCGATCGACACGCGCGCGCTCCAGTGACCGGCCGGTTCGCGCAGCGGGTCGACGTACACCTTGATCGTGAACGACTCGCCGGGCCGCAGCGTTCCCGCCGAGCGGCTCGGATACAGCCAGGACGCCCCGGTGTACGCCGTCCAGCGCACCGGTGTGTGCCCGGACGCGGTGAGCGTGATGAGCGTCGTGTCGCCGTCGCTGGTGGCCTCCACGGTGAGCAGGCCCGGGCTCTCCTTCGCGCCGGGGACGGCGCTGACGACCTCCACGGAGACATCCGGTGAGCCGACGTCCTTCCTGAGGAGGCCGGCGTCGGGGCCGGTGCCCGCGTTGCCCGCGTTCCCTGCGTTCTCGTAGCCGCCCGCACTCTCGCCGTCGAGGATGTCGGGGCGCTGTGCCTCGCTCGCGGTGGCCGAACGGTCCCCCTGGGCGCCCTCGGCGGTCATCGGGGCCCCGCGGTAGGCCGCCCAGAGGGCGAGCACGGGGGCGGCGACCACGGTGGCGACGACGGTGGTCGTGACGGCACGCGCGCGGAGACGGTCTCTTCGGGCGGCGCGGTCCTTGGGGTCCATCGGGAAGCCACGCCGGTCGAAGCGCGGGGCGGCGGCGCCCCGCGCGCGCGGGAGGTGGGCCATGGCGACGTGCAGGGCCGCGCGGGGTGCCTCCAGGACGGGCAGTTCGGCGGGCGTGACGGTGGCTCCGGGCCAGGCGCCGGGGACGGCCCGCTCGGCGGTACGGCGGCACCGCGGACAGTCGTCGACATGCCGGACCAGTTCACGGCGCAGTGCGCTGCTCAGCACCAGCTGGTGGTCGCCGGTGAGGCGGGCGACGCTCGGGCAGGCGCCGGTCTCGACGACGGCGAGGGCCGCGCGGGTGCGTTCGACCTCGCAGGCGGCGGAGGCCAGCAGTTCGCGGGCGGCGGTGGCGTCCATGCCGAGGACGGCGGCGACCTCGTGGGCGGCGAGCTTGTGGCGTACGGCGAGTTCGAGCGCCTCGCGCTGCTCGGGGGTGGTGCCTGCGGCCTCCGGCCAGGCGAGCTGGGCCAGTTCACGGCGGTGCTCCTCCTGGGCCTCCTCGGAGACGGGGACCGGGGAGGAGGCCTCCTGGGGGGCGGGGGCGGCGGACGTCTGCCGCTTGCCCCGGCGGCCTGCCGCGTGCGTACTCTGACGTTTCTGCTTGGCCTCGGCCAGCTTGCGCAGACAGGCCCAGCGGGCCAGGGCGTACAGCCAGGCCCTGCGGTCACCGGAGGACTCCGGGTCGCGCGGGCTGCGGCGGCGTTCGGCGAGCGCGAGGACGTCACCGAGGGCGGCGGTGGCCGTGTCGTGGTCGCACAGGACGGACAGGCAGTAGGTGAACAGGCCGTCCAGATACGGCTCGTAGCGCGCGGGCGGGCGCTGGACCAGCGTGCGCCCCGCCGCCCGGTCGCGCGCCTCACGGTGCGCCCGGTGTGCGCCGGTCGTGCGGGTCGGGGTTTCCGGACTGCTGCTCATCACCCGTGCGACCGTAGGCGTCTTACGACGACCCCTTCTCCCACCTTGAGCACATTTAATCCGTACGGGTGAAACGATCCCTCAATAGGGGACAGGAACCCCGGATTCCGTGGCTCGTTCGCGATGTGACGTGGCCGATTCGCGCCGGGAGCGCACGTTCCGGCACCGGTCGCCGAGGGCGGTGGGAGGCCGGTGCCGGTGACCCGGGGCCGCGGTGTCAGTGGTGCCGGATACGGTTCGTCCCATGGCTGCCCGTACGAAGACCGCGAAGGACCGACCGTCCTACCGCTGCACCGAGTGTGGCTGGCAGACGGTCAAGTGGCTCGGCCGCTGCTCCGAGTGCCAGGCGTGGGGCACGGTCGAGGAGTACGGCGCGCCCGCCGTCCGTACGACGACACCGGGCCGCGTGACCACCTCCGCGCTCCCCATCGGCCAGGTCGACGGCCGCCAGGCCACCGCCCGCTCCACCGGCGTACCCGAGTTCGACCGCGTGCTCGGCGGTGGACTGGTCCCGGGGGCCGTGGTCCTGCTGGCCGGTGAACCGGGCGTCGGCAAGTCGACCCTCCTCCTCGACGTGGCCGCGAAGTCGGCGAGCGACGAGCACCGCACGCTCTACATCACGGGTGAGGAGTCCGCGAGCCAGGTCCGGCTGCGTGCCGACCGCATCAAGGCGATCGACGACCACCTGTACCTCGCCGCCGAGACGGACCTCGCGGCCGTCCTGGGCCATCTGGACGCCGTGAAGCCGTCCCTCCTGATCCTCGACTCCGTCCAGACCGTCGCCTCGCCCGAGATCGACGGCGCCGCGGGCGGCATGGCGCAGGTCCGTGAGGTCGCCGGGGCGCTGATCCGGGCCTCCAAGGAGCGCGGCATGTCGACGCTCCTGGTGGGCCATGTCACCAAGGACGGCGCGATCGCGGGCCCGCGTCTCCTGGAGCACCTGGTGGACGTGGTCCTGTCCTTCGAGGGCGACCGGCACGCGCGCCTGCGCCTCGTACGAGGCGTCAAGAACCGCTACGGCACGACGGACGAGGTCGGCTGCTTCGAGCTGCACGACGAGGGCATCACGGGCCTCGCCGACCCGAGCGGCCTGTTCCTGACGCGGCGCGCCGAGCCGGTGCCGGGCACCTGTCTGACCGTCACCCTGGAGGGCCGCCGCCCGCTCGTCGCCGAGGTGCAGGCGCTGACTGTCGACTCGCAGATCCCCTCCCCCAGGCGTACGACTTCGGGCCTGGAGACGTCCCGGGTCTCGATGATGCTCGCGGTTCTCGAACAACGGGGCAGGATCAGCGCCCTCGGAAAGCGGGACATCTATTCGGCGACGGTGGGCGGAGTGAAGCTCTCCGAGCCCGCCGCGGACCTCGCGATCGCCCTCGCGCTGGCCTCCGCCGCGAGCGACACCCCGCTGCCCAAGAACCTGGTCGCGATCGGCGAAGTGGGCCTCGCGGGCGAGGTCAGAAGGGTGACGGGGGTCCAGCGCCGACTGGCCGAAGCCCACCGTCTGGGCTTCACCCACGCCCTCGTTCCGTCCGACCCCGGCAAGATCCCCGCCGGTATGAAGGTCATCGAAGTCGCCGACATGGGGGATGCTCTCCGAGTGCTCCCGAGGTCGCGTAGGCGAGAGGCCCCACGGGAGGAGGAGGACCGCCGGTAGACTTTGCCCAGGTCTCGCCCGTGCGTACGAACCCAGAGTGCGAAACGGGAGCACCCCAGAACCTGCGACCGGAGGAGTGCAGTGGCAGCCAACGACCGGGCAGCAGCTCCCGGAAAGTCCGGTGGGAGCTCCGGTGCCGATGGCCTGATGCGCGCCTCACTGAGCGCCGTGGCACCCGGCACGGCGCTGCGCGACGGGCTTGAACGGATTCTCCGCGGCAACACCGGCGGACTCATCGTGCTCGGCTCCGACAAGACCGTCGAGGCGATGTGCACGGGCGGTTTCGTCCTGGACGTCGAGTTCTCGGCGACCCGGCTGCGCGAGCTGTGCAAGCTCGACGGCGGCATCGTGGTCTCCTCGGACCTGTCCAAGATCCTGCGGGCCGGCGTCCAGCTGGTCCCCGACCCGACGATCCCCACCGAGGAGACGGGCACCCGGCACCGCACCGCCGACCGTGTGTCGAAGCAGGTGGGCTTCTCGGTCGTCTCCGTCTCCCAGTCCATGCGCCTGATCGCGCTGTACGTGGACGGCCAGCGCCGCGTCCTGGAGGACTCGGCGGCGATCCTGTCCCGCGCGAACCAGGCCCTGGCGACCCTGGAGCGCTACAAGCTCCGCCTGGACGAGGTCGCGGGCACGCTCTCCGCACTGGAGATCGAGGACCTGGTGACGGTCCGGGACGTCTCCGCGGTCGTCCAGCGCCTGGAGATGGTCCGCCTCATCGCGACGGAGATCGCCGAGTACGTACTCGAATTGGGCACCGACGGACGTCTCCTGGCCCTTCAACTGGACGAGTTGATCGCGGGCGTGGAGCCGGAACGCGAGCTGGTGGTCCGGGACTACGTCCCCGAGCCGACCGCCAAACGCTCCCGCACGGTCGACGAGGCGCTCGCGGAACTCGACGCCCTCAGTCACGCCGAACTGCTCGAACTCTCCACGGTGGCCAAGGCCCTGGGCTACACGGGCTCACCCGAGACCCTCGACTCGGCGGTCTCCCCCCGCGGCTTCCGCCTCCTGGCGAAGGTGCCGCGCCTGCCCGGCGCGATCATCGACCGCCTGGTGGAACACTTCGGCGGCCTGCAGAAGTTGCTGGCGGCGAGCGTCGACGACCTCCAGACGGTGGACGGGGTCGGCGAGGCGAGGGCGCGGAGCGTGCGGGAGGGCCTGTCGAGGCTGGCGGAGTCGTCGATCCTGGAGCGGTACGTGTAGGTGGGGACCGGGGAGAGTCCCCCGCGAGGGGGACTTATCTCAGTCCTTTCAGTCCTTGTCGAGTACGAAGGACGTCTGGGCCTTGGTGAACCCCTGGGCCTGTGCCTCGACCAGGTAGGTGCCGGCCGTCGCCGTCGCTGTCCCCGCCTCCGGTGTGGCGCACTCGGGGGCGCTCGCCTTGCGGTCCCACTCGAAGGTGTACGTGATACCGGCGCCGGCCGAGACCCTGAACAGCAGGCCTGACGTGTCCTTGGGGCAGTCGTCCGAGGACCAGATGTCGTCGTCGCTGCTCGCCTGCGTGATCGTCACCACGGCCGACTCCGGGCCGAGGTCGATCTTGCAGTCGTTCGCGGAGGAGTTCTTGGCGACCAGCTGGAAGGTGGGCGTCTCGTCGGGCGCGTACGCGTTCTGGACGCTGCGCAGGCTCAACTGGACGATGCCGGGGGTGCAGTTGGGCAGGGTGGAACCGGCCGGAAGGGTGTCGCCGCTGCCTACGCTGCCGTTGACGCCGTCGTCCGTGCCAGTGCCGCCGCCCGTCCCGGCGGACCCGCTGCCGCCACCGGAACCGGCCGAACCTTCCGATCCGCCCGAACCGGTTGAGCCCCCGGAACCGGAACCGGAGCTGGAGCTGGAGCTTGAGCCGCCGGTGTCCGTGCTCCCCGACTCGTCGCGTCCGCCCGGGGCTTGACTGATCGCGGGCCCCGAACCGGACGGGCCCGGGGTGATCGTCTGCACGGGGTTCTTGCCGTTGGCACCGTCCGTGCTCTTGTTCCCGCCTCCGCCGCCGGAGGCGACGACCCAGACGACCAGCAGCGTCAACAGGGCGAGCACAGACAGCAGAACGGCCCTCCGTCGCCAGTAGATGGAGGAGGGAAGCGGCCCGACCGGATTGCGCATAGATCCCACGGCGCAAACTGTACGAGAGATCGGACCGTGCACTCGCCCCACCCGCCGCCGGGTGCGCAACTTTTCCGGATCATCATCCCGGCGAACTCCTCCGAAGGAGCAGCCAGTTCACGCCCCCGCCGCCCCTACTCGTTCCCATCCCTGGGGGCTGCGCCCCCAGACCCCCCTTTGTCGCGCTGAACGCGCTCGTCCTCAAACGCCGGACGGGCTGGAGGGTGGCCCTCCGTCCTCAAACGCCGGACGGGCTGAAATGCCCGGGCTCGCGCTGAAGATCAAGCCCCGGCCGGCACCATCCAGCCCGTCCGGCGTTTGAGGACAAGGCCCCTTCAGGGCCGTAGCGGGGGTCTGGGGGCGGCAGCCCCCAGAAGGATGGGAACGGGTAGGGGCGGCGGGGGCGAAAACAACCCCGTTCGCACCGCACCGCGTCGCACACCCCCGCACCCCCACATGGCAGGATCGAACCCGCCATGACTGCGCCCACGAAACCCCCGCACCGCGACGACAACACCCCCGCCACCGACCACCTCCACGCCCCCGTCATCGACTGGTTCGACGAGCACGCCCGAGACCTCCCCTGGCGCCGCCCCGACGCCGGCCCCTGGGGCGTGATGGTCAGCGAGTTCATGCTCCAGCAGACCCCCGTCAGCCGCGTACTGCCCGTCTACGAGCAGTGGCTCGCCACCTGGCCCCGCCCCGCCGACCTCGCCAAGGACGCCCCCGGCGAAGCCGTCCGCGCCTGGGGCCGCCTCGGCTATCCCCGCCGAGCCCTGCGCCTGCACGGCGCCGCGGTCGCCATAACGGAACGCCACGGCGGCGACGTACCCACCGACCACTCCCAGCTGCTCGCCCTGCCCGGCATCGGCGAGTACACCGCGGCCGCCGTCGCCTCCTTCGCCTACGGCCAGCGGCACGCCGTACTGGACACGAACGTCCGCCGTGTCTTCGCCCGCGCCGTCACCGGCGTCCAGTACCCCCCGAACGCCACCACCGCCGCCGAACGCAAGCTCGCCCGCGCCCTGTTGCCGGACGACGAGCGGACGGCCGCCCGCTGGGCCGCGGCCTCCATGGAGCTCGGCGCCCTCGTCTGCACGGCCAGGAACGAGACCTGCCACAGCTGTCCGATCGCCGCCCAGTGCGCCTGGCGGCTCGCCGGGAAGCCCGAGCACGAGGGCCCGGCCCGCCGGGGCCAGACGTACGCGGGCACGGACCGCCAGGTGCGCGGCAAGCTGCTCGCCGTACTCCGCGAGGCCCCGACCCCCGTACCGCAGGCCGCGCTCGACCGCGTGTGGCACGAGCCGGTGCAGCGCGCCCGGGCCCTCGACGGCCTCGTCTCCGACGGTCTGGTCGAGCCCCTGCCGGGCGGGCTGTACCGCCTGCCGCACAGCTGAGACACATGCCGGGACACAGACTCGGCCTTCCGTAACGCGTCAAACACTCCTCCCCCACCCACCAAATCACCCCACACCACCACCAATTACCCCTCCCGCTTACCCCTTCCCTACTTCCGTTACACAACCGACGGACAGCCGCGCGCTCCCCGCAGGCTGGCTCGGACAGCTCCGTGACAACCCCTCCGTAGGTTCATCCCTGTACAGACCACAGGGCAGTGAAAGCCGGCCGGCAGGCGGGTCGGAAACGGGGATCGGAGGCGGTTGGACATGACGCAGCAGGGCGAGGTGCTCGAATTCGAGGAGTACGTCCGCACACGGCAGGACGCGCTGTTGCGCAGCGCCCGTCGACTGGTCCCGGACCCCGTCGACGCCCAGGACCTGCTGCAGACCGCGCTCGTACGGACGTACGGCCGCTGGGAGGGCATAGCGGACAAGCGGCTCGCGGACGCCTACCTCCGCCGGGTGATGATCAACACCCGGACCGAGTGGTGGCGGGCGCGCAAGCTGGAGGAGGTGCCCACCGAGCAGCTTCCGGACGCGTGCGTGGACGACTCCACCGAACAGCACGCGGACCGCGCCCTCCTGATGGACGTCATGAAGGTGCTCGCACCCAAGCAGCGCAGTGTCGTCGTACTGCGACACTGGGAGCAGATGTCCACGGAGGAGACGGCCGCCGCCCTCGGCATGTCGGCCGGAACGGTCAAGAGCACGCTGCACCGGGCGCTCGCCCGGCTCCGGGAGGAGCTGGAGGCCCGCGATCTGGACGCACGCGCGCTGGAGCATGAGGAGCGGGAGCGTTGCGCGGCCTAGGCACAGGGGCGACCGATCCCGGGGCCCCACGGGCACGGACCGGGACGGATTCGGACGCGGACCCACCCATGGGTGCGGGTCCGGGTACGGGTCCCGATGCGGGTGCGGGCTCACGGGGGTGGCAGGGGCACGGCCCGGGGCCGCTCACGCACCCGGCCCCCTCCGCCTCTGCCCGGCGGGCTTTTCAGGCGGTGATCACGGCTACGACCGTGCTCGCCGCCCTCGCCCTTTTTGTCTCCGCCTGCGCCACCGGCGGCACCGGCGCCCGTGACGAGGGCCCGGCCGGCGCGGACGCCGTCGCGGGCAAGCTGAACCCCTCCCCCGCGCCCTCCGCGTACGCCACGACGGACGACGTGGACGGGGTCAGGCTCGTCATGGACGACCCGGGGGTCGCGGCCTCGGTCAAGCGTGCGCTGAAACCGTGCGTCGGGGACGAGTACCCGGTCGACGTGTCGTACGGCGATCTGACCGACGGGGCCTCGGACGACGTCGTCGTCAATGTCATGACGTGCAGCGATGCCGTCGGCGTCGGGTCGTACGTGTACCGCGAGGCGGGCAGCGGCACCGGTTACCGGAACGTGTTCCGGGCCGAGGAGTCCCCCGTCTACGCGGAGATAGACCGGGGCGACCTGGTGGTCACCAAACAGGTGTACAAGAAGGACGACCCGGTGACGAGTCCGTCGGGCGAGAATGTGATCACCTACCGGTGGACGGCGGGCCGCTTCACCCTGGAATACCGCACGCACAACGAGTACAGCAGCGCGGTCGACGGTGAAACCGCGCCGACGACGGACTCCAACTGACCTGACGCCCGACCTGACACGACCTGGCACACAAGACGAGAACTGAGAGCACCGGGATGGCAGACCAGACCCACGTCCTCTTCGTCGAGGACGACGACGTCATCCGCGAGGCCACCCAACTCGCCCTGGAGCGGGACGGCTTCGCGGTCACCGCCATGCCCGACGGACTGTCGGGCCTGGAGGCGTTCCGCGCGGACCGCCCCGACATCGCCCTCCTTGACGTCATGGTCCCGGGCCTCGACGGGGTCAGCCTGTGCCGCCGTATCCGCGACGAGTCCACCGTGCCGGTGATCATGCTGTCGGCGCGCGCCGACTCGATCGACGTGGTCCTCGGCCTGGAGGCGGGCGCCGACGACTACGTCACCAAGCCGTTCGACGGTGCCGTCCTGGTCGCCCGGATCCGCGCGGTGCTGCGCCGCTTCGGTCACGCGAGCGGCCCGAACTCGGCGGGTGCGGAGGGCGGGGCGCCCGTGACCGGCGGGGTGCTCGTCTTCGGTGACCTGGAGATCGACACCGAGGGCATGGAGGTCCGCAAGGAGGGCCGGCCGGTGGCCCTGACGCCCACCGAGATGCGGCTGCTGCTGGAGTTCTCGTCCGCGCCGGGCACGGTCCTCTCCCGCGACAAACTCCTCGAACGCGTGTGGGACTACGGCTGGGGCGGCGACACCCGTGTCGTCGACGTCCATGTGCAGCGGCTGCGGACGAAGATCGGCCAGGACCGGATCGAGACGGTCCGCGGCTTCGGCTACAAGTTGAAGGCCTGAGCGGACCCATGGGCGTCAGGTTCAGAGGAATGACGGGGATCCACACCGGGCTCAGGTGGAAGCTGAGCGCCGCCATCGCGCTGGTCGGCGCGCTCGTGGCGATCACGCTCAGCCTGGTCGTCCACAACGCGGCCCGGGTGTCGATGCTGGACAGCGCGCGCGATCTCGCGGACGAACGCGTCCTGATCGGGCAGAGCAACTACAACCTGTCGGGGCGGCCCAACTTCCCCGGCATCAAGGTCGACGACCCGAACCTGCCGGAGGAACTCCGGCAGAAGGCGGCGGAGGGCCGCCGGGCGACCTATGTGACCGACCGGCCGGACGGGGTGCCGGACATCTGGGCGGCCGTACCGCTCAAGGACGGCCACATCATGTCGCTGCACACCGGGTTCACCGACCGCAGTACGGACATCATGGCCGACCTCGACCAGGCGCTGATCATCGGCTCGATCGCGGTCGTGCTGGGAGGCAGCGCGCTCGGTGTGCTGATCGGCGCGCAACTGTCGCGGCGGCTGCGGAAGGCGGCGGCAGCCGCGAACCAGGTCGCCAGAGGCGAGACGGACGTACGAGTACGGGATGCCATCGGCGGTGTCGTACGGGACGAGACCGACGACCTGGCCCGGGCGGTGGACGCGATGGCGGACACGCTGCAGCAGCGCCTGGAGGCGGAACGGCGGGTCACGGCGGACATCGCGCACGAGCTGCGTACGCCGGTGACGGGACTGCTGACAGCGGCCGAACTCCTCCCTCCCGGCCGCCCCACGGAGTTGGTCCTGGACCGGGCGAAGGCGATGCGCACGCTGGTCGAGGACGTCCTGGAGGTGGCCCGGCTCGACGGGGCGTCGGAGCGGGCCGAGTTGCAGGACATCATGCTGGGCGAGTTCGTGGCGCGGCGGGTGATCGCGAAGGACCCGGAGATCGCGGTGCACGTGGTGCACGAGTCGGAGGTGACGACGGATCCGCGCCGTCTGGAGCGGGTGCTGTTCAACCTGCTGGCCAACGCGGCGCGGCACGGCAAGGCGCCGATAGAGGTCTCGGTGGAGGGGAGGGTGATCCGCGTCCGCGACCATGGCGCGGGTTTCCCGGAGGACCTGCTGGCGGACGGCCCGAGCCGCTTCCGCACGGGCAGCACCGACCGCTCCGGCCACGGTCACGGCCTCGGCCTCACGATCGCCGCGGGCCAGGCCCGCGTCCTGGGCGCCCGCCTCACCTTCCGCAACATACGCCCCCCGGGCGCCCCGGAGGACGTCCCCGCGGAGGGCGCGGTAGCGGTCCTGTGGCTCCCGGAACACGCCCCGACAAACACGGGAAGCTACCCGATGATGCCGCGCCCGAAGCCCTGACGGAGGAGGTTCTCGCCCCCGCCGCCCCTACCCGTCCCATCCTTCTGGGGGCTGCGCCCCCAGACCCCCCTTCGTCCTCAAACGCCGGACGGGCTGACTATCCAGCCCGTCCGGCGTTTGAGGACAAGGCCCCTTCAGGGCCGTAGCGGGGGTTCGGGGGCGGCAGCCCCCGAGGATGGGAACGGGTAGGGGCGGCGGGGGCGAACCTCACGCCACCTCAGCCACAGCCCCCTTGACCGCCCCCGAACGAGCCCCCTCGTCCCCCTTCTCCGGCCCCGCCCCCTTCAACGGAACCTCCTTCACGAACACCGCCGCCACCAGCGCCACGACCGCCACCGAGGCCCCCAGCAGAAACGCCGAGTGCGTCCCGGAAGACACCGCGTACTGATACGCCTCCCGCGCCGCCGCCGGCAACTTCGCCAGACTCGCCGCATCCAGCTGAGCCGACTGCTCGGTCACCTTCGACCCCAGCGCCCCGGCCCGCTCGGTCATCACGTCCTGCACCCGGCTGTTGAACAACGCCCCCATGATCGCGACCCCGAACGACGCCCCGAGCGTCCGGAACAGCGTGGCCCCGGAGGACGCAACGCCCATGTCCTTCATCTCGACGCTGTTCTGCGCCACCAGCATGGTGATCTGCATCAGACAGCCCATACCGGCGCCCACGATCGCCATGTACACACCCGACGTGACACGCGAGGTCCCGGTGTCCATCTGCGCCAGCAGGAACAGCCCCACGATCATCAGCACACTGCCGACCACCGGGAACACCTTGTACCGGCCACTGCTCGTGGTCACCCGCCCCGCGATCATCGACACGACCATCATCGCGCCGAGCATCGGAAGCAGCAGCAGCCCCGAGTTGGTCGCGGACGCGCCCTGCACGGACTGCTGGTACAGCGGCAGGAACAGCACCGCACCGAACATCACGAACCCGGTGACGAAGCCGATGACCGACATCAGCGAGAAGTTGCGGCTGCGGAATATGTGCAAGGGCATGATCGGCTCGGCGGCCTTGGTCTGCCAGAACACGAACCCGACGAGCGAGGCGACGCCGATCCCGATCAGCTCCATGATCCTGGCGGAGCCCCACGCGTACTCCGTACCACCCCAGGTGGTGACAAGCACGATCGCGGTAATACCGACCGTCAGCAGCGCCGCACCCGGATAGTCGATCCGCGTCTGCGCCCGCTTCTTCGGCAGATGCAGCACCGCGCTGATGGCGACGAGCGCGACCACACCCAGCGGCAGGTTGATGTAGAACGACCAGCGCCAGCCCAGGTGGTCCGTGAGCGCCCCGCCGACCAGCGGTCCGCCGATCATGGCGAGCGCCATCACGCCGGCCATCATGCCCTGGTACTTGCCGCGCTCACGCGGCGGAATCAGGTCCCCGATGATCGCCATGACCCCGACCATCAGACCACCGGCGCCGAGCCCCTGGACGGCCCGGAAGCCGATCAGCTGGCCCATGTCCTGGGCCATGCCGCTGAGCGCCGACCCGATCAGGAAGAGCACGATCGACGTCATGAAGACGCCCTTGCGCCCGTACATGTCGCCGAGCTTGCCCCAGATCGGGGTGGAGGCGGCGGTCGCGAGCGTATAGGCCGTCACGACCCACGACAGGTGTTCGAGCCCGCCCAGCTCACCGACGATCGTCGGCATCGCCGTACCGATGATCATATTGTCCAGCATCGCGAGCATCATCGCGATCATGAGCGCGAGCAGCACCACCCGCACACTCCGCGGCTGCTTGCCCTGCGCTTCCGGCTCCCCCGGTTTCCCGTCCCGCTCGTCCACCACTGCTCGCGTGTCCGCCATCGTCTCCGACCCACTCCCCCACGTACTCCTACTTACTTGCCGCCCGGCAAGTTGACTACACTGGGGAAGCTAGACCTCTAACTAGCCGGGCGTCAAGTAAGTTTTACCCCAAGGGCGCCCACCAGGGCATTCAGAAGCAGGAGTACGAGCAATGGACCGCACCAAGCAGCGCCGTCGCGGGGACACCCGCCAGCGCATCCAGGACGTGGCGCTCGAACTCTTCGCCGAACAGGGCTACGAGAAGACCTCGCTGCGGGAGATCGCCGAGCGCCTCGATGTCACGAAGGCGGCGCTCTACTACCACTTCAAGACCAAGGAAGAGATCATCGTCAGCCTGTTCGAGGACCTGACGAAGCCGATCGAGGACCTGATCGAGTGGGGCAGGCAGCAGCCGCACACCCTCGACACCAAGCAGGAGATCGTCCGGCGCTACAGCGAGGCGCTCGGCGAGGCGGTGCCGCTCTTCCGCTTCATGCAGGAGAACCAGGCGACGGTACGGGACCTGAGCATCGGCGACACGTTCAAGTCCCGCATGCTCGGTATGCGGGAGATCATCATCGACCCGGACGCCGCCCTGGTCGACCAGGTCCGCTGCATCAGCGCGATGTTCACGCTGCACGCCGGGATGTTCGTCCTCCAGGACCTCGCGGGCGACGCGGACGAGAAGCGCAAGGCGGTCCTGGAGGTGGCGATCGGCCTGGTCACCCAGGCCCACGAGGGCACGGAACAGCCGTAGATCACGGCCCCCCGGACCTCCGTCAGACAGTCACGCCCTTGGCCCGCAGAAACGCCACCGGGTCCACGGCGGAGCCGTAGTTCGCGGTCGTACGGATCTCGAAGTGCAGGTGCGGGCCACTGGAGTTGCCCGTGTTGCCCGACAGGGCGATGCGCTGCCCGGTGGCCACGACCTGGCCGACCTTCACGTTGATCTTCGACAGATGGGCGTACTGCGAGTACGTGCCGTTGCCGTGCTTGATGACGATGGCATTGCCGTACGCGGACCCGTCACCGGCGCCGTTGCCGCCGGCCTTGACGACGGTGCCGCCGTGCGCGGCGACGACCTTCGTACCGCTCGGCACGGCGAAGTCCTGGCCGGAGTGGGTGGACGACCACATGTTGCCGGCCTGGTTGAAGCTGGCGCTGAGCGTGTACTTCTTGACCGGGTCCACCCAGGAGGCGGCCTTCTTGGCGGCGGCCTGGACCTGGACGGCACTCGCCGTCGAACCGGTGTCGGCGGCGGCCGAGACCCCGGCCGCGCCCAGCACGACCGAGACCCCGAGCCCTGCGGCCAGGACGGAGATGCGGGAAACACGGGTGGTGGCGCGCTGGAACATCAGAACCTCATGGGGACGGGGACAGAAAAACCACCCGGCACAGGCGACCTCGCCGGATGGGAAACCCCTTGGTACCCCCACCCCCCACCCATCCCCAAACACCAGGTCTACGACACAAGTTAGTAGTTCGCCGCAAATTCACCTACTTATTGACAAAGCAACCCAAGCCGCCGCACCACGCAAACCACCCCTCAGCCACCCCGTCACTCACTAATCACCCTAGTAACGGACATTTCGCCTGTGCATCATGTCACCGGCCACGAGGTCCGAAGACACGCGACTGTGACGCGCACAACGGGACCCACGCCACCCCGACTTCGGGCCGAACAAACCCCCTCCGACTACTGGCATCTCGCCGCTACCCGTGAGTAATGTTCCCTTCCCACCCGCGCCACTCACTCCCGCAAGCATGCCCCTGACATCTGCAGGCCCTGGCACCGCACGGACCTACGTGAGAGGACCCCCACCCCGATGACAAGAGGCTCCTGGACGCCCTGGACGCGCCGTATCGGCCTGACCGCGGTCGCAGCGGTCGCAGCGGTGACCCTGGCCGGCCCCGGCACCGCCCAGGCCGCGACCACCACGTCCGTGTCCGCCGCCGCGGCCGCCGAGGACGTCGACTACGCCACCTGGCAGCAGGACTGCCAGGCCGTGATGGACCAGGCACTGCCCTACCTGAAGCAGCGCATCGCCGCCGCCTCCACGGGCGAGAAGCAGGCGATCGTCTTCGACATCGACAACACCACCCTGGAGACCGACTTCGGCTTCAGCTACCCGTCGCCGGCCAACGCGCCCGTGCTGAAGGTGGCCCAGTACGCCCAGCAGCACGGCGTCGCCCTCTTCTTCGTCAGCGCGCGCCCGGACATCATCAAGCCCCTGACGCAGTACAACCTCACGCACGTCGGGTACAACGTCACCGGGCTGTACGTCCGCAATCTGATCGACCTGTTCAAGAACGTGGCCGACTACAAGACCGCGCAGCGCGTCGACATCGAGTCGAAGGGCTACACGATCATCGCCAACATCGGCAACAGCGCCACCGACCTCTCGGGCGGCCACGCCGAGAAGACGTACAAGCTGCCGGACTACGACGGCCAGCTGTCGTAGGCGACCCCATCAGGCCCCAGCGGGCATGCGAAAGGGGCCGGTGCTGGAAAGCACCGGCCCCTTTTCTGCGGCTCAACCCCGGAGGGTCACGCCTCCTTGCTCAGGTTCGGCCCGGCACCGCCGGCCGCCTGCTCGATCGGCGGGACGTCGGGCAGTGCCGACTTCTCCTCGCCGCGGAAGGTGAAGGTCGCCGCCTCACCCTCGCCCTCCGTGTCGACGACCACGATGTGACCGGGGCGCAGCTCGCCGAAGAGGATCTTCTCGGAGAGCGTGTCCTCGATCTCGCGCTGGATCGTGCGACGCAGCGGGCGGGCGCCCAGGACGGGGTCGTAACCCTTCTTGGACAGCAGCTCCTTGGCGGCCTGGGACAGCTCGATGCCCATGTCCCGGTCCTTGAGGCGCTCGTCCACCTTGCCGACCATCAGGTCGACGATCTGGAGGATGTCGTCCTGCGTGAGCTGCGGGAAGACGACCACGTCGTCGACGCGGTTGAGGAACTCGGGCCGGAAGTGCTGCTTGAGCTCGTCCGAGACCTTGTTCTTCATGCGCTCGTAGTTGGACTTCTTGTCACCGGAGGCCGCGAAGCCCAGGTTGAAGCCCTTGGAGATGTCCCGCGTGCCGAGGTTGGTCGTCATGATGATGACCGTGTTCTTGAAGTCCACGACCCGGCCCTGGGAGTCGGTCAGGCGACCGTCCTCCAGGATCTGCAGCAGCGAGTTGAAGATGTCCGGGTGGGCCTTCTCGACCTCGTCGAAGAGGACGACGGAGAACGGCTTGCGGCGGACCTTCTCGGTCAGCTGGCCGCCCTCTTCGTAGCCCACGTAACCGGGGGGCGAACCGAAGAGCCGCGACACCGTGTGCTTCTCGCTGAACTCCGACATGTCGAGGGAGATCAGCGCGTCCTCGTCACCGAAGAGGAACTCCGCCAGCGCCTTGGACAGCTCGGTCTTACCGACACCGGACGGGCCGGCGAAGATGAACGAACCACCGGGACGCTTCGGGTCCTTCAGACCGGCACGCGTACGACGGATCGCCTTGGAGAGCGCCTTGACGGCGTCCTTCTGGCCGATGACCCGCTTGTGGAGCTCGTCCTCCATGCGCAGCAGGCGGGACGACTCCTCCTCGGTCAGCTTGAAGACCGGGATGCCGGTGGCGGTCGCGAGGACCTCGGCGATCAGCTCGCCGTCGACCTCGGCGACGACGTCCATGTCGCCGGCCTTCCACTCCTTCTCCCGCTTGGCCTTCGCGGCGAGGAGCTGCTTCTCCTTGTCACGGAGAGAGGCGGCCTTCTCGAAGTCCTGCGAGTCGATCGCGGACTCCTTGTCCCGGCGCACACCGGCGATCTTCTCGTCGAACTCGCGCAGGTCCGGCGGAGCGGTCATCCGGCGGATGCGCATCCGGGAACCGGCCTCGTCGATGAGGTCGATCGCCTTGTCGGGCAGGAACCGGTCCGAGATGTAGCGGTCGGCGAGCGTCGCCGCCTGCACCAGGGCCTCGTCGGTGATCGAGACGCGGTGGTGCGCCTCGTACCGGTCGCGCAGGCCCTTGAGGATCTCGATCGTGTGGGGGAGGGAAGGCTCCGCCACCTGGATCGGCTGGAAGCGGCGCTCAAGGGCCGCGTCCTTCTCGAGGTGCTTGCGGTACTCGTCGAGCGTGGTGGCACCGATGGTCTGCAGCTCACCGCGGGCCAGCATCGGCTTCAGGATCGAAGCGGCGTCGATGGCGCCCTCGGCGGCACCCGCGCCGACGAGCGTGTGCAGCTCGTCGATGAACAGGATGATGTCGCCGCGGGTGCGGATCTCCTTGAGGACCTTCTTCAGGCGCTCCTCGAAGTCACCGCGGTAGCGGGAGCCGGCGACCAGCGCGCCGAGGTCCAGGGTGTAGAGGTGCTTGTCCTTGAGGGTCTCGGGCACCTCGCCCTTGACGATGGCCTGGGCGAGGCCCTCGACGACGGCGGTCTTGCCGACGCCGGGCTCACCGATCAGGACCGGGTTGTTCTTCGTACGCCGGGACAGCACCTGCATGACCCGCTCGATCTCCTTCTCGCGCCCGATGACCGGGTCGAGCTTGGACTCACGAGCGGCCTGGGTGAGGTTCCGGCCGAACTGGTCGAGGACCAGGGACGTCGAGGGGGTGCCCTCGGCGGGGCCGCCGGCGGTGGCGGTCTCCTTGCCCTGGTAACCGGAGAGCAGCTGGATGACCTGCTGCCGCACCCGGTTGAGATCTGCGCCCAGCTTGACCAGGACCTGGGCGGCGACGCCCTCGCCCTCACGGATCAGGCCGAGCAGGATGTGCTCCGTGCCGATGTAGTTGTGGCCCAGCTGAAGGGCCTCGCGGAGCGACAGCTCCAGGACCTTCTTGGCACGGGGAGTGAAGGGGATGTGACCGGACGGCGCCTGCTGGCCCTGTCCGATGATCTCCTCAACCTGCTGGCGGACCGCCTCAAGCGAAATGCCGAGGCTCTCCAGGGCCTTTGCGGCGACACCCTCACCCTCGTGGATCAGGCCCAGGAGGATGTGCTCGGTGCCGATGTAGTTGTGGTTGAGCATCCGGGCTTCTTCCTGAGCCAGGACGACAACCCGCCGCGCGCGGTCGGTGAACCTCTCGAACATCGTTAATCGCTCCTCAGAGCGGTCAGGCAGTAAGGGGACGCTCCCCTCCCTGTCCTTCCGCAGCTTAGTCCCGCAAGCGGGGACCGCTCATTCCAACTGCCGACACCGGACCGAGAACCAACACAGCCTCCTGACCCCGAACGCCGACATATGCTCCAACCCGATCGTGCGAGACGATGTTCCCGCAGGCCAGGCAGTTACCCTCACTATCAGTACGCCGATGGCGAACGTGAGACGGCCTTTTCTGCGTGTCGCCCCCTCCCACTAGGGATGTCTTACCCGTACGGACCGACACTCCATGCCGGATGCACCGGTTCCCTCCGCTACGGGCGAACAGCCTTGCGCCGCCGAACAGCTCCGGGCGTCCCCGAAATCGGAACTCCGCGCGTACGCAAGGGAACCCAGCGTAACTCGCGGCCCTTCGTGGCGGTTGGCTTCGCATGGTTCCCACTGTCCCCCTTCCGCGCCGTCCTCTCGACCCGGACGACATCACGAGCGATGTCCTGCACTGGTACGAGAACGAACTGGGATGGGCGACAGTGCCCGGTTCCGGATCCGGGGGCCTTCCGGTACGGCTGGTCGTGGGCCGGAGCTTCGACGTGCTCGACGTACCGGCCGAGGCGGGCTTCGCGGCGCTGCGGCACCGGGGGCAGATGCGGGCGCCGGCCTCCCCGGTGGCCCTGCACGGGGACCGGATGCTGCTGCTGGTGGCCGAGGGCAGCGCGGACGAGTTGCCGGGGCTGCTGGACTGGCTGGAGTGGGGCGGGCTGGCACCGGACCTGAGGGCGATCGGCGCGGGCGGCCACATCGAGGCGCCCTTGCCGCCCGGGCCGCCCGGTTCCCCCGTCCCGGCGGACGGCTCCACGGGCCCTTCTCAGGGCTGTACAAATCCGCAGGGGGCCGCTGTCTGGCTGCGGCCCCCTGAAACAGGGTGCGGGACGGCGGTCCCGCTGCCGACGATGTCGGCCCTGGGGGGCGTCGGAGGCGCCCCCGATCTCGTACGGCTGGTGGACACGCTGGCAACGCAGTGCCATCGCGTCCGACTGCGGCGTGCGTGCGCTCAGCCGTTGGCCTTCTCGTAAGCCTCACGAATGGACGCGGGAACACGGCCACGGTCGTTGACCTCGTAACCGTTCTCCTTCGCCCAAGCACGGATCTGCGCGGTGTCCTGGCTGCCGCCGGAAGCGACACGCGCCTTTCCACGCCCACCCGAAGCACGGCCTCCGGTACGGCGACCGCCCTTGACGTAGGGCTCGAGAAGACCGCGAAGCTTGTCAGCATTGGCAGTCGTGAGATCGATCTCGAACGTCTTGCCGTCCAACGCGAACGTCACGGTCTCGTCCGCCTCGCCGCCGTCGAGGTCGTCGACAAGAAGGACCTGAACCTTCTGTGCCACCGGATTTCCTTTCATCGATAACGTGGGAGCCGATGCCCACGGCGTGCGCCGCTGTTTCGCATCCCCTGTTATATGCAGTACTGCAGTACGTCGGAAAGCAAACCGCTTTTGCCGGAAAAACACAAACCCCCGGGAGAGACCGACCGCCCTTCCCCCGACCGGAAACGTGCGCGTTTCGGACATAGGGAACCTGGGCAGGCGGCTCACAGGAATTGCCGATGCCCGATCGGCGATGCCCGATCACAGATGCAGAAGCATCCGGCTGTTGCCCAAGGTGTTCGGTTTCACTCGTTCGAGACCGAGGAACTCCGCGACGCCCTCGTCATAGGAACGCAGTAGCTCGGCGTAGACATCGGTGTCGACGGGCGTCTCACCGATCTCCACGAAGCCGTGCTTCCCGAAGAAGTCCACTTCAAAGGTCAGACAGAAAACGCGTCGAACGCCTAGCCAGCGGGCGGTCTGCAGCAACTTCTCCAGCAACTGATGCCCGACACCGGAACCCTTGAGGTCCGGGTTCACTGCGAGAGTACGTACTTCGGCGAGGTCTTCCCACATCACGTGGAGTGCACCGCACCCCACGACCTCGCCGTTGTCGTCGCGTTCCGCGACCCAGAACTCCTGGATGTCCTCGTAAAGCGTCACCGTCGCTTTGTCGAGCAGGATACGGCCCCGGACGAACGAGTCAAGGAGTCCGCGTACGGCCTGGACATCGCTGGTCCTGGCCCGCCGGACGGTGATGGCTTTCGCTGTGACTTCGGGACGCATCGCTGACATGAGCGGACGCTATCGCCCGGTGGGACCCTCGGCCGAGGCGGGGTTCTCGTAGCCGGTATGTTCCACGGCTTCCGGCGGCCCGGCCTGTTCGGGCTGTTCCGGCCCTTGGGCGATGCGAACGGCATCCCTGAGGGCCAGCCGCTGTTCTTCGCTCATCATGCCGAAGAAGGCGACGAGAGCGGCGGCGGGGTTGTCGCTCTGCGACCACGCGTCGTTCATCAGCGCGGCCGCGTAGGCGGCTCGGGTGGAGACCGCCTCATATCGATAGGCCCGGCCTTCCGCCTCGCGACGGACCCAGCCCTTCTGATGGAGATTGTCCAAAACGGTCATCACCGTGGTGTACGCGATGGACCGTTCCTGCTGAAGGTCTTCCAGGACTTCTCGAACGGTGACCGGGCGGTTCCACTTCCACACCCGCGTCATGACCGCGTCTTCGAGTTCTCCCAATGGGCGAGGCACAACTCAGCACAGTAGTGGGAGAAAGGGTGAATAGCGCGAAGGACGTGCACTTTCCGGGGCAAACACCCACAGAAGCCTACGAAACAGGGCGCCCCTACTCGCCCTGTCCGGCCTGGCGGGTCTGCTCGGCCCTGGCGAGGGTCGCGTCGACGACGGCGTCCTCCTTGGCCTTGTTGGCACCGCCCTGACTCTTCACCATCGTCACGATCACACCGATGAAGAGCGCGGCCATCACTACCGGGGGCACGAGCGCGGAGACATAGTCCATGCGACCAGAGTAGCCAGGGCAGCAGAAAGGCCCGGGCGGGGGGCCCGGGCCTCTGTGGGTCGTACTCCGTTCAACTCAACCCGCGGCGAGCTGTTGCGGGGGATTCGCGGGCGGGGCGGGCTTGCGGCGCGGGAAGACCTCGCCAGGGGTGGGGATGGGGCGGCCGGGCTTGGGGGCGTCGGGCGCGGGCCGGGGCGCCGGGGCGGGACGCTCGCCGGGCTTCTTCTCCACGGGCTTCTCGCCGGGCTTCCTGCCTGGATCCTGGGCGGCGAGCCCGCCGGGCAGGGCCAGGAGCCGGGTACGGGAGGCAGGCACCGTCGGTGTGACCGGCGCCCGGCCGGACACCCTGGCACCGAGCCGGGCCCGTACGTTCCGTTCCGCGTGCCGCAGACAGCGGTCCAGGAGGGCGGCGGCGACCGGGTTGCCCCGCAGGGCCCGGAGGGCGGCGAGGTCGTCCGGGTCCGGGCGGTACCCGGCGCCCAGGGCCTCCTCCAGAAGCGTGAGATAGCCGGCGGCGGTGCCGGGGAGGGCGGCGCGGTAGCGGGCGAGGTCGGCCACGAGGAAGGCGCGCAGCCGGGCTCCCTCCCGCGCCGCCTCGTCGACGGACTCGGCGAGCCGGAGACAGTCCTGGACGTCCTCCGCGGAGGCGGGGCCGGGGTGGAGGGCGAGGGCGAGAGCACGGCGGAGCACACGCAGCTCCTCCGCACCGAACGCCATGCCGCCGCGAGATCCGAATGGCGTGGGCATGCGGCGACGATACGCGCTAATCAGACAAACTCGGCATTGGAAAGGAGACGTGGCCCAGGAAGCCACCCGGCTGGCCGTGCGCAAGTGTTCTCGCCCCCGCCGCCCCTACCCGTTCCCATCCTCGGGGGCTGCCGCCCCCGAACCCCCGCTACGGCCCTGAAGGGGCCTTGTCCTCAAACGCCGGACGGGCTGACAAACCAGCCCGTCCGGCGTTTGAGGACAAAGGGGGTCTGGGGGCGCAGCCCCCAGAAGGATGGGACGGGTAGGGGCGGCGGGGGCGAGAACTCACATACGGGACACGTTCCGCTCGTACACCAGCCGCAGCCCGATCAGCGTCAGCCACGGCTCGTGCTCGTCGATCACCGAGGCCTCGCCGAGCACCATCGGCGCCAGCCCACCCGTCGCGATCACCGTCACATCGTCCGGATCCTCCGCCAGTTCCTTCGCCATCCGGGTCACCACGCCGTCCACCTGACCCGCGAACCCGTAGATGATCCCCGCCTGCATCGCCTCGACCGTGTTCTTGCCGATCACCGCCCGGGGCCGAGCCACCTCGATCTTGCGGAGCTGGGCGCCCTTCACGCCCAGCGCCTCGACCGAGATCTCGATACCCGGCGCGATCACGCCACCCACGTACTCCCCGCGCGCGGACACCGCGTCGAACGTCGTCGCCGTACCGAAGTCGACGACGATCGCGGGCCCCCCGTACAGCTCGACCGCGGCGACCGCGTTGATGATGCGGTCCGCGCCGACCTCCTTGGGGTTGTCGGTGAGGATCGGTACGCCCGTCTTCACGCCGGGTTCGACCAGCACCGCCGGCACATCGCCGTAGTACCGCCGCGTCACCTCACGCAGCTCGTGCAGCACCGACGGCACGGTCGCGCAGATGGCGATCCCGTCGATGCCGTCGCCCAGCTCGTCGCCCAGGAGCGGGTGCATGCCCATGAGGCCCTGGAGGAGGACCGCGAGTTCGTCGGCGGTGCGGCGCGCGTCCGTGGAGATGCGCCAGTGCTCGACGATCTCGTCGCCGTCGAAGAGCCCGAGGACGGTGTGCGTGTTTCCCACGTCGATGGTCAGCAGCATGGCCGTGTACCTACTCCGCCGCTCGCAGGTCGAGACCGATGTCGAGGATCGGCGAGGAGTGGGTGAGGGCGCCGACCGCCAGGTAGTCGACGCCGGTGTCGGCGTATTCCTTGGCGTTCTTGAGGATCAGGCGACCTGACACCTCCAGGACGGCTCGGCCGTCGACGACCGCGACCGCCTCGTCGCACTCGCCGGGGGTGAAGTTGTCCAGGAGGATCAGGTCGGCGCCCGCGTCGACGACCTCGCGCAGCTGGTGCAGGGTGTCGACCTCGACCTCGATCGGTACGTCCGGGAAGGCGTCCCGTACGGCCTTGAAGGCCTGGGAGACACCGCCGGCGGCGACCACGTGGTTGTCCTTGACGAGGGCCGCGTCCGACAGGGACATGCGGTGGTTGACGCCGCCGCCGCAGCGGACCGCGTACTTCTCCAGGGCGCGCAGACCGGGAGTGGTCTTGCGGGTGTCGCGGACCTTGGCCTTGGTGCCCTCCAGGACGTCCGCCCACGCGCGCGTGGCGGTCGCGATGCCGGACAGCCGGCACAGGAGGTTGAGCGCGCTGCGTTCGGCCGTCAGCAGGTCGCGGGTGCGGGTGGTGACCGACAGGAGCTTCTGGCCCGCCTCCACTCGGTCGCCGTCCTCGACGTGTCGCTCGACCTCGAACTCGTCGGTGCAGACCACGGAGACGACCGCCTCGGCGATCCGCAGACCGGCTACGACCCCTCCCTCGCGGGCGGTGAAGTCGGCCGTGGCGCGGGCTTCCTCGGGGATGGTCGCGACGGTCGTCACGTCGACGCCGTGGTCGAGGTCCTCCTGGATGGCGACGTTGGCGATGTCCTCGACCTCAAGGGGGTCGAGGCCGGCGTCGGCGAGGAGCGCGGCCAGCGCGGGGTCGAGGCCGCACTCCAGGTAGACGTCGTCGGTATCGGCGCCACAGGCGCAGCCGTCGCCGCAGCCGCCGCTCTGGGCGAGGGGAAGGTCGGGGGTGCTCACGTCTGTCACTGCTCCTGGGGACGGTGCTCCGGCTGATGCGGCCGGGTCGGGGGGAAGTCTGCGGTGTCGGTGGTGTGTACGGCCAGCGTCCGGTCGGGATTCAGCCGTACGACGATGTGGCGGTGCCAGGTCGTGTCGTCGCGCTCGGCGTGGTCCTCGCGCCAGTGGCAGCCGCGGGTCTCCTCGCGCAGACGGGCGGCGGCGACCAGGACGCGGGCCACGCACAGGAGGTTGGTGGCCTCCCAGGTGTCGACGCCGGGTTCGGCGGTCTTGCCGTTCTCGTCGAGGGCGCCGCGGGCGTCGGTGTGCAGCCGCTGGAGGGCCTCGGCGGCGGTGTCCAGGGAGGCGGCGGAGCGCAGGACGCCGGCGCCCTCGGTCATGATGCGCTGGATCGTGAAGCGGGTCTCGGGGTCGAGAAGCGGGTGCGCGGGCTTCTCGGGGTGCGGGACGGGGGCGGGCACGCGCGCGTGGAGGCCGTCTCCGGCGTGGGCCGCGGTGATGTCGGCGACGATGCGCTCGGCGTAGACCAGGCCCTCCAGGAGCGAGTTGGAGGCGAGCCGGTTGGCGCCGTGGACTCCGGTGCAGGCGACCTCGCCGCACGCGTACAGCCCGGGGACGGTCGTACGGCCCCGGGAGTCGGTGCGGACGCCGCCGGAGGCGTAGTGCGCGGCGGGGGCGACCGGGACGGGCTCGGTGACCGGGTCGATGCCGTGGGCGCGGCAGGAGGCGAGGATCGTCGGGAAGCGGGTCTCCCACATGTCGGCGCCGAAGTGCCGGGCGTCCAGGAACATGTGTTCGGCGCCCTGTTCCAGCATCCGGCGTGTGATGCCCTTGGCGACGATGTCGCGGGGCGCGAGTTCGCCGAGTTCGTGCTGGCCGGTCATGAAGCGCACGCCGTCGGCGTCGACGAGGTGGGCGCCCTCGCCTCGTACCGCCTCGGAGACGAGCGGCTGCTGGCCCTCGGCGTCGGCCCCCAGGAAGAGCACCGTGGGGTGGAACTGGACGAATTCGAGGTCGCTGACCTCGGCGCCCGCGCGGAGGGCGAGGGCGACGCCGTCGCCGGTGGAGACGGACGGGTTGGTGGTCGCCGAGAAGACCTGGCCCATGCCGCCGGTGGCGAGGACCACGGCGGGCGCGTGGACGGCGCCGACGCCGTCGTGCTGGCCCTCTCCCATGACGTGCAGGGTCACGCCCGCCGTACGGCCGTCGGCGTCCGTCAGGAGGTCCAGGACGAGCGCGTTCTCGACCGTGCGCAGTCCGCGCGCGCGGACGGCCTCGACGAGGGCGCGGGAGATCTCCGCGCCGGTCGCGTCGCCGCCCGCGTGCGCTATCCGGCGGCGGTGGTGACCGCCCTCGCGGGTCAGCTCCAGTCCGCCTTCGGAGGACTCGTCGAAGTGGGCGCCGGTCTCGATGAGCCGTCGTACGGCGTCCGGGCCCTCCGTGACGAGGATCCGTACGGCCTCCTCGTCGCACAGGCCCACGCCGGCCACCAGGGTGTCGGCGAGGTGCTGTTCGGGGGTGTCGCCCTCCCCCAGGGCCGCCGCGATGCCGCCCTGGGCCCAGCGGGTGGAGCCGTCGTCGAGGCGGGCCTTGGTGACGACGACCGTCTTGAGGCCGGCCGCGTCGCAGCGCAGGGCCGCGGTGAGTCCGGCGACGCCGGAGCCGACGACGACGACGTCCGCTGCGAGGGCCCAGCCGGGGGCGGGGGCGTGCAGCCGTATGCCGGTGGCGGTGCCGGCGGTGGGGCCTGTGGTGCTCACGAGGCGGCTCCGGGGGTTCCGAAAGTGAGAGGGATGTTGTCGATCAGCCGGGTCGTCCCGACCTTGGCTGCGACGGCGAGGACGGCTTCGCCCGTGAAGTCGTCCGGAATCTCGGTGAAGTCGGCGGGGTCGACCAGGGCGAGGTAGTCGAGGACCAATGGGGGCTTGAGGCGGGCCGCGTCGTCCAGGAGGAGGCGCGCGGCGGCCCGGACGGCCGCGGGGCCGCCGCCGGGGACCTTGGCGACGGCGTGCGCGTCGGCGGCGGCCCGGGACTCGCCGATCGCGCTGAGGGCCTGGGCACGCGCGTGCGTGGCGGGCACTTCACGGGCCCGCGCGCGCAGCGCCTCCTGCGCGGCGTGCCGGTCGCTGCCCGCGAACAGGGCCTGGGAGAGGGCGAGCGCCGTACGCCGTTCCTCCGGGGAGAGGTAGCGGTTGCGGCTGGACAGGGCCAGGCCGTCGGCCTCGCGCACGGTGGGTACGCCGACGATCTCCACGCCGAAGTTCAGGTCGCGGACCATCCGGCGGATCATCGCGAGCTGCTGGGCGTCCTTCTGCCCGAAGAAGGCCACGTCGGGCCGGGTGAGGTGGAGCAGCTTGCCGACGACGGTGAGCACGCCGTCGAAGTGCCCGGGGCGGGTGGCCCCTTCGAGCCGCTCCCCCATGGGGCCCGCGCTGATCCGCACCTGGGGTTCGCCGCCGGGGTAGACCTCGTCCACGGAGGGGGCGAACACGGCGTCCGCGCCCGCCTGTTCGGCGAGTTTCACGTCGGCGTCGAGGGTGCGCGGGTAGCGGTCGAGGTCCTCGCCCTGGCCGAACTGGAGGGGGTTCACGAAGACGGTGACGACGACGAAGCCCTTGGGGCCGACGTGTTCGCGGGCGGCCCGGACCAGGGTGGCGTGGCCCTCGTGGAGGGCGCCCATGGTCATGACGACGGCGTTGCGCCCCGGCGCCCCGAGGTGCGCGTGGGCGTCCGCCAGTTCGTCGGTGTCGGACAGCAGTCCCCAGAAGCGGCTCATCGGTCTCCCCCGTCGCTGTCGGTGCTCTCGGGGTTCGCGGGCGGGGTCGGGCCGCCGGCGAGCACCCCGAGGAGGTCCTCGGCCAGTTCCGGCTTGAGGAGGCCGTGGGCGAGGGCGCGGTCGGCGGTCGCGCGGGCCATCGCCAGATAGCCGGGGACGCTCTGCGGGGAGTGCTTGCGCAGCTCGGCGACATGCGCGGCGACCGTACCGGCGTCCCCGCGCGCGACGGGCCCGGTGAGCGCCGCGTCCCCGGAGCGCAGCGCGTTGTCCAGGGCCGCCCCGAGGAGCGGGCCGAGCATCCGGTCGGGGGCTTCGACGCCGGCCGTGCGCAGGAGCTCCATGGACTCGGCGACCAGGGTCACCAGGTGGTTGGCGCCGAGGGCGAGGGCCGCGTGGTAGAGCGGGCGGCTCTCCTCGGCGATCCATTCGGGCTCGCCGCCCATCTCGATGACGAGGGCCTCGGCGGCCAGCCGCAGTTCGGGGCGCGCGGTGACCCCGAAGGAGCACCCGGCGAGCCGCTGGACGTCCACGGGGGTGCCGGTGAAGGTCATGACGGGGTGCAGGGCCAGCGGCAGCGCGCCGGCCCGCAGGGCGGGGTCCAGGACCTTCGCGCCGTACCGCCCGGAGGTGTGCACGAGCAGCTGTCCCGGCCGTACGGCGCCGGTCTCGGCGAGACCCTCGACGAGGCCGGGCAGGGCGTCGTCCGGGACGGTCAGCAGGACCAGGTCGGCGCGCTCCATGACCTGGGCGGGCGAGACGACGGGCACGTCCGGGAGGAGCTGCGCGGCGCGGCGGACGGAGGCGTCGGAGACCCCGGAGACGGCCACCGGACGGTGCCCGGCGAGTTGCAGGGACGCGGCCAGCGCGGGGCCCACGCGTCCGGCGCCGACGACGCCGACGGTGAGTCGCGCGGGACGGTCCCTGGGGTCTGGCTGTTGGAATGTACTCACTCGACGACGGCCTTCCCGTTCCAGTCCGCTCGGGGTACCGGACGATGTACCGGACGATTTCTCGTCATGTTAACGCGATCGGTCCGAGGGGCGTCCGGTTGTCCACAGGCTGTGGGTCGTCGCGGGCCGCGCATATGTGTCCGATGTCTCCGGTACGGAAATGCGGATGCCCGCGCGGCGGGGCGGGCGCGATGATCCGGAGCATGAGCGATACAGCGGGGCAGACGGAGGAGCAGTCGGCGGAGCAGTCGGCCGAGGACCGGTTGCGGGAGCGGCGCCGGGCCGCGGTGCGGGAGGCGCGGCGTGTGCTGTGGCGCGGAGGGTTCGCCGACACCATCCGGCAGCGGCTCGCACTGCTGGCGGAGGCCGCGCCTGAGGTGTACGACGTCGACGAGACCGCGGACATGTACGGCAACGGCGTCGTGGCGGCCCTGGAGGAACGGGTCGCGACCCTGCTGGGCACGGAGAGCGCCGCGTTCTTCCCCACGGGCACGATGGCCCAGCAGGTCGCCCTGCGCTGCTGGGCGGCCCGCACCGGCAGCCCCACGGTCGGCCTGCACGCCCTGGCCCACCCCGAAGTGCACGAACGGAACGCGTTCGGCCAGGTCAGCGGATTGCGTACGGTACGCCTGACCAGCGAGCCCCGGCTGCCCACCGCCGACGAGGTGCGCGACTTCGAAGAGCCTTTCGGCACCCTGATGCTTGAGTTGCCGCTCCGGGACGCCGGGTTCGTCCTGCCCACCTGGGAGGAGCTCGCCGAGGTCGTGGAGGCGGCGCGCGAGCGCGACGCGGTGGTGCATTTCGACGGAGCGCGTCTGTGGGAGACCACCGTCCACTTCGGCCGCCCCCTGGACGAGATCGCGGGCCTGGCGGACAGCGTCTACGTGTCGTTCTACAAGTCCCTCGACGGTTTTGGCGGTGCGGCGCTGGCCGGCCCGAAGACTCTGGTGGAGGAGGCGAAGACCTGGCGGCACCGGTACGGCGGCATGATCTTCCAGCAGTTCCCCACGACGCTGTCGGCGCTCGTCGGCCTGGAGCGGGAGCTGCCCCGGCTGCCGGAGTACGTGCGGCACGCGCGCGTGGTGGCCGCCGCGCTGCGGGAGGGTTTCGCCGGGGCCGGTGTGCCGTGGGCGCGCGTGCACCCCGAGGAGCCGCACACCCATCAGTTCCAGGTCTGGCTGCCGTACGACCCCGACGCGCTGACGGAGGCGGCGGTGCGGCAGGCGGAGGAGACGGGGACCTATCTGTTCGCCGGATACTGGGACCGCGGCGGGCCCGGCCTGGCCGTCACCGAGGTCACTGTCGGCGCCCCTGGCCTGGAGTGGACGGCGGACGACGTGAAGGCGGCGGTGACAGAGTTCGTAGCACGGCTGTAGATGCCTTCCCGGAGGCATTCGCGGGGGCGTTGTCAGTGGTCGGGTGCACCATGGCTGCATGAGCGTGAGCATCGACGTGTGCGGGCTGGGGCGGGAGCAGATCGCCGTCGTGCCCTCGCCCCTGGCCGAACTCGGCATGGCGCTGCACGCCCTGACCGAGCCGGGACACCACCCCCGGCTGCAGGGCTGGGCGACGGGGGTGACCGCCGGGCTCGACCCGCATCTGGCCGACCGGATGTGCGAGGCCGACTTCCTGTGGCGCTCCACGTTCTCGGACCTGTTCCTGCCGTACGCGGGCCTGGGCGCGGGCACGCTCCCCGCCGGCACGCTCAGCGCGGAACTCGACCAACTGGACCGGCTGACGGACGAACAGTTCGTGGACGCCTGTCTGGAGTTCACCTGCGCGCTGCCGTACGACGAGCAGGGCGCCGGCGCGCTCGCCGACCCCAGGGCGCGGCAGCGGGCCCTCGACCTGGCCGTCTCGCGCGGCCCCCTCCAGGTCCGGTTCACCCGGCGCCTGCTGGACGACCCGCCCCGGATCCGCACCTGGCTGCGACAGCTGCTGGCCGACTGCGACGAGGCGTTCTTCGCCGAGACCTGGTCCCGGCTGCACCCCCAGCTCACGGCGGACGCCCGCCACAAGACGGACCTCCTGCGCCACAAGGGCCTGCCGGAGGCGCTGGCGTCGGTGTCGTCGGCGGTCACGCTCGACGAGGCGGCGGGCCGGATCACCATCGACAAGCTGGGCAACGGCCACACCACGGCGGCGGGCAGCCTGCTGCTCGTCCCGACGAGCCTGGGCTGGCCCCATCTGATGGTCCTGCACCGGTACGGCTGGCAGCCGGTCCTGCACTATCCGGCGGGCTCCCCCGAACTCGCCGCCCCGCCCTCGGTCGAGCAGCTCGGCCTGCGGCTGACCGCGCTGTCCCACCCGGTGCGGATCCGGCTCTGCCGCCAGCTGGCCCGCAGCTCGTTCACGACGACCGAACTGGCACGGACGCACAACATGACGGCACCCGAGATATCCCGGCACCTGGCCGTCCTGCGCAAGGCGGGCCTGACCACCACCCGCCGCCGCGGCCGCTACGTCCTGCACCAGCTGGACGTGACGATGGTGGCCCGGCTGGGCAGCGACTTCCTGGAGGGGATCCTCAGGTAGCCGCCGCACACGCGGAGGTGCTCAGGCGGCCCCGCCCGCCCGCACGAGCCCCGTCTCGTAGGCGAGGACGACCACCTGCACCCGGTCCCGCAGACCCAGCTTGGTCAGGATGCGGCCCACGTGGGTCTTCACGGTCGCCTCCGACAGGACCAGGCGGGCCGCGATCTCGCCGTTGGACAGGCCCTGGGCGACCAGGATCATGACCTCGCGCTCGCGTCCGGTGAGCCGGTCCAGTTCCTTGTGCTGGGGCTGCTGGCCGGTGCCCGGCAGCAGGGGCGCGAAGCGGTCGAGGAGCCGCCGGGTCGTCGAGGGGGCGACGACCGCGTCGCCGCTGTGCACGGAGCGGATGGCGGTGAGGAGTTCACCGGGCGGCACGTCCTTGAGCATGAAGCCGGAGGCGCCCGCCTTCAGCCCCGAGAAGGCGTACTCGTCGAGGTCGAAGGTGGTCAGGATCAGCACCTTGGGCGGGTTCTCACCCTGGCAGATGCGCCGGGTGGTCTCCACCCCGTCGAGCTTCGGCATGCGTACGTCCATCAGCACCACGTCGACCTCGGTCTCCCGCAGCACCTGGAGAGCCTCCACGCCGTCGCCCGCCTCGGCCACGACCTCCATGTCCGGCTGGGCGTCGAGCACCATCCGGAACCCGGTGCGCAGCAGCACCTGGTCGTCGACGAGCATCACGCGGATGAGCATGGCGGGGTCCTCCGGTAGATCGAACATGCACACTCATATCGAACGTGCACGTGTCAGTGAGCGGGTTTGAGCGGCAACAGGGCGCTGATGCGAAATCCGCCGCCCGGGCGCGGGCCCGCGTCCAGGGTGCCGCCCACCATGCCGACGCGCTCGCGCATGCCGATCAGGCCGTGTCCCTGTCCGTCGGCGCCGCCCTCCTCGTACAGCTCGTGCGGGGCGCCCTTGCCGTCGTCCTCGACGAGCAGGCCGAGGCCGTCGTCGAAGTAGACCAGGCGCACGCTCGCTCCGGTGTTCGGGCCGCCGTGCTTTCGGGTGTTGGTGAGCGCCTCCTGCACGATGCGGTACGCCGTCAGCTCCACGCCGCTGGGCAGCGGGCGCGGGGTGCCCTCGATCTTGAAGTCGACGGGGAGACCGGCGCCACGGCACTTCTCGACGAGGTCGTCGATCTGCTCGACGTCGGGCTGCGGAACGTACTCCCCGCTCTCCTTGTGCTCGCCGGTGCGCAGCACGCCGAGCAGCCGGCGCATCTCGGCGAGGGCCTGGCGGCCGGTGCCGGAGATGGTCTCCAGGGCCTTGCGCGCCTGTTCCGGGGCGGAGTCGAGGACGTAGGCGGCGCCGTCGGCCTGGACCACCATCACGGAGACGTTGTGGGCGACGACGTCGTGCAGCTCGCGGGCGATCCGGGCGCGCTCGGCGGCGACCGCGACCTTGGCCTGGGCCTCGCGCTCCTTCTCCAGGCGGGCGGCGCGCTCCTCCAACTGGGCGAAGTAGGCGCGGCGCGTGCGCAGCGAGTCGCCGAGCACCCAGGCGAGGGCGAACGGCACCGCCAGGAAGACCACCAGGGCGAGATTGCCCGCGGTGCTCGCGTCCTTCTCCGGCCAGCGCAGCTGGGACAGCGGGGCCGCGCACAGACCGCCGATCAGCGCGAACCGCGAGGCCCAGCGGGGCCCGTTCACCGCGACCGTGTAGACGATCACCAGCATGGCGAAGTTCGCGGGCAACGGCTCGACGTCGAACGCCAGCTGCGCCACCCCGACCACTGCGGCCAGCACGAGCATCCGCTCGGGCATCCGCCGGCGCAGGGCGATCACCAGGCACAGCAGGAGCGACACCAGGACGATCGCCACCCGGGACTGGGCGCCCCCGGTCTCGCTCCCGACGGCTCCGCCCAGCGCGGAGATCCCGAACAGGCAGACGGCCCAGAAGCCGTCGACCCATGTCGGGTGTCTGCGAAGGAAGTCATAGACGCGTTGCACGTAACCCAGAGTAGGGAAGCGTTCTGTGCGCGGGGGTCAACCGGAGGGTCGATCCGCAACGCCCCCGCGTACTCCCCAAGGTGGAGACCCCGTCCCCTGGGTGGCGGGGGTCCGCGCCCTAGCCTGACCCCGTGGCAGGAGAGACGGTGGACGCGGCGGCGGGCGGAACAGCGGGCGAGTGGCACGGCTGGCGTGCGGCGACGCGGGAGGCGCTCTACGGCGAACATGGGTTCTACCGGCGGCCCGAGGGCCCCGCCGGGCACTTCCGTACGTCCGTCCACGCCTCGCCGCTCTTCGCCGGTGCCGTGGCCCGGCTGCTGTGCCGGGTCGACGAGTCGCTGGGCCGTCCCACGTCGCTCGGCTTCGTCGACATGGGCGCGGGCCGGGGCGAACTCGTCACCGGTGTCCTCAAGGCCCTGCCCCCCGAAGTGGCGGCACGCGCGCGTGGGTACGCCGTCGAGTTGGCCGACCGCCCAATGGACCTCGATCACCGCATCGAGTGGCTGGCCGAGCCCCCCGAAGGTGTCACCGGGCTGCTGTTCGCCAACGAGTGGCTGGACAACGTCCCCGTGGAGGTCGCGGAGGTGGACCCGGCGGGCGTACCGCGCCTGGTCCTCGTACGACGGGACGGCACCGAGCGGCTCGGGGAGCCGGTCTCCGGGGCGGACGCGGAGTGGCTGGCCCGGTGGTGGCCGCTGCCGCCGGAGCCGGGGGCGCGGGCCGAGATCGGGCTCCCCAGGGACACCGCCTGGGCCGCCGCCAGAGCCACGGTCGCCCGGGGCCTCGCCGTCGCCGTCGACTACGCGCACACCGCCGGCGCCCGGCCGCCCTTCGGAACGCTCACCGGCTTCCGGGCCGGCCGGGAGACCGCGCCCGTGCCGGACGGCTCGTGCGATCTGACCGCCCATGTGGCGCTGGACGCCTGCGCGGGCCCGGGAGCACGCCTGCTGACCCAGCGGGAGGCCCTGCACGCCCTCGGGGTGGCCGGCGGGCGCCCTCCGCTGTCCCTGGCCTCCACGGACCCCACGGCGTACGTACGGGCCCTGGCGAGCGCGGGAGAGGCCGCCGAGCTGACGGCGACGGGCGGGCTCGGGGACTTCGGGTGGCTGGTGGAGCCGACGGGCATCCCCGACCCGCTCCGGTAAGCCCCCGGGGAGCTACTTGTCGATGTCCCCGACCACGAAGAACAGCGACCCCAGGATCGCCACCATGTCCGAGACCAGCGTCCCGGGCAGCAGCTCCGTGAGCGCCTGGATGTTGTTGAAGGACGCCGAGCGCAGTTTCAGCCGGTACGGGGTCTTCTCGCCCTTGCTGACGAGGTAGTAGCCGTTGATCCCGAGGGGGTTCTCGGTCCACGCGTACGTGTGCCCCTCGGGCGCCTTCAGGACCTTCGGCAACCGCTGGTTGATCGGTCCTGGCTCCAGTTCGGCGATCCGGTCGAGGCAGGCGTCGGCCAGGTCCAGGGCATTGTGCGTCTGCTCCAGGAGGCACTCGAACCGGGCGAGACAGTCGCCCTCCTGCCGGGTGACGACCTTCAGGGTGTCCTGGAGGTCGCCGTACGCCAGATACGGCTCGTCGCGGCGCAGGTCGAAGTCCACGCCCGAGGCGCGCGCGATCGGCCCGCTCACGCCGTACGCGTGCACCGCCTCCGCCGAGAGCGTGCCCACGCCCCTCGTGCGCCCCCGGAAGATCTCGTTGCCGAGCACCAGGTCGTCGAAGCGGTCCATGCGCGAGCGCACGGAGGCGACGGCGGCACGCGCGCGCGTGGACCAGCCCGCCGGGAGGTCCTCCTTGAGGCCGCCCACGCGGTTGAACATGTAGTGCATGCGCCCGCCGGAGACCTCCTCCATGACGTTCTGGAGCTCCTCGCGCTCCCGGAAGGCGTAGAACATCGGGGTGATGGCGCCCAGCTCGATCGGGTACGAGCCGAGGAACATCAGGTGGTTCAGGACCCGGTTCAGCTCCGCGAGCAGCGTGCGCGTCCACACCGCGCGCGTGGGGACCTCCATACCGAGCATCCGCTCCACGGCGAGGACCACGCCCAGCTCGTTGGAGAACGCCGACAGCCAGTCGTGCCGGTTCGCCAGCATGATGATCTGACGGTAGTCACGCGCCTCGAAGAGCTTCTCCGCACCGCGGTGCATATAGCCGATCACCGGCTCCGCGTGCTGGATGCGCTCACCGTCGAGCACCAGCCGCAGCCGCAGCACGCCGTGCGTGGACGGATGCTGGGGCCCGATGTTGAGCACCATGTCGGTGCTCTCCGCGGCGCCGCCGACCCCGACCACGGTCTCCGTGGGACCCGTCGTGAGACTCATGGACACAGTCTGTCGTACGTACGCTTGCGGCATGGAGACGGGGAGCCCGGACACCGCGGGCGAAACGCGAGGCGAGCGGCACGACGAGCCGGTGTGGACCGGGCTGCCCCGGGACCTGCTGCGGATGCGCCGACTGCTGCTGGTGGTCTGGCTGGTGCCGCTGACGCTCGGTACGGGACTGCTGCTCGGCCTGCTCTGCGGCCCCGCCTGGGCGGCCTTCGCGCTGCTGCCGCTCGCCCTGCTGCTGTGGGGCTGGCCGATGCTGGGCCGCAACTGGGCCTCCTGGCGGTACGCCGAGCGCGCCGACGACCTGCTGATCAGCAGGGGTGTGCTGTGGCGCGAGGAGACGATCGTGCCGTACGGGCGGATGCAGCTGGTCGAGGTGACCTCCGGGCCCGTCGCCCGGCACTTCGGGCTGGCGAGCGTGCAGCTGCACACGGCCGCCGCCGCGACCGACGCGCTCATCCCCGGCCTGGAACCGGCGGAGGCGGAACGGCTGCGCGACCGGCTCACCGAACTCGGCGAGGCACGATCGGCGGGGCTGTGACGACCCCCGGCACCGACACGGACGTACCCATAGAGAACGGCAGGAAGCCGGTCGTCGAGCAGCGGCTGCATCCCGTGACGCCGCTGCGGCGCGCGTGGGCGCCGGTCGCCGTGCTCATCGGGTGGGCGGTGCACGACCCCGACCAGGCGCAGCGCCAGCTCACCAGGTTGACGACCACGACCCTGCTGCTGGGCCTCGCCGTGTGCGTGATCGGCGGCGCCCTGTACGGCTTTCTGACCTGGTGGTTCACGCACTTCGCGGTGACCGACACCGAACTGCGCATCCGTACGGGCCTGTTGTTCCGGCGTACCGCGCACATCCGGCTCGAACGCATCCAGGCCGTCGACATCACCCAGCCGCTGCTGGCCCGGGTCGCGGGCGTCGCCAAGCTCAAGCTGGACGTCGTGGGGACGGACAAGAAGGACGAGCTGGCCTACCTGGGCGAGGGGCACGCGCGTGCCCTTCGGGCCGAACTGCTCGCCCGCGCGGCCGGGTTCGCCCCCGAGACCGCGCACGAGGTCGGCGAGGCACCCGTACGGCAGCTGCTGCACATCCCCGCGCGCGTGCTCGCGATCTCCCTGGTGCTGACCGGCGCGACCTGGGGCTCGCTGGCCGCCGCCCTCGTCGTACCGCCGTTCCTCTGGTTCGCCACCCACAGCCTGTGGACGGTGCTCGCGACCGGCGTGCCGCTGCTCGGCGCGGCGGGTGCGAGCAGCGTGGGGCGGTTCGTCGCCGAGTACGACTGGACGGTCGGCGAGTCCCCGGACGGGCTGCGCATCGACCACGGGCTGCTCGACCGTACGCACGAGACGGTGCCGCCCGGGCGCGTGCAGACCGTACGGATCGTGGAGCCGCTGCTGTGGCGGCGGCGCGGGTGGGTCCGGGTGGAGCTGGACGTGGCGGGATCGTCGAACTCGGTGCTGGTGCCGGTGGCGCCGCGCGAGATCGCGGAGGCGGTGATAGGCCAGGTGCTGCCCGGGGTGAAGGTGCCCGCGTCGCTGTCGCGTCCGCCGCGCCGGGCGGGCTGGTGCCTGCCCTTCTGGTGGCGCGGCTACGGCATCGCCGTCACCGACAGCGTCTTCGTCTCCCGGCACGGGCTGCTGCGCCGCAGCCTCGCCCTGGTCCCGCACGCCAAGGTCCAGTCCGTACGGCTGGAGCAAGGGCCCTGGGCGCGCTTCAAGGGCCTCGCGGACGTCCATGTGGACACGGGGGCCAACAAGACCGTCACAGCCGGTCTACGGGACGCACAGGAGGCCGCGGAGCTGCTGCGGGGTCAGGCGGAGCGGTCCCGGACCGGACGGCGGGACGCGCGACCGGACCGGTGGATGGCGTGACGGGTGCGTACGGGTGGGGCCTGACCTGCCGTCAGGAGACCGCGCTCCGCAGGCCCTGCAGGTCGATGTGCTCGGTCTCGTCGTGTGCCGTCAGGTCGATCACCTGACCGATGCCGACCCCGCGCGACTCCTCGTCCGCGGGCTTGAACTGCGCCTCGGACTCCGCCTTGTGCAGCGCGAGCGCCTCCTGCCCGACGACGTCGGCGAGGTCCTCGTTCTGCACGGACTCCAGCGCGGCCGACGCCTGCTCCTTCTGCGTACCGAAGAAGTCGAACCCGCCCTCGACGGCGGGCCTGCGCAGGGGGGCGGTCGTCGGTACGACGGCCACCGCGGTCGGCACGGTGTAGTGCCCGGTGCCGCGCACGGGCTTGGCCGGCTTGGCCTCGGCGGGAGTTGCGGCGGCTCTCGTGTGCCCACGGGCCGCCTCGGGCTTCCCCTTCGCCTCGTCCTCCTGCACGGCCTCCGCCTTGTCGGCGGCGGGGCCGTCGGAGACGGTCTCGGAGACCACGGCGACGTCAGCGGGTATCTCCGCCGTCTTCACTGTCTTCGCCGTCTTCACGTCGGCGGGGGCCGGTTCGGCCTTCGTCCGGGTCTCGCCGTCGAACCTGGCCAGCGCCGCCCGCGCCCGCAGGAAGAGCGAGGAACCCTCCGGGGAGAAGACCGCCGGTGCCGCCGGGGTCTCCTCGTCGGACTCGTCGTCCGTGTCGGCCGACTCGGCCGTGTCACCCGTGGCCTGCGCGCCGACCGCGCCCAGGGCCGCCGAGACGCCGGCCGCCGCCGCGTCCAGCGCGGCCGCGTCGGAGTCCACCACGTCGGCCTCGTCCGCCGAATCGCCGGACCCGGCGAGCAGCGCCCGCGCGGAACCCGTACGCGCGGTCGCCTTCACGTCCACGTCGACGTCCGTGTCCTCGTCCTGGGCCGGTACCGCGGCCTCCAGCTCCAGCAGGCGCCGGCCCTCCAGCGCGCTGGCCCGCTCGGTCTCCGCCGTGGCGTACCGCCGCAGCAGCGCCGCGTGCTCGTTGCGCAGTCCCTGCAGTTCGGCCCGCTTCCCGCGCAGCTTCTGCTCCAGCTTGACGCGCAGCTCGCGGGACTCCTCCAGGTCGGTCTCCAGTTCGGCGATGCGCTCCTCGTGCCGCCAGTCGTCGCTCGCACGCGCGCGGGTGAGGTCGGCGACCTGCTTGCCCGCCTCCATGTCCCAGCGGCGCATGACCGCGGCGCCCACGACGGTGATGGCCGCGGCGAACGCGGCGATCACCCGGAGGACGCCGGTATCCGTGAACACCCATGGCCCCAGGGCGCAGACGAGCGAGACGCCCGCGATCGCCGCTGGAGGCAGCAGCCGGTGCAGAGGTGGTGAATGGCGGTGACGTCCACGTGGCATGGCCAGAAACTTACCGCGCGTAGGCGAATCTTGGTGCCCCGCCCGGTAAAAACACAGCCGCCCCAAACCCTTCACAGGGCATACGGCCCTTGGCCCAGGGGCTCGGAACGGCCCTCCCGCGCGCGTCCGCGACGTCAACGGTCCGTCAGCCGCTGGCTCAGCCACTCCAGCGAGCCGGGGATCTCCCGCCGCCAGGTGTTGAAGTTGTGGCCGCCGCTCTCCAGGACGATCGTCGAGATCCTCGTCGGGGCCTTCGTCTTCACGAGGTCCACGAACCGCATCGTCGGACCGTAGTTGGCCTCTCCGTGCCTGCTGGTGGTGACCAGCAGGGAGACCTCCGGCGGCGGCATGTGCCGGATGTACCACTCCAGGTCGGCGTGGCGCTTCAGCTTCCTGTCACCCTGGAAGAGGTCTCCCGTGGTGGCGTCGATCGGCGCCTTGTAGGACGCCGACAGACCCACCGCCGCCGTGTACACGCGCGGGTGGTGCATCGCGAGCTTCAGCGCGCAGTAGCCGCCCGTGGAGTCGCCGATGATGCCCCAGCTCCCGGGCCTCGACCCCACCCGGTAGTGGCCGGCGAGGGCCCTGGGCAGGTCCTGGGCGAAGAACGTCTCCGTCTGCGGCCCGTTCGGCACGTCCACGCACTCGGTGTCCCGGGGCGGCGCCACGGTCGGCCGCAGCATCACCAGGATCATCGGCTGCGCCCTGCCCTCGCGCGCCAACTCGTTCGCCGTGTGCGGGTAGTCGAGCTTCGTGATGAGGGACTCGGCGGTCCCCGGATAGCCGGTGAGCACGACGACCACCGGGAAGGTGCGCTTCGCGTACTGCGGCTGGAAGTACTCCGGTGGCAGATAGACGTACGCCGGAGAGGTGATCCCCGTCTTCTTGCCGACGACGCCGATCTTCTGGATCTGGCCGCCGACCCTGGGCAGATGACCGCCCGGCACCCGCACCGACTGCGTGGACAGCACCTGGAAGCCGCCGTGCGCCCCGCTGCTCTGGTCGACGACCACGCCCTGGTCGGTCTCCTTGCCCAGGAGGTCGTCCCAGGAGGCGTAGAAACCGAAACTCTGGTTGACGGCGAGACCGACCGAGGCGAACACCGCGACCTGGGTCGCCAGCAGGAGCACCGCCCGGCCGCCGACGGCCCGCCAGTTGCGGCGCGCCAGCCGGGGCCAGAACGCGATCGTGCCGATGAACAACAGGGCGGCGGCCAGGATCGCCAGCGCCAGCACTGTTTTGCTCGTGAGCCCCATGACTGCTGTTGCCCGCTCTCTCCACCGGCGGCGGCCGCTGCCGTCACGTTCCTTCACAGCGGCTTGCCCCGGACTTTGGGTGTCCTTTGAAACGGCTTTCCACGGGGGAGTGAACCTGTTCCCCCGAGACACCGTCCTAGAGGGCGCAATGTCGCCGGATGCCGGATTGGCTCCGGATTCCAGGTCTCTCGCAGAACTACGGGATGCGATGTCTGTCAGGACAGATGGTGAAATGTCGACCGGGGTTCCGGGACGATCAAGCCGAGTACGGCGCGTACTGAGCGGCCCGCGTCCCGAGGCCGTCCCCACGGTGGTCGCCCGGGCCTGTGCGCTGGTGGGTCTCGTCGACATCGCCGCCGGGGTCTTCCCGCGCTTCCGGCACAGCCGGATGCACGCGATCGCCGAGGTGCTGCCCGGCGCGCTCGGCCCGTTCGCCGCCGCGCTCTCCCTCAGCACCGGCGTTCTGCTGCTGCTCCTCGCGCACGGCCTCAGGCGCCGCAAGCGCCGGGCCTGGCGGGCAGCCGTGGCCCTGCTGCCGGCCGGCGCCGTGGCCCAGTTCACCTACCGCCACTCGCTCGTCGGGCTGGTCATCTCCGTCCTCCTGCTGGTGATGCTGCTGCGCCACCGCACCGAGTTCGAGGCGCTGCCCGACCCGCGCAGCCGCTGGCGCGCGCTCACCAACTTCGTGCTGATGAGCGCCGGTTCGCTCGCGCTCGGGCTGGTCATAGTGAGCGCCCACGGCGACCGCATGTACGGCGACCCGAGCCTCGCCGACCGCATCACCCACGTCCTGTACGGCCTGTTCGGCTTCGAGGGCCCCGTCGACTACGACGGGCCCACCTCCTGGACCGTCGGCTACTCGCTCGGCGCCCTGGGCCTGCTGACCGCCATCACGACGATCTACTTCGCCTTCCGCCCCGAACACCCGGCCGCACAGCTCACCCAGGAGGACGAGGACCGGCTGCGCGTCCTCCTCGACAAGCACGGCCGCCGCGACTCCCTCGGCCACTTCGCGCTGCGCCGCGACAAGGCGGTCGTCTTCTCCCCCAGCGGCAAGGCGGCGGTGACCTACCGCGTCGTCTCCGGTGTGATGCTGGCGAGCGGCGACCCGATCGGCGACGTGGAGGCCTGGCCGGGCGCCATCGAACGCTTCATGGACGAGGCCAAGGCCCACTCCTGGACCCCCGCCGTCATGGGCTGCTCGGAGACCGGCGGCGAGGTCTGGACCCGCGAGACCGGCCTCGACGCCCTCGAACTGGGCGACGAGGCGGTGGTGGACGTCGCGGATTTCTCCCTCTCCGGGCGCGCGATGCGAAACGTGCGCCAGATGGTCAAGCGCATCGAACGCGCGGGCTACGAAACCCGGGTACGGCGCATCCGTGACCTCGGGGAGAACGAGCTGGAGCGGATCAGGCGCGCCGCGGAGGACTGGCGCGGCACCGACACCGAGCGCGGCTTCTCCATGGCCCTGGGCCGCATCGGCGACCCGGGAGACGGTGACTGCCTGATCGCCACCGCCCACAAGACCGACGAGCAGCCGGGCCCGTACGGCGATCTGAAGGCGATCCTGCACTTCGTGCCGTGGGGCACCGACGGCGTCTCCCTGGACCTGATGCGACGCGACCGCTCGGCCGACCCCGGCATGAACGAACTGCTCATCGTGGCCGCCCTGGAGGCCGCCCCCCGCCTCGGCGTCGCCCGCGTCTCCCTGAACTTCGCCATGTTCCGCTCGGCCCTGGCCCGCGGCGAGAAGATCGGCGCAGGACCGGTGCTGCGCGCCTGGCGCGGCCTCCTGGTGTTCCTGTCCCGCTGGTTCCAGATCGAGTCCCTGTACAAGTTCAACGCGAAGTTCCGCCCCCGCTGGGAACCCCGCTTCGTCGTCTACCGCACCTCCAGCGATCTCCCCCGCATCGGCCTGGCCGCGATGCAGGCGGAGGGCTTCGTGAACCTGGCCCTCCCCCGGCTCCTCCGCCGCCGCACCGCGACCCGGCGCCCGTGCGCCCACGGGGTGTCGGACAGAGGGACGGTCCGCGCGGCGTGACGGGAAGGGCGGTCGGGCGGGAAACAACGGCACAAACCACAACGCACCTCCACCAGACAGATCCCGCCAAACCGCCGGGGGCCTACGCTGAACGCATGAACAACCACAGCGGACGCGGCCGGGTCGCCGGCCTCCCGGCCTGGGACCGCTGCGCGGTCATGGGCGTCGTGAACGTGACCCCGGACTCCTTCTCCGACGGCGGCCGCTGGTTCGACACGACCAACGCCGTCAAACACGGCCTCGACCTGGTCACCGAGGGTGCCGACCTGGTGGACGTCGGCGGCGAGTCCACCCGCCCCGGCGCCACCCGCGTCGACGAGGCCGAGGAGCTCAAGCGCGTCGTCCCCGTGGTCCGCGGCCTCGCCGCCGAGGGCGTCACCGTCTCGGTCGACACCATGCGCGCCTCGGTCGCCGAACAGGCGCTCGCGGCAGGCGCCGTCCTCGTCAACGACGTCAGCGGCGGCCTCGCGGACCCCGCGATGATCCCGGTCGTCGCGGACGCCGGCGCCCCCTTCGTCGTCATGCACTGGCGCGGCTTCCTGGAGGGCGGCAACATCAAGGGCGTGTACACGGACGTCGTCACCGAGGTCGTCGACGAGCTGCACGCGCGCGTGGACGCCGTACTGGCCGGCGGTGTCGCCCCCGACCGGATCGTCGTGGACCCGGGCCTCGGCTTCTCCAAGGGCGCCGACCACGACCTGGCCCTCCTGGCCCACCTCGACCGGCTGCACGGCCTGGGCCACCCCCTCCTGGTCGCCGCGTCCCGCAAACGGTTCCTGGGCCGCGTACTGGCCGGCCCCGAGGGCGCCCCGCCGCCCGCGCGGGAGCGCGACGCCGCTACCGCCGCCGTCTCCGCGCTCGCCGCCCACCAGGGCGCCTGGGCGGTCCGCGTGCACGAGGTCCGCGCGACCGCCGACGCCGTACGGGTCGCCCGCGCGGTGGAGTGGGCCCGCGACACGGAGGCCGTCCGCGGCGCAGAGGGAGCCCGGTGAGCGCGCCCCACACCGACGTCGAGCAGGTCGAACTCGCCAACACGGCCTTCTACGAGGCGCTGGAACAGGGCGACTTCGAGGAACTGTCCTCGCTCTGGCTGACCCCCGCCGACCTGGGCGTCGACGAGGAGTACCACGACCCCGCGGAGACCGGCGTGGTCTCCTGCGTGCACCCCGGCTGGCCGGTGCTGACCGGACGCGGCGAGGTGCTGCGCTCGTACGCGCTGATCATGGCGAACACCGAGTACATCCAGTTCTTCCTCACCGACGTGCACGTCTCCGTGACCGGCGACACCGCCCTGGTGACCTGCACCGAGAACATCCTCAGCGGCGGCCCGCCCCCCGAGGACAGCGACGAGCTGGGCCCACTGGTCGGCCAGCTGGTCGTCGCCACCAACCTGTTCCGCCGTACGCCCGTCGGCTGGAAGCTCTGGTCGCACCACGCCTCCCCGGTCCTCGCCGAGAACGACGAGGACGAGGCGGACGACACACCCTCCTGAGCCGAACGTGGCCGAAGCCGACCGAACGTGGTTGGAATCACGAACACGGGGTAAGTGCGGCTACCAGCCCGTGAGCAGCCGTGTTCCCGCGGGGAAACACCCGATGAACCCTCATGACCATCACGTGGACGGGCCCCTCGCGGGGCGGGCACTGTCAGTGCCCGCGGGTAGATTCGGAAGTGGCCGACGGACCGGCCGCACCCGGTCCGAAACGGCCGCCAACGACGATTGCAGGAGTGATTCGCGTGGATCGTGTCGCGCTGCGCGGCCTGAGGGCCCGTGGACACCACGGCGTGTTCCCACAGGAGCGGGAAGAGGGCCAGACCTTCGTCGTGGACCTCTCCCTGGGCCTGGACACCCGTCCGGCCGCGGCCGACGACGACCTGGCGAAGACCGTGCACTACGGCATCGTGGCGGAGGAGGTCGTGGCCGTCGTCGAGGGCGAGCCCGTCGACCTCATCGAGACGCTCGCCGAACGCATCGCGCAGGTCTGTCTGAAGCACCAGGGGGTCCAGGAGGTCGAGGTGTGCGTCCACAAACCGGACGCGCCGATCACGGTCCCCTTCGACGACGTGACCATCACCATCACCCGGAGCCGAGTATGACCGCCTCGTTCACCGAGAGTCAGAGCGACCCGACCGTCCAGCCGGTGCCCGCCTCCGTCGTCCAGCAGGTGGACGCCGCCGACACCACCCTGCACAACCCGAAGCGCGCCGTGATCTCCCTCGGCTCGAACCTCGGCAACCGTCTGGAGACCCTCCAGGGGGCCATCGACGCCCTGGAGGACACCCCGGGCGTCCGGGTCAAAGCGGTCTCCCCGGTGTACGAGACGGAGCCGTGGGGCGTCCCGGCGGGCAGCCAGCCGTCGTACTTCAACGCGGTGGTCGTCCTGAAGACGACACTCCCCCCGTCCTCGCTCTTGGAGCGCGCCCACGCCGTCGAGGAGGCCTTCCACCGCGTCCGCGAGGAACGCTGGGGCCCGCGCACGATCGACGTCGACATCGTCGCGTACGCCGACGAGGTCTCCGACGACCCGGTTCTCACCCTCCCCCACCCGCGCGCCCACGAGCGGGCCTTCGTCCTCGCCCCCTGGCACGACGTGGACCCCGAGGCCCAGCTGCCCGGCCGCGGCCCGGTGGCGGCGCTCCTGGAGAAGGTCGCCCTGGACGGTGTCGCGCCCCGCGCCGACCTGGAACTCCAGCTGCCGGAATAGCCGTTAAGGTCATGACGGCCACAGGTCGGTGGTCCGGTCCGGGGAGCTGAAGGGGCACCGTGAGAGAGCTGCACGTCAAGATGCTGGCCGGCGTGTTCGTGGTCGCCGGAGTGCTCTCCTGGGCGGGCGCCCGGCTGTGGAATTCGGTGGGGACACTCCCGAGCGTCCCGCTGGCCGCCCCCATCGTCCTCGCCCTGATCGCCGCGGTCCTGCTGGCCACGGCCCTCTCCCTCCGCGCCCGCCTCAAGGCCCAGCGCGACCGCCGCCCCGGCGCCAAGGGCGTCGACCCCCTGATGGCGGCCCGCGCGGTCGTCTTCGGCCAGGCCAGCGCCCTGGTGGCCGCCCTGGTCGCCGGAATGTACGGCGGCACGGGCGTCTTCCTCCTGGAGTCCCTGGACATCCCCGCCCGCCGGGACCAGGCGATCTACGCCGGCTTCTCGGTCCTGGCAGGCATCGCGGTAATAGCGGCAGCCTTCTTCCTGGAACGGGTCTGCAAACTCCCGGAGGACGACGACAACAACGCGGGAACGGCGCCAGCAGCGTAAACAGGCGTGAGAGAAGCGCCCCATAGGGGCGCGGGGAACTGCGCGACCAGCCACGACGGCCCAGCAGTCGAAGAACTCAGCGAGCCATGATCAAACTCATCGCCTCGTTACGGGTGGCAGGATCCCGCAACTGCCCCCGAACCGCCGAAGTGATCGTCTTCGCCCCCGGCTTCCGAACCCCCCGCATCGACATGCACATGTGCTCGCACTGAACGACGACGATCACCCCACGCGGCTCCAGGATCTCCATCAGGGAGTCGGCGATCTGCGTGGTGAGCCGTTCCTGCACCTGCGGCCGACGGGCATAGACATCCACCAGCCGCGCCAGCTTGGACAGCCCGGTGATCTTGCCGTCGGTGGACGGGATGTAGCCGACATGGGCAACGCCAACAAATGGCACGAGGTGATGCTCACAGGAGCTCAGGACCTCGATGTCCTTCACCAGCACCATCTCGTCGTGCCCCAGGTCGAACGTCGTCGTCAGGACGTCCTCGGGCTTCTGCCACAACCCCGCGAATATCTCCCGGTACGCCCGCGCCACGCGCCCCGGCGTCTCCCGCAGGCCCTCACGGTCCGGATCCTCGCCCACCGCGATCAGCAGTTCGCGTACGGCGTTCTCCGCCCGCTTCTCGTCGAACTCGCCGATCGTGCCTTCGCCGTCCAGCGTCACGGGGTCGGTCATCTGGTGCCTCGTTCCTGTCCCTGTCACGCGTGTGGACCACGCGTCGCACGTGCGGACATACCGAAATGCCGCGTCCCCCAGGCTAGAACCTGAGGGACACGGCATCCATTCCGGGCCCACTGAGCGGGAGGAGGCGGGAGAACCGGGATCAGCTCTCCGGGCGGTCCTCCGGCACCGGCTCCGTCGCGGGGACGGACTCGGTGGCTCCGGCCTTGGTGGTGATCGCCGGGGCCGAGCCGTTCGTCCCGTTCGTCAGCGACAGCTCCTTGGGGGAGAGCACCGGCGGGCGGGTGGACGGCGTACGGCGGGAGGAGCCGGTCCACGCGGGGCGGGCCGGGCGCTTCACGATGGGAGCGAAGACCTCGGCGATCTGCTCCTTGCTCAGCGTCTCCTTCTCCAGCAGCTGCAGCACCAGCGCGTCGAGCACGTCGCGGTTCTCGACCAGGATCTCCCAGGCCTCGTTGTGCGCGTTCTCGATGAGCTTCTTGACCTCTTCGTCGACGAGCGCGGCGACCTCTTCCGAGTAGTCGCGCGGGTGCGACATCTCCCGGCCCAGGAAGGGCTCGGTGTTGTCGCCGCCGAACTTGATCGCGCCGAGGCGCTCGGTCATGCCGTACTGCGTGACCATCGCGCGGGCCGTTGCCGTGGCCTTCTCGATGTCGTTCGCGGCACCCGTCGTCGGGTCGTGGAAGACCAGTTCCTCCGCCGCCCGGCCGCCCAGCATGTAGGCCAGCTGGTCGAGCATCTCGTTGCGAGTGGTGGAGTACTTGTCCTCGTCCGGGAGCACCATCGTGTAACCGAGGGCCCGGCCGCGGGACAGGATCGTGATCTTGTGGACCGGGTCGGAGTTCGGGGAGGCCGCCGCGACCAGGGCGTGGCCGCCCTCGTGGTACGCGGTGATCTTCTTTTCCTTGTCCGACATGATCCGGGTCCGCTTCTGCGGACCCGCCACGACACGGTCGATCGCCTCGTCCAGCGCGGCGTTGTCGATCAGCTTCCTGTCGCCTCGGGCGGTGAGCAGCGCGGCCTCGTTGAGGACGTTGCTCAGGTCCGCGCCGGTGAAGCCCGGCGTGCGACGGGCGACCGCCGACAGGTCGACGTCCGGAGCGACCGGCTTGCCCTTCTGGTGAACCTTGAGGATCTCCAGTCGGCCGATCATGTCCGGGCGGTCGACCGCGATCTGGCGGTCGAAGCGGCCGGGACGCAGCAGCGCCGGGTCGAGGATGTCGGGACGGTTGGTGGCTGCGATGAGAATCACACCACCCTTGACGTCGAAGCCGTCCATCTCGACGAGCAGCTGGTTGAGCGTCTGCTCGCGCTCGTCGTGACCACCGCCGAGGCCGGCGCCGCGATGGCGGCCGACCGCGTCGATCTCGTCGACGAAGACGATCGCCGGAGCGTTCGCCTTGGCCTGCTCGAAGAGGTCACGGACCCGGGAGGCACCGACACCGACGAACATCTCGACGAAGTCGGAACCCGAGATCGAGTAGAACGGAACGCCCGCCTCGCCCGCGACGGCACGCGCGAGCAGCGTCTTGCCCGTACCGGGAGGCCCGTAGAGGAGCACACCCTTGGGGATCTTGGCGCCGACGGCCTGGAACTTGGCCGGCTCCTGGAGGAACTCCTTGATCTCGTGCAGTTCCTCGACGGCCTCGTCCGAGCCCGCGACGTCCGCGAACGTCGTCTTCGGGGTGTCCTTGGTGATGAGCTTGGCCTTGGACTTCCCGAAGTTCATGACCCGGGAGCCGCCGCCCTGCATCTGGTTCATCAGGAACAGGAACACGACGACGATGAGGACGAAGGGGAGCAGCGACAGCAGAATGCCCACGAACGCGTTCTGCTTGGTCGGGGAGACCGTGTAGCCGTCCGGAATCTGCTTGTTCTGGAACTTGTCCTGGAGAGTGTTCGCCAGGTTGACGCCCTGGTCGCCGATGTAGCTCGCCTGAATCTTCGAGCTGCCCTCGACCTTTTGGCCGTCCTTGAGCTGGACCTTGATGACCTGCTCGTCACCGGTGGTGATCTTGGCCTGCTCGACCTTGTTGTCATTGATCGCCTGGACGACCTGGCCGGTGTCCACCGTCTTGTAGCCGCCGGACGAGCCGACGACCTGCATCAACACGACCACGGCAAGGACGGCCAGCACGATCCACATGACCGGCCCACGGAAGTATCGCTTCACGTCCATCCATACGGAGCGATGCCGCCCCGTCCCTCCTGCCATAGTGAGTTTGATAAAGACTGTTCTAAAGACTGCTCTTCGGACGGTACCCCAGCTTTGTTGCCCGAAGGCGCACGGGCGGGCTGGCAATCACGTCCACGCAAGCTCCAACGGCGCGGAACCCGCAGGGGTTCCCGGACGTCCGAGAGGACCGGCCCTTTGGCTCAGCCGCCGTAGACGTGAGGCGCGAGCGTACCGACGAACGGAAGGTTGCGGTACTTCTCCGCGTAGTCGAGGCCGTAGCCGATCACGAACTCGTTCGGGATGTCGAAGCCGACCCACTCCACGTCGATGGCGACCTTCGCGGCCTCCGGCTTGCGCAGCAGGGTGCAGATCTTCAGCGACTCGGGCTCGCGGGAGCCGAGATTGGAGATCAGCCAGGACAGGGTCAGCCCGGAGTCGATGATGTCCTCGACGATGAGGACGTGCTTGCCCTTGATGTCGGTGTCGAGGTCCTTGAGGATCCGCACCACACCGGAGGACTGGGTGCCCGCGCCGTACGACGACACGGCCATCCAGTCCATGGTGAGGGGGGTGGACAGCGCCCGGGCCAGGTCGGCCATGACCATCACCGCGCCCTTGAGGACACCGACGATCAGCAGGTCCTTGCCCGCGTACTCCGCGTCGATCTTCGCGGCCAGCTCAACCAGCTTCGCGTCGATCTCTTCCTTGGTGATGAGCACCGACTTGAGGTCGGCACCCATGTCTTTCGCGTCCACCCGCATCACTTTCGGTCGTCCCACCTGCTGCCCGGCCCCGCTCGGAAGGGGGTGGGATTCAGCCTTGCCGAATCACCAGTCTGCCACCCTGCCGCTGGGCGACGACCCGGCCGGGGAGATTGATGGCTCCCTGACCGCGCCAACCGGTGATCAGCCGGTCGACTTCCTCGATGTGGCGGGCGAACAGCGAACCGGCCGGAGCGCCCGCCTCGATGGCGGCGCTGCGCAGGATGCGGCGGCGTACGGCGGGCGGCAGGGCGTACAGCTTGGCGCACTCCAGGAGGCCCGCCGCGTCCCGTACGGAGGCCTCGGCCTGGCGGGCCCAGGTGTCGAGGGCGTCGGCGTCGTCGCGGGAGAGCTGGGCCGTACGGGCGAGGGCCTCGACGACGCCCTTGCCGAGGGCCTTCTCCAGGGCGGGCAGGCCCTCGTGGCGCAGCCGTGACCGGGTGTAGGCCGGGTCGGCGTTGTGCGGGTCGTCCCAGACCGGCAGGGACTGGACCATGCACGCCTTGCGGGCGGTCTGCCGGTCGAGCTGCAGGAAGGGACGGCGATAACGGCCGTCGGCCCCCGAGACCGCGGCCATTCCGGAGAGGGAGCGGATGCCGGAGCCGCGGGCGAGGCCGAGCAGGACGGTTTCGGCCTGATCGTCGCGGGTGTGGCCGAGGAGGACGGCGGTGGCGCCGTGGCGCTCGGCGGCACCGTCCAGGGCGGCGTACCGGGCGTCGCGGGCGGCGGCCTCGGGGCCGCCCTCACGGCCGACGGTGACGGCGATCGACTCGACCGGGGCGAGGCCCAGTTCGGTCAGGAGCAGAACGACCTCGTCGGCGCGGAGGTCGGAGCCGGGCTGCAGGCCGTGGTCGACGGTCACGCCCCCGGCGCGCAGGCCGAGTTTGGGCGCTTCGAACGCGAGAGCGGAGGCGAGCGCCATGGAGTCGGCGCCGCCGGAGCACGCCACGAGGACGAGCGGGGAGGACTCGCCAGGTGTAGTGAGGCCGGGGAGGAGCGCGGCGTGCTGAGCGTGCGGGGTGTGGTGCCCGCTGAGGATGTCGTGGAGGGCGCGGCGAACCGCCAGGCGTATCGCCGCGACCGCAGGATGGGGACCCATGTCCGGTTCCCTTCATGAAGTTTTCGGGGGGTGAGCCGATTCCGGTCACTCAGAGTGTGTAGATGGTGACAGAAACGGGCCGTTCCCCGAGCATTGCACGCCTACCCATGCCCCACGGTCCCTCGGACGGGTGATTGAAGGGGCGTTCACCTGCCGTCGGCCGGATTCGTTCACCACGTACCCCATGGGCTCACGATTCCGCCTTGCGGTGCACCCTCGCGACCCAGTCCGCCGGTTTGGCGATCTCCGCCTTCGTCGGGAGGGTGTTCGGGGAGGTCCAGACGCGGTTGAAACCGTCCATGCCGACCTGGTCGACGACCGCGCGGACGAAGCGTTCGCCGTCCCGGTACTGCTTGAGTTTGGCATCGAGACCGAGCAGCTTGCGCAGGGCGAGGTCCAGGCGGGAGGCGCCCTTGGCCCGTCGTTGCTGGAATTTCTCCCGGATCTCGGCCACGGAGGGCACCACCGCGGGGCCCACTCCGTCCATCACGAAGTCGGCGTGCCCCTCCAGGAGGGACATGACCGCGGTGAGCCGGCCGAGGATCTCCCGCTGGGCCGGGGTCTGCACCAGCTCGACCAGGGAACGTCCGCCATCGTCCTCCTCGCCCTCCGGCCGGCCGCCCGCGAGGGACTGGGCGGCCTCCCTGATGCGCTCCAGGAACGTCATGGGGTCGACGTCGGTCTCCCCCAAGAACGACTGGATTTCGCCCTCCAGGTGGTCGCGCAGCCAGGGCACGCCGGTGAACTGGGTGCGGTGCGTCTCCTCGTGCAGACACACCCAGAGCCGGAAGTCGTGGGGCTGTACGTCGAGTTCGCGCTCCACGTGCACGATGTTCGGCGCGACGAGGAGCAGCCGGCCGCCGCCATTGGCTCCCGCCGGCAGTTCGCGGGTGGCCGGGGCGAACGTCTCGTACTGGCCGAGCACCCGCGACGACAGGAACGACAGCAGCATCCCCAGTTCGACACCGGTGACCTTGCCGCCGACCGCGCCGAGCACGGCCCCGCCGGGTGAACTCCCGCGCCGTTCCTCCATCTTGCCGAGCAGCGGCCTGAGCACCTCACGGAACCCGGCGACGTTCGCCCGCACCCAGCCGGGGCGGTCGACGACGAGTACGGGGGTGTCGTGGACGGCGTCGGTCCCCATCCGGGTGAACCCCCGGACGTGCTCCTCGGACGCCTTCGCGTGCCGGCGCAGCTCAGCGACGATGGCCCGGGCCTCGTCACGGCTCACCTCCGGGCCCGGCCTCACCAGCCGGGTCGCGGTCGCCACCGCGAGATTCCAGTCGACCATCCCAGCAGATGCCGCACCACCGATGCTCGTCATGCGTCAACGGTACGGGAGCGGTCCCCTTGGGGGCAGGTTGCGAGGTCGGCAGAGGCCAGGCTTGTTGGGCCGGCACCCGGCGTTGCAGGCTGTGCCCACCCGTTCCGCCCTGCGGAACGCCTGCCCACAGCGGTGCCGATGCGCTGCGGCGCGGGCGGGCTGGGGCCAGGAGCCGCGCCCCAAAGGGGCGCGGGGAACTGCGCGACCAGCCCCCACCGGGCCCGCGGACGAAGGACCGCCCAGCCGGCGGAGCTACCCGCAGCCGCAGGCCGCCAGGGCTGTTGCCGTGCGGTCCAGGGCTGCCTGGGCCTCTGTCGGGCTGGTGGTGTTCGCTGCCAGGAAGGCGAAGGCGAGGAGGCGGCCGTCTCGGTCCACCACCGTGCCCGCCAGGGCGTTGACGCCCGTCAGGGTGCCTGTTTTGGCCCGTACGACACCTGCCGCGCCGTCCGTGTAGCGGGCGCTCAGTGTGCCCGTGAAGCCCGCCACCGGAAGGCCCGTGAGGGCCGCGCGGAGGTCGGGGCGGGACGGGTCGCCCGCCTTGGCCAGGAGGGCCGTGAGGAGGTCCGGGGTGAGGCGGTCGGCGCGGTTCAAGCCGCTGCCGTCCGCGAAGCGGGCGCCGGACATGGGCAGGCCCAGCTTCTTCAGTTGGGCGTGGATCGCCTTGGCGCCGCCCGCGAAGTCGGGGCGGACGTCCGTCGCGAGCGCCGTCTGGCGGGCCAGGGCCTCCGCCAAGTCGTTGTCGCTGTTGGTCAGCATGCGCTCGACCAGGGCCGAGAGCGGCGGTGACGAGACCTTCGCGAGGGTGCTCGCGCGGCCCGTGGCCTTGGACGGGCCGGGGGACGTCGTCTTGATGCCGTGCTTCGCCAGCAGTGCCGCGAACGTGCGGGTCGCGGCCGCCGCCGGGTCGGTGACGCGCGGCGCCGGTCCGCTGGCCGTGTCGTCCGTGCGGGCCTCGTCGGCCATCAGGGCGCTGACCGGGGCGAGGTTGTCGTTGACCCCGATCGGGTGGAGTTCCTTGCCCGCGTAGAGCGTGGTGTCGTACGACAGCGTCACCTGGCGTACGCCGCGCTTCTTCAGGGCGGCGGCCGTCGAGTCGGCCAGGGTGCGCAGGCTCGCCCAGCCCTCCGGGTCCGTACGGGCCGTCAGGGTGGGGTCGCCGCCGCCGACCAGGACGAGTTCGTTCGTGTCGGGCTCCAGGGCGGCCCGGGTGGTGAGGCGGTGGTCGGGGCCCAACGCGGAGAGCGCGGCGACGGCCGTGGCGATCTTCGTCGTGGAGGCGGGGACGAGCGCCTCGCCGGCGCCCAGGCCGTACAGGCGCTTCCCCGTGGCCACGTCGACGACGGCGGCCGTACGGCGGGTGCCGAGCGCCGGGTTCTCCAGGAGAGGGGCCAGGACAGCCGCGAGGGCCTTGCCTGCGGGGGCCGCCTTCAGGGTGCCGGTGGCGCTGCCGAGGCCCGCCAGCACGGAGGGGGCGCTCGGTGCGGGTGCGGGCGCCCCGGCCGACGTACCGGAGGTACCGGATGGATCGGACGTACCAGAATTACGACCGTGATCTGTGCCACCGGATCGCTCCTGTACGGCCGCCCAGTCCCGCTCCGCCGTACGCTGACCGGAGGAGTCCCAGGGGCCGGCGGCGGTCACCACGCCGGCGGTCAACGCCAGTCCGGCGGTGGCGGCGCCCGCGGTGTACTGCCAGGTCCGCGGCAGTGTCGTCAGCGTCCTGAGGTTCTTCGGCCTCGGGAGAGCGGCGAGCCTCGGTGCCACGGCCCGTGTGATTCGTGTGACCCGCGGTTTCACGGCGGCTGTGGCTCGTCCGGCCCGTTCGAGTTGCGGTCTGACCGTCGCCGTCGCTCGTTCGAGTTGCGGCTTCACGGCCGCTCTGGCCCGTCCGAGCTGCGGTTTCACCGTCGCCTTGGCCCGGGTGAGACGCGGTCGTACGGTTCGCGCCAGCCGCGCCACACGCGGCCTCGCGGCCCGCCAAGGCCTCAGCTCTGGCACGAACCCCAGCCCCTTTCGCGATCACACACCGGCGTGAGGGACACTTAACCACCAGAACTATGTGCTGATCATGGAGGAGCCACCGGTGGAGTTCGACGTCACGATCGAGATTCCGAAGGGTTCGCGGAACAAGTACGAGGTGGACCACGAGACCGGTCGGATCCGCCTGGACCGTCGCCTCTTCACCTCGACCAGTTACCCGGCCGACTACGGCTTCGTCGAGAACACCCTCGGCGAGGACGGCGACCCGCTGGACGCGCTGGTCATCCTGGACGAGCCGACCTTCCCCGGCTGCCTCATCCAGTGCCGTGCGATCGGCATGTTCCGGATGACGGACGAGGCCGGCGGCGACGACAAGCTGCTGTGCGTGCCCGCGCACGACCCGCGCGTGGAGCACCTGCGCGACATCCACCACGTCTCGGAGTTCGACCGGCTGGAGATCCAGCACTTCTTCGAGGTCTACAAGGACCTGGAGCCCGGCAAGTCCGTCGAGGGCGCCAACTGGGTGGGCCGCGCGGACGCCGAGGCCGAGATCGAGCGGTCGTACAAGCGACTGAAGGAGCAGGGCGGCCACTGAGCCCCTCCAGCCCCGTCACGTCGAACGGGCCGCACGCGTGCGCGTGCGGCCCGTTCGTGTGTCTGTGCGCATACTGAGGCGTACCAAAGGGGCGTGCGCAGGGAGCGATACGGAGTGACGGACGAGGACCGCAAGCCGCCGTCGGACGAGGCCAGGGGCATCTTCGCGGGCACCGGCGACGGGGAGTCGTCCACCACCTCCGAGTTCGCGCTTCCCGAGGGGCTGGCCCCGCCGAAGCCCGTCGCCGGTGAGTCCGAGACCACCTCCGAGTTCGCTCTGCCGGAGGGACTCGACGTTCCGCATCCGCCCGGGGGCGACAGCGAAGGGTCCGCCTTCAGCACCCCGCGTACCTACCGGGCGCCCGCGTTCACACCGCCCAGCGGTATCCCTGTGGTGAGTCTCACCAAGGACGTGCCCTGGCAGGACCGGATGCGCACGATGCTGCGGATGCCGGTGGCCGAGCGGCCCGCGCCCGAGCGGTTGCAGAAGGCCGCCGAGGAGGGCGGGCCCGCCGTCCCGCGCGTGCTCGACCTGACGCTGCGCATCGGCGAGCTGCTGCTCGCGGGCGGCGAGGGCGCCGAGGACGTGGAGGCGGCCATGTTCGCCGTCTGCCGGTCCTACGGCCTCGACCGCTGCGAGCCGAACGTCACCTTCACCCTGCTGTCGATCTCGTACCAGCCCTCGCTCGTCGACGACCCCGTGACGGCGTCACGGACGGTCCGGCGCCGGGGCACCGACTACACGCGCCTGGCGGCCGTCTACCGGCTCGTGGACGACCTGAGCGACCCGGAGACCGCCCCGTCGCTGGAAGAGGCCTACGGGCGCCTCGCGGAGATCCGGCGCAACCGGCACCCGTATCCCGGCTGGGGGCTCACCGTGGCCGCCGGGCTGCTCGCGGGCGCCGCCTCCGTGCTCGTCGGCGGCGACGTGGTCGTGTTCGTGGCGGCGGCGCTCGGCGCGATGCTGGGCGACCGGCTGGCGTGGCTGTGCGCGGGGCGGGGGTTGCCGGAGTTCTACCAGTTCACGGTGGCCGCGATGCCGCCGGCCGCGATGGGGGTCGCGCTGACGCTCGCGGACGTGGACGTGAAGGCGTCCGCGGTGATCACCGGCGGGCTGTTCGCGCTGCTGCCCGGGCGGGCGCTGGTGGCGGGGGTGCAGGACGGGCTGACCGGGTTCTACATCACCGCGTCCGCGCGCCTGCTGGAGGTCATGTACTTCTTCGTGGGGATCGTCGTCGGGGTGCTGCTGATCCTGTACTTCGGGGTCGAGCTCGGCGCCGAACTCAATCCGGACGCGGCCCTGGGGACCGCGGAGCCGCTGTTGCAGATCGGCGCCTCCATGCTGCTGTCGCTGACCTTCGCGGTCATGCTCCAGCAGGAACGATCCACCGTGCTCGTCGTGACGCTCAACGGGGGTGTGGCGTGGAGCGTGTACGGCGCGATGCAGGACACCGGGGGGTTCTCGCCGGTGGCCTCGACCGCCGTCGCGGCGGGGCTGGTGGGGTTGTTCGGGCAGTTGCTTTCGCGGTACCGGTACGCGTCGGCGCTGCCTTACACCACCGCGGCGATCGGGCCCCTGTTGCCAGGGTCGGCGACGTATTTCGGGCTGTTGTCGATCGCGCAGAACGACATGGACGCGGGGTTGGTGTCGTTGGCGAAAGCGGCGGCGCTGTCGATGGCCATCGCCATCGGGGTGAACCTCGGGTCGGAGATCTCGCGGTTGTTCCTGAGGTTGCCCAGCGGGTCCGCCGGGGGACGGCGGGCCGCCAAGCGAACCCGCGGGTTCTGATGCCGGGCGCCTGCTAGCTCGGGAGCTTCCGGCTTACGGCGGGTGCGGGTTCGTTGTGGTTGATCGCGCGGTTCCCCGCGCCCCTTTGGGGCGCGTCCCGGCTCGGGTCAGTTCTGGGGGTAGCCGTTGTTCTGGTTGCCGTACGGGGGGTATTGCTGCTGGTAGCCGTAGTCCTGGTTGTACGGGTACTGCTGGGCGTATTGCTGGGCGTAGCCCTGGTCGTCGTTCTGCTGCTGGGTCGGGGGGATGCGGCGGAGCTGGGTCGTCGCGTCGTCCATCGGGGCCTGGTACTGCTGCTGCGTCGGCGGAGCCGGGGGCTGCTGGGGCGGGTTCTTCTTGGCCTTGCTGCGGGCCCGGGCGAACTCGATGATGATCGGGACGACCGAGATGAAGACGATCAGCAGCAGGATCGGCTCGATGTTCTTCTTCACGAACTCGATGTCGCCGAGCACGGAGCCGAGCACGGTGACGCCCGCGCCCCACAGGACGCCGCCGATGACGTTGAAGGTGAGGAACGAGCGGTACTTCATGCCGCTGACGCCCGCGATGATCGGCGTGAACGTGCGCACGATGGGCACGAAGCGGGCCAGGACCAGGGACTTCGGGCCGTACTTCTCGAAGAACTCGTGGGCCTTGGTGACGTTCTCCTGCTTGAAGAGCCGGGAGTCCGGGCGGCTGAAGAGCGACGGTCCGACCTTCTTGCCGAACATGTAGCCCGCCTGGTCACCGAGGATCGCGGCGACGCAGATCAGGGCGACCGCCCCCCACAGGGGGAAGTCCAGCGTGCCCGAGGTGATCAGCAGGCCCGCCGTGAACAGCAGCGAGTCACCCGGCAGGAAGAAGCCGATGAGCAGACCGGACTCGGCGAACACGATCAGGAGCAGGCCCCAGATGCCGAACTGGTCCAGCAGATAGTCCGGGTCCAGCCAGCTCGGTCCGAGGGCAAGCGTCGTCACTGTTCCGGGCTCCTGAGGCTTGGCAGAGATGAGCAGAGGGATGAGCGGGGAATCGGGTGGGGCAAAGCTATCAACGCAACGAGTCCCCTCCAGGTTCCAACAGCTTCCATGCGGCACTCCGGGGTGCGCTGTGCGGAAACTGGGGCCACCCTGTGAGGTTATGGGCATCGAAGAGTACGGCGGCGGCCAGGGGCCGGAGTCAGACGTGCTGGTCGTGACGACGAACGACGTCCCCGGCCACCGGGTCGAGCGAGTCATCGGTGAGGTCTTCGGGCTGACCGTGCGGTCGCGGCATCTCGGCAGCCAGATCGGGGCCGGGCTGAAGTCGATGATCGGCGGCGAGCTGAAGGGGTTGACGAAGACTCTCGTCGAGAGCCGCAATCAAGCCATGGAACGGCTCATCGAGCAGGCACGCGCGCGTGGCGCCAACGGAGTGCTGGCCTTCCGCTTCGACGTGGCGGACGCGCAGGACCTGGGCTCGGAGGTGTGCGCGTACGGGACCGCGGTGGTCCTGGTCCGGGAGTAGTCCCCCAGCCCCCCGGGACCAGGACATCCTTACGAGGTGTGCCGGGCCGCGTTCGCCGTGATCGCCTGCCTGAGGTGTTCGGCCAGGCCCGGTCGCATGGAGTCGTAGAACTCCTTGAAGCGCTCGTCCGAGACGTATGTCTCGGCGAGGCCCTTGTGGATGTCGTACGTGCATTCGTAGAACCACTTGGTGATGTGCCGTCGGTGTTCCTCGGCCAGGGCCATGGCGGCCTCGCCGGTCGGAGGCTCACCGGCGGCCATCAGAGCGTCGTAGCGCTCGCCCCAGGAGGCCACCTCGGCCTGCATGCGCTTCCAGTCGTCCTTGGTGTAGGCGGCGGCCCGGCGCTGTGACTCCGCGTACGTCTCCGTGCCGCCCCAGCGGGCCTCGGCCTCCTCCGCGTGTGCCTCCGGGTCCTTGTCGCCGAAGACCTCGAACTTCTCCTCGGGGGTCAGGTTGATGCCCATTCTGCGTGCCTCCATGGCGTGCTCCACGGCCGCCGCCATCTTCTGGAGCCGTTCGATCCGGGCGGTCAGCAGCTCGTGCTGACGGCGCATCTGCGCGCGCGGGTCCGCCTTCGGGTCGTCCAGCAGGGCGGCGACCTCGTCGAGGGGGAAGCCGAGTTCCCGGTAGAACAGGATCTGCTGCAGCCGGTCGAGGTCGACGTCGCTGTAGCGCCGGTGGCCCGCGTGGCTGCGCTCGCTGGGCACGAGCAGGCCGATCTCGTCGTAGTGGTGCAGGGTGCGCACCGTGACGCCGGCGAAACCGGCGACCTGGCCGACCGAGTAGCTCATCTCCGCTCCCTTCTGGGTACGCCCTTCACGATGAATCCTTACGTGACGTGAGATGCAAGTCCGACGGCCCGGACCTACCGTCGTAGACATGCCACTGCACCCAGGGGACAGCGGAGCACCTGACCACAAGGGCGACGGGCGCAGGCTCGCCGTCAACCCGTTCTACGGGGAGGCCAATCCGGTCGGCGGGATGACCGAGGCCCCGCCCACGCACCGGCTGCCGGACGCGCCGTTGCCGCCGACGACGGCGTACCAGCTCGTGCACGACGAACTGATGCTCGACGGCAACTCGCGGCTCAACCTGGCCACCTTCGTCACCACCTGGATGGAGCCGCAGGCCGGCGTCCTGATGGGCGAGTGCCAGGACAAGAACATGATCGACAAGGACGAGTACCCGCGCACCGCCGAGCTGGAGCGGCGCTGTGTGGCGATGCTCGCCGATCTGTGGAACGCGCCCGATCCGGCCGCCGCGGTGGGCTGTTCGACCACCGGTTCGAGTGAGGCGTGCATGCTCGCCGGGATGGCGCTGAAGCGGCGGTGGGCGGCGCGCAACGCCGACCGGTATCCGGCCCGGGACGTCCGGCCGAACCTCGTCATGGGCGTCAATGTGCAGGTCTGCTGGGACAAGTTCTGCAACTTCTGGGAGGTGGAGCCGCGTCTGGTGCCCATGGAGGGCGACCGGTTCCACATCGACCCGCAGGCGGCGGCCGAGCTGTGCGACGAGAACACCATCGGGGTCGTCGGAATCCTCGGGTCGACCTTCGACGGGTCGTACGAGCCCATCGCGGGGCTGTGCGAGGCCCTGGACGCCCTCCAGGAGCGGACCGGGCTCGACATCCCCGTGCACGTCGACGGGGCCTCAGGGGCCATGGTGGCGCCCTTTCTCGACGAGGACCTGGTGTGGGACTTCCGGCTGCCGCGCGTGGCCTCGATCAACACCTCGGGGCACAAGTACGGGCTGGTCTACCCGGGCGTCGGCTGGGCGCTGTGGCGGGACAAGGAGGCGCTCCCCGAGGAGCTGGTCTTCCGCGTCAACTATCTGGGCGGCGACATGCCGACGTTCGCGCTCAACTTCTCGCGCCCCGGGGCCCAGGTGGTCGCGCAGTACTACACGTTCCTGCGGCTGGGCCGCGACGGCTACCGGGCGGTGCAGCAGTCCACGCGCGATGTGGCGTGCTCTCTCGCCAGGAGGATCGAGGAGCTGGGCGACTTCCGGATGCTCACCCGGGGCGACGAGCTGCCCGTGTTCGCCTTCACGACCGGGGCGGACGTGACCGCGTACGACGTCTTCGACGTCTCGCGGCGGCTGCGCGAACGGGGCTGGCTGGTGCCCGCGTACACCTTCCCGGAGAACCGGCAGGACCTCTCCGTACTGCGGGTCGTGTGCCGCAACGGGTTCTCCGCGGACCTCGCCGAGCTGTTCGTGGAGGACCTGGAACGGCTGCTGCCGGAACTGCGCCGGCAGCCGCATCCGTCCACCCGGGACAAGGACGCGGCCACCGGTTTCCATCACTGAGTGCGCGACCGCGCCCCGAAAGGGGCGCGGGGAACTGCGCGACCAGCCCCCACCGGCCCACGGTTTCCGCACCGTCCGGCGGAGCCCTCAGCTGCTCAGGCGGCCGAACCTCCGTACCGCCAGCGGGAAGAAGACCGCCAGCAGGGCCAGTGGCCAGGCGACGGCCGCCCAGAGGTGGCCCGGTTCGCCGCCCGGGTTGCCGAGCAGGTCGCGTACCGCGGTGGCCGTCTGGGACATCGGGTTCCATTGGACGGCCGTGCCCAGCCAGCCCGGCATGGACTCGGGGGTGGCGAAGGCGTTGGACAGGAAGCCGACCGGCCAGACCAGGATCTGGACCGCCTGCACCAGTTCCGGCTTCCCGGCGACCATGGCCAGCTGGATGCCGATCCACAACATGGCGAAGCGGAACAGCAGGAGCAGGCCCACGGCCCCCAGGAGGGCCGCCACGCCCCCGTGGGCGCGCCAGCCGATCGCGTACCCCACCGCGAGCATCACGGCGAGCCCCAGGGCCGACTGGAGCATGTCGGCGGCCGAACGGCCCACCAGGACCGCTCCGTTGGCCATGGGCATCGACCGGAAGCGGTCGATCACGCCCTTGTTGAGATCCTGGGTGACGGCGAGCATCGTGCCCTCCAGGCCGAAGGCCATGGTGAGCACGAGCATGCCGGGGACCAGGTAGTCGACGTAGTCCCCGCTCACCTCCCGGCCGCCGCCGACCAGGTAGCCGAACATCAGCAGCAGCATCACCGGGAAGACCAGCCCGACGAGCACCTGGACCGGCTGCCGCGCCCAATGGGCGAGTTCGCGGCGGGTCATGGTCCAGCAGTCGGTCAACGCGCGCGTGCCCGGCATCAGGGCCGGAGCACCGCTCATCTCGTACGTCGTCACGCGGCCTCCTTCGTCCGTTCGTCGCCGCCGGTGAGGTCCAGGAACACCTCGTCCAGTGTCGGGCGCCGCAGGGCGATGTCCTCGGCCTCGATCCCGGCCGCCTCAAGGGCCCGTACGACCCCGGAGAGCGCCGCCATGCGGTCGGTGACCGGGGCGCTCAGCAGCCGCCGGTCGGGGTCCACGGAGACGCCGTCGGCGGGTATGGGCAACAGGGCGACGGCCGCGCCCAGTTGGCCCGCGTCGCGCAGGACGACGTCGATGCGGTCGCCGCCCGTGCGGGCCTTCAGCTCGTCCGGTGTGCCGTCGGCGACGACCCGGCCCCGGTCGACGACCGAGACTCGGTCGGCGAGCTGGTCGGCCTCCTCCAGGTACTGGGTGGTGAGCAGGACCGTCGTACCGCCGCCGACGAGGGAGCGGACCGCGGTCCACACCTCCGTCCGGCCGCGCGGGTCGAGGCCGGTCGTCGGTTCGTCCAGGAAGAGCACCTCCGGGTCGGTGATGAGGGAGGCGGCGAGGTCGAGGCGGCGGCGCATTCCGCCGCTGTAGTGCCGGACCGCCTTGCGGCCGGTGTCCGCGAGCCCGAAGCGGGCGAGGAGTTCACCGGCCCGCACGCGCGCGTGGCGGGCGCCCAGGTGGTAGAGGCGGCCGAACATCTCCAGGTTCTGCCGGCCGCTCAGCTCCTCGTCGAGCGCCGCGTGCTGGCCGAGCAGGCCGATGCGGAAGCGGACCTGCCGGGCCTCGGTCAGCACGTCGTGGCCGGCCACCTCGACCCGGCCGCCGTCGGGTCGCAGCAGGGTGGACAGGATGCGGACCAGGGTCGTCTTGCCCGCGCCGTTCGGCCCGAGCACGCCGTGCACCGTGCCTCGGGCGACCAGGAGGTCGAGTCCGGACAGTGCCTGGGTGTCGCCGTACTTCTTGTGTGCGCCTTCGACGGTGATCGCCGCGTCGGCCACGGAGTCCTCCTTGCTGGACGAAGCCAGCTCGCTAGTCAAACTTGATTACCTTTCGAAGGTAACCCGCCCGGAGCAATTGGTCAAACTTGATTAGCTGGCGTCCCCGGGGTGCTTCTCCCCCGTCGCGTACGGGTTCGCCTCGCCCTCGGCCAGGACTCCGACGAACGGCTCGCCCTCCCCCGCGAACGTGTACGCCCCGCCCTCGATCCGGGCGATCAGGCCCAGCGTCCACTCGGCCTCGGCGTCGGCCGTGTGGATCCAGAGGTTCATGATCTCGCCGATGTGGCCCAGCTGTTCGGGGCCGTCCTCGGGGACGTAGTGCTCGGTGACCGAGGCCCGCCACTCGCCGATGCGCCGGGTTCGTTCCTTGAGGAGGGTGACCGCCTCGGCGCGGGGCAGGTCGACGATGAAGCCGATGGCCGCCGACTTGACGTCCATCTTCTGGTCGTACGAGGTCAGGGCCTCGCGCAGCAGGCGCAGGAATTCGTCGGTGCCCCAGTCGGTGATCTCGTACTCCGTGCGGGGCGGGCCGCCGGCCGTGGAGGGCGCGATCTCGTGCGCGTGCAGCAGGCCCTGCTTGGCCATCTGCTTGAGCGCGTGGTAGATCGAGCCGGGCTTGGCGTTGGACCACTCGTGCGCGCCCCAGTACTCCAGGTCGTTGCGCACCTGGTAGCCGTGGGCCCGCCCGTGCTGACGGACCGCGCCGAGCACGAGGAGACGGATCGCTGACATGGGGCCAGCGTAGGACCCTTGACGTCAGCCCCAGCTCGTGCCCTGCTCCTTGGCCACCAGCTCGAAGGCGGTGGCGCCGTCGAGGGACTCGCGGACGATGTCGGCGTGGCCGGCGTGCCGGGCGGTCTCGCGGATCAGGTGCAGCGCCAGCCAGCGCATCGAGACGCGGCCCTCCGGCGGGAACCACGGGTCCGGCGGCAGCGAGAAGGTGTCGTCGAGGCTCGGTACGGACCGCAGGAACGCCTCGGTCTCGGCGGCGGTCTTCTCCCACTGCGCGAGCTGTGACGCGACCGTCTCCCCCTCGACGAGCACGAAACACTCGTGCCAGTTCGACTGGTCCCGCTTGACGGCCGGCGCCTCGCCCTTGGCCCGCGCGATCCAGCCCTGCTCGACCTCGGCGACATGCTTGAGGAGCCCGGAGAGGGACAGCTCGCTGGCGCTCGGACGCGAGGCCGCCTGCTCCTCGGTCAGCCCCAGTAGCGCCCGCCGGATACCGCCGCGCTGCTCCTCGATGAACGCGAGCAGGGCTCCGCGCTCGTCGCCGGGCGCCTCGGTGGGGACGTGAGTGACCATGGTCGGCCGCCTTTCATCGGGTCGTACAGGCGTTGCTGCCTGACACCGATGACGCTACGAGGGCTTTAGGACAGGTGCCGTCCTAAAGCCCTCGGGTCGCCCAAGACGTTCTGGAACGGCTAGAAGGGGAAGCCGCTCCGCCCGTGCTGTACCGAGATCCACTTCTGGGTCGTGAACGCCGACACCGTCGCCTCGCCGTTCAGGCGGCCGATGCCCGAGGACTTCTCGCCGCCGAAGGCGACCAGGGGCTCGTCGTGGACCGTGCCGTCGTTGACGTGGAACATGCCCGTGTCGATCTGCTTGGCGAAGGCGATGCCGCGTTCCACGTCGCCCGTGTGGACGGCGCCGCTGAGGCCGTACGGCGTGTTGTTGACCAGGCGGACCGCCTCCTCCTCGCCGTCGAAGGGGACGAGGAGGGCCACCGGGCCGAAGATCTCCTGCTGGAGGAGGGGCGAGTCGGCGGGGAGGTCGGTCAGGACCGAGGGCTCGACGAGGTTGTCCTTCGTCGTGCCGTGCAGCAGCGCAGTCGCGCCGTCCTCCAGTGCCCGTCGCACCACGCCCGAGAGCGCCTCCGCCTGGGACGAGTTGATCACCGGGCCGATGACCGTGGAGGGGTCGCTCGGGTCGCCCACCTTCAGGGACCTGACCTTGGTCACGAACTTCTCGGTGAACTCGTCGGCGATCGAGCGGTCCACCAGGACCCGGTTGGCGGCCATGCAGACCTGGCCCTGATGGACGTACCGGCTGAAGACCGCCGCGTCGACCGCGTAGTCGATGTCCGCGTCGTCCAGGACCACCAGGGCGCTGTTGCCGCCGAGTTCGAGGACCACGTTCTTGAAGTGGGGGGCGCAGACCGCCGCGACGTGGCGGCCGATCTTGTCCGAACCGGTGAAGGAGATGACCTTCGGGACCGGGTGCTCTATGAACGCGTCGCCTATCTCGGCTATGTCCGTGATCACGACGTTCAGCAGGCCGGGCGGCAGGCCCGCGTCCTCGAAGATCTTCGCGACCAGGGAACCGCCGACCACCGGGGTGTCCTGGTGCGGCTTGAGGACGACGCCGTTGCCGAGCGCGAGCGCCGGGGCGACCGACTTCAGGGAGAGCAGGAAGGGGAAGTTGAAGGGGCTGATCACGCCCACCACACCCACCGGGACGCGGTAGACGCGGTTCTCCTTGCCGTCGACCGGCGAGGGGATGATCTCTCCCTCGGGGGTCAGCGCCAGGCGGATCGACTCGCGCAGGAACTCCTTGGCGAGGTGCAGCTCGAAGCCGGCCTTGAGGTGGGTGCCGCCGAGTTCGGCGATGATCGCCGCGGCGATCTCCTGCTCCCGGTCCTCGATGATGCGCAGGGCTCTCTCGAAGACCGCGCGGCGGGCGTACGGGTTGGTCGTGGCCCAATCCTTCTGGGCCGCGGCGGCGGCGCGGTACGCCTCGTCGACCTCGTCCACCGTGGCGATCGTGATCGAGGCGAGCTTCTCGCCGTCGTACGGGTTGAAGTCGATGATGTCCCAGGAGCCGGTGCCCGGGCGCCACTCACCGCCGATGTACTGCTGCGCGAGGTCGGTGAAGTAGTACGCAGGTGCTGGCATGTGATCCCTCAATCCCTCAATACCGTAAAGCCCTTATCACGGTCTGATCGCACGTCATCGTACGTGCGTTCCAAGGGAGTTGGGGGATCATCCGGCACGCCGGTTACGACAGTTGCAACAGGCCCCTCAGCAGGTCCCTGCTCTCGGCCGGCCCGGGGCTGTCCTGCTGCAGCTCCTTCATCGCCTTCTCGTACTGGGTGACGTCCTCCGCCTTGTCCAGGTACAGGGCGCTGGTGAGCTGCTCCAGGAAGATCACGTCGGACAGGTCCGACTCCGGGAAGCTCAGGATGGTGAACGCGCCGCTCTCGCCCGCGTGCCCGCCGAAGCCGAACGGCATGATCTGCAGCCGTACGTTGGGCCGCTCGGAGACCTCGATCAGATGCTGGAGCTGGCCTCGCATCACCTCGCGGTCGCCGTACGGACGGCGCAGGGCCGCCTCGTCCAGGACGACGTGGAACTCCGCGCCGCCGTCGGAGAGGAGGTTCTTCTGCCGCTCCAGGCGCAGCGCGACCCGGCGCTCGATGTCATCGGGGCTCGCGCCCTTCATGCCGCGTCCGACGACCGCGTGCGCGTAGGCCTCGGTCTGCAACAGGCCGTGCACGAACTGGACTTCGTAGGCGCGGATCAGCGAGGCCGCGCCCTCCAGGCCCACATAGGTGGGGAACCAGCTCGGCAGGACGTCCGAGTAACTGTGCCACCAGCCGGCGACGTTGGCCTCCCTGGCGAGGGAGAGGAGCGCGTTGCGCTCGGCCTCGTCGCTCACGCCGTACAGCGTCAGCAGGTCCTCGACGTCCCGTGTCTTGAAGCTCACCCGTCCCAGCTCCATACGACTGATCTTCGATTCGGAGGCGCGGATCGAGTAACCCGCCGCCTCCCGCGTGATCCCCCGTGCCTCACGCAGTCGCCTCAGGTGTGATCCGAGCAGCATGCGCCGCACCACCGATCCCGGCTCTCCCGCGCTCACGTTCGACAACCTCCCCAACCTCTCCAGGGGCCGCAGTCTGCCACTAAAACACTCCGAGCAGTACTCGTCCGGTTACTCAAATGGGAAGACGTCAGAGCGTACGCACAGGATGGGGCAAGGGGAAGACCGGCCAGAGGTGAAAAGTTGGCGGAAAAAATGACCAAGAAGCGGTACGGGAGGGTCCAATTGGGGCGCGTGCACGTGCATCTGCCCTTGCATCCGCCGTACGCATCGGAAACCATGGTCTCGCGCCACCGCTGCAACGCAATGACTGCTTCGCAACGACCGCGATCTCCCGGGAGTGCCTCGCATGGGGACGAATGGATCAACCATGCTCGAGCCGTTAAGGCAGGGCCTTCCGCCACTGGATCCCGCCACCGTGTCCAACGCGGCGTCGTGCGCGCTGCCCGCCCGCTACGAAGCCGTGCGCGAGGCACGGCAGTTCAGTCGCAGAACACTCGCCCAGTGGGACATCGGCGACCGCTTCGACGACGTCTGTCTGGTCGTCTCCGAGCTGGTCACCAACGCCCTGCGGCACGCGGTGCCCAAGGACACCCAGCTCTCGCCGGCCCAGGAGCCGCCCGTACGGCTGCATCTGATGCGCTGGACCGAGCGGCTGGTGTGCGCGGTGCGCGATCCGAGCCGGGAGAGTCCGGTGACGTACGACGCCGAGGAGTTCTCGGAGGACTTCTCGGCCGAGTCGGGGCGCGGGCTGTTCCTGGTCGACTCGTTCAGCGACAGCTGGGGCTGGCACCCGCTCTCCGGCACGCTCGGCGGAAAGGTCGTCTGGGCGCTGTTCCGGCTGCATTCCGCGGAGTGAGGCGGGGCGTTTTTTCGGGTCCCGGTTCTACGCGCGTCACCGTGAGTTGATCAGCGGTTACGCCCCGCTTCGGCCGGCTTCGGTGCCGGGCCGGACGCGGGGCGGTCAGCTCGCGATCAGGTGGTCGAACTCGCCGTCCTTGATGCCGAGGAGCATCGCCTCGATCTCGGCGCGCGTGTAGACGAGCGCCGGACCGTCGGGGAAGCGGGAGTTGCGTACCGCCACCTCGCCGCCGGGCAGCCGGGCGAACTCGACGCAGGAACCCTGCGAGTTGCTGTGCCGGCTCTTCTGCCAGGCGACGCCGTCCAGCCCGGCGGCGGCCATGCCGTTGTACACGGCGGACTCATCGGCTACGCCAACGTCGTACACGTCGTGGTCCACAGGTCGCTCCCTGGTGGTGCACTGGCTGGTGAGGCCATTGATGCAGTGGTCAACTGACCCGGATCATAACTCTGTTCACGTGCAGACGCATGGACGTATGCACGGGCGTATGCATGCGCATGCGCACGGTCAGATGCACGTGCACGCGGGGTGTTCGCGCCGCTACCCACCTTGACGCACGCGCGCCCCTACGCGTTCCACTCAGGGGCCCGCGCACGCCCGTACCCCCACCTCCTGGGACAAATGGAGGCGGGGGTACGAGGCTGAAGGGACGCGTGGGGCTAGCGGGACACGTACGGCAGCAGCGCCATCTCCCGGGCGTTCTTGATCGCGCGGGCGAGCAGCCGCTGCTGCTGGGCCGAGACGCGGGTGACCCGGCGGCTGCGGATCTTGCCCCGGTCGGAGATGAACTTCCGCAGCAGATCCGTGTCCTTGTAGTCGATGTACGTGATCTTGGCGGCGTCCAGCGGGTTGGGGCGGGCCTTGACGGGCTTGCGTTCGATCTTGCGGGCCATGGCGGGGTCAGACCTCCAGGAGGGTGTCGAAGGCGGGCGGCAGACGCTTCCAGGCGGCCCGGCCACCGGCGTACTCGGCATCGGTGAGCAGGCAGGACTCCAGCAGCTCGGCGAGTCCGTCGCGGTCGAGGCCCGGGGACGTGAACACCAGGTGCTGGCAGCAGTCGCCGTGCTCGGGGTGCCAGTCGAGGGCGGCGGCGGCCCGGCGCACCGGCGGGACCATGTCCCAGGCGGCGTCCGGGAGCGAGGCGAGCCAGGGGCCCGCGCTCTCCACGCACAGCGCACCGCCCGCCGCGTCCCAGTGGAGCAGCGTGTCCGGGTGGTCGGCGAGCCAGAACCGGCCCCGGCTGCGCGCGGCGGCACAGGTCAGGTCCTCCAGCGCCTCGTACAGCCGCTCCGGGTGGAAGGGGCGGCGCCGGTGCCAGACGAAGGTGGACACGCCGTGCGCGTCGGCCTCGGCGGGCAGCAGGGCGCACGCCGGGTGCTGGGCAGCGGCGGCGGCCTCGACGTCGAATCCGGCGAGGGCGGCGGAGGCGAGAGGGGAGAGTGGGGCGAGGGGCGAGAGTGGCGCGCCGCCTGCACGGGATTCTGCTTCTGCTTCTGCGGGTGTGGGCGCAGCTGCGGGGCCTGCCAGGTCCCCTGGGTGGCCGCCCGTTACGGGGACCTGGCGGGCTGTCGGGTGGAGCTGGGCGAGCAGCTCGCGGTCCTCGTCGTCGGCATCCGGGGAGTCGACGAGGGCGAGGACGGTGGCGTACTCCAGCTGGCGGGCGAAGGTGTCCGCGACGGTGCGCTGGTCGGTGGCCGCGGCGGCGAGGCCGCGTTCAGCCAGGTCGTCGCCGTTGCCGAGGTACGGCAGCAGCAGTGCCGGGTCGACGGCGGTGATGACGCCGGTGACCGTGAGGCCGCCGGCCGTCACCACCTCGGCCATCGCCTTGGGCTCGACGGAGTCCCACAGTTCGACGATCGCCAGCCGGGTCAGCCCGGCGTCCGCGAGCCGCCGCAGCTCCGGGACGAGGTCCTCGCGCAGGGCACAGCACGCACAGTCGTTGACCAGCGGCGCCTCTCCCGCGGAGAGGATGCCGCTCGCGTCGCTGACGGTCCGGACGACCGTGCCGGCGACGGCCGTGGCGAGGTCGTGGTGGAGTACGACGCTGCCGGGGACGTCGACGAGCAGCCGGGCCACGGCCGCCTTGCGGGCGTCGGCGTGGAGTCCGCCGACGATCGCCACGGAGAGTTCGTGAGCCGGTCCGGAAGGCTCGTGCTCATGCTTGTGCGCCTGCACGTGTGGTCCCTCAGCCCTTCTTGCCGTACCGGCGCTCGAAGCGCTCCACGCGGCCGGCCGTGTCCAGGACGCGGGCCGTGCCGGTGTAGAAGGGGTGGCTGATGTTCGAGATCTCGACGTCGACGACGGGGTAGGTGTTGCCGTCCTCCCAGTCGACCGTCTTCTCGCTGGTCATCGTGGACTGGGTGAGGAAGGCGTGGTTCGCGGCCCGGTCGCGGAAGACGACGGGTCCGTACGCCGGGTGGATTCCCTTACGCATGGCGCTGATCAGCGCTCCTCTCGGAAGTCGACGTGGCGGCCGGCGACCGGGTCGTACTTGCGCAGGGTCATACGGTCCGGGTCGTTGCGGCGGTTCTTGCGGGTGACGTAGGTGAAGCCGGTCCCGGCCGTGGACCGGAGCTTGATGACCGGCCGGAGTTCGTTGCGAGCCATGCTGATATCTTACTGAAAACGACTTCCATTTGCACAACCTGATCGAGAGAGGTGCGTCACCTTGTCCGCCCACTGCATGCTGACCGGCGCCCAGCCGGGCTTCGGCAACAACATCAGCCACTCGCACCGGCGTACGTCGCGCCGTTTCAACCCCAACATCCAGTCGAAGCGGTACTGGCTGCCGAGCGAGGGGAGGCATGTGCGGCTCCGGCTGAGCACGAAGGGGATCAAGACCGTGGACACGATCGGGGTCGAGGCGGCGGTGGCCCGGATCCGGGCGCGTGGGGTCAGGGTCTGAGGGGTCGGAAGGGCAGAAGGGGTAAGGGAGTAGCGGCATGGCGAAGAAGAGCAAGATCGCGAAGAACGGGAAGCGGCAGGAGATCGTCGCGCGGTACGCGGAGCGGCGGGCCGAGCTGAAGGAGATCATCAGGCGGCCGTCGTCGACGGAGGCGGAGCGCGTGGCCGCGCGGCGGGAGCTGGAACGGCAGCCACGGGATGCGAGTGCGACGCGCGTGCGGAACCGGGACCAGGTGGACGGGCGGCCCCGCGGGTACTTCCGGGCGTTCGGGTTGTCCCGGGTGAGCCTGCGTTCACAGGCGCATGCGGGGTTCCTCCCAGGGGTTCGCAAATCGTCCTGGTAGCTTGCTGCGGTCGTGTCGTGCGGTCGTGACGGCTCTTGCCGGCGGCTACTGGTTGGGAGCTTCCCGGTGACTTCGGTGTTGTACGCGCGCGGGCTGGTGCGCAGGGCTGGCGTGGTCTCGGCGGCCGGGGTGGCCGGGGTGGTGTTGCTGGCCGGGTGCAGTGGTGACGGGGGGTCGGACGGCGGGGCGGCGAGCGGCGGTACGGGCTCGTCGGCCGCGTCCGCTTCGCCGTCGCCCTCCGCCTCGGACTCCGGCTCGGGCGGTGGCGGTGGCGGTACGACCGCGGTGGACAGTGCGTTGGTGGGCAGTTGGTTGACCACCAGCAAGGGGAGTGCCGTGGCGTTGGTGGTCACCGGGGCGAAGGCGGGGTTGTTCGCGACCGGGGGGATGGTCTGCAGCGGTACGGCGGGCAAGGAGACGGGGATGCAGATGATCCGGCTCACGTGCTCCGACGGGAACAAGGACCGGGCCGAGGGGATGGTCGACTCCGTCGACGGGACGTCGATGAAGGTGACGTGGGAGAGCGGGCTCGGGACGGAGACGTACACGAAGGCGGAGGGCGGGCAGCTTCCGTCTGGGTTGCCTACGGCGGGGCTGGGGTCCTCCTGAGGGGGTCCCTCCGGGGGCGGGCGGTGTCTTAAGGCACCCCTGGTTGACGTGAACCTCGGGTGGGTCGCGCAACCCGGCGCTGTACGGGGTGCCGCTCTCGGTGGGACGGGAGCCGCCCTTAGCGGCACGCATGCCCGCAGCTGGGTGGGTCGGGCGGGAGCCGCCAGGATGGGCACCGCCCGATGGCAAGCGCGCCCGCAGCTAGGCGGATTGACAGGCACCGCCCAACGGCGCGCGGGCCCGCGGCCAGGCAGGTTTGCGGGCGCCGTCACGATGGGTGCCGCCCAACAGCGGGCGAGCTGGACGCGCGGCTCGGCGCCTGCAAGCTCCGGCCCGCTGGGCCCCGTCAGGGGCGCGGGGAACTGCGCGCTCAACCCCCACCGACCCGCAGCCAAACGGATCGGGACAGGCGAGGTTTTCAGGGGCGCGAGGAACCGCGCGACCAGCCCCCGCCGGGCCGCAGCCGGACAAGGCGCCCTAGGCGCCCGGTAGGCGTTGGTGGTTGTGTAGGGATGCCTGGGATGCCGCCCGGGTGCCCTCTGTCCAGCCTGCCTCGTCCGATACGCCCCTCAGGCGCGTTGTCGTTGTCGTCGGGAACAGGTTGGTCAGGTGGGCCGTGACCGCCAGATCCCGGGTCGCCAGGATCGGGAGCAGGGAGTCGGCGGTCTCCGGCGCCGGAGTTTGCGCTGCCGCCGCCTCCAGGCGTGCGCCCATCTTGTGGGCGTACGCCGCCAAGAAGGACTGGCGGAATGTCTTCGTGCGCCTGCGGCCCTGCGCCCGCTGCGCCGCCTCCGCCCTCGTCATCGCCGTCGCGGCCTGCACCAGCAGCGACGTGTACAGGAGTTCCACCGTCTCCAGGTCCGGCTCGAAGCCCACCACCGTCGAGAAGCCCAGCGCCTCGTTCCACACCGCTCGGCAGCGGTTCGCGTCGGCCACCGCGTGGAGCAGGACCGCCTTCGCCTCCTCGTACGGCGCGTCCACGCCCAGGCGGCACGCGCGCGGGGCGTCGGGTACGGGGGCGCCGGCCGCCAGCAGGGCCTCGTCGATGCTGTGCCTGGCCATCAGTTCCTGGGCCTTCGCGCTCAGCGCCTCCGCCTCCTCCGGGAAACCCGTCGCCTCCGCCTTCGCCAGCAGCGCGCGGATTCGGGGCAGCATCCGGGACTCCGGGCGAGCCGCCGTACCTCCGGGCGACCCGCCGTCCAAGGGCTCCAGCGTCGGCAGTGTCAGTAGGAGGCGGTACAGCTCCAGGACCGTCGTCGCGTGGGTGAAGCGGTCCACGCGGGCCGCGGGGGGCGTGGTCTCCGTACGCAGGTCGGTCAGTTGTGCCGTCCAGCGGCGGTCCCGGGCGCGGTCATTGCGGGCCTGGGTGACGATCAGGGTCGACACCGCGCGTACGTGTGCCTCGTCCAGTTCGCGCCGGACCAGGCGTACGACATCCGCCGGCTGCCAGCCCCGGCGCCAGGCCGACGCCACGAACTCCTCGCCCCGGCGGGCGAGTTCGGCGTCCGCCGTCGGGTCGGCGGCGAGGAGGGACGCGCCCGTGTCGAGGGACGTGTCCGTGTCGGCGTACAGGGCCGCCTTGAAAGCTTGTTCGACGGTGTTGCCGGTGCTGCTGGTCACCCGTCGATCGTGCCATGTCCGCCGACTTCGAGTGTCAACTCTTGGTTGACAGTCCACCACTGCCAACCTACGGTTGACACATGACGACGAACGAGCCCGTCCGGGCCTCCGTACGCCTCGACGACCTCATCGAGGCCATCAAGAAAGTCCACACCGACGCCCTCGAACAGCTCCAGGACGCGGTGATCGCCGCCGATCACCTCGGGGAGGTGGCCGATCACCTGATCGGGCACTTCGTGGACCAGGCACGACGCTCCGGGGCCTCCTGGACCGACATCGGCAGGAGCATGGGCGTCACCCGGCAGGCCGCGCAGAAGCGGTTCGTGCCGAAGGGCGAGTCGGACCTCGACCCGAGCCAGGGCTTCAGCCGCTTCACGCCACGGGCCAGGAGCGTGGTGGTCCTCTCCCAGGAAGGGGCCAGGGCCGCCGGCAACGACCAGATCCGCACCGAGCACCTGATCCTCGGCCTCCTCGGCGACCCGGAGAGCCTCGGGGCGAAGGCGATCACCGCGCAGGGCGTCTCCCTGGACAGCGTGCGCGAGGCCGCGACCGCCGGTCTCCCGCCACGCGGCGAGAACGACCCGGCCCTCATCCCCTTCGACGCCAACGCGAAGAAATCCCTCGAACTCACCTTCCGCGAGGCCCTGCGCCTGGGCCACAACTACGTCGGCACCGAGCACATCCTGCTCGCCCTGCTGGAGTTCGAGAACGGCGAGGGAGTGCTGTCCGGCGCCGGTCTCACCAAGGCGGCGACCGAGGAGTACGTCGTCGCGGCCCTCGCCAAGATCAAGGTGGACTTCGAGGGGGAGGGCGCAGGGAAGGACGCAGGGAAGGGCTGAAAAGCCCAGGTCAGGGGCGTTGTCAGACCCTCCTGCCACACTCTCGGACATGGCAGGCATGGCGGACACGGTCGAGCGGTGGGCGCTCGCTCCGGCCGAGGACGGTGGCGTGGAGATCGCCCCCCTCGGTCCGGACGGGCTGCCCGCCGGGCCGGTGCGGCGGGAGCGGGATCTCGGCGCGGCCGTCCGTGACCGGCCGGAGGTCACGCGGTGGGTGTGGCGGTCCACCGCCGAGGTCTATCCACGGCTGCTCGCCACGGGGGTGCGAGTAGAGCGGTGCTACGACATCGAGGACGCCGAGACACTGCTGCTCGGGCACGAGGGGCGGCTCGGCGAGCCCCGGTCCGCGGCGGCGGCCCTGGGCCGGCTGCGCGGTGGTCCCGTACCGCCGGATCCGCCGCAGCGGGCCGCCGAGCCCGGCGCGCAGTCGCCGCTGTTCGAGCCGCAGAGCGTCCGGCTGCCGCTGGCGGATCTGCTGGAGGTGTACGCCGATCAGCAGCGCCGGCACGACGCGACCGCGCACCCGGAGCGGATGCGGCTGCTGACGGCCGCCGAGTCGGCGGGGATGCTGGTGGCCGCCGAGATGAACGCTGCGGGGCTGCCGTGGCGGGCGGACGTCCATCGGGAGCTGCTCCACGAACTGCTGGGCGAGCGGTACGCGGGCGGTGGTGAGCCCCGGCGGCTCGCCGAGCTGGCGGACGAGGTGTCGGCGGCGTTCGGGCGGCGGGTGCGGCCGGATCTGCCCGCCGATGTCGTCAAGGCCTTCGCACAGGCCGGGATCAAGGTGCGGTCGACGCGGAGATGGGAGATCGAGAGCCTTGATCATGCTGCTGTGAAGCCGCTCGTCGAGTACAAGAAGCTGTATCGCATCTGGGTCGCGCACGGCTGGTCCTGGCTTCAGGACTGGGTGCGGGACGGGCGGTTCCGGCCCGAGTTCCTCGCGGGCGGGACGGTCACCGGGCGCTGGGTCACCAACGGCGGGGGCGGGCTGCAGATCCCCAAGGTGATCCGGCGGGCCGTGGTCGCCGACCCGGGGTGGCGGCTCGTGGTCGCCGACGCCGACCAGATGGAGCCGCGGGTGCTGGCCGCCATCTCGCGCGACCCCGGGCTGATGGAGGTCGCGGGGCGGGAGACCGACCTGTACAAGTCGGTCTCCGAGCGGGCGTTCTCCGGTGACCGGGAGCAGGCCAAGCTCGCCGTGCTGGGCGCGGTGTACGGGCAGACGTCCGGGGACGGCCTCAAGAACCTCGCCGCGCTCAGACGCCGGTTCCCGAAGGCGGTGGCGTACGTCGACGAGGCCGCCCGTGCGGGAGAGGAGGGGCGGCTCGTACGGACCTGGCTGGGGCGTACGTGTCCCCCGGCCGTGCGGACCGGCGACGACTCGGTGGAGGAGGCCGGCATCCCGCTCTCGGAGGACGAGGGCGCCGACCAGGCAGGGGCTGGAGCCGGGGCGGGGGCTCAGGAATGGGTTCCCGGGTACGCCTCCTCCAACTCCCGTGCCCGGGGCCGCTTCGCGCGCAACTTCGTCGTCCAGGGCAGCGCCGCCGACTGGACGCTGCTGCTGCTCGCCGCGCTGCGCCGGACCTGTGCGGGGATGGCGGCCGAGCTGGTCTTCTTCCAGCACGACGAGGTGATCGTGCACTGTCCCGAGGAGGAGGCGGAGACGGTCGTGGCGGCGATCCGGGAGGCGGCGGAGCTGGCGGGGCGGCTGACGTTCGGGGAGACGCCGGTGCGGTTTCCGTTCAGTACGGCGGTGGTGGAGTGCTATGCCGACGCCAAGTGACGCGCGTCAACCCCGCCGTCCGGTGGCCTGGGCATCGACCGCCGCTTCGCCCGGCGCTTCGGCCTCGGCCAGTTCGCGGGCGAAGTCACGGACCAGGTCGTGGGGCGCGTAGTGGCCGTACGCCGTCTCCTCCAGGAGTGCCACGTCGGTCAGGCGGTCCAGGGCCGCCTCGGCGCGGTGTTCGTCGGTCTCGGTGAGGCGGGCGAGGAGCTGGATGTCGTACGAGGGGAGGTCGAGGGTGCCGATGCGGCGCAGGGCGAGGGCGGCGTCGCGGTCGGCCTCGTGGGCGGAGGTGTGCAGCGCGTCGTGGGCGCCGGCCAGGGAACGGCGGACGCTCAGGTCGTCGTACTCCAGATACGGCAACCTGCTGATGGCGGCGGCCAGTTGACCGGCGAGCAGGTCCGGGGTGAGGGCCTGGCGGGCGGCGAGCCGGGCGGCCACGACGCGCAGGGCGAGCGGGAGGCGGCCGGTGAGTTCGACGAGGGGGTGTGCGGCGTCGAGACCGTCCCGTCCGGAGACGGCGCGCAGCAACTCGGCGCTCTCCGTGGCGGTCAGGGGGGTGAGGGGGAAGCGGCGGGCACCGTCGAGGGCGGTCAGCGGGGACCCGCTGGTGACGATCACCGCGCAGCCGGGGCCCGCCGGGAGCAACGGCCGTATCTGCGCGGCGTGTCGGGCGTCGTCCAGGACCATCAGCGTGCGTGTCGGTGCGAGCAGGGAGCGCAGCAACGCGGCTGCCGCGTCCGGGTGTTCGGGGATACGGAGTGGCTCGGCGCCGAGGTCGCGCAGTAATGCGGTGAGGGCGTGGGAAGGGGTGAGCGGGGGTGTGCCGGGACCGGGAGTGGTGCCGTGCAGGTCGAGGTACAGCTGGCCGTCGGGGAAGCGGTCCCGGAGGGTGTGGGCGGCGTGCAGCGCGAGGGCGCTCTTGCCGACGCCGGGCATGCCGTGGATCACCGCCACGGGAGCGATGGGCGTGACGTCCTCGGGGCCGGGGTGCCTCTCCGGGGTGAGGGTCCGGCACAGGGCTTCGGCGAGTGCGGTGCGGCCGGTGAAGTGGGTCGGGGGTGGGGGGAGTTGGGCGGGGTGGGGCATGGGGGACGGTTCCGGTGCCGACGCGGCTGCTCGCGGTGTCGGGGCGGATCGTGGTGGCGGGGCGGGAGCCGGTCGCGGGGCCGAACCCGACGTCGGCTGTGCGGGGACGTAAGGAACCGCGAGGTCGGCGGGCGTCGCAGCGCCGCCCTGAGCCGCTGCCCCCTCGGAGTCCGCCGGACCGCCCGACCCCGCCGGACTCTCCCGATCCGCCGGACTCCCCAGTCCTGCCGGACCCGCCGGACCGCCCGAACCCCCAACCCACTTCACCGACCCCACCGGACCCCCCGGAACCCGCAGCACCTCCACATGCGCCGCCCGCACGGCCTCCCCCGGTTCCACCCCCAGTTCCTCCAGTAGCCGGTTGCGCAAGTCGCGGTGGACCGCGAGGGATTCGGCTCGGCGGCCTGTGCGGTGGAGGGCGAGCATGAGTTGGCGGTGGTAGGACTCGCGCAGGGGGTGTTCGGCCGCCAGGGCCGTCAACTCCGGGACCAGGGCTGCCAGTCGGGGGCCGCCGATGTGCAGTTCCGCGTCGTAGCGCCATTCCAGGAGGAGGAAGTGAGCCTCCGTCAGGCGTTGGGTGAAGGCGTAGCCGACCGTCTCGGGCGGTGGCGTGCCGCGCCACAGGGCCAGGGCCGATGCGCACTCCCCCAGGACTCGGCGCCAGTCCTGGTTGGCGTGCGCCGCCCGCGCCCGTTCGACGTGTGCGTGGAAGACGTGGACGTCCAACTCGCCCGGGCCTACCCGCAGTAGGTAGCCGGGCGGGACCGCTCGGAGGCGTGTCGGATCGTCGAGGCGGCGGCGCAGTCGGGCCACGTGGTTGTGCAGCGAGGCCTGTGCGGAGGCCGGCGGGGCCCCGCCCCACAGCGCGTCCTTGAGCGCCTCGACCGGGACGACCCGGCCGGGTTCGAGGAGCAGGGCGGCGAGCAGGGTGCGTACCTTGGCGCCGCCGATCGGCTGAATTCCGTTGCCCGTACGGCCGTTGGGGACGTCGAAGTCGTACAGGACCGGCGCGCCCAGCAGTCCGAACCGCAGACCGCGCCGCATGTTCTCGCCCCATTGCCGTCTCGTCCGCTTGCCGGACGCACATGTTAGCGATTTGTTGGCGTGGCCTGATGTGATCACCTCAACGGAGCCGGTCCGAGGGTGCGCGCGTGGATCGCGCAGCTCGGGGGAGTGTCGCCGTCGCGACCGGATCCGGGTACGCGAGAGGGCCCCGGTCGCCAGAGGTGACGGCCGGGGCCCTCGTATCGCGGACCTCACGGGACCACTCGGTTCACAGGATCACTGGTTCATGTGGTTCATGTGGTTCATGTGGTTCACAGGATCGGTGGACGGCCCAGTCGCGTCAGTCTCCACACCGTTCGCCAGCTCATCGGGCGGCGCTCGCCCGCCGGTTCGCGCAGGCCCTCCGCGAAGCCGGCGAACCAGGCCCGCAGCGCGCCCGTGGAGCGGGCCCGCAGGACGGTGATCGCGATCCAGACGGCCAGGTGCACCGGGATCAGCGGCAACGGCAGCCGACGGCGGACCAGCCAGACCCGGTTGCGGGCGGTGACCCGGTGGTAGATGGCGTGCCGCGCGGGCGAGGTGCTGGGGTGGCGGAGCAGGAGACGCGGTTCGTAGAGGATCTTCCAGTCGGCGTCGACGGCCCGCCAGGCGAGGTCGGTCTCCTCGTGCGCGAAGAAGAAGGCGGCCGGCCAGTCGCCGGTCTCGTCGAGCATCTCCATGCGCAGGGCGTGGCCGCCGCCGAGGAACTGGGTGACGTACCCGCCGAGCATCGGGTCGCCCGCGCCGGGCCGGGGCACGTGCCGGCGCTGGGTCACGCCGTTCTCGTCGGCGATGCGGAAGCCGACGATGCCGAGCCGGGGGTCGGCGGCGTACAGGTCCCGTACGCGGCTGAGCACATCGGGATCGACGAGGAGGCCGTCGTCGTCGAGGTCGACCACGACGTCGATGTCGCCGAACTCCCGCAGCCGGGCCAGCGCCACGTTGCGGCCGCCCGGACAGCCGAGGTTCTCGTCGACCTCGATGGTGGTGACCTCGCCGGAGAGGCCGGGGAGTTCGGGGAGCGGACAGCCGTTGCCGACGAGCACGATGCGGTCGGGGGCGAGGTCCTGCTTGGCGATCGACTCCAGCAGCGCGTTCAGCGCAGCGGGCCGGTTTCCCATGGTCACCACGGCCACCGCGATACGCGGCTCCACCGTCATGCCACCCACCAGACCCACCTCGTTCCGGCCGCCGACGTCCACCATCGCGGTCGGATGCTATCTGTTTACAGTAAGGATGTATTAAGTACGCATTAAGTACGTCTCTTCTCCATAACACCCTTGCACAGCACCCTACGACTCCCGGGCGGGGCCGGACTCCAGCCACGTCCGCAGCGCCCACCACCAGTGCAACGTACCCAACGGCCCGGAGGAGATGCCCGGCAGATCGTCGGTCAGGGACTCACCGGTGAGCTGCTGGAGACGGGCGAGGCGGTAGCGGACGGTGTTGGGGTGGGTGAACAGGGTAGCCGCCGTCCGGTCGAGGCGGCGACCGTGATCGAGAAATGTGAGAGCGGTGACCGCTATCTGACGGTGGAAGTCGTCCCGGGGGTCCAGGTCCGCGAGCAGATGGGCGCTGAGCCAGGCGCCCAGCAGCGGCTGGTCGGCGAGGGCGATCTCGGCGGCCAGCTCGGTGAGTTCGTACACGCCGGGGTGCGGACGAGGGCCCAGGGCGAGGGCGCGGACGCAGAGGCCGTGCGCCGCCCGAAGTCCGTCCAGCGGTACGGCCGGTGAGACCACGACCAGCGGCCCGCCGCCCTCCGTACCGTCACCGTTCTCGCCCCACTCCCCCTCCCCTTCTGTGTCCCCGTCGTCGATCCGCTCGCCCGCGGGGAGCCGTGGGTACAGGCCCACCAGCCGACCGTCGAGCATGCCGAAGAGGCAGCCGCGCAGGGCGGCGAGCCGGTGGGCCAGGCGTCGGGTGCGGGCGGGGTCGCCGCCGGGATCGGCGACCAGGAGGTGGCGTACGGCGCCCTGGCGCAGCCCGGCCCGCGTCAACTCCTCGGCGGCGGGCGGTGGTTCGCCCTCGACGAGGAGCCGGCGGAGCAGTCGCGCCCGGGTCTCGCCGAGGGCGCGCGGGGGGTCCCACTCGGCGGCGCGGTAGCCGTGGACGACATGCCGTTGAAGGGCGTCGCCGTACTCCTTGAGGCGCAGGACCGCGGTGAGCAGCGCGGCGTCGGGGACCCCGGCCGAGCGGCAGCGGTCGACGGTGATCTCGACGGCGCGGGTGTGCGCGGCCTGGACTCCGCGCAGTACGGCGGTCATCGGCACGCCCTGGGCTGCGCGGTCGGCGCCGAGGAGGAGGGCGGCGGCGAAGTCCTGGGCGTCGATGCCGTGTTCGTCGCTGACCCCTGTACCGCTGCTCCCTGTACCGCTGTCCCTTGCACCGAGGCCGCGTTCACCGAGGTCCGTGTCGCCCAGCCAGGCGCCGGCCGCGTTGATCATGGCGGTGACGTGCCAGTGGGTCTCCGCCTCGGCGAGCCGGGCCACCTCGGGAGAGTGCGACCGGGCCGCGTGCACGAGTTCGCCCTGGACGTCCGCGTCGGCGGCCATGGCGCGCAGCACCTCGGCGACGGTCTCGCGGTCGGGCCTTCCGGACCGCTCGGTGACGTCGGTGAGGACCGTCATGGGCCTCCCCCTTCCGCGTCGGTGCGGTGTCGCCGGGACACAACGGAGGGTCGGACGCGTTGGCTCCCGGCTACTACCGCGCTGTCGTACCGACCTGATTCCCTGGGCGCTACCGACGGTAACCCCAGGCTCGCCAGAAACACACCCTTCGCGCGGACGCCCCACACGCCCGTGCGTGCGCATTCGTGTCTGCATCCGCACTCGCACCCGCATCCGCCGTACGTCCTCCCGGAAGGCACCCCCATGGAGCACTTGACTGACCCGGTCAGCCGCCGCCGGGCCCTGACCCTGGCCGGCGGCGCGGTCGCCGCCACCGCCCTCACCCAGACGGGTACGGCCTTCGGGGCCTCGGCGGCGGCCACGTCCGCCGACGCGATCGTCGTCGGCCACGGTCTCGCCGGGCTGGTCGCCACAGCCGAACTCGCCGCCGCGGGCCGCAAGGTGCTGCTGCTCGACCAGGAACCGGAGACCAACCTCGGCGGCCAGGCGTTCTGGTCGTTCGGCGGGCTGTTCTTCGTCGACTCCGTCGAGCAGGGCCTGATGGGCGTCAACGACTCGCAGGAACTGGCCTGGCAGGACTGGCTGGGCACGGCCGGCTTCGACCGGGGCGTCGACGACCCGCTGGGCCAGGACTACTGGGCCTACAAGTGGGCGGAGTCGTACGTCGACTTCGCGTCCGGCGAGAAGCGGTCCTGGCTGGCGGGCCTCGGGATGCAGTGGTTCCCGATGGTCGGCTGGGCGGAGCGCGGTGGCGGTCTCGCGGACGGCCACGGCAACTCCGTACCGCGCTTCCACGTCACCTGGGGTACGGGTCCCGCCGTGGTGGAACCGTTCGAGAAGAAGGTGCGGGCGGCGGTGGCGAACGGGCTGGTGACGTTCAAGCACCGTCATCGCGTGGACGAGATCGTGCGGACGAACGGCGTCGTCACCGGCGTACGCGGCGCGGTTCTCGAAGCGAGTACCGCCGCGCGGGGCAAGGCCAGTTCGCGGACGGTGGTCGGCAGCTTCGACCTGAGCGCCGAGGTGGTGATCGTGACGTCCGGCGGTATCGGCGCCAACCACGATCTCGTACGGGCCAACTGGCCGGCCCGGATGGGCAACGCGCCCAAGTCGATGATCACGGGTGTGCCCGCGCACGTGGACGGGCGGATGCTCGGGATCACCGAGAAGGCGGGCGGGCGGATCGTCAACCCGGACCGGATGTGGCACTACACGGAGGGCATCAAGAACTACGACCCGATCTGGGCGGGCCACGGCATCCGGATCCTGCCCGGGCCGTCCTCGATGTGGTTCGACGCGACGGGCAAGCGGTTCTCCGCGCCCGACATGCCGGGGTACGACACCCTCCACACCCTCAAGTCGATCGTCGACACCGGCTACGACTACTCGTGGTTCGTGACGACCCAGAAGATCCTCGCGAAAGAGTTCGCGCTCTCGGGATCCGAACAGAACCCCGACCTCACCAACAAGGACATCTGGATGCTGCTCTCGCGCATCTGGCAGACACCGGAGCCGCTGGAGCGGTTCAAGAAGTACGGCGAGGACTTCATCGTCTCCGAGACGCTGTCCGAGCTGGTGCGGGGCATGAACAAGCTGACCGGGACGAGTCTGATCGACCTCGCCTCGCTGCAGCGGCAGATCGAGGCTCGGGATCGGGAGATCGACAACGCGTACAGCAAGGACGCGCAGGTCATGGGTATCCGGAACGCGCTCTCGTATCCCGGGGACGTGCTCAGTCGTACGGCGTCGGCGCACAAGATTCTGGACTCGTCCGCCGGGCCGCTGATCGCTGTGCGGCTCAACATCCTGACGCGCAAGACGCTCGGCGGGCTTCAGACCGATCTGTCGGGGCGGGTTCTCGATGCTGCCGGGGCGCCGGTTCCCGGGTTGTATGCGGCTGGGGAGGTCGCGGGGTTCGGGGGTGGCGGGGTGCATGGGTATCGGTCGCTGGAGGGGACGTTCCTCGGTGGGTGCCTGTTCTCTGGGCGGCAGGCGGGGAGGGCGGCGGCTGCGGCCACCGCCTGACTGTCCTTCAGGTCCCTTGGGTGCGGTCCGGGGGCGGTGCCGGTCAGGGGTTTTCGCCCCCGCCGCCCCTACCCGTTCCCATCCTTCTGGGGGCTGCGCCCCCAGACCCCCGCTGTCGGCCTGAACGGCCTCGTCCTCAAACGCCGGACGGGCTGAGTGGGTGGGTGGGGGTGCGGGTGTAGTGGTGGGAAGGTCGCGCTGAACGCGCTCGTCCTCAAACGCCGGACGGGCTGAAATGCCTGGGGCTGGGCTGAATGATCAAGCCCCGACGGCCACCCTCCGGCTCCGACGGCCACCCTCCAGCCTCGGCGGGCACCCTCCAGGCTCGGTCGGCACCTCCAGGCTCGGTCGGCACCACCCAGCCCGGCCAGCACCACCCAGCCCGGCCGGCACCCTCCAGCCCGTCCGGCACCCTCCAGCCCGTCCGGCGTTTGAGGACGAGCGCGTTCAGCGCGACAAAGGGGGGTCTGGGGGCGCAGCCCCCAGAGATGGGAACGGGTAGGGGCGGCGGGGGCGTCAGGCCCGTAGCGGGTTCGTGCGGGTCGCCGCCAGGAGGTACCAGGCGGTCGCGCCCGTGTGGCGGTACGGGTAGTAACCGAAGCCGAAGCCGGTGTCGAGGGGGCTGCTCGCCGAGACGACACCGGCACGTTCGGGCAGGGCCCGGCTGCCGACGGTCTGGGCGGTGCCGAGGAGTTCCTGGGCCCGTTCGACGGAGGCGATCAGCCGGTGGGCGCGTGCCTCGTCGCCGTGGCCGGCGCGGTCCCGGAGGGCTAGGGCGAGGTGCGCGGTCCCCTCGAACCAGACGCCGTTGCGGTCCGGCTTGGGCTGGAACTCGGCAATGGGCGCGTCCTCGTTCGCCAGCAGGCTCGCGGAGCTGAAGGTGACTCCCTCGTACGACTGGCCTGCGGGGACTGTGCTGTTGGTGCGGTCGGAGCGGTCCAGGACGGCGAGTTCGGTGGCGGCCCAGTCCAGCGAGCGGGAGTAACGGCTGGGCTGTGCACGGGAGTTGAGGGCGAGGTGGGTCCAGGTCTGGGTGTCCTCGGGGATCGGGGACCTGTTGACGGTCTCGCCGTCGTTGGTACCCGTGTAGAAGAAGCCTCCCGGCACTCCGGCCGCTGTTCCCTCCGGCTCCCACATCTTCTCGACGAACGCCCTTGCCCGCGCCCGCCGTTGGCGCCACACCGGGTCGCCGGTGAGCAGGGCGAGGCGTCCGAAGAGGCAGACCAGGTCGGTGTTGTGCTCGGTCGAGCTGAAGGGAAGCTTCGCGTTGGCGCCGTCGACGCCGAACTTGTAGCCGCCGAGGGGCTGTTCGGTACTGGCATTCACCTCGATCCAGGTGCCGATCCGTACGGCGCCGTCGAGGAAGCGGCGCGCACCGGTCCGGCGGGCGAGGGCGCTCAGCGCGATACCGGCCCAGGCCATGTCGCCCACGGCCGTGCCGGTGAACCCGAACTGGGTGCCGACGTTGGCGGTGCCGTCGGCGCGTACGAAGCCGTCGGGCTGGGCGACGCCGTCGAAGAAGACGTACGGGCCGACGTTGTAGGCCTGGCGGAGTCTGCCGTCGTCGTACGCCGGGTCGTGGGCCTGGGCGTACAGCAGGGCGTCCCCGAGGGCGACGGCTCGCGTCCGGCCCGCCTCGGTGCGTACGGCGAGGTGGGCGAGGATCGCGAGGGCGTTGTCGTAGGTGAACGCCGTGCTGAACAGGCCCGCCTGGTCGGTGTAGCTCTGGGTGAGGCGGAGGTCGCCGTGGTCGGGGTAGGCGTCCATGGCGGCGGCGAGGAAGGTGTGGGCTCGGCGCTGGGCGGAGGAGGTTCCGGCGGAGGTTCCGGTGGATCCCGAAGTCCCCTTGGAGGAAGGGGAGTTGACGGCCGCGTAGGCGGTTCCGGAGGCCGCGACCGTGAGGGCCGCGGCGCCGAGGAGCGTACGGCGGCTGAGTGCGGAACCTTGTGGGCCTGGTCTGTCGGGGCTGGCGTCCATGGGTCTCCTCCGGTGGCCTGAGAGCGCTCTCATGAACGCGCGGGCTCATTCTGCTGGTGTGCCCGGGGCGGGTCAACGCCCTTGGGGCGGACGTCTGTTGGACCGTCCGCGAACACCGAGAAACCCCGGGCCAGGAGGGTGACCCGGGGTTTCGGCGGTGGGGGCGCGGTCGGCCGGTCAGTGCATGTCAGTGCATGGACGAGGCGTTGCGCAGTCTCGCGAACGACGTGTCCAGGCCCCGCTTGATGGTCCGCGCCAGGGGTGCTTCGACGTACTTGTGGACGAACCAGCTCAGCACCAGGAAGCCGGCGATCACGGAGACGACCAGGAGGCGGGCGTCCATGGTGTCGCGCAGGCGGTTGATGATCGTCGTACCGACGAGGTAGTGCATCAGATAGAACGGGTATGTCAGCGCACCGGCCGTGACCAGCCATTTCCAGCGGATGCGGTCGGTGTAGCCGAGCGAGACGGCGACCATGACGAGCAGGAACACGGTGAAGATCAGCACGCTGCCGCGCCAGCTGGAGACGCGTTCGACCGTGTCGATGCGATGCCCCAGTTCCCGCTGGCCCATCAGCCAGGACAGGGCGAGGATGCCCCAGAGCAGCAGGTCCTGGCCGAAGCGGTGCATGAGGTAGAGGGCGAGGCCCGCGATGAAGTACCAGGCACCCTCCGGGTTGATGATCAGCGTCGCAGGCCGGAAACCGGCGGCAGGGGCGATCATCGCGGCGGCGCCCCAGAGGCAGCAGAACACCACGACCTTGCGGTACGTCAGCCCGGTCACGACGACGGCCATGAAGAGCAGGTAGAAGCGCAGCTCCGACCAGAGGGTCCAGTACACGTTGTCGACATTCGGGCCGAACGAACCGGACTGCAGCATCGTGAAGTTGAGCAGGATGTCGCGTGTCCGGTGCCGCTGCCACACTCCGGGCAGGACGGTCAGGGCCACCGAGGTGAAGATGATGGCGAACCAGTACGCCGGGTAGAGCCGGATCACGCGGGAGGTGAAGAACTGCCTCGGGGTACGCCCCCAGCAGGACATGCAAATGACGAAGCCGCTGATCACGAAGAAGATCTCGACGCCGATCCAGCCGTACGCGGAGAACCGGAACCAGGTCGGCATGATGTCGGACACCGGCCGGTCCCAGATCACGTTGTCCGGCTGGTTGACCCGCCAGGTCCCGGCGTAGTGATGCAGGGCCACGACGAGGGCGGCGAGCAGACGGAGCCCGTCGATGGCGTAGAGCCGACGGTCGCCGCGCCCCGGGAGGGCGGCGTGCTTGGCCGTCGTCCGGGTGGGCTTCTTCGTCGACCCCGCGGCCCCGGCGGGCCCCGCGGGCCCCGGTGCGCGCTCGGCCGTGGCCAGCGGGAGGGGCTGGCGCGGCGACGGGATCATCTTCTGCATCCCGGCCGTGACCCGCCCGCGCATCGGCGGCCCGCTGTCCGCACCCTGCATCGACACCTGTTTTTCCCCCATCGGAAAGCTCGCCCGCACCGACCGTCTGCGCCCCTGGAACGGCGACAGCGGCCGACAGCGGAACGGCGAGCGCTTGCCCATCGACAGTCACGGCAAACCCGCGAACACCGTAGAACCTCATGGTTCACGCAAAGAGACTTCTGGGTCAGTTCAAGGGTTGTAGAGCGAAAGGGATCGGTTTTCGACGGGATCCGGAGGGTTCTGTTCCTGATCCTGATCCTGCTGCGGTCAGGGCGACGCGCCGACGACTGCCGTCCTACGCGACGGGCTCGTCGAAGGGCTCGTCGCTCCAGCGGAACCAGGCCTGGTCGCCCTCGATGTGCAGGAGGAACTCCGCGACGGGGCCCGACGGGGAGGCGAGGGTGAGGGCGCGGGCGATGCGTTCGTGTGCGGCGTCGAACCGCTCATGGTCCTCCGACTCGACGAGCGCGAGCAGCTCGACGAACCAGGGCTCGACCTCGGCGAAGGCCGGCTCGGGGGCGAAGCGGCCACTGAGCCAGGGGAAGTCGGCGTCGTCGATCAGGATCTCGCCGAGGAGCTGCTGGTCCCGCTCCAGGCGCCAGACCTGTCCTTCAAAACCCATCCCGGCACTCCCATCGCCCGTGACCGCAGCCTAGATCCCGGCGTCACCACTCCTCGCCGAGGGCCTGGAGTACGTAGAGGCGTACGGGGTCGTCATGCGGTGTCCGGTTCAGGGGGCGGCGGGGCGGGGTGGGGGCGGGTTGCTGCCAGCAGGGTTCTTCGGGGCAGAGGGGGGAGGTTCGGTCCTGGGGTGGGGTGTGTTGGGTGCGTCGGTGCCAGCGGCGCCAGCGGGCGTGGTGGGGGTTGGGGAGGGTCCAGACGTACGGGTCCGGGGTGCGGGGTGGCTGGGTGAGTGTGGGTGTGGGGGCTGGTGGGCGAGGGTGGAGTACGGCGGTCAGGCTGGTGAGGAGTCTGGCGGTCAGGCGGAGCATGCGGGGGTGACGGCCGGCAGGGGGAAGGTGGCCCAGGCGCACTTGGTGTACCGGCGCAGGTCGTATCCCCATTGGTTGGTCAGGGCCGCGATGACTGCCAATCCGCGTCCGTCCTCGTCGTGTTGACCGGCGGTGCGGGGTGCTGGGGTCTTCTCCTTGTCGGGGTCGGAGACCTCCAGGAGGAGTTGGGTGCCCTGGAGGGTGAGGGTCACTTCGACCAGGGAGAAGGTCACCTCCGGCGCCTCCGCGAACGGCATCGACGCCGAGTACGCCGCAAGTGGCTGGTCCGCCACCGACATCCCGCGTCTCCTCGGCATCCCGAACGTCACCGACGATGGCATTCCCGACATCTGGGCGCACGTGAGCGACGGGAGCGTCCGCCTCTATTCCGGGGGCAGGTCGGCGGTGGGCGGGTACACAACCGTGATCAACGGCTGGACGGGGAAGCTCGCGTTCGGGTGAGTCCGTCGTGACGGTGGGCCGACCGGATGACCTGTCATCAGTCGGCCCTCCGTCGTCCAGCAGCGGAGACGGCCCGTAGGAATCCGATCCGCCACCAACCGCTATAACAAAACTCTTGTTAAAGTGGCCCCATGGGTACACCCCCCTCATCCCCCGCCCCCGGCGAAGGCCCCGTCCGCCCCGTCTCCGTCTCCCTCCACGAGGGCACCATCGCCGCCCTCAAGGAGCGGACCGGCAAGCGAGGCATGTCCGCGTACGTCGAAGCCCTGATCCAGCGTCAACTGGAACGTGAGCGGCTCCGCGAGCTCATCGAGGACGCGGAAGCCGAGCACGGGCCGGTCGACCAGGCAGCGGTCGAGGCCAAGCGAGCCGTTCTGCGCGGCGAGGCCACGGGTTCGGTGAACGCCGCGTGAGCGGCACCCTTGTCCTGGACTGCGAGGGTCTGTCGAAGCTGGTACGCCGAACCCCCGAACTCACCGAGTGGCTGGCCGCGGCCGAGGGCGAGGACATCCGCGTCGTCACCAGCTCCGTCACCCTCGTCGAGGCCCGCGATCCCAGGACCGGTCAGGCCCGCTTCGACCACGCCGTCTCCCGCGTCAACATCATCCCGCCCACCGAGGCCATCGCCCGCCACGCGAGCAAGCTCCTGGCCGCGGCGGGCCTGCACGGCCACAAGTACGCCCTCGACGCGATCGTCGCGGCCACCGCGCTCGCGTCACCGGCCCCGGTGACCGTCCTGACCTCGGATCCCGAGGACCTCGTCATGCTGTGCGGCACGGGTGCCCATGTGATCAAGGTCTGATCTCCGCCACGTCTTCGAGGTCCGCACAATGCTCACCTTCGGCCCCAACACCTGGCACCGCTTCCTCCTACTCCTCCGGCTCCCACTCACGGAGCAGGTCGAACAGAGTTGCGTCTCCGTCGAGCCGCAAGGTGTCCGCCGGGATGCGGTCGTACACGAAGAGGACCAGTTCGTTGGCTGTCCCGTGGACGGAGACGCCGGGCTCGTCCGGGGTCTCGGCGGCGGGGGTGACGCGTGCGCCGGCGGCGTCGACCGTGAGGCGCCAGGAGCGGCCCTCGGTGGCGTGGAAGTCGAAGGCCGTGGGCTTGTGCGGCCAGGCGCTCGTCGTGGCGACGCAGGTGGAGAGGAACTCCTCGACACCGTCCAGTGCCACCTCGGCCGGCAGCGGCTGCGGGGCACCCACGGTGACCTGGGCGTCGTACGTGTGCACCGCGATCTGCTGGAGCTGGTGCCGGGCTACGGCGCCACAGGTCTTCGGCGACTGCGACGCGCCCCACCACGTCCAGCAACCGCGATCCGGGCCGGCCTCCCGCAGGGCGTCCACCAGTTCGCGCGTCGACTCGGCCAGCCAGGCCAGCAGGGCCTCGCGCTCCCGGGGCGCGGCCGGGGCGTCCTCCGCCGCGGACTTGGCCGTCGCGGTGGGCCCCGCGGCGACGGTGGCCGCCCAGGCGTGGCGCCCCTCGCCCAGGTGATGCACCAGATCGAGCAGCGTCCACTCGGGGCAGGTCGGCACCTGCACGTCCAGGCTGGGCGCGGAGGCGACCGCGGCACGGAAGGCGGTCGACCGTTCGTCGATCAGCCGCAGCAGATCGGGGAAGTCCAGAGTCTTTTCCACTCCGGCTGTCTATCACCGTGATCCGGCAGACCGGCAGCGATTTTCGGAGGCGACGCGGCGGGCGGGCGGTCGGCGAGTTCGAGGTCCTCAGCGATCCGGCTATCCGCTGTCTGCTGTCCCGGCGGACGATCCCTCTGCATACTTGTCAGTACGCGATCACACGAGCAGCTGGGGAGTCCGTCGCCGTGACCATCGTCTTCTCCCGCCGTACCGCCCTGCTGGCGACCGGCCTCGGCGCGCTCGGCGCGGCAGCGGCCCCGGCCCGCGCCTCGGCTGGTACGTCGGTCCGTCCGTCGGTCGTGCACGGTTCCGCGCCCGCGCTTCATCCCGAGGGAGTCACCTGGGATCCCGCCCGACGGGCGTTCCTCGTGGGTTCCGTCAGGCACGGCACGGTCTCGGTCGTACGGCGGGACGGCACGGTACGGACGCTGGTCGACGACGGCGTGATGGTGTCCACGCTCGCAGTCCACGTGGACCCCGCACGCGGCCGGGTCCTCGCCACCTATCAGGACCCCGGAGTGGGCGCCAGGTCGAGCGCGGCGACGATGTACCGGCAGTCCGGGCTCGGCGTCTTCGACCTGGCCACCGGTGCGGTGCTCCACCGGGTCGACCTGTCCGCCGTACCCGGGAGCGCCGCCGGTGTCCACGGCGCGAACGACTTCGCCCTCGACGCCTCGGGCAACGCCTACGTCACCGACATCGTCAGCGGCGAGATCCTCCGGGTCGACCCGGCCGCCGGGCGGGCGACGCTGCTGCTGAGCCGTCCGGATCTGCTGGGCCGCGACGGTGTGGGTCCGAACGGTGTGGTGTGGCACCCTGGCGGCTTCCTGCTGGTGGTGCGCTACGACACCGGCGCGTTGCTGCGCGTACCGGTGCACGCGCCCGGCCGGATCTCCGAAGTACGGCTGGACGAGCCCGTCGTGGGCGGTGACGGGCTGGCGCTCCGGCCGGACGGCACCCTCGCGGTCGTCATCAACCGGCTGGCCTCCACCGCCACTCCCGGCGTCGCGACACTGCGCTCCGAGGACGGCTGGTCGTCCGCGCGCACAGTTGCCCGCTCTGCCCCCTGGCCCGACCCCGACCCGACCACCGCCGTGGCCACCGCGCACGGCACGTACGTGATCGAGGGACGCCTCGCCGACCTGTTCGGGGGCACGCTCGACGACACGTTCACCATTCGCGCACTGCCGTAGGACGATCCGGACGATCCGGCCCGCCCGGCACCGCGTGCGCCCGTACACGGCCCCCACATGGACGCGTACTGGCTCCGGCGCCGGATCTCGCCGTATCTCCGCGTGCGCTCGCCCGCCGGCCGTGATCGGATGCTGTAGTGGGCCGTCATCGGGCCGGCGACAAGGGCGCGGGCGAGCGTGGGAGCGAGGGCGAGGCCGTGGGGCCGCCGGAGGGTGATCCGGGCTTCCCGGACGCCTGGTCCGCACAGGTGCGCGAGCTGCTGGGGCAGCTCCTCGACGGGACGCCCGCGGCGATCGCCGTCCTCGACACCCAGCTGCGCTTCCGGTACGTCAACGCCACCCTGGCCGACATGAACGGCGTACTCGCCGAGGACCACATCGGACGTACCGTCGCCGAGGTCGTCCCGGGGGTCGATCCCCGCGAGGACGTACTGCGGGCCGTGATCGCCGACGGCATCCCGCGCGAGACGATCTCCAGCGGGCACACCCAGGCCGACTCCCCGCTGGAACGCCGCTACTGGCACGGCGCCTACCACCGGCTGCGGCAGGACGGCCGGACCCTGGGCATCGTCGGCATCGTGCTGGAGATCTCGGCCGCCCGGCAGGAGCAGCGGGAGCTGGAGCGGGCCCGCGAGCGCCTGGCCCTGCTCGACGAGGCCGCCACCCGCGTCGGCACCACCCTGGACATGGACACCACCTGCCAGGAGCTGGCCGAGTTCCTGGTGGCGAAGCTCGCCGACGCCGCCACCGTGAAGATCCTCCCCGAGCACGGCACCAGCCGGGCGCCCCGCGACGGCTCGCTGCGGCTGCGCCGGGCCGCGCTGGCTGCCGTGCCCGAGCTGGAGACGGTCATGCGGCCGCTCGGCCGGCCCGGCGAGTACGTCGATCACAAGCCCGGCTCGTCCCTCGTCCGCTGTCTGGAGACCGGACGTCCGGTGATCGACAACCTGATGGACGAGGAGGAGATGAGCCGCTCGGCGCCCCACACCGGGAACGTCGCCGCCTACCTGGCCGCCGGTATCCACTCGGCCCTGATCGTGCCACTGACCGCGCGCGGTCAGCAGGTGGGCACCGTCACCATGGTCCGCGCGGGCGACTCGCCCCTGTTCGGCGAGACCGACGCCGTGATCGCCCAGGACCTGGCCGGGCGGGCCGCGATCAGCCTCGACAACGCCCGCCGCTACACCACCGAGCACAACGCCGTCGTCCAGCTCCAGCGCGCCCTGCTGGCCGAGCCGGGCCGGCCGCACCCGGACGTCGACGTCGCCTACCGCTACCGGCCCGCCGGGCGCGGTGTCCTCGTCGGCGGCGACTGGTACGAGACGGTCGCCCTCGACGACGGACGCACCCTGCTCGCCCTGGGCGACGTGATGGGCCACGGTCTGGAGGCCGCCGTCGCGATGAGCCGCTACCAGGCCATGCTGCGCGTGGTCGCCGCCCGCGAACCCGGCCCCGACCGCATCCTGCTCGAACTCGACCACCTGCTCCACACCACCGCCGCCGACCGCCCCGCTACCTGCGTGATCGCCATCGCCGACCCCGGCAAGGGCATCTGCACCTACGCCAGCGCCGGACACCTCCCGCCCGTCGTCTTCCGCCCCGACGGCCGCGCCACCCTCCTCCCCGTCCCGCCAGGACCGCCCCTGGGCACCGGCCACAGCCGGTACGTCTCCTACACGGCCCCCTGCGAGCCCGGCCACACCCTGCTCCTCTACACCGACGGCCTGATCGAACGCCGCCACGAGGACATCGACGCCTCCCTGCGCCGACTGACCCGCATCCGTGGCTGCCCGGGCCCCGAGGACCTCCTCGACCTGGTCCTCGACCGGGTCGCCCCCGACGACCCGGAGGACGACATCGCGCTGGTTGCCGCGCGGTACAACCGGGGCGGGTAGCGGAGCCGCGTCCAGGGGGCTGCTGTTAATCTCGTGGCGCTTGATATGTGCTTGTCATGGGGGGACAGCCGGGGGGCTGGACCATCTTCCTTCCGTCCAGCCGCTGTCCAGGAGACCCGAGTTGGCCCGTCGTCGTACCGCCGCGCGTGGCGTCATCGCCACCTTCGCCGTTCTTGCCGTGACCGCGGGTCCCGGCCCGCTCTCCGTCCCGGCCGGCGCGGAGACCGCCGCAGCAGCAGTCGCCGCGGACACCGTCTTCCAGTCCGACCGCTACGTCCCGCGCTCGGACCAGCTGTACTCCGCCGGTCCGAGCGGCTATCTGCACGTCCAGGAGGGCCGGTCGGGCTACCTCTGGACGTCGTACGACAGCGGTACGACCACCGAGCTGGGCGACCTCGCCCGGACCGGCATCACGGCGTACCTCGGCTCGTCCTCCGACACCGTGACCGACGTCGTCTCGCCGACCGAGAAGGTCGTACTGCGGGACATGAGCGCCGGTACGGCCACGGACGTCGCCCTCACCCACGGCCGGTACTGGGCCACGTACGGCAGACATGTGCTGACGCAGGCTCAGGACACCGACGGCAACCGGGTGCTGTGGCTGTACGGCGAGGGCGCGCCCGCCGAGGGCACGACCATCGACGGCTGGCCGACCGGGATCACCGCCAACTTCACCGTCCTGGGCGGCGACAGCGACACCGCCGTCGTCAGCTACGCGCTCGGCGGCAAGCGGCATCTGGCGCTGGTGGACCTGGCCGCCGCGAAGGTGACCGGCGACGTGGTGGTGTCCGCCGCTCCGACGGCCGCCGCGCTGAGCGCCGACCGGCTGGTCTGGTACGCGTCCGGCAGCACCGCACACGTCCTGGACCGCGCCGACCTGTCCGCCGCGGAGACGACGGTGACGATGCCCAACGCCCTCGGCACCCCCTACCTGGGCATCGCCGGCCGCTGGCTGGTGATCGCCCGTTCCGCTTCGTCGTCCGGCAACATGGCCGACGTGTCCGGCCGGCAGCTCATGGCCGTTCCCCTCGCGGGCGGCGACGCGCTCACCCTCCTCCGGCACGCGAACACGTCGGTCACCCCTACGCCCGACGGCGGACTGCTGGTCGCGGGCGGCGCCGACTCCGGGCACTGGGCGGTACGAAAGGTCGCCGACACGGGGGCAGCCGCGCCGACGCTGACGGAGGTGACCGCCGTCCCTCCGGTGGTCGCCAAGATCGACCGGCTGTCGCTACAGAACGGCCATCTGGCCACCGCCGAGTCGGACAGCAGCTTCTTCAGCGCCTTCTACTCCCGGCGCGTCTCGACCGCCGGTACGTCCTACTCGCCCGGCGCTCCGACCTTGCGGGCGTGGGACGACGGCGAGGCGGGCCCGTACTCCACCGGCGACGGCCGCGCGGTGACGTTCGCGACCGACCGCACCCCCGACGGCAAGTCGGCCATCCGCTCCATCGACGACTCCGACACCGCGGGCTTCGTCTATCTCCCCTCGACCGCCGGAACCGTCCTCGACGTCACCGGCCGCTACGCGATCGTCAACGGCTCCTCCCCCGCCAAGCAGTACATCGGCGACCTCGGCGTCTACACCGACCTCCAGCCGATCCTCACCCGCTCCGTCACCGCCGCCTCCGTCTGGGGAGTCAGGCTGTGGACCCCGGGCACCGCCAAGGGTGTCGTCAACGCGCGGGACGTGCGGACCAACAAGACCACCGACACCGTGAACACCGGCGCCCCCTGCGTGCCCAAGGAGCTCCAGGCCGTGGGCCGTTGGCTCTACTGGTCCTGCGGCCCGACCGCGTCCGCCGGTGTCTGGGACCGTACGGCGAAGAAGAACATCCCCGTTCCGTCCGGCGAGGCGCTGCTCGGCGACGGCTACCTCGTACGCCACGACACCTCGGCCGGGGCCCTCCTGCTCACCGACTTCGCCGACGGCAGCGCGGCCACCCGGAAGATCGGCGACCTGGCGGCGGGCAACTCCAGCCTGCGCGGGGTGACTTGGACCGTGGACAAGTTCGGCGGACCGGCGGCATATGTGGATGCGGACCAGCGGATCCATCTGGTGCCCAGCGGGGTCACCGCCCAGCCGCTCGGCGTCATCGAGTCCGAGGTGAGCGACAACGCCTGGGACAGCAGCGCGAGCACCAGCCCGTGGTGGCTGTGGCGCGGACTGCTCTCCAAGCCCGCCGCCTCCTGGACGGCCACGTTCACCAGCAGGGCGACCGGCGCCGTGGTGCGCACGCTCACCGGCGGCGAGGTCAACGGCAACCTGGCCACGACGTGGAACCTCCGTGACACCGCGGGTGCACTCGTACCCAACGGCATGTACACGTTCAAGCTGACGGCACGGCCCGCCGACGGGTCCGGCGCCCCGCTGACGATGTCGCAGGCGATGACCGTCTCCACCGGGGCCGCCGTACGCCACGACTTCACCAACGCCGCCAGTTGGGCGCCCGACGGAATCGGCGACATCCTCACCCTCACGACGACCGGCGTCATCAGCTACCGGCCCGGCACCGGCAAGGGCACGTTCGGCTCCGCCATGGCGGCCGGGGACAACTGGCCCTCCTCGGTGACGCTGGTCCCGTTCGGCGACCTGAACGGCGACCGCCGGGGCGACATCCTCGTACGGTTTGCCAGCGGCGAACTGCGGGCGTACCGAACCATGCGCGGCCAAGCCTTCCTCACCGAAACCCCGCGCACATCCTTGGGCACCGGCTGGAACCAGTACAACCTGCTGACTTCCCCGGGTGACATCAGCGGCGACGGCCGCCCGGACCTGATCGCGCGCAAGGCGTCGACGGGCGAGGTGTTCCTCTACAAGGGCACGAGCGCGGGCAAGCTGTCGGCGCGCGTCCGCATCGCCACCAACTGGTCCGGCTACAAGAAGATCGTGGGCGTCGGCGACTTCAACGGCGACGGCCGCGGCGACCTGTTGGCCCAGGACAAGTCCAACACCCTCTGGCGGTACGACGGTACGGGCACCGGCGGCTTCAAGGCCCGGGTGAAGGTCGCCGCCAACTGGGGCTCGACCTACAACGCCGTCATCGGTGTCGGCGACATCACCGGCGACGCCAAGGCGGACATCGTCTCCCGCGACACGGCCGGGAACGTGTGGCGCAACACCGGCAACGGAAAGGGCTCGTTCGGGCCCCGGACGAGGATCGCGACAGGCTGGAAGGGATTCAAGGGCCTTTACTGACCCTCGGTTTGAGGGCCTGGCAGCGGGCGCAGCATCCGCAGGACCATGTCCACGGTGCGCTCGACGGGACGGCGGCGCGTGGTGACCGGCATCAGGAGGGTGCGGGCGAGCACCGCGCCCAGGAGCATGTCGAAGACGTCGTCCGGGTCCACGGCGGGGTCGATGCTGCCGGGCGGCGCCGCGCGCAGGATGTCCAGGAACTGGGGGCGTGCCGACACCCGCAGGTCCGTCTCCGGCGTGCGGGGACGCCCCGAGGTCTGGTGGTGGGCGAGGAGACCGGCCGCCGCCGCGCGTGCCGCAGGGGCGCCGAAGGCCGCCAGGTAGGCGCGGACGAACCGGCGGACGTCGCGGCGCAGATCGCCCGTGGGCCGGACGCTCAGCGGGCTGAGTCCGGGGAACGTGGCCTCCTCGATCAGCTCGATCCGGGTCGGCCAGCGCCGGTAGATGGCGGACGCGTGGACGCCGGAGTGCTCCGCGACGGCCTGGATCGTCGTCGCGTCGAAGCCGCGCTCGACGAGCAGTTCGCGGGTCGCCGCGAGGGCCCGCTCGTCGATGCTCGTGTCGCGTGGACGCCCCGGGCGGCGGCGGGACTCTGTCATGGCGGCAAGCGTAGGCCGTGATTCCCACAATTACAGGAGGTAATTACAGGAGGCGGTCTTCTATAACTCGCCCGGCGTCGCTAGAGTCCCCTGACGTAGGCGAGAACCGGCTTCTCGGGTGGGAGAACCTGATGCGCGCTGCGGTGCTGCGGGGCGGAACGGTCGAGGTACGGGTCGTCGACGACCCGGTTCCCGGCCCCGGACAGCTCCTCGTCCGCTCGCTCGCATGCGGGATCTGCGCCTCCGACCTGCACTTCATGGACCATCCGGAGGCGGGCGCCGACGACGACAGCGGCATGTCGACGTACGACCAGGACGTCGACATCGTCATGGGGCATGAATACTGCGCCGAGGTCGTCGGCCATGGCCCCGGCACCGAGCGGCGCATCCCCGTCGGGACCCGGGTGAGTTCCCTGCCGGTGCTGTCCACGCCCGCCGGGCGCCGCATCATCGGGCAGAACCCGGACGCGCCCGGCGGATTCGGCGAGTACTTCCTGCTCACCGAAGCGATGACCCGGGTCGTGGCCTCGGATCTCCCGAGCCAGGTCGTGTGTGTCGCCGACGCGATCTCGGTGGGCTGGTCGACGGCGTCACGGGCCCACGTCACGCCCAGGGAAGTGCCGTTGGTCATCGGGTGCGGTGCCGTCGCCCTGTCGGTGATCGCGCGGTTGCGCCGGCTCGGCGTGGGACCGGTCGTGGCGGTGGACTTCGTGGCCTCGCGGCGCGCGACCGCGCTGGCCATGGGGGCCGACCTGGTCGTCGATCCCGCCGAGATGTCGCCGTACCGGGCCTGGCGGGATGTGGCGTACGGGCCGGACGGACCGACGAAGGACCTGATGGCGTCCATGACCGGCCGCCTGCCCGGCTGCGTCGTCTTCGAGTGCGTCGGGGTTCCGGGCGTCCTCGACTCGATCATCAAGGGGTGCGAGCCCGGCACCCGGATCTTCTCCGTGGGCGGCCCGCCCGAGGGCGACCACCTCCACACCCTGACCGCCAAACGCAAGGGCATCAACATCCAGTTCGGCGGCGGCCCGTCACCGGACCACTGGGACGAGGCGTTCGAGGCGGTCTGCTCGGGCGGCCTCGACGTCACGCCGATGCTCGGCCGGACGGTCGGGCTCGACGAGGTACCGGAAGCGCTCGACGCCGCACGCGACGCGGACGGACCGGCCCGCATCGTCGTCCTGCCCGGGGAGCTGTGACGGATGAGCGAGACCGACGAACTCACCCAGCTGCGCACCACCGTCGAGACACTGACGGCCCAAGTACGCGCCCTCCAGGACCAGTTGGACATCATGCAGCTCGTCGCCCAGTACGGGCCCGCCGTCGACAGCGGCTCCGGCGAGGCCGCCGCAGGACTGTGGACCGACGACGGCGTCTTCGACGCGATCCCCCATCTGCGGATGGAGGGACAGGACGACATCGTCGGCATGGTGCACGGCACCGGCCACCAGAGCCTGATCCACAAGGGCTGCGGTCACGTCCTGACCGCGCCCCACATCGTCGTCGACGGCGACGAGGCCACCGGCCGCAGCCACGCGCTGCATCTGCGCTGGGACGCCGACGCCGGCCGCTTCTGGGTCTTCCAGGTCTCCGCGAACACCTGGCGCTGGGTCCGCACCGAGCGGGGCTGGCGTATCGCCGAACGCGTCAACGCCAACCTCGACGGCTCCCCCGGCCCCCGCGCGATGCTGGCCCCGGAGGGGACATGAGGCTCGGATTCATCGGGGCGGGCCGGATGGGCCGACCGATCGTCGACCGGCTGCGGGCCGCGGGACACGACGTCACCGTCCTCGTACGCCGTCCACAGTCCCGCGCGACCGCCGAGACCGAGGCCGACGCCGACGGCCTGACCTGGGCCCCCACGATCGCGGAGACCGTCCGGGACGCCGACGCCGTGTTCGTCGCCGTCCTGACGGACGAACAGGTGCGGTCGGTGTGCCTGGGCCCGGACGGAGCCCTCGCGGCCATGCGCCCGGGGGCGACGCTGATCCAGCACACCACCTCCGACCCCGCGACCGCCCACCTGCTCGTCGAGGCGGCAGCGGAACGCGGCACCGGGATCAGGGTGCTCGACGCCGCGCTCTCGGGCGGCCCGAACGACATCGCCGAGGGCCGGCTCACGCTGTGGGTCGGCGGCGACGAAACGGTTCTGGAGGACGTACGACCGCTGCTGGCGACGTACGCCTCGCCGGTCCTGTGGGTCGGTCCGGCCGGGAACGGGCAGCGGGTGAAGCTCGTGAACAACGCGCTGTTCGTCGCGCAGGTCGGCCTCGCGGTCGACGCGGTACGGCTGGCCGGATCGCTCGGGATCGACGAGCGGGCGATCCTGGGCGCGTTGCAGCACGGCAGCGGCGCCAGTCGGGCCCTTGCCGTAGTGGCCGGCGGGGGTTCGGTCGACGCGGTCGCCGCCCGGCTGTCGGCGCTCATGCTCAAGGACGTCACCGTGGTGCGCGAGGTCGCGCGGAACGCGGGAGCCGACCTCGGGATCATCGGGACGGTGCTGTCGTCGGACGCGGTGGAGGACAAGGTGCTGCGGGTGGCCGACGCGGCGGACAACGACAACACGCGGAGGGCGGCATCGTGAAGGTCGGTTTCATCGGGCTCGGCAGCATGGGGTTGCCGATGGCGCAGCGCATCCGGGCCGAGGGGCACGACCTCACCCTGTACGCCCGTAGGCAGGCGTCGCTGGAACCCTTCGCGGGCGCTGACGACGTCACGTTCGCGGCGACCCCGGCCGAGCTGGGCGCGGCGGTCGACGCGGTCGGCGTCTGCGTCTTCGACGCGGCGGGCGTGGAGGAGGTCCTGTTCGGGCCGGACGGACTGGCCGGGGCCATGGAACCGGGGAGCGTGGTGCTCGTGCACAGCACGCTGTCGCCCGCGCAGATACGGAGCATCGCCGAGCGGGCGGCGCCGTACGGCCTGCGCGTCCTCGACGCACCGGTGAGCGGGGGCAGCCCCCGGGCCCTCGCGGGCGAGCTGACCATCATGGTGGGCGGTGACGCCGAGGCACTGGCCGACGTGTCCAGCCTGCTGGCGGCGCTTTCGCGGCATGTCGTGCATCTGGGCGGGGTCGGGGCCGGGTCGTACGCGAAGCTCGTCAACAACGCCCTGTTCACCGCGCAGATCGTCCTCGCGGACGACGCGATGCGGGCCGGGGAGTCGCTGGGCGTCGACCCGGCGGCCCTCGCGGACATCCTGACGACAGGCAGCTCGGCCTGTGTCGCCTCGGGGGTGCGGCTGCGGGCCGGCTCCCTCGCCGGGATCGCCGGTACGGCGGCCGACGCGGCCCTCACCAAGGACGTCACGCTGACGGCGGAGCTGCTCGGCGACGCCCCGGGAAGTGAACTCGTCGACGTGGCACGGCGGTTCGTGGCCGCGATGCGAGAAGAAGGGAGTCGGTGATGGGGACGGTGACGGTGACGACGACTGGCGCATACGGACCTTGGGGCATCGTCGCGGGCGGATCCGACGGGGTGGGCGTCGCGTTCGCCCACGGGATGGCCGCCCGGGGGATCAACGTCGTCCTGGTGGCCCGGCGGGTCCCCGTACTGGAGTCGGCGGCGGCGGAGATCCGCGCCCGGCACGGCGTCGAGGTCCGCACGGTGGCGCTGGACCTGGGCGCGCCGGACGCCCTGGCGGAGCTGGCGAAAGCCACCGCCGACCTGGAGATCGGGCTGTTCGTGTACAACGCGGGCGCCGACGTCCGCAGCGTCGCGTTCCTCGACCGCGACCTCGACACCCACCTGTCCCTGGTCCAGCGCAACTGCGCCGCCGTACTGGAGGCCGCCCACCGCTTCGGCGCCCCGATGGTGGCCCGGGGACACGGTGGCCTGGTGCTGGTGACCTCGGGCGCGGCCTGGGCGGGCGGCGCGACGCTCGCGACGTACGGCGCCACCAAGGCGTTCGACCTCATCCTCGCGGAAAGCCTGTGGGCGGAGTGGCGGGGCAACGGCGTCGACGTCCTGGGCCTGGTCCTCGGCAGGACCGACACGCCGTCGCACCGCCGACTGCTGGAGGCGGAGAGCGCGGAGGGTGCGGAGGGTGCGGAGAGCGCGGAGGGCACGAACGGCCAGGTGTACGAGGGTCTCGCCGACCCCACCGACATCGCCGAGGAGGCGCTCACCCATCTCGCCGACGGCCCGACCTGGATCCACGGCAGCGAGAACCCGACCGGTGGGTCACCGTTCGGCGCGCTGAACCGCCGGGACTCGGTGCTCGCGATGAGCCGGGGCGCCGCCGGTTCATCGTGACGGCTTCCCGCCGCCTTACCCGTCACCCGCTTGCTTGAACTCGCCCTACTTGCTTGCTACTTGCTCGCTACTTGGACTCGACCTGGCCGAGCGGGTCGGGGCCGGTCGTCAGCTCCTCGCGAGCCGTCTGCCAGGCGGGGTCGCCGGGGTACAGCTCGGAGCGGAGATAGGCCCAGGTGAGCCGTTGGAGCACGGAGACCCGGGCGGGGTTCTCGTCCGTGGTCTCGGCAACGTCGTACCCGGAGATCCCGCCAAGTCCGTGCTCCGCGTCGAAGAGGGTGAGCAGGGACTTGGGGCCCGGCGCGAGGACGTACGGATCGGTGTGCCAGTCCGGGCCCATGACCGTCAGATGGGCGGAGGCGTCCTTGTCACCGGCGACCACGAGGGTGGGTGTGGTCATCCGGGAGAAGTCCGTGGTCGAGAAGAAGGGCCAGTTCGCGGTGACGTGCCCGGTGAGGGCGTCACCTCCTCGGCCGGGCGCGGCAAGCAGGACGCCCGCCTTGATACGGGGTTCGGTGAGGTCCACCTCCGTGCCGTCGTCCGGGTCGGTGAGTCGGGCGCCCAGCAGCAGGCTCGCGGTGTGACCGCCCATGGAGTGCCCGGCCACGGCGACCCTGTCACGGTCCAGCCGCCCGGGGAGCTGCGGGACGGCGGCCTCGATGTCGTCGAGCCGGTCGAGGACGCGTGTCATGTCCTCGGCGCGCGACCGCCAGTACATCGGCGCCCCGGGGGTGTCCGGGGGCAGGCTCAGCGTGGTCGAGCTGAGATGCGTGGGCTGGATGACGACGAAGCCCTGTGCCACCCAGTGGTTGACGAGGGGGGCGTAGCCGTTGAGCGAGGAGAGGTTGTTGGAGTAGCCCTGGCCGTGCGAGAGGAGGATGACCGGCAGGGGGCCATCACCGGTCGCGGGGGCGGAGACTCGTAGCCGCAGGTCAACGGCCCGGTCGGGAGCCGGCAGCACGATCGGGGCGACCGAGAGGACGGGAGTTTCACTCATGACGCGACTTCCCCTAAACTGAGGGCGAGAAACGGAACAGCGTTCCGCTTAATATACGGAGCACTGTTCCGTTTAGTCAACGGGAGCCGGAAGGAGACGTGATGGCCAGCTCAGGCCGGTCGGGTGAGGTGCCGCCCCGAGGCAAGCGGGCCGACGCGCAGCGCAACCAGCAGACCCTGCTGACCGCCGCCGCGGAGGTCTTCGTCACCTCGGGTGTCGACGCGCCGATCCGTGAGATCGCGGCCAGGGCGGGCGTCGGGATGGGCACGATCTACCGCCACTTCCCGACGCGGGCGGATCTGGTCGTCGCCGTCTACCGCCACCAGGTCGAGGCCTGTGCCGAGGCGGGCCCGGCCCTGCTGGCCGAGGCGGACTCCCCGCTCACGGCACTGCGCCGATGGGCCGACCTGTTCGTCGACTTCCTGGTCACCAAGCACGGCCTGGCCAACGCGATGCAGTCGGACACCAGCGGCTTCGACGCGCTGCACACGTATTTCCTGGACCGACTCGTGCCGGTCTGCGGGCAGTTGCTCGACGCGGCGACCGAGGCGGGCGAGATCAGGCCCGGCACCCAGCCGTACGAACTGATGCGCGGCATCGGCAACCTGTGCATCGGGCACGACGGCGACCCGCGCTACGACCCGCGCCGCCTGGTCGAGCTGCTCCTGCGGGGGCTGGCGAGGAGCTGAGCGAGAGACAGGCGGCGCGGGTCGTAAGGCGGGTCGGGGCGGGGTCTGGCTGGGGCGGGACCTATCCCGCAGCGGCAGGCTCCGGAACAGACGCCGTGACCGGCGGATGCGCGAGGTCGTAGGCGCTCTCCGCGTGCAGGTGGACGTCGACGCCCTCCTGTTCGACCTCGGGGCGGACCCGCAGGCCCATCGTCTTGTCCAGGGCCTTGGCGATCAGCCAGGTCACGGCGAAGGAGTACGCGAGTACGGCGAAGGCACCCACCGCCTGCTTGCCGAGGAGGCCGAGCCCGCCGCCGTACAGCAGACCGTCGACGCCGTTGGGGGCGTCCGAGGTGGCGAGGATGCCGACCAGCAGGGTGCCGGTGAGGCCTCCGACCAGGTGGATGCCGACGACGTCGAGGGAGTCGTCGTAGCCGAACTTGTACTTGAGCCCGACGGCCAGCGCGCAGACCGCACCGCCGATCGCGCCCAGGGCGAGGGCGCCGACCGGGGAGACGGCACCGCAGGACGGGGTAATGGCGACCAGGCCGGCGATCGCGCCGGAGGCGGCGCCGAGGGTCGTGGAGTGGCCGTCGCGGAGCTTTTCGACGAGGAGCCAGCCGAGCATCGCGGAGCAGGTGGCGGTGAAGGTGTTCAGGACGACGACGGAGGCTGCGTTGGAAGACGTCAGCGCGGAGCCGCCGTTGAAGCCGAACCAGCCGAACCAGAGCAGGCCCGCGCCCAGCATCACCAGGGGGAGGTTGTGCGGACGTTCCTGGCCACCCTCCTTCTGCCAGCCGATGCGTCTGCCGAGGACGAGGATCACGGCGAGGGCCGCCGCGCCGGAGTTGATGTGGACGGCCGTACCGCCCGCGTAGTCGATGGCGCCGAGCTTGTTGACGATCCAGCCGCCGACCACGTCCTTGCCGTCGAAGGCGAAAACCCAGTGGGCGACCGGCAGATAGACCAGCGTGACCCAGATGCCCGTGAAGGCCATCCAGGCGCCGAACTTGATGCGGTCCGAGATCGCGCCGCAGATCAGGGCGGCGGTGAGGGCGGCGAACAGGGCCTGGAAGGCGGCGAAGACCGAGAGCGGGATGACCGCCTTCGGGTCGTCCCCGATGACACCGTTCATACCGAAGAACTCGGTGACGTCGCCGAGCAGTCCGGCACCGCCGATGGAGTCGCCGAAGGCGGCCGAGAAGCCGTAGACGACCCAGATACAGCCGACCAGGGCGACGGACCCGAAGGTCATCATGATCATGTTCAGGACGCTCTTGGCGGCGACCATGCCGCCGTAGAAGAGCGCCAGGCCCGGCACCATCAGACAGACGAGGGCCGTGCTCGCGAGCATCCAAGCGGTACTTCCGGTGTCCATGCGCACACTCCGCGGAGAAGTCCAGCCGAAGGAAACGATGTTTCACGGCAGTAGACCGGAGGCGCGTTACAGGACAACTCCGTGGCCGATTAAGGCCGGGTTTCAGTGCTGCGGGCTAGTGCTGCGGGCTGTCGCCGAAGGCCGTCACCGTCAGGAAGCGGATCGGGAGTTCGAGCAGCCGTTCGGGGCCGTGCGGGGCCTCGCCGTCGAACTGGAGGGCGTCACCGGGGCGCAGGGTGTAGCTGGACTTGCCGTGGCCGTACGCCATGACGCCCTCCAGCATGTAGATGATCTCGGTGCCGGCGTGCTGGAAGAGCGGGAAGACCTCGCTCTGCTCGGTCAGCGTGACGAGCAGGGCGTCCATCCGCTTGTGGGTGCCCCGGAGCGAGCCGAGCTGGGCGTACTCGTGGCCGACCTTCGTACCGCGTCGCACGATCCGGGCACCGTGTCCCGCCGGGACGAAGACGGCCTCGCGCTCGTCGTCCATGCCCCGGAACAGGGCGGTCACCGGGACGTCGAGGCCGCGCGCGAGCCGGGAGAGCGTGGTGAGGCTGCACGCGGTCTGGGCGTTCTCGATCTTCGACAGCATCGCCTTGGAGATACCGACCCGCTGCGCCATCTCCCCGACCGACAGCCCGGCCGCCTGCCGGTACTCACGGGCCCGGACAGCGATGATCCGCTCCAGCGCCTTGTCGTCGGGGTCGCCGGAGTCGCCGCCGTCTTCGTGGTGCTCGGTCATCGGCGCATATTAGCCCGCGTGTTGCAGGCGGAAGCGGGGGTGGGGCTCGGTGCGGCCGGTGGCGAGGTCGGCGGCCATCGCGCCGATGAGCGGGGCGAACTTGGCGCCGTGGCCGGAGCACGGGGAGACGACGACCAGCGGCCCGTGCCGGTCGAGGACGAAGTCCTCGTCGGGGGTGGTGGTGTAGAGACAGGTCGTCTCGGCCACCGGTTCGGGGACAAGCCCGGGGAGCCGCTCCCGGACGAAGTCGCTGACCCGCGCACGCGACGAAGGATCGACGACTCCGCTGCGGGTACGGGCGGTGGTAGGGGTCCCCCGGTCATGCTCGGCGACCTTGACCGCGGGCAACGGCCCGCCGTCGGCACCGGAGGGCAGCCCGAACACCTGCATGGACGCGTCCTTGTGGACCAGGATCGGCCACCGCACGTCCCGCTCCCGCTGCGGAAAGTGGAAGACCTGCTGCTGGGTGACGCGCAACGGCGGAAGAGGGACGGGCAGTTGGAGATCGGGCAGCCAGGCACCGGCCGCCACGACCACCGTGTCGGCGACGATTTCCCGCCCGTCATCGGTGTACAGACGAACCCGCTCCCCGACCTCGACTCGCTCGACCCGTACGCCGATCAGCGCGTCGGCGCCATGCTCGACGGCCCGCCGCACACACGCCGCGACGGTCTGGTCGGCGTCGACGACACCGGCGTCCGGGTGATACAGCACCGGGCCGCCGAAGCGGATGTACGGCCAGCGCTCGGCGGCGGCTTCGGCGTCGAGGAGTTCGTACGGGACTCCGGCCGCCCCCAGTACGGCGGCCAGCCCCTCCGGGTCGCGCCCCTCCCCCAGGTCGAGCCCACCGGTCGTACGCAGCAAGGGAGTTGAGCTGTCATGCTCCAGCTCGCGCCAGTGCTCGTACGCCTGCCCGGTCAGCCCGACGTAGAGCGGGTCGGCGTACGCCCGCCGGAAGATCCTGGAGGTGCCGTGCGAACTGCCGTGCCGGTGACCGATATCGTACGCCTCGATCAGCGTGACCGCGTGTCCCTGCCGGGCCAACTGCCAGGCGGTGGCCGCGCCCATGAGCCCGGCGCCGAGGACGGCGATCACAGACCGGCTCCGGGGATCCAGTTGGTGCCGGCGAGCGGGATACGGGCCATGGCGGCGGACTCGATGGTGAGCGCGACCAGGTCCTCGGGCTCCAGATGGAGGACGTGGGACTTGCCGCAGGCGCGGGCGAGGGTCTGGGCCTCCATGGTCATCACGCGCAGGAAGTTGGCGAGGCGGCGGCCTGCGTCGACGGGGTCGAGACGGGCGGCGAGTTCCTCGTCCTGGGTGGAGATGCCGGCGGGGTCGCGGCCGTCCTGGTAGTCGTCGAAGTAGCCCGCCGCTGAGCCGAGTTCGCGGTACTCGGCGTCGTACTTCGGGTGGTTGTCGCCGAGTGCGATGAGCGCGGCGGTGCCGATGGCGACCGCGTCGGCGCCCAGGGCGAGGGCCTTGGCCATGTCGGCGCCCGAGCGGATACCACCGGACACGACCAGCTGGACCTCGCGATGCACGCCCAACGCCTGGAGCGCCTGGACGGCTTGGGGCAGGGCGGCGAGGGTGGGGATACCGACGTGCTCGATGAAGACGTCCTGGGTGGCGGCGGTACCGCCCTGCATTCCGTCGACGACCACGACGTCGGCGCCGGCATGCACGGCCAGCTTCACGTCGTAGTACGTCCGGGTCGCACCGACCTTGACATAGATCGGCTTCTCCCAGTCGGTGATCTCGCGCAGTTCCAGGATCTTGATGGCGAGGTCGTCGGGGCCGGTCCAGTCGGGGTGCCGGCAGGCGCTGCGCTGGTCGATCCCGACGGGCAACGTCCGCATACCGGCGACCCGTTCGGTGATCTTCTGCCCGAGCAGCATGCCCCCGCCACCGGGCTTGGCCCCCTGCCCGAGGACGACCTCGATGGCGTCGGCGGCCCGCAGATCGTCCGGGTTCATGCCGTACCGGGACGGCAGATACTGATAGACGAGGTGCTTGGAGTGCCCCCGCTCCTCGGGGGTCATTCCCCCGTCCCCGGTGGTGGTGGACGTACCCACCTCACTGGCACCGCGCCCGAGGGCCTCCTTGGCCTGCGCGGAGAGCGCCCCGAAGCTCATCCCGGCGATGGTGACAGGGGTGGCGAGGTGCAGGGGGTTCTTGGCATGCCGGGCACCGAGGACGACGTCGGTGTCACAACGCTCCCGGTAACCCTCAAGCGGGTAACGGGACATGGAGGCGCCGAGCAGCAACAGGTCGTCGAAGTGGGGAAGCTTGCGCTTGGCGCCCCATCCCCGGATGTCGTAGATACCGGTCTCGGCGGCACGCTGGATGGCGTGGATGGTGGCGCGGTCAAAGGTCGCGGACTCGCGAAGGCCGTGGGTTGCGGGTTCCAAGGGTTCAGCTCCTCTGAGAAAGGGGTGAGTTGTCGCTTTTACGGGCGCGGGGAACTGCACGACCAGCCCCCACCGGGCCCGCAGCCAACAACGGCGCTAATAGGACGCAGAGTTATCCACCTTGAAGTGATAAAGCGCCCTGGCTGATCCGTACCGACGAAACTCCCCGGGATCCTCATCACGCTCGGCAGCCTTGAGCAACTCACCCAGCTCCGAGAGATGTTCGGGACGCATCTCCTTCTCGACACAATCCGCGCCGAGCGACTTCACCGTCCCCCGGACATAGATCCGAGCCTCATACAGCGAATCCCCGAGCGCATCCCCCGCATCCCCACAGACCACCAACCGTCCGGCCTGCCCCATGAACGCACTCATATGCCCGACATCACCACCCACGACGATGTCCACCCCCTTCATGGAGATCCCGCACCGAGCGGAAGCATCCCCATCAATGACCAACAGCCCCCCATGCCCAGTGGCCCCCGCCGACTGCGACGCATTCCCGCGCACCCGAACCACCCCGGACATCATGTTCTCGGCAACCCCCGTACCCGCATTGCCATGCACAGTGACCGTCGCGAGCTGATTCATCCCGGCGCAGTAATAACCAACGTGCCCCTCGACATCAACGGCGAGATCCTCCCGTATGCCGCATGCCACCGCGTGCGCCCCGCGCGGATTCACCACCCGCCAGGCCTCCACGCCGCCAGGCGAATGCAACGCCTGGTTCAACTCCCGCACCGGGGACTCCGCCAGGTCGATCAACGTCGCCATACGTACACCTCTTCCGGCTCGGGTTCGAAGATGCGGGCGTTCTCGATGCCCGGCAGGACATCAAGGGCCCGGTACTCGGACGCCATCGCCACCCACGCGTCGGTCTCGGCGACGAGCGCCGGCTTGCAGGCGATGGCGTCACGGACGACGGCGAAGGAGTCACCGGTGGACACCAGCAACGTGTAGAACCCGTCGAACCGCTCGCACAACAGCCGCAGCGCCTTCTCCGGATCGGCGCCCTGCTCCAGCTGACGGGCAACGAACCGCGCACCGACCTCGGAGTCGTTCTCGCTGTCGAACTCGACGCCCTGGGCGCGCAGTTCACGCCGGATGGTGGCGTGGTTGGCGAAGGAGCCGTTGTGCACGAGGCACTGTCCGGGACCGACGGAGAAGGGATGCGCGCCCTCAGGCGTCACGGCCGACTCGGTGGCCATACGGGTGTGCCCGACGCCCTGCCACCCGGTAACGCCGGCGAGCCCGAAGGCGTCCGCCAACTCCACCGGATTTCCTGTGCCCTTGAGTACGGCGAACCCCTCGCCGGAGCCGATGACCCTGGCGCCGGGAAGCGCGGCGGTGACCGAGGAGACGTCGGCATGCACCACGGTCGTGGCGTCGGCATCGTAGGCCTGGACACCTGGCAGTACAGCTTCCACCTCGGCCTTTGAAGTGCCCAGCAGCGACACGACGGTCCGTCCCGGCGGGGACAGCCGCGGGTCGCCGTAGACCGCGACGCCCGCCGAGTCGGGGCCGCGTTCGACGACCTGGCCGAGCATCGCGGCCAGCAGTTCGCCGAGCCGGGGTTCGAGTGAGGGCTCCCGCAGATGGAGCCCGACGATTCCGCACATCTCAAGTCCCTTCAGAAGGCGGCCAAAAGGCGGAAGTGGGTCAGAAGCCGATCAGAAGTCGATCAGAAGGCAGTGAGATAGCGGTCGAGTTCCCATGGCCCGACCGTCGCGTGCCACTCGAAGAACTCCTCGCGCTTGAGATCGGCGAAGTACCGGCTGACCCCGGCCCCGACCGCGTCCAGCGCGCCGCTGATCACCTCGTCCGCCTGGAGTGCCTCGACGGCGTGCAGCAGGGTCGGCGGGAGTTCCGGGCCCTTGCCGGCCGCGCCGGGCTCGCCCGGGTCGAGGCCGCGTTCGATGCCGTCGAGTCCGGCGGCGAGGGCGGCGGCAGCGGCGAGGTAGGGGTTGGCGGCGCCGTCTCCGCCGCGCAGTTCGATGCGGTTGCCGTCGGGGACGCGTACGAAGTGGGTGCGGTCGTTGCCGCCGTACCCCGCGACGCGCGGTGACCAGGTGGCGCCCGACCGGGTGTTGACCGCGCCGGTGCGCTTGTAGGAGTTGACCGTCGGCGCGATGACGGCCTGGAGGGCACGCGCGTGCTCGACGATCCCGGCGACGAACGAGTAGGCGAGCGGGGAGAGTCCGAGCCCGCGCTCGTCGGTGGCGTCGGGGAAGGCCGGTTGGTCACCCCGCCAGAGCGACATGTGCATGTGCATGCCGGTACCGGTGCGGTCGGTGAACGGCTTCGGCATGAACGTGGCCGTCATGCCCCGCTGTTCGGCCAGCATCGACACCAGGTACCGCATGGTGATGACCCGGTCGGCGGTGGTCAGGGCGTCGGCGTGCTTGAAGTTCTGCTCGAACTGGCCGTTGCCGTCCTCGTGGTCGTTGGCGTAGTTGCCCCAGCCGAGGGAGTTCATGGCGCTGGACACGGCGGTGAGGTGGTCGTACATCCGGGTCAACCCGCGTGCGTCGTAACAGGGTTGGGCGGCGGTGTCCCTGGAGTCGGCGACCCGCAGCACACCGTGCTCGTCCCGGTTGACGAGGAAGTACTCGACCTCGGCGCCCACGGACAGCGACAGCCCCTGGGCGGCGGCCCGCTCCAGCAGCCGGCGCAGGATGACGCGCGGCGCGTAGGGCCAGGGTTCGCCCTCCACGTACGGGTCGCAGTGGACCAGGGCCAGGCCGGGCTTGACGAAGGGGACGGGGGTGTACGAGGACGCGTCGGGGCGGGCGATGACATCGGGGTCGCTGGGCTGCTGGCCGAGCGCACCGGCCGCGTACCCGGCGAACCCGACGCCCTCGTCACGGAGCTCCTCGACGGCCTGGGCCGGGACGAGCTTGGCGCACGGTTTGCCGGTCAGATCGACGAAGACGGCGAGGACGAACTCGATGCCGTCGGCGCGGACCAGTTCGGCGAGATCGGGGAGTTCGGGAAGTCCGGCGGGATCGGGGGCGGCGGTCACCATGGGCCCCTCCTTAGGGTGTCCACTGTGGTGAATCTTTGTTGCCTACGAGTAGACACTCGCGGCATTACGGAGAGATTTCCGCCGTGGAAGCTCCCCGTAAGCCGAGACGATCAGCGGCGCGCCGACATTGTCAGTGGGGCCTGCTTGGATACGGCCATGTCCGACCATGCGATCGAGGACCTGGTCGCGGACTCGATCCGCGTCCTGGACACCCACACCGAGCCGAACGACCCACGCGTCCGGGACTGGTTCGCGGCGCTGTACGCCTTCCAGAGCGGCCACGACTGCTCGTTCACGCACTTCCGCGTGCTGGACATCCTGCTGCGCCGGGGCCACACGTACCGCTTCCCGCTCGCCCGCCACCCCGACCACGCCGAGCGATCCGCGTACTTCGCCTCACTGACCGAGTTCACGGAACTGCGCACGTTCGACGAGGACGCCCCCGACTTCGACGGCTACGACTCCTGGCTGGAGGACGGCTACGTCGACCCGCCGTTCCTCTACTGCGACGCCGGCACGGCCCTGTGGCAGCGCATGACGGACGCAGGCGAACTCCACGGCCTGGACACGACCCCGCCCCGCCGCACCCCGCTGATCGACGTGGTCCGCGAGATCGCCATGGCCGCCGAGAAGGACGGGAACCATGAACTCATAGGCGAGTGGTACGCGTTCGGCTGCGAAGCCCTTCTCGGCGGCCCCGCGGGCTGCCCGTACGACGTCGACGAACTGGCCGAGATGCCTGCCGTACGGGACCTGCGCGCGGTGGTCCGCCGCACCGACGCCCTGCCCATCGCCCAACGGTCGCCCTACGCGATGCCGGTGGAGTTCGCCGACGACGAGGACCTCGAAGCGTGGTGGTGGCGCCTGTAGCGGCGGGGAGTCACTGCCTCGGCTCGGGACACAACTCGGCGTACACGGGCTCGAAGTCAAAGGGGTACTGCACAGAGCCGGCCCCCGCGAAGCACTGGGCGGCGTGCCGGCGCATCCGGGGCCCGTACGTCGGGTGACCGATCAGGTCGGTGTAGCTCTCCCGTTCACCGAGCCCCAGAAGATCCGCGGTGTCAGCGAGGTAGACATCGAACCCCGGATACATGAGCCCCAGATACGGAAGATCATCCAAGTCGAGGGCGAACACCGGGTATTCACCTTCCCCGTCCGGCTCGGCGACGGCCAGAATCCGCCGCGAGTCCGACCCGCCGGGGAGCAGGAAGCACTCGGAGAAGCGCCCGGACAGCCACGCGAACTCCGTACCCCAGAAGTCGCCCATCTCGTCCCCGACCAGCTGATCGAGCGGTCGCGGCGCGAAGGAACCGTCCGGCGCGAACCACCCGTGCCGCGCCAACAGGCTGGTGTCGTACGCCATCCAGGCCCGCAGACTCGGCGACAACGGCCGCCCGGACGGAAACACGGCCCGCGCCAGCTCGTCCTCGGCCATCGGCCTGGGGACGCCCCCTTTCACCCAGGGCACGTTCACATACGGCAGCAGATACGGCAGCGCACTGGCCGCCGGATCACGCCGTACGACCTCGATGACCCGTTCGGTCAGCGGCACTCCGTGCATGGGACCACCTCTCGTAAGGAAGCTGAAGAAGCCAAGGGAGATGAGGACGAGGACAAGAACAAGAGGGACGAGAGTGATCAGGGTAGAAAAGGACCGGCCCAGTCCGCGAACCGCTTCCCCAACTCCTCCTGCGCCACGGCGAGGACGGCGTCGGGATCCGTGGCCACCGCCAGCCCGAAGTGCTCGTCCAGCCAGGCCACGTACTCGTCGCGGCCGTCGGTGTGCGGCTCGTCCTCGTCGCGGTAGAAGTAGGCGCTGTCCCAGTCGACGCTGATCTCCGTGTCGAAGCCGAGCAGCTGGAACAGCTCCCGCAGATCGCGGGCGACGACGTGCTGCCCGCCCTCGTCCCCGAAGACGACCACGGGCAGGGTAGCCAGGTCGGCCCGGTCGTCGATCTTCCAGAGCGCGTAGAACGAGCCGCCGCCGGTGGCCTGCGCGAAGGGAATCAGCCGACCGGTGAATTCCGGGTCGTCCGACCAGCCGGCCACCAGCCCGGAGAGGTCACCGTATTCCGTAAGACCGAATCCCTCGGCGAAATTCTCGTAACCGATCCGGTCCTGCAGATCCTTCAAGAGGTTGAGTTCCGTGACGGGCGAGTACGTGATATCCATTGCGTCTCCGAGTGGGGAAGAGAAGAAATCGAAGGATGGGGAGGAAGTCATGTCGGACAGCTTTATGGTGGCCGCCCGCATACCGATGTCACGGGAGGGGTTCGAGGCGTGGCTCGGCACCCCGGTGCCCGGCCTGGGAAGGATAGCGAACCCGGCCGACATGTTCGACGGCTGGCTCTGGAACGGCCGTCGGGCGGACACGGAATGGAATTCCGTCGACGCGGAAACGACGCCCAGAGAATACTTCGCCGAGCGGGTCGACGATGCCTGTTCCGCCAAATCTTCGGACGGTGTTCTGCTGTACCGGGACGGAGCCCTGGAGGCGTATCTGTTCCACCTCGGATATGACGAGTGGAGCGTCCACACCGCCCTGCTCGTGTTCGCCGCGGCGGGCGAATTCAAGTCCGAGCCGGGCGACGACACCGTGCTGTTCTGGGCCGAGACCGGAGCCAACCTCTGGCCCGCCGATGCCGACGGATGGCTGGCGGTGCTGTCGGTCGGCAGGAGCGAGGCACGGTTCGTCGACGCCCGGGACCTGACCGACGTGGTGGCGGGCCTGCGCCCGGTCGAGAGCCGGTTCTTCGAGATGGTCGAGCGGCTGGCCGAGGAGGAGGAGTCCTGGGACTGGGACTCCGGCGAGAAGTTCCGCACGGACACACCCCGCGACCCGGCCTTCACGGACCCCTCGGTACTGGAGCGGCGCGCCGATTGACGGATGTGCGGGGCCTGGATGTGTGGGGCCTGGATGTGTGGGGCGCCGTCGAGGCTGTCGCCGAGGGTCGGACGACGGCGATGACCCCCGAAGGCGGCCGACCCCGCCCCCGGATCCGGACATGGGGGCGGGGTCGGCGTGATGGTCTCTAGCGGCGCGCTCCGCGACGGTCCGCGAGCCGGTGGACCGCCGCGACCAGCGTGTCCACCTCCTCGTGCGTGTTGTAGAAGGCGAACGAGGGCCGGACGGTCGCCTCCAGCCCGTACCGCCGCAGGATCGGCTGCGCGCAGTGGTGACCGGAACGCACCGCGATCCCCACCTCGTTGAGCGCGGTGCCCACTTCGCTCGGCTCATAGCCGTCCAGCACGAACGACACGATGCTGGCCTTGTGCGGAGCCGTACCGACCAGCCGAAGCCCGGGCACCCCCCGCAGCCCCTCGGTGGCGTGCTCGACGAGCGTGTGTTCGTAGGCCCCGATGTTCGGCAGGCCGATGCGCTCGACATAGTCGATGGCCGCTGCCAGCCCCACCGCGTCGGCGATGTTGCCGGTACCGGCCTCGAAACGACCGGGCGGCGGCTGATAGCTGGACTTCTCGAAGGTGACGTCGGTGATCATGTTGCCGCCGCCCTCCCACGGAGGCATGTCCTCCAGCACCTCCCGCTTGCCGTAGAGCACCCCGATCCCGGTCGGCCCGAACAGCTTGTGCCCGGAGAAGACAAGGAAGTCCGCGTCCAGCGCCCTGACATCGATGGGCAGATGCGGAACCGACTGCGCCGCGTCGACGAGCACACGTGCCCCGACCCGATGCCCCAACTCGATGACCTTCTCAACCGGTACGACGGTGCCGAGCGCGTTGGACATCTGGGTGACCGCGACCAGCCTGGTCCGGTCGGACAGCAGCCCGGCGTACGCGTCGAGCAGCAACTGCCCGTCGTCGTCGACCGGGATCACCTTGATCACGGCACCGGTCTGCTCCGCCAGCATCTGCCACGGCACGATGTTGGCGTGGTGCTCCAGATGGGAGAGGACGATCTCGTCACCCGCGCGGATGTTCCGGGGCCCCCACGCCTTGGCCACCAGGTTGATCGCCTCGGTGGTACCCCGTACGAACACGATCTCCTCGGCGGAGCCCGCCCCGACGAACCGGGCGACGGTCTTCCTGGCACCCTCGTAGGCGTCCGTCGCCCGGGCGGCCAACTCGTGCGCCGCGCGGTGGATGTTGGAGTTCTCCCGCGAGTAGAACTCGACCAGCCGGTCGATCACCGCCTGCGGCTTCTGCGTGGTCGCCGCGTTGTCCAGCCAGATCAGCGGACGCCCGTTGACCAGCTCGGACAGGATCGGGAAGTCCCGCCGGACGGCCCGTACGTCGAACCCCGGACGCGGGTCGAGCGGCAGTCCGGCGAGGGCAGCGGGTACGTCCGGTACGCCGGGTACGCCGGGTTCCTCGACGAAGTAGTACGGCGAGGCCGTGGCCGTCGGCGCCGCCGGGTCGGGAAGCGGCGGCAGCCCCAGATGCCCGAAGCCGGGAAGCGCCGGCGCCCGCGCGGGGAATCCGGGTGCCTCGTCGAGGAAGTAGTACGGCCCGGGAGTTGAAAGCTGGGCCGGAGCGGGCACGGGTGCGGAAACTGGCGCGGACACCGGCTCGGGCGCGGACACGGGCGCGGGTGCGGACACCGGCGCGGACACGGACACGGGTGCGGCCATCGGTACGGCCGACGACGCGGCGGACGGCGGCCCGGGCGCCACCGGCAGGGCTACCGCCGGCTCCGGAACGCTTCCGGCAACGCCGGGCGCACCGGCCGCGTAGGTGGCCGGGCCGCTGGTCGGCGGCGGCCCAGCGGGCGGGCTCGTCCCGGCGGTCGGCATCGAGGGACGGGGGCCGGCCGACGGACCGGTCCCGACAGTCGGCACCGAGGGACGAGGGACGGCCGACGGACCGGTCCCGGCAGTCGGCACCGACAGACTCGTACCGGTCGCCGGCCCCGAAGAGGGCAGGTCCGCCTGCGGGATCGTCCCGGCCGCAGTCGCCGCCGAAGGCGGGTCCATGGCCGGCAGCCCGACCGGCGCCGGCCACTCCACCGGCCCGTCGGAGACCGGGGCGGGGACCGCGGCCGGAGCCGCTTGCGCCACCGAAGCCGATGGCTCCGTACCCACCGCCTCCTGCCCGGGGAGTGCCCGGAAGAACTCCCCGGCCAGCCGGTTCAGCGTCTCCTCGTCCGGCAGCCACGCCGGCACGGCTCCGTTGCTACCGGTAGCTGGGGGCGTAGTCATGGAACTTGTCCACCTCGACGTCGTCGAGCACGGCGAGCGCGTCCTCGGTGAGCACCGCGAGCGAGCAGTACAGGGAGACCAGATAGGAGGCGATGGCGCTGCGGTCGATCTGCATGAAGCGGACCGACAGCCCCATCCCCTGCTCCCCCGAGAGCCCGGGCTGGAACAGTCCGACCACACCCTGGCGGGACTCGCCGGTGCGCATGAGCAGGAACTTGGTCTTGCCGTTCTCCATCGGAACCTTGTCCGACGGGATGATCGGCAGCCCGCGCCAGGTGATGAACTGCGAGCCGAACATGCTCACCGTGGCCGGCGGCACACCGCGCCGGGTGCACTCCCTGCCGAACGCGGCGATCCCTTCCGGGTGGGTGAGGAAGAAGGCCGGCTGCTTCCACACCTTCGTGATGAGGGCGTCCAGGTCGTCGGGCGTGGGCGGCCCCGCCAGCGTGGAGATCCGCTGCGTGTCCGCGACGCTGGCCAGCATCCCGTACTCCGGGCTGTTGATCAGCTCGCCCTCCTGGTGCTCCTTCACCGCCTCGATGGTCAGCCGCAGTTGCTGTGCGGTCTGGTCGTGCGGGCTGGAGTACAGGTCGGCGATCCGGGTGTGCAGGTCCAGGACCGTCTGGACGGCCTTGAGCCGGTACTCCCGGGGCTCCTGCGAGTAGTCGACGAAGGTGTCGGGCAGCGGCGACTCGTCGTAGTTGTCGCACTCGATGCGTACCGACTCGGGGTGAACGACCTTGTTCACCCGGTAGATACCGGCCTCGACCGGCACCCAGGACATCAGGTGCACCAGCCAGCGAGGCGTGATGGAGACCATCTGCGGGACGGTCTTGGTGGCGTTCGCCAGGGTCCGCGCCGCGCGGTCGCTCACCGACATGGATCGCGACGGTGGATTCACAGCCGTGGTCATGCGACGTCTCCTTTCCGCGCCCGGGAGCGGGCACGTGCAAGTCGAAATATCTCGATCGAAATGTCTCGTATGTCTCGCACGAACTTTCCCACTTACCCTCGCAGTGGCCGTGGAAGCGGTCCAATGCGTGTTTTCGAGGCTGTCATCGAAGCTGGCTATGATTCCCAAATGATCGACTTGAGTCGGTTGCGCGTATTGGTCGCCGTCGCCCGCGAGGGTTCGATCACGGCAGCCGCCGAGGCGCTGCACTACGCCCAGCCGACGGTGAGCCATCAGCTCGCCAAGCTGGAGGCCGAGGTCGGCGTACCGCTGTTGCAGCGGATGGGACGCGGCATCCGGCTCACCGAGGCCGGCCGGCTTCTGGTGGACCGCGCCGAGTCGATCCTCGCCCAGGTCGAATCGGTCCACGCCGAACTGGACGAGTTGGCCGGCCTGCGCACCGGCCGGATCCGCCTGGCCGCCTTCCCCTCGGCACTGGCCACCCTCGTCCCGCTGGCAGCGGCCCGGGTGTTGTCCGAACACCCCGGCGTCGAACTGACCCTCGTAGAGGCCGAACCCCCGGACGCCCTCGACGCCCTGCGCAACAACGAGGTGGACGTGGCGCTGATCTTCGAACACGGAGACCCGCCCCAGCGCGACCGCCGCGACACGACCATGACCCCGCTCCTGGACGAACCGCTGTACGTGGTGACACCGGCGGACCGCTCCTGGGACGGCCCCCGCGCGGAACTGGCCACCTACGCCGAAACCCGCTGGATAGCCGGCTGCGAACGCTGCCGCGAACACCTGGTCGCGGCCTGCGGCCAGGCCGGCTTCTCCCCGATCGTCGAATTCGAGACCGACGACTACGTAGCCGTACAGGCCCTGGTGGCGGCCGGCCTGGGCGTAAGCCTGCTACCCGGCCTGACCCTCCTGGCCAACAGACACCCCGGCGTCAGACTCGACAGAATCCCCGGCATGCGCAGACAGGTGGTAGCCGCGGTACACGGCAAACCCCCCGCATCCCAACCGGCCCAGGTACTCCTGAACGCCCTGAAGGCAACCTTGTCGGAACCGGAGTGGCCGTCCTGACGCGGCGGATACCGGCCGGAGCAGGAGGCCGCCGACGATCCACGGAACGCCGAGTTCCCTGATGCCGCATCCGGCCGACGCCCGGATCACGGTCACACGATACGACTGACGAGCCTTCGATTGGAGACCACCATTGAGACCCTGAACAGCGGGCTGGCTCGCGCCCGACGCCACCGGGAGGGCACACCAAAAGCAAAAGCCCCAGGTCACGGCGAGTGAGTCCTAGGGCTTCCACAGAGCCGCCTTCGGGATTCGAACCCGAGACCTACGCATTACGAGGGCGCGAGTGATCATGTTGCCTCGTGATAGCTCGTGCCACGAAATGACATCGTGCCTGATCAGACCACACGCACGGTACTGGACGACGGTATCTCGTACCGCACAGTCCGAAGGCGTCCGGCCACCGACTGGCCACCGAGACAGGTACCGCAGGTAGCACGGAAGCGGATCGTCCGAGTTGTCGGCCTCCCACAGACCCTCCCGTCGGCGTCGCCGAGACAGCATCGTCGTCGGGCGAGGGTACCGAGCGTCGCAAGGAAAACATCACGCTTCAAACGGGTCGCCGGTGTCATCCTGTGCTGGTGGACGCAACCCTTCCCGACCAACTGGGCACAGTTGAACGAGAATCCTGCACGGCTGCGCGAGCAGTCATCCGAAAACTGAATCTCTCCGCGCCGCGTGAGCCGAGCACGGGACAGCAGGAAGTCGCCTTTGCACCGGTGACCCGCGCGCAATGGAAAACAGTGCTGAAGGAAGCCAACCTGTCCGGGCTTCAGCGGGAGACAGACGAGAAGGTTACGGAGATCCTGCGCCTGCGGACCGCTTCTGGCCGAACCGTCGGGAAGCAGCTTCCGGAGTTGTTGCGGAGTCTCCACGCCTCGGTTGTTGCCTTGGGTGCTGTCGCAGAAGAGGTGTCCCGGTTCAGTCCGTCCCGTACCAGCGCGGCAGAGCGACGGTTGGCGACTGACCTGGCGCGAGCGAATCGGAGCGAGGCTCAAGCGCTGTTCGCCTGCCTGGAACAGGGATGGGCGGAGTCCGCTTGGTCTGCAGTACGGAGGTATGCTCTCGCGGCCCAGGCGGCCGGGCGAACTCTGGAAGCTGCCGCCAGAACTGATCACGCCAGCCTTCCTTACGAGGACGTCTACCAGCGAACGCTCGGGGTATCGGCCGAGCAACTGGGTCCCGGGGCGGGTGTGGCGTCGCGGGCCCGCCTCCTGGCCGCTTGGGCGGAAGCCCCGCAGATGCTCGATCATCGGCTGCGCCGGAGCATGAGACATCTGATCGATGACTCGCTGCCACTAACGGTGATACTTCTCCATCACCTTGCCGTCCTAGCGATCTCCGATCGCCCCTTGGTAACGCACCGCGCTGCCCTCCTGGGACGTGACCTGGTGACGTCCCCTCTGAAGTCCGATGCGGAACTGGCATGTTCAGTGATGGCACGGCATGTCGCTCGAGAACCGGAGATGGTGTCCGCCCATCGGGGACAGATCGCCTACCTCGACGCTTACCGCGAGGAGGAATACCAGGAAGAAAAGGCGCGGGCGGTCATGGACCTGTACCGGGCCGTGCTGGAAGCAGACGTCAGGCGCACGGCTGTCGTGGTACTGGAACTGCTGGGAAGGACAGTTCCGCAGGGGGCCCCACTCGCCACCGTCCGGGATCTGCTGGCAGCTCAAGACGGTCAGCCGCTGTGCGAGTTGCTTGCCTCCACGATCCGCTCCGAGTGGCGCAACGCGAACGCCCACGAGGACTTCCGCTGGGACCCCGTTAACAGCACACTCCTCTTGGGCGGACGGCCGGCCGATCTTGACGAGGTACTGGACGCAGCGCTCAGCGCTCGCGCCATTTGCCGCGGGTTCGAACACGGGGTCGCCGTGGCCTACGCACAGAACGCATCGCTGGTCATCCGGGACGCGGAGAACTCGAACTACGTCGGCCGTGACCTCTCCATCCTCCAGGCAGCCGGAGAAGCCAGATTCCCAGTTCTGGACATCCGGCGCCATGGGAGTCTCGTGCGACTGGACGTGCCCGACGTCTCCGTTGAGAGCCTGAGAGAGGCGTTTCGTGCGATCCTCAAGGCCGCCATCGCGGACCCCAGCGTCGAGCGCTGGGAACTACGTCAGGCCTCTCCTGACCGGCCTCTGCTGCACGTGGACCGTACGGGAACACATGCCGGGCTCCAGATCGCGGAGTCCCTCTGGGACATTGCCGACCCCCTGCCTTTCGCCGCTCTCCCCCTGCTGGCAAACGCCATGACCAATGCGGGAGAACCCGCCGAGACAGCAGCGTCATCGGTTCTCTACTTGGCAGCTGCCCATGTGCTCGGAGAACGAGACCGCTTGTCGCCTGCCCTTGCACACGGGGATCCAGCCGCCAAGGACGAGTTGATCAGCACCACGAAGCTGATCAGCGACGGCGCCAAGGCGGCAGCGCACCTGTTGGAGGGAGCAGCCCACCGAAAGTTGCTGGCCTTCGCTGAAGTTCTTGCCGGAGAGTGCCACCGGTTGAAGAGCGCTCCCCCCTTCGCACTTGTTCACGAGTTCGTGCCGGCGTATCGGGCTCTGCGGAGGCATGGGCCAGCCCATCTCCCATGGACCACAGGGCTCCACGACTCTGCCGTCTGAGATTCCCGACACCGTCAAGGTCAGATCACGCTTCAGGATCCAGCGCCTGGGCTAGAGCCGACAGGCTGATCATCCGGGCCGAGAATCAGGACTTCTTGGCGTCCTTCGTCGTGGTACGAGGGTTCGGAACCGAGTTCTGGTCCGCGGCCTTCCCCTTTCCGTCCAGCCCGAGGGACTGCTTGATGTTCTCGAAGTCGACGACGGGGGTGCCGATCCTGGCAATGGTGTGCCCATGCGAGGTCAGCATGGCCTCGGCGAACGGGCTGTCCAGCGTGGCAACTCGGGTCCACGAACGGACATCTTCCAACGGAACGGACTGCACGATCTCGAAGTCGACCAATAGGTCTGGGATGTCGAGGTACTTGGGCAGAATCCGGTAACGAGCATGGTTGTCGCGGAACATGTCCAAAGCAGCGTTCCGCTCCCGGCTCCCCTTGCCGGGGGACCCCGCCTCGACCCAGCGAGCGATCAAGGGTGCTTCGCTCAGCGGAACCGCCTTGGCAAGACGCACATACTCGGCCTTGGCCACGCGGTTGCCGGCGCCGGGCGCGTCCTCGTAGAGGTCGCACGCAGGCGTAAGAACAACCCACCAGCCGTCTTGGGGGTCCCGTAGAAGGTCTGCCGCGGTCACGTGCTTCGTGACCGGCGGCATCAAGTACATCCGGGCGGTCGACGCATGTCCCATCACACGGTCCTCGGAGGAACCGAGCGCGGCTCCGAGGGCCTCGACCGCGTTTTCCTTCAACCAGGCTGCGAGGCGGTGTACGAGGGCAGGGGCGATCTGACTACGGTCGGCAGCCGCGAGCCGGTCCCAGTTCGGGGCGATCTCGTCCCGCAGGAATCCGCGCACGTGCTCGTCCACGAGTGCGGTGATGTGCCGGGTGAGGACCGGGACACCGGATTCAAGACCGTCCCGGATCGCGGTGACGGCGTCGTCCAGCCGGTTCTTGGGGACCACCTGGATGAGGGGTGGCTGGGCCAGGTCGCTCACCTGCTCCGCGAGGCCGGTGCAGAACACGACCGGCACCCAGCGGGTCTTGGCTATCCGGTCGTACAGTTCACGGCCCTGCAGGTTCGGGTGCGCGGGCGAACCACCCCGTGTCGCGTCCCTGACATCCAGGACGACCAGATCGAACGCCTGGGATTCCAAAAGGCGTTCAGCTTCGTCGAAATCGTTCTCGACGTGGATGTCGAGCGTTCCGAGGTCCGAGAGCTCCTCCCCGAGCATCTCGGATAGTTCCTCCGCGATGTCCACCTCGTCCTCGACAATCAAGACCCGGTACACCGCGCCCCCGTCCGTCACCCAACTCTCCTTCTCAGTCTTGCCCTGAACGTGGCTCCGGCGAGGGGCCCTGGCGTCACCAGGGACAGATCGCCGTCGTAGAAGTCCTTCACGACGCTGCCGGCGATGCTGAGGCCCAGCCCGATGCCGTCCTCCTTGTCGCTGAAGTACGTGTCGAAGATCATCTCTCGGATCTCCTCACGTACTCCGGGGCCGCTGTCGCTCACGTCGATGTCGACCTCGTCGTCGGGCGTCCGCCTCGTCTCGATGAGGATGGTGCGCTCCTTCCCCTCGGGCAGGGTGGAGAGCCAGTAGATGGAGTTCCCTACGAGGTTGTGGACCACCTGGGAGATGTCACCGGGGTCAGCCGTCACTGTCACGTCCTCGCCGCTGACGGTGACGGTGATGCCGTGCTTCTTGAGCGTGCCCTCGTGGACCGCGACGGCCTCGTCGATCGCGGCTTGGAGGGACAGGGCGCGGGGGCGGCCTCGCCGCCGGCCGCTCAGCGGCTCGACGCGAGTGAAGAGCCGGTCCAAAGCCTGTTCTTGCGCCGTGAGGTCGACGTGCATCTTCGTGAGAGCGGAGGCGAGTTGTTCGTCCTCGTCGCGCTTACGGCCTGCCAGCTTGTTCAGGCGGCGGAGGACGTAGGCGATCCGCGTCAGTGCCGTTCGACCGTCGTGCAGTACGACGTCGACCAGCGCTCCGAGAGTCGCGAGGCGGGAGAACTGCGAGAGGACCTCCTGGACCTTCTCGACGCTCTCGTTGATCGTTTCCTGAGCCTCCTCCAATGCGCGGCTCAACTCGGTGTCGTCCGGGTACTTCGCGTTGACCACGTCCCGGACGGGCGAGAGGGTGAAGTTCTGGAACAGGCCGTGACGGTCGCTTCCAGCACCAGAGGGGGTGTCCGCCGTGATCGGACCCGACTCGCGTCTCTCTCTCTTCGGGTGGCGCAGCAAGTAGCGCCAGCTCTCGAGTCGGCTCACGGCCTGGGTCAGGACACCTTTCAGGTCCTCGTATTCGGGCGAGTCGATGAGTCCTTCCCGGTGCGACCGGTCCCGAAGCCCGGGGTTGCCGTCCGCCGAGATGTACACGAAACCCGCGACCTGGTTGTTGGAGAACCGCATGGTGGGGTTGTTCACGCGGCGGAGGTCGAAGCCGAGCCAGTCGAAGTCGACCTCGCCGAAGGGTTGCACCCGGAAGCCGTCCCGGTAGAGGGCGACCCCGCTGTTGTCCTTGATCAGCTTGCGGACCTCGGTGATGTTGCGGGCCCCGAGGTCGATGTTGAGCATCTCCTTGAGAGACGCCGAGTCGAGGTCCCAGGTACGGAGGTCGAGCTTGAGGGGACCGCACTTGGGTGCCTTCCCATGCGACGGGAAGAGGTACTGGTTCAGGGTCTCTGACTGCCCGGACGTCAGGTTGGTCATGGTCAGGTCGGCGAGACCGTTTTCGTCGATGGTCCCTATGAGGCGGTAGTGCGGATGCGCCAGAGCCTCGCTGGCACCGACGAAACCGGTGTGGTGGTCCAACGGCCCAGTCGGAAGGGAGAGGTAGATCGCGAACTCCGGCTGGTCGTGTACGTCCAGCTCCACGGGAGGGGGAGGGGGAAGGAGCCGGGACAGGGACCGCTTCAGGCTCTCCACCGACTCGGTCTCCCAGTCCTGCCTCAGCCCTTCGAGCCGGACGAGAGTGCCGTGGGAGCCCATCCAAGCGGCCTGGCTCTCGCTGGTGCGGAAAGCAGCTGTCACCTCGTCGAAGAGCCGTCTCGCTTCACCGTTGTCGGCGAACACCTCGGGAGCGCCCACGTTCCACTGGACCGGCACCTGGTCGAGGTAGGCGTTCTCGGCTGCGAAGTCGCTCCAGTCGAGCCGGATGTTCACCTCGGGGCCGCCGGCCCTGCGGCTCGTGATCGCGGTCACGGCGCCGAGGCGGGCAGCGGAGAAGCGCCCGATCCCCTTCGCGCCAAGCACACGCCGCCCGAACCGCTCGCTGTGCGGGGCACGGTGCCGGAACGGTGTGGCAATTTCCATCCAGGCGTCCCGGACGGTCTCGGGGGACATTCCATGCCCGTCGTCCCAGACCTCGATCGAACCGTAGCCCTCTTCCAACGGTCCGTTGAACCTGATCACAACCAGGCTGGCATCGGCGTCGTAGGCGTTCTTGACCAGCTCGGTGAGCGCCACCCGCTCGTTGCTGATCAGTTCCTCGCCGAGTGTGCTCATCAGGCGCGCACGGGGACGTAGGAACGCCTGCGTGTTCTCGGAGTCCACACTCCCCCTCTGGTCGCTTCGCGCCCGCACCCCAGCCCGAGGGGTACCAGCTGCGATCTTAACGGCGGAGAGGCCGCTGGAAGCAGCGCTCAGGAGATTTGGGCAGTACGCGTAACGGGGCGGCGGTTTGCGGCAGTTGCGGCCTCACGACGGAGACGCAGCCTTGTGATCGAACGTGCCTTCTGGTTCGGGAGGTCGTTGAGCAGGTGGCGTTCATGGACCTGGCACCTTCAGAACCGGGCGATCGCGAGGAATGACCGGGAGGTGTCCTCTAACATGGGGTGGATCAAGAGGAGAGCACTGCTTAAAGTCGCCAATGCGGCACGGTGAGTGAACAGCAGTGTTCACTGGGCAGGTCACCCGTGTGACGGTCGACGCTTTACGGCGGCGGGAACCGGCCGGGAGCCTTGCCTCCGCAGTGTCGTGCGTGATCTCCTGGAGGTCGTTCAGGTCGACAGTACGGAGGAGTGAGTCGTGGCGAAGGAGAAGGGGGCAACAAACACGTATGGCGTGCCCCTGGAGCGAAGCGACTGCCTCAAACTGGACAAGCACAGGCACCACTGTGAGCCGGATGATTTCAGGAAATGGGTTCAGTCCGGTTACGGAAAAGACAAACGCCTGGCTGTCGACCTCTTCTCGGGCGCCGGCGGGCTGAGCCTGGGCCTTCAGCGGGCCGGGTGGACCACTGCTGCGGCCGTGGACTTCGACGAGCGCGCTCGCGAGACACATGCAGCGAACTTCCCGGGAATGAGCCTTTGCGTCGACCTCGGGGACGACGACCAGCGAGGCGAATTCGTCCAGCGAATCCTTGACTCCGGCGCAGAAATCGACCTCGTGGCGGGAGGCCCCCCCTGCCAGCCGTTCAGTCGTGCCGGACGCAGCAAGATCCGGCACTTGGTCGAGTACCACAACCGTGACCCGCACGATCTCCGAAAGGAACTCTGGCGGGCCTATGTCGACGTGGTAGAGCGGCTTCTTCCACGTGCAGTCCTCATGGAGAACGTCCCCGACATGGGGCTCGGCGATGATTTCAGCGTGATCCGCATCATCGAGGCAAAGCTGGAGAGTCTCGGGTACGTGACCCAGGTACGCCTCGTCGATGCGTGGAACTACCGCGTGCCGCAGCACAGGAAGCGTCTGATCCTGCTCGCGCGGAGGGACGGTGGCGACTTCCCATGGGGTAAGCCGAAGAAACAGACCACCCTTCGGGATGCCATCGGCGACCTTCCCGCGCTCAACCCGGAGCCTCTGGAAGCGGTGGGCGCCCGAGTTGGCGACTACGACGAGCAACAGGAGCCAAAACCCTCCGTCTTCGCCAAGGAGATGCGCAAGAGGGCAGCCAAGGGTGTAATTCATGACCACATGACCCGGCGGGTTCGCAACGACGACTTCAGGATCTTCACGGTCATGGATTCCAAAACCCTCTACTCCGAGCTTGACGAGAAGCTGGAAGACGACGAGAAGGAATTCCAGAGGTACGACGCGGAGCAGTTCACCGACAAGTACAAGAAGCTGGACTGGAACGAGCTGAGCCGCACCATCACCGCGCACATCGCCAAGGACGGGTACTGGTACATCCATCCTGAAGAGTCACGTACGCTGACCGTGCGTGAAGCTGCGAGGATCCAGACCTTCCCGGACCGCTTTCGGTTCGCAGGTACGCGGAGCGACGCCTTCCGGCAGATCGGCAACGCGGTCCCCCCGCTGTTGGGCGAAGCCGCAGCACGGGTTCTTCTGCCGCAGGATGCTCCCGCGGGTGACGAGGCCACGGACAAGTGGCCGAAGGCACGTGAGGAGCTGACCCGCTGGGCCAAGGAGCAACGCGCGGGTGAGCAGTGGTACCAGTTCCCCAACGGCCGGAAGATGAAGCCGCTCGGGGCTCTCGTGATGGCGGTGCTCTCGGGAAGCAAGCTGCACCCGAAGCAACTCGCCAACGTGATGGACGATGTCGCCGGTCACAAGGAACTGACGCGGGACGTCTACCTCGCACTCGTGAACGCGGCGTCCACAGCAGCGCTCCGCAAGCGTCTGGAAGACCGACTCGGCCCGGTTGTCGACAAGCCCGAAGTCTGGGTGAACGCGGATTCGATTCTTGATCACAGCAAGGAGATGGGGCTCAAGCCGGCTGAGCTCGCGTTGTTCAGGCTGCTGGCCGGCGGCGACATCATGCTGGTCAGCCAGAGTGCGTTGCGGGTGGCTGCGAGGGTGCAGCAGAACGAGTCGCACCTGACCAACCGACTGACCGAAGGGCGGCTCAACCTCATCAAGCTTCTCGGGGCCGGCCGTGATGCACCCGTACGCATGGCCGCCATCAGGTTCATCGGCGACAACCTGTGTCGGGACAAGCAGCCCGTTTGCGGAAGCTGCCCGCTGAGCGACTACTGCCCGACCCGTCCGCAGGAGGACGAGGGAACCGAGGCCACCTTCGACGTCGCACTGACCGCAGGCTGACAGACCGCCCCCGGGAGAACAGGGACGCTGTGGTGTGCGACGTCGGCGATGCGCTGGGCTGCCCGCCCGGCGTCAGCCTTGACCTCGCACTCCCAGATGCGCACCACGGTCCATCCGGCGTCCGTTGCCGCCTGGGTGTTCCTGGCGTCTCTCTCCACATTGGCCGTGATCTTGGCTTCCCAACGCGAGGCGTTCGGCCCGCGGAAGTGCCGTGTGCCGTGGGAGGGGCAGCCGTGCCAGAAGCAGCCGTCGACGAAGACCGCGACGGAGTGCCGGGGCAGTACGAAGTCGGCCGTGCAGCGAGGAGCGACCGTACGGTGCAGTCGAAAGCGGAGCCCGAGGGCGTGGACGGCGCTCCTGAGAGTCTTTTCCGGTGCGGTGTCCCGTATGCGGCGGCCTCGGAGCTGTGCACTCCAGGGCGTGCTTACCCATCCTTCGTCTGTGCTCACGAGGCCATGCTTCCACCATGGGCGGCCACGCCTGTGGGCGTGCTCCGGATGGCAGACTGACCTGGGTGATCCGAGAACCCGCAGAACTCGACATCGACGAGGCAGGCCGTGTGGAGCTCCCGCTCGGGATCCTCGCCGAAGCAGGCATCAACCCGGGTACCCGGTTGCTGGCATTCAGTGACGGGGACGGGCGCATCGTGCTGAGGCGTGCAGAAGACGCGATCGACGACCTGTTGGGCAGGGGAACCCTGTAGGTGGGCCGATTCCTCCAGGTCTGTCGCGCTCACGCCATCTCGTGGTCGAGACCGACCGAGGCGGGTTGGAAACCATGCCTCAGGGACTCTTCGTAGACCTCCATCGCCTGCCTGGCCTGGGCCCCGGTGACCCGTCGTCCCTGGGACAGACGTTGCGCGACACGTTCGGCGAGCTGTCTGTCGACGGCGCGCAGGACCCGGCCTTCACGGGCCCAGTCCGCGAGCGCCTGCCACTCCTCGCTGGGGATGTCCTCGACGGCGGCTTCGGCCTCGTCGGACTCGGTGCTCTCGGGGGAGGCGATCTCAAAGGGCTCGGCTGTGAGCTCGGCGGCCAGGGCGTCGGGGAGCGTCCACGGGATGCGGGACACCTCGTCCCAGCAGTCGGGCTTCTTCGCCCACTCCGACACGTGCCGGTCGCCGGAGATCACCGTTTCCATGATCAGGGGAGTGAGCTCGTCGAGGGCGTCCCTCAGGGCGTCCGTGGTGCCCTGCTCGTTCCAGATCCTGTCGAGGTCGATCCGTTTCCCGGCGGCGAGTGAGAGCCGGGCGACCGTGTAGGTCGTGATCAGCCGTTTGTGGCTCCCTGCCGAGTGTGTACGGGCGATGCGGTCGGCAGCCTGGAAGAGGAGGGCGGTGGCGATGGCGCGCTTGCAGTACTGCACGTCCACTGTGGGGTCGGACTTCTCGATCCGCTCCATGAAGTGGGCGAAGTTCTTCTGGGCGCCGCGGCTCACCCAGTACGGGAGCTGTTCCCAGGAATGCACGAAGGTGGCCAGGTCGGACTTGCTGAATCGCTGCCGCGTCGGCGTGATCAGCTTGAACTTGCGCTGGGCGGCGCGGGTCTCGTACTCGGCGGACTTGTCGGTGTACTGGCCCCGTGCCCGCTCGTAGAACCATCGCGTCTCCTGACCGCTGCCGTCGGTTGCCGGAGCCCACAGGCTGCGCGAGACACGCTCGAAGGCGACGTGGAACTCGTGGTTCGAGCTGAAGTCGACCAGCGTCACCTTGTTCTGGGTGTTGGAGTACTGGGAGATCTTCGGAACGATCTCGGAAAGGTACGCAGGATCGACGATGGTGAGTTTCATCTGCACGTGGACCCCGTCCAGGTCCCGCTTGTCCTGAGTCAGGACGTGGTGCAGCGAGGCGGTGGTCTGGCCGCCGTTGACGATCTGGAGGCCGGTCATGCTCCTGATGGCGACGGGGCTGCCGTCCTCGTCGGTCTCGAAGTCCACGTCCGAGGCGGTGGCGGTCACACCGTTGTTGTAGGCGAGGAAGCGGCTGGGATCCTTCAGCAAGGTGTCGCGGATGCCCTTGTTCACGCCACCACGGGTCTGGAGGAAGGACCGGACGTTGAGTTCGAGCAGCCGGGTCCGGTGCTCCTTGTACAGTTCGGCCAGCTGTCGACCGGGGATGACGGCCAGGACGACCGAGTAGTTCGGCTCGTCGCTGTGCGCCGCCAGGCAGGGAAGAGGACGCTCGAAGGTCACCTTGATGGGCTCGCCGATGCTCCCGGAGGTCTCGTGCCTGTGAAGCCGCGCGAGGTCCCAGAGCTCGTAGGTGACAGGAATCCCCTCGAACTCCGTGGGCTCCGGGGCACTCGTCGTGCTGACCCGGTTGCTGAGGAGGAAGAGGCGGATCTTCGGAACGTCCGACAACGCCTTCTCCACACCGACGCACATGTCGTGCACGTCGGTGTTGTCCTCCTGATTGGGGCGGATGGCCCCGTGCTTACCGAGGAAGGCGAACAGCCGGCGGAAGAGCCTGTCGGACTCGGCCTTGGTCAGCTTGCTGCTCGACGGGGTCAGGTTGAAGTCCGTGGTGTAGAGGTCGAGGCTGGACCCGTCCTCGGGCAGGCCGTAGCCGTAGATCTCCAGTCCCCGGGAGGAGTGGTACGCGAGTGCCGCGTCGGTGACGACCCCGGCCTCCTCAAGGATGTCGAGTACGTGCTGGGTGAACGTGTTCGGGATCGAGCCACCCTCGGCGTCCGCCAGCGCCTGGATGTCGGTGACCAGCGCGCGGGAGTACTCGTGGAGGTCGTGCTCAGCCATGGGTTCCTCGGATCAGGTCGACCAGTGCTTCGGCGGTCACGCTGTGGGTAGCCAGGGCCGACACGTCGATGGTGTAGGTGCAGTTGCCGACCCCAGGCGGCAGTTCGGCCTCGACGATCCGGGGGAAACCCTCCCCGACCATCCAGAACTCGCTGCGACGCAGGGTGTAGCGATCGTGGTCGTAGAGGTCCCGTTGGTTCGGCAGGTAGCCGACCTGGATCAGCAGGCTCTCGAAGCGCTGGGAGGCGGACGGTGAGGTCAGACGGGCTCGTATCTGGTCCACCAAGGCATTCAGACTCAAGCCGAGCCCCCTCTGCCGGTCGTCGAAGACGAGGTGGACCAGTGCGAGGGGCGTCGAGTCGGCCGTGTCCAACTGCCGCTCGCTCGCGATCTGGACCGTCCGGGGGGAGCGGGCCGTGGTCGCTTTCACCTCGACCGCGGCACCGGGCAGCTGGAAGTCCTGGTTCGTCTGCCGCGGCCCGGTCCAGGAGCTGACGGCGGTGTGCTGGTCGACAGTCGGCAGCACGTACTCAAGGAGGAAGTGGAGTTCGCCGAAGAGGCCGCACCGGGCCTGTCGGGACAGGCCCTCGCGCGACACGGAGCGCAGCAGCTGCTGCCACCGGACGTAGCGGCGAACCGCGGCCTCCGCCGCAGTCTCGGTGGTCGGTGCGTCCCGCACCACCTCTGCGATGTCGGAGACGAGCGGGGTGAACACCTCCGTGAGTTCGTCGTCGGTGAGCAAGACCTGGAGCTCGTAGTGGTTGCCGGACACAGACGACAGGTTCAGCTGCAGGCCACGGGTGGCCGGCAGTTCGTGAATCTCCTGGCGTACAGTGTCGGCGGTCCTGGCGTCCGTGCCGAGCAGCAGCATCCGCCGGAGGGCAGGGTGCGTCACCGACACCTGGATGTCGTGCGGGGAGTCGGGGTGGAGCCGCCGGGTAGATCTGCCCGGGGTCTGCTGGTGGGCCTCCAGCTCCTGCCACACACTCTCGTCGATCACTCTTCGTCCTCGAAGTCGTCGAACTCCATGTCCTGCTTGAACCAGATGTCGTTCACCACGTACTCGGTCTTCAACTGCTGGCGGGAGAACGGGAAGCTGATGGCAAACCCAACCAGCGGAGCGACCGGCTCCGCGTTCCCCGACGACTTGGCCACCTCGGCAGGGCTGAGGGGGTACAGCAGAAGCAACGGCTGGTCAGCGCGACGCTGGTGACGCAGAGGCCGACCGCGAGGGGTGTCGGGATCGAGCGGTTCGCCCTTCCTGTTGAGCTTGCCCTTCGCGGCTTCCTGTGTGGCCTCCAGCGCACGGTCGTACTGTTCCGGGGTCAGGTCGCAGAGCTCGTCAGCGGGGCTGAGCACGCGCTTGATCGTGTAGCGGCCGGGGACGACCTCCGAGGACTTCGAGTGGCTGCGCGTGATGAGGCCGATGGAATGGCCCGCGATCTCGGCCGCCGCTCCCTCGGGCAGTCGGCTGGCCAGGCGGATTGTCCACTTGCCCAGCTCACCCTGTTTGGCGCACTGGCGTACGTACTCCGCGATGAAGGCCGGCCGCACCCGCTGGGCCTGCCGGTCGGTGAGATATGAGTCGAGGAAGCCTTCGGTGACGTCCGCGGCTGCGACGCCCCTCCAGGTGATGCTCCCGCTCCGCTCGTCCACCTCCGCCGCAGAGAGCGTGTCGAGGCGCGCGACGAACGACTCAAGGATCTCGTGGTTGTTACGAACCGCCTTCTCGGAGAGGTCGAAGATGGTCGTCTCGGGCAGCTCGCCTGAGTAGCTGAGACGGACGCGCGTGCCCTGCCTCATCTTGTTGGAGGCTGTGATGCCGAGGCCGAGCGACGAGGTCCTGACCTTGAGGCCGTACTCGCGGGGAGTGAGTCCCACCGCGGACATCTCCTCGACGTCGCGCCGGAGTTCATCAGCGGCCGCAGTGATCTCCGCGTACTGGCGCTGCAGCGTACGTGTCGTGTACAGGCGGCACAGGTCTTCGTAGCGGGGACGGTAGCCGAACCAGCGCCCCATCTGCAGCAGGGTGTCGTACGTCTTGGAGGCACGCAGGTAGTAGCTGACCGACAGCCCTTCGAGGGTCAGACCGCGGGAGAGCTTCTCGCCACCTACGGCGATGACCGACAGGCCGGTCTCGCGGCGCTCGTAGTACTGGAGAGCGTCCTTCGCGGCACCGTTGACAGCCATGGCGGTGATCTTCCCGAGGGCGGCGTGGAGATGCGGTTCGATGTCCTCCCAGTCGAGCCTGTCCCCGGTCATGTCCTCGGTGCAGGGGACGAAGTCCTCGTCCCAGAGCTCCCGCAGCTCTTCCTCAAGTTCTTCGCGAGCACTGCTGAACCGGTCTTGGAGGACGTCGAAGAGCAGACGCACATGGGCGTCGATCTGGTCGCGGACCTGTTGCTGTACGGCGGTGAAGCGGGTCACGTGCACCAGCATGGAGTTGTGCACGGCGACCTGCCCCCGTGCTCGACGCGCCGCGCAGGTCAGGACGAAGGACCGGATAGCACGCTGCAGCGACTCGGGCAGGAAGTCGGGAACCCGGTGGTGGGACTTGTGCTTGTCCGGCACCCAGAGGTCCGTGTCCTTGATATGCCTTATGAGTGGTAGCGGCTCGATGTCCTCCTCGTCTCCGTCGGTCTGCAGACCGAAGACCCGCTCGGGACCGAGGTAGTTGGACGGCGCCCGCAGGGTGCGGATGAAACTATCCGGGAAGAGGTCGGGGCCCAGCTCGTCGTGGTCCGCATTGGGGCTGATGTAGATGTTCGCGAAGGGGGTCGCGGTGTAGCCGACGTAGGACGCCTTCGTGAAGCTGTTGACCAACCGCCTGATGGCCTTGTTGATCGCCGACGGGTTGGTGTCGGGGTCCTTGGATGTGTTCACGCCGGCGTTGTCGGCTTCGTCGTCGATCACGAACAAGGGGAGGTCGGGAACGACCATGCGGCCGGTTTCCGGGTCCTCCACGCCGTGGTTGTCGATCACCCAGTCCCGCAGGTTGTCGATGATCCGTCGGTTCTTCTTGACCACGAGGACCACCGGGACGCTGCCCACCGGCACGTTCGCGGAGACCGCCGTCTTGCGGGCGAAGTCCCCCTTCTCGTGACTGGTGGTGAGCGACGCGGCCTTCAGACGCTTGTCGTGCGACATCGCGCCAACACCGATATGACGGTGCGCGTCGTCGTCCGAGCGGAACTGGTACTGGGTGTCGAACCCGAGGAGCCCTTCGTCAATGCGGAGTTGGGTCTGGCTGCGCAGGTCGTTGTGGATCCCGGCGAACACCACGATGAGCCGGTAGCCGGCGTCGGCTGCCTTCGCGGCGAGCCCGATGAACTGCCCCGTCTTGCCGGACTGGACCTGTCCGATCACGAGGCCGGTCCGGCGCCAGACACCTTCGCGCTGAGGGTCCTCAAGCTCACCGAGGACGTCGTCGGTGCTCTGGTCGATTCGGCGCACAACCTGCATCGGCAGTTTGGAGACGGTCAGGAGGTAGCGCCGGTAGCGGTCCCAGAAGTCCCACTTCCGGCCGGCCTTCGCATCGGCAAGCCAGGGCACGTGCCCTTCGTCGTCCTTCATCGCGGAGGAATCGGCCTGGAACACCGAGGCTCGGGCCTCGATCACCTTCCGTACCTGGTCTCGCTCCACGGTGATCCCCTGGGCAGCGAGGATGCTGACCGCGGTGTTCACGGCGAAGTCCACCTCGGCTGGCGTTGCCTGGCGCTCACCTGGCAGCAGCAGAACCGCCGTCTGCTCGGCCTTTTCGAGACTGTCTTCGGGGGTGGTGCTCACAGCGACCTCCTGCGGCCGGGTCGGTTGAGAGTAGGGACTACCAGGTGTCAGGAGTTCCAGAAACCTTGTTGCTCGTCGAAAGGAGGCATGGAGCTGAGGACGCCCCGGGCGTCCTCAGGAGAGCGGCCCTGCCCAAGGAGTGCTTCGTACACCTGTCGGGCGATGTCGACGGTCTCCGGAGCTGCCGGCCCTGGGCCGCCGAAGGGTTCGGGATCGTCGACCGTGTCGGTCTCATGGAGCATGCGGAGCGCCGTGACCGGGACCGTCTCCTCAAGGAGACGAATCATCGACCGGACGGCATCCGGATTGCCGCCTTGGTCGTCCATCGCTGCCTTCACCAAGGGGTGTTTCCTGTTGATGCGCAGAACGATCCGGCCGTCGTGGCGCTTCACGTTCCAGGCGAACTTCAGGGGGTCTCCGTGCGCCCGCGACACCACCTGACCACGCTGTCGTGCGGAACGAGAGGCCACCTCGCGGGTGTACCTGGCGATCCTCTCAAGGTGACGACGCAGGGAGACGGGGGGAACCACGCTCGCCTTGCGCACGTCCACGCCCCAGTCGGCATCGGTCTCCGCAGGGATGTCCACGGCGATCCGTGCGAGGTTGTACTTCTCCTCGCGCCGCAGGCCGCGGATCCCCAGCCAGTCGCCGGCCAGGATCAGGCGGTCACGGCGGTAGACGTAGAACCCCTGCTGCCCCAGCCAACCCTTCTGCCCGGCAGCCGACTCGTAGGCGGCCTCCGAGAGCCGCTGTGCCGTCGGGAGGACGAAGGGTTCCACGCGCACCGACTCCGATCCCAGCGGCAGAGGCTCCCAGGGGATCCGCTGTACCGACGGGTGAGTGGACAGAAACGGGTCCCACGGGGAGAGGTCGGAGCCACGCACCCGGAGCCGGCACCGGGCCGGATGCTGCAGGAAACGGGCGAAGACCATCGCGAGGTGGGCTTCGGTACGCTCCGCCTCCGCATAGAACTGGGCCTGCGTCTTTTCGTCTTCGCTGGCCACGGCGGTGTTGTGGTAACCGGAGAGCTGCTCCCACAGGACGATGGTCCCGTGCTGCATGCTTCCCGCGATCCGACGCAGGAGAGCGGTGGTCGTGTCGCCTGGGTCATGGAGGAGCCGCCACTCCTTGTAGTGCTCCACGACGCCGAGGTCCCACGTCCGGACGTGCCAGACTCCGTCTTTGACCGTGGCGACGGTGAGCCTGCGGCACTGGGAGAACGAGGCGGACTTCAGCCCCACACCGAAACGGCCGAGGTCTGTGGCACTCCGCTCGGCTGACGGACCGCGGGCCGCCACCGTCATGGCGGTCACAAGCTCGGGCTCCGTCATCCCCCTGCCGTCGTCCGCCACAGCGATCCAGGAATGCTGCCCGTCCCACGTGAAGTCGACGTCGATGTTCCGGGCTTCAGCCGAGACGCTGTTGTCCACAAGGTCTGCGACGGCGGCGGGAAGCGAGTAACCGAGCGAACTGAGCGACGCCACCATGCCAGCAGGGTCGGGAGCGGCGACGTCGAAGTCCATCTTCACGCTCCGTACCCGGTGTACCCGGTCAGTCCTGTGCGGTCGGTTCGCCTGTGTGCTCCGGGGAGCGGCGTGTGGCAGGACTTCTTGAGCCTCGTGCGGTGAGTGTGCCGCTACTCGTCCCACGACAACCGAAATCCCCCGTTCGGAGCATGGTACCGAAAGGGGCTCGTCTGACGTAGGTGATCTCTGTGGAGGGCTGTCTGCCAGCTTCGCGAGGCACGACACGTACGCCGCTTGGCTACCTGGGCGGAGGACACGAAGATCCCACGCTCAGATCCGGCCGACCGTTCCGTACGGAACCAAGGCGCGTACGAGTTGCTGACAGGCAGCGGTGAATGGCTCGCTGGGGTCGGTATTCCGGCGGCTTCCAGCACTGCGGCTGCGTCAATACAGCGCTGGTCGACCGAGCAGACGGGGACCGGCAGGCGCTCGCAGGTGCGGGCGCATCCTGCGCATTGCCCCATCGTTGTATTTTATGGTCGAGTTGAGAGACGAAATCCTCCGCGACGTCCGGGGAATCGGTGTCCGGGGACAGGCGAGCCCTCGGAGGTGCAGATCCGGTCTGAGGAGGATCTCGCGAGTGCCACCAGCCTCGTCAAGCGATGCATCGAAGGCTGCTGAACAGCGCTCGGGGATGAGGTACCAGGATCCCTGCACCGCGACGACCACACACTCCAGAAGATGAACTGATCCGCCGTTACGGCAGCTTGACATGGCATCAGAAGATCTACGCGTGAAACAAACGGCCCTTCGGGGCGTGAGAGACTTAAACACCCCCCACTGCACTGATTGGTCGTCCGTGAACGACCTAGCGCGGTCGGCTCTTAGTTGGTCCAGGGAGACAGTGTCCGGTGGAAGCCTTCGGCCAGTTGAGTGAGCAGGACCGCTCCCAGGCAATCCAGGTACTGAGTCGGCGACTCGTTCCGAGGGATCTGCGGGCGGTGATCGAGGATCTCGAGAGCGGAGGGAGATCTCGCTCCAGGAAGTCGGTGGAGCGGATCATCGCGACGGTCGAGAACGAATCCGGAAGGGCGCGGGCAAAGCTTCCCGACGGGGAGCTTGCCGAGTTCCTGGTCGACAGGTCGGGCTTCGGTCTTCTTGAGTCCAGGACGCTACGGGAACGGCTTGCGCTTTCCGCATCGGAGGACGAGCTGGAGACGCTGCACGACTACCGAGGTGCCGAACGCAGCCGTGGTGGGAGCAGAGCCAAAGCCAAGAAGATCGCGGAGCGCACGTGGAAGCCCGGTAAGAGCTGGCCTCGCCACTTCGCACGAGTCCTCGATATCCCGCCTGCCTTTGCTGGCCTGCCGGGGAGCACACGGGAGCCGGACACGCTGGAAGTTGCCCCCTTCGTGCCTCTCCGAGACCTGGAGGACTTCCAACAGGATCTCAAGGAACAGGTGATCGAGGTGCTCTCCGGGGCACCGGGCACCAACCGTGGTGTTCTGACCCTGCCCACAGGAGCCGGCAAGACCAGGACCGCGGTGGAAAGCCTCATCGAGTGGCGCATCTCCCAGCCACGCCGTCAGAGCGTTCTCTGGATCGCCCAGAGTGAGGAGCTGTGCGAGCAGGCGGTCCAAGCGTTCCGTGAAGTGTGGACCGACATGGGGCACCGCAATGACCAGGTACGGCACACCATGGAGATTGCCCGACTGTGGGGAAGCGCCTCGGTCCCGAGCGACCCCGACATCGTGGTGGCCAGCATCCAGAAGCTTGACGCGGTTCTTCGAGGCACTAATGACGACACGCAACAGGAACTCGAGCTGCTGTGCGAGAACCTGGGTGCGGTGGTTGTGGACGAGGCACACCGAATGCTGGCCCCCAGCTACAGCAGAGTCCTGCGCTTCCTGGGGATCGAACTCGGACAGAAAGCCCCGGTTCCCGTCGTGGGGCTGACAGCCACGCCCTTTCGGAGAGTCGACGCCGAGACTCGCCAGCTCGCGGCGAAGTTCCACAGCAAGCTTCTCGGTTCCCGCTCCTTGGGGGACGACATCGTGTCCGAGCTCCGCCGGAGAGACGTCCTGTCACGGCCTGAGCACAAGGTGCTCTCCTATGCCGGTTCCGGGTTCCAGATGGACGACGTCGAAAGCTACCGTGAGTACTTCGACCAGTTCGAGGACTTCCACCCTGGCTTCCTCCGTGAGATCGGTGAATCGGACGCGAGGAACCGTGCTCTACTCAAGCAGCTGCTCGAACTACCGCCGGACTGGCCGACGCTGTTCTTCGGCTGCACTGTGGAACACTCCATAGCCATGGCTGTTCTGCTGCGACGCGCCGGCCGAGCCGCGGAGGTCGTCACCTCCAATACGCGCAGTGCGACGCGGCGCGCACTCATCGAGCAATTCCGCGACGAACGTCTGTCCGTTCTCTGCAACTACGGCGTCCTCACGACCGGCTTCGACGCTCCAGCGGTACGAGCCCTGGTAATCGGTCGTCCCACCACCAGCCCGGTCCTGTACGAGCAGATGATCGGTCGGGGCATGCGCGGACCGCGATTCGGTGGAACGAAGAGCTGCCTGGTCGTGGACATCGAGGACAACATCCGTTTCAGCGGACAGCTCGCGTACGAGCGGTACTCCGACTACTGGTCGAGCAACCAGAGCCACACGTAGTCCGACGCCACACCGCTTCTGCGTCGGCTGTCCGCCAGCCCACGCAGAAGCGGTCGGTGATCGACCGACCCGCTCAGCAGGTCAGGGCAGGTTCTCAGCGAGAAGAAGGCGGTCCAACCCCTGGTTGCGCTGCTCACACGAGGTCTCTGACGCCAGGAGACACGAGTAGCAGGCGACTCCCTCCGCCCCCACCGACGGCGCCTCCTGACACAACGGGTCGTTCGAACAGCTCTCGACGTCTCGTAGAGCGTGCGAAAGAACGTGCTCGAACCGGTTAACGAGGGCGACCAGCCCTCCGAGGGTGCCGTCTCCTCCGGGTTGGACCGTGTAGAGGAGAAGTCCACTGCCCGTGACCCTGCCGTCCTGCACGCTGAGATAGACGCGCTCACGGATCGCTGCGGACGAGTACCCGGAGTCCACAGAGAGCGACCTGAGGAGACGGTGGGAGAGGGTATGCCACCAGACGTGTGCGGGGTGGAGTGAAGGGTCACCGTAGGGATCACTCCTGAACCGATCGTTCCACTGGTTGGCCCGGCTGCCTGCAAGGGTGAGCGAGTCGCCGGCAAGATCGATGAAGACGCCCTCGCCGAAGAGCTCGATGCCCGGGTACCAGGTGGTGCCGTTCCAGTCGAAAGCGGTGGACATCTTCTGGGCCTTCTGCGGGTCCAGCCGCTGGTAACCGGTCTGGACCATGACCATGCGGAGACGGCTGACAGGTGCGACGCGCAGCCTGTGCCGGCGGATGGGTCCCTGCACGAAGCGCACATCGTCCTGACGAACCTCGAACAGCGGAGGAGAGCCGGGATGCGGGTGGGGAACTGCCGGAACGCCAGAGGTCGCCGCTTGGCGAAGGCGGTCGAGTTCGTCGTCACGTAGTGACGACGAACCTGTGTTACCAGCCCCCAGTAGTTCGTCGAACGCCTTGCTGATCTCGGACCAGTTCGTCTGTTTCAGGTACTCGATCGCACCCCGGGCAAGCCCGACCTGCTCGGCCTCTTCCATAAGAGCGACCTGGTCCAGGAGATTGCGGCGATGGAGTGCACCGACTGCTCCCAAAAGGGACGGGTCGTTCAGGATGTCGTGAAGCCGGGTCGGCATATCCATGATCGTCAGTGCGCTCTGGAGCAGGTTGAGCCGTAGGTTGGCAGCTCCTCGCTGGACGATGCGCGCCTTCTGAACGCACCGCGCCGTTGTCGGCGCCGGACGCCCCCCGTGCTCCACGATGCGACCGCTACAGCGCCAGGACTTCGCGTACGCCTGGCCGAAGTTCGCGGTCGCGTGGCAACGGGGGCACTCAATGCGGACGAGCCGGAGGGCGCGGCCACCTCCGTGCCACAGGTAGTGCTTCGTGCCACAGCCGCCCCCCTCGTGTACGAGTCCGTGCCAATGAACCTCGTCCAAGTGACCGTTCTCGCATGCCTGCACGAAGCGGATCGCCTCACGCCCGGCCTTCTCCCGACGCTGCGGAGCCGACACCGATGGGCATTCCGGGCATCCGTTTCCCGTCTCGTACAGAACCTGGTGCGGGCGGTGCTGTGTGCACAGGGACCAGAACGGAAACGCGTGAGTGGGGTAGACCGTTCTGTCCGAGGGAAGGCCCAGTTCGGCGTTGGTTGGCACGCGAGCGATCCGTGCACCGTCCAGTTCGAGTCGAGAGAGCCGTTTGTCGACGATCTCGAAGTCCTGGGGGTTACGGCCGATCTCGTTGAAGAGCGTGTCCACCGACTTGAGTACGACCGGCCCGGATCCTGTCTCGAGAATGCTTCCAGGGCCGAGGGTGATGACGAACTGGGAGGGGCGGACCTCCTGGTAGGGACGGCTCACGGTTCATCCCCTTCCCTTGATCGTGGTGGTGGCCTCCACCTCTCGTAGAGAGTTTGGTGCGTTCTCATAAGCCTCATCCATGTTCGCGACAAGATGCGCGAGGTCACCCAGGACAACCGGGCGAGAGGCCGGACGGGTGACCGTCGACTCGTGGTACAGCAAGACATCACCGACGCGGTCAGCGACCTCCCGCCAATGCTCCAACTCCGAGCGCGCATGGTTCTCCGTCTCCGATGACGGTGGACGACGGAGGGGAGGCTGCTGGGCAGCACGTTCCTCGAGGATGCCGGGGAGCAGGTCCACCTCGGGGTCCGTGTAGGCGTCGCTCATCTCGTGGGCACGGCAGAACCAGCCCCCGTTACTGAGCCGCTGTTGGATCCGCCACCGCTCGTCGACCTCCACGGAACCCGTCGCGGTCGGAATCCTCGCCGCCTGGCGGAGGACACTGACCATCACCGGGCCAAGAGCCCTGTCCCTTGCCCGGGGCGCGAAGGGGTTGACGGTGACGGGCTCGACATGGCGGTAGAGCGTGGTGTGGTAGCCGGTGAAGTACTCGTAGTGGCTGAGGTCCCGCGGGCGCGAGGCCCGGTAGAAAGTGACGACGAGCCCGCCGACGCCGCGGCCCACACGGCCGGTGGCCTGGATGTAGGAGGACGTGGTCTTCGGCTGCCCGTGTACGACCATGAGTCCGAGTCTGTCCACGTCGACACCGGTACCGAACATGGAGGTGGCGACGACCGCGTTCGCTGGTTCCCGGCCGGGAACCAGCCCAACTCCCAGCTCCTCGAGCATGCCCGGGAGCCGCAGGGAGCTGGTGCGGCTGGACAGCTCCATCGGTTCCTGCTCGTCCAGAGTGCGAGGTACCGTGGCGACGCTCCCGAGACGTTGGGGGATGTCCTGACGGGCCAGCGCCACGGCTCCGGCGAGTTCGCGGATAGCGTTGAAGTAGCCCACCAGCGTCCAGAACGGGTCCAACTCCGCTTGTGCGACGCCAGCCTCGAGTCGGTCGCGGGGTGACTGGAGTAGACGCGACCACATCCGGACGATGGGTGTCTGTGCTCCTCGTCCGGGGGCGACCACCCCGACGTACAGACGACCCGCCTCCTGCGCGTCGAGCGGGTGCGAGGAACCGGTCGAGGAGAAGAACGTCTCCTCGGCACGAAGGCCCTGAGGAGGGAAGACCTGCAGGCTCCGGTCGAACAGCGAACGGACCTGCTCCTCCGCCCTCCGGACGGTCGCGGTGGAGGCGACGTACTTCGGCCTGACAGTGTTCTCGCCGTCATGCACCGTGGAGAGGAGGTCGATGCCAGCCTCGTAGAGACCGACCATGCTGCCCAGAGGGCCTTCGATGAGATGCAGTTCGTCCTGCAACACGAGGTCGGGTGGGCGGAATCCACGGACGGGAACGTCGTTCCCAGACGTCACCTCCTCACGGGCGTTTCGTGGGAGTGTCGCCGGCCCTGCCGGAGGTGCCCAGCCCCGGTAGTAGCCCAGGTGTTCGTTGAGCCTGTCGACGTTGCCGAACAACGCACCTGCTCTCGGTTCGAACGCCAGGCGGGCGAACTTGTCCACCGTCGCCACGACCATCGACGGGCACCTGGCATAGACCTGGTCGTCCACTGTCCACGCCGGGACAGGGCAGTGCGTCGAAGAGCCGTCACCCCGGTCGAAGGCCGGCGGCACAGGCCAGGCACCGACCTCGGTCTCCTCGGACCAGGCCAAATCGGAGTTGAGCAGGCACTTCGGGTTCGGGCAGAAGATCTCGAACTCGACGGGCTTCTCGCTTCGTTGCCTGCCCCACTCAACTGTCCGCACGAAGTACCCAGGTCGGCTCGCGCGGGCGGAGACGAGCCAGGACCTGGAACCGAGCAGACGACGTGCATGCCCGTTGAACCATTTGTCGACGCTCTGGTCGGACACGTCCGCAGTGACACGGAACCCAACGGAAACGGTCGCGAACGACGGGTCCGGATGACGGGTGACCGTGATCGCGGTCACGTCGAACGGCTCTTCCGACAGCTGCGGCGCCACGTCCGGGCCCAGAGCTGGATCCGGGTCACCCACCACGAAGTGCAGCACGCCCGTGTCGCCCTCGCGCAGGCCCTCCGGGGGAATCGCCAGTGTCGACCTACAGGCCGGACAGTTCAGGATCTGCGCCGGGTCACCTTCGCCTTCTTCCCCCTCCAGGATCGAGATGGCTCCGTGGGCCGTGATGATCCTGTTGTTCGCGTCACGGTATTCGAGGTCCTGCAGGTTGTTCGGGGTCACGTTGCCACCCACCCACAGTCCGACCGAGAACCTGGTGGAGCCCCACGGCATGTCACCGAGATCCTCCCACCCTGACGGCCGCCAGCCACGCTGTCCGGGCGACCCGCTGACCCTGAGAAGCTCGCACGCCGTCACCATCGCGAGCGCCCTCCTGTACTGCTGAATCGTGAGGAGCCGAAGTGTGTACCGGGAAAGGACGGTCACTCCTGCTCCTCCCCCGGGCTCCTGCCCTCGCTGGGCACGAAGCCGCCGAAGCGCGAGGGTGAACGCAGCGAGCCCGAGGTAAGCCTCGGTCTTGCCTCCACCGGTCGGGAACCAGAGCAGGTCACACACGTCCCGGTCCTCGTGGGCGTCGTCGACGATTCCCCGTAGGTTGACCAGCTGGAACGCGAGTTGGAACGGCCACCAGCGGTTGACCCTCCCCTTGGTCCACTGCGACTGGACGGCGATCGCCCGGTTGGCGAAGCAGAACGCGAGGAGGGCGTCGCGGTCTCCTGCCAACAGCTCGATCCCGTCGCGGATCCGATCCAGCGCGCGTCGACACCCGGAGAGATGTCGTTGGGCCGGTGTACCTGGCGCATGGCCTTCAACGCTGCGGGCCTGGCCCTCGATCCAGCGTTCGTAGGCGTCCGCGAGCGGCTCCAGCCTCAGGCGGAGTACGGCACCATCCGTGATCTGGGCCAGTTCCACCGGGTCCAGCTCAGGTGGATCTCCCGCGTCGGCCGGCCAGCCCTTGTCCGGAGCGTTGACGGGAACCACAGGAACAAACTCGGACCGGACGTCGGCCGGTTCGAACTCGGCCACTGTCCCGTCGTCGAACAGGTGACGCCCGTCGGACCACCTGAACGGGGGCCTGGTTCCTTCCAACCCTCCCGGATGCGGGCGCTCCGGGTCGACCTGACGCCAGACGGCGGAGCAGAGGTGCCCCCGTGCGAGGACGGGACGGTCCTCGTAGAGCAGCGCCAGGCTCTCGTCCTCCTCGTCCTGCGCCAGGCGCTGGTGTTCCAGTGGAACCAGCTCGACTCCGTCCTGACAACGCAGACGTACCTGCGGCTGAAACACGTGGTCCGACGGGGAGAGGTGGTCTGATTCCACAGCGCTCTGGTTGACCAAGAACACCGAGATCTTCCAGATGCCGCCGGAATCCCTTCGGCTACGGACCCTCACCACGACCCCCGGATCCACGGGGTCGCTCAGCGGGTTGTCGACGGAACAGTCCACGTCACGCCAGACAGCCCCGTATGGCTCCCGGCTCCGTTCCCCGTTGGCCTCCTTGCGGTACCTGGCCCACGTACAGCAGATGTCGAGGCGTGGCCTGTCAGGGGCACTGACCGCCAGAGACACGCCCATCGACGACGGCCTGGCGCGGGGGTCGAGTACCAGCGACGGAAGGCCCGCGGCGGCGGGCTGATGTCCTGACACGGACTCTCCTGGATCGAGGTCGTCATCACCGCCCGACACCTCGTCGCCGACAAGCTCCTGGTCCGAGTCGGCCTCGACCGAAGGAGATGAGAACGGAGCCAGGACACCGACGATGTACTCGTCAAGCGGGTCCTCGTCGCCCCCCAGCCTCTCGTTCGGCCCTCCCCGGGGACCGAGGATCTCAGCTACGAGATCCTCGACGAGGTGGTCTCGTTCACTCATCGGGGTGCTCCTTCTCGCCTTGTTCCTCGTGGGGGAACCCGAGAACGAACGCGGCGCCGCCGAGTTCGTCCGGCTGCTCGGTCTGGTCCGCAGGACGCAGCGTGCGTCCGAGGAGAGAATCCATCAGGGCCCGCCACTGCGCCTGCCGAATGGTGAACGCCTCGTTCGCGGAGATGCTCAGGTCGTTCGAGCTGACCAGCATCCGAAGATCGCGCCCTGCCAAGACATCGCCCCCTGACGATCAGCTGGGGCCAATGTATGTCCCCTTGGCAGCTGAGGGCAGGCCAGATCCAGGGAACAGGGCGAAAGTCTACAACTCCACTTGATTCAAGCCCCGTTCCCCCGTCTACGCCGACGAGACTCCGAAGGCCGACCGGCTCCCTCACAGGGCAGCCCGACAGCGCGGAATAACCGTGTCCTCCGGTCGATTGTCCGACTGTTGACATCGGGTAGGACGGGGAGGCGAGTGAGCGACCTGAAGCTGTTCCGGCCGGATGCCGATGGCTGGGACGTCGAGCTGCGCGGTTCGACGCTGGCTCTGGAGGTGAAGCTTCAGCGCCGGATCGAGGCCAGCATGGAGGCCGTGCTCGGCATCCGCTTCCTCGCGTCCGAGTATCCGACCGGGCCTTGGCACAAGGGCCGGATCGACTCGCTCGGCCTGGACGAGAACGGCACACCTGCGCTGATTGAGTACAAGAAGGGTGCCGACAGCGGTGTCCTCTCGCAGGCCGTCTCCTACCTGTCCTGGTTGGACTCCGCACGTCACGAGTTCGAGGCGCTGGTCAAGGAGAAACTGGGTTCCGAGGCGGGCCTGGCGGTTGGGGTCGGTGACTGGGAACAGGCCGGTGGGCGTCTGCGCCATAGGTTCCCCCCGCGGGGTGACTCCGCCCGGAGGCGAAGAGGGCAGCGTACCGCCGGCCGGCACCCCACCGCTCCGGGATTCTGGGCGGCGGAGACCTAGACCGCCTCAAGAGGGCATCGTCCCGCGGAAGCGAAGGCGGTCACTCCGCTAGCAGCCGCTCCTCGACCACTCGGTCGCCCTCGACGTAGGGATTGGTGGCCACATCCACGCCGAACAGGGTGTAGAAGCGCTCGAGCGCCTCGTACGCGTCCCGTTCCGGATCACCATTGGCCACCCACGACTGGTCCCAGGTGTCCGCGCTGGGCGGCGAGGCGTCACTGAGGAAGCTCTGCATCGTGCCTCCCCCTGGCGCCAGGACGCGTGGCTGCTCGCCACCGAAACGGCGTACGACGATCCGGTGCCGCCATGGCCCTGCCACGCGTGGGACGACTAGCTTGTCGGCGAGACGGAAGTACTCCAGCGTCATCTCAGTCACGACATGGGTGTTGATCCGCTGCACCGGGGCCAGGTACTGCGCGCCCCAGCACAGCATGTCCGGGTTGGCCACCGCGCCCGAGGTCATCAGACCATCGGGCCGCACCCACACCGCGCAGCGCTGGCGGCCGATGAACAGGCCACCGCTGAGGGTCTGCAAGCGTCCGGTGCTGTCAGCGAAGTTGAATCCCGCGTCCCGCAGGACGTCCTGGTTACGCAGAGCGCCCTTGATTCCGTCGTGGCTGTGGAGTCCGAGCAGGATCTGCGACGGTGGCTGGGCGGGCAAGCTCTGCCAGAGCAGCACCGGGGTCTCCTCCCACTCCTGCCGCTGCTCCAGTTCGTCCAGGGACTGGTCGGGCTCCTCCTGCCACTGTTCGTGCGCGGGCACCAGCACACCGGCGGGCACGGCATCCCGTGTCCGCAGGCCCTCGTTGATGAGCTGGTACACGTCCTCCGAGAGCATGTAGATCGTCCGGTCACCGTGCCGCACGGAGACCGCGAGCCCCTCGGCGAGCCGCCCTTTGTCGTTGATCATCTTGCGGACCAGGACGTACCGCGAGAGCTCCGGAACCGGTTCCACTTCGAGCACCAGGTAGTACAGATCAGTCCCCGCGGTGCTCCGGCCCGGGTCGTGGTACCAGTGGTGGCTGACCGTTACGCGAGGACGCAGGTACTCGTTCAGGGTGTCGACGTACTGGACGACGTCTGCCCGGTGCTGCGGGAAGGGGCGGAAGCCGATGGCGACCTCCAACGCCTGATTGCTCTTCTTCTCCGCTTCCACGCCCAGCACGAGCAGCCCGCCGTGGGCGTTGGCGAAGGCGGCCACGTCCTTGCACAGCTCGAACTTGCCCTTCTCGGACGCCAGATCGTACGGAGACCGCTTGAAGTCCAACCACGAGTTCTCGGCTACGCCTCGGAGGTCATCGGGGCGGCCGGCGGCCAGCGCCTCGATCAGCGCGGAACGACTCAGAGATGCCACCCAGTCACCCTAGTGCGCGAGCGCGAGGGGAATGCCGCCCCGCGGGCTGCGGATCAGCCTCTTGTCCACTGCTACTCACCCGCACCGTGGGGGCACGAAACCCATCGATCAGTCCCGCTGCGACCGGCAACGGCACGCGGTTCGCCGCTTGTCGAACATCTACAACAACACCAACAGCAGACAGCGACTGAACACGTCACTCCGTGGCCACCCCTCTGCACACTCGCTGCGCACGTGGCCACCCCTTGACCACCCCTCGCTCACGCAGCCTCTCGGCAACCTTCAGGAAAGGCCTGCCACCGTGCCCCAAAAAAAGCAAAAGCCCCAGGTCACGGCGAGTGAGTCCTAGGGCTTCCACAGAGCCGCCTTCGGGATTCGAACCCGAGACCTACGCATTACGAGCTCGCCAGACCGTGCCCCTGGGCTGCCCTGGCCATCCCTCATTTCACCGTTCTAGCAGGTCAGGCCAGGTGACGTTGGCTAGGGATCGCAGATCATTCACGGGGTTTACCGGTCCTTCCGTTCCCACCACGTTCCCAATGGCAGGCCACTGGCGGCATCCTGACGCGGAAGCAGAGGATGCTGCAGGCCACGCCGTCGCGCGATTGCCGCTCCGACGCATCACCCTTGCGACGCAAAGAGGCCCTACCCCGCTGGGGGTAGGGCCTCCGGCCGTCTACGCGTGCCCCTGTCCAGGCCGCTGACCACAGGTTAGCGGCTCGGACTTATCTGCGGGACCAGTCCGTACAGGATGCTCGGGCGGATCTCGGGCTGGCCGACATAGCCGCACTCATGCGGGCAGGACACCCATTTCCAGGGCTGGGCGTACGGCGATCGCCGGGACTCGCGGGAGCGGTGGGGGTCGTCGGCCGCGCAGCGGCGTTCGACGCGGCCCCTCAGGCCGCATCCGGTGCACAGGCCGAAGGCGTCGCGGTAGGGGCCGCAGCGTTCGGCTTCAAGGGCGGAGATCTCAGGTGGCAGGACGGGGTGCGGGTAGGGGCGTCCGCTGCCGGTGATGGGGCCTCCGTGGGTGCGGTCGAACTCGTAGGCGCGCTCGCCGGGGCGTACGGGCAGAGACCACCAAGGCTGTCCGGGGCTGGCAGTGAAGACGTGGCGGACGTTGTGGATGGTTCGACCTTCGTGGTCCGTGAGGAAGGTCTGACGGGCGAGGATCCAGCAGCGTCCGCCGAAGGTGCTGTAAGCCTCGGCGATGTTGAGGGGGTAGGGGTACTGGTCGCTGATCAGGCCCTCGCAGAGGGTGCCGGTGCGCAGCAGTTCAGTCATGGCCTGCTTGGTGGCGGTGCGGACTATGGGGATGTGCTTCTGCGGGATGCCGTCGAGAGGAATGACGGGCATGAGGGTGCCTCCGTCCTGTTCTGCGGGTCAGCGGGCATCGCTGATGTCGGTTTCAGGGATGCCGAGAAATGTGGCGAGGTCAGCTGCTGTGTCGAACGCGCCGGGGATCATCGCGAGTTGTGTGTCGTACGGACCGGTGAGCTCGAAGCCGTCGCGCCACAAGGTGACGCCGATGTCGCTGCGCCTGATCGTGGTGCGCATTGCGTCGGCGAGGATGTGGTCGCCTATCTGGGCCTGTCTGTTCTGTTCCATGGGGTGTCTTTCTCGGGTGCGGTCGTCCTGGTAGCGGAATTCAGTGATTGATGTCTGCTGCCTCTGGGCGGTGTTGGGCGTCTGCGGAGATGGCGATATCGCGGGCAGGAACCGGTGCCGAGGATGCCGACGGTCCAGGGTTGCTACGACCGAGCTCCTCAGATCCCACTGGGCATGAGACACAGCGCCGCTCCCGCCGGGCAGAGCGGGCGGGAGCGGCGGGGACAGTCCTGGTCAGGTGGGTCGCCTATGCGGCGCTATTTCTGTGCCCGTCCGTGCTGGTTGGCGAGTTCGGTCATCCAGGCGACAAGCGCGGCCGCGTCGGTCGCGAAATTGCCGGTGGCGAACTCTCGGCCCTCGTCCCCGGTGTCGTCGGTGTAGAAGCCGTCGAGGCGGCCGTGGGCGCTGACCGGGTGGGTGATGGAGTTCTCCGCGCCGGTGATGCTCTGGGCACCCCACGTCAGGTGGGAGCCGTCGCCGAAGTGGTAGGCGGCGCACGTCTCGTCCATCAGCTTCCCGTCGGACTCGATCTCGCAGTGGAAATCGGCGGCGGCGAGAAGGGCCAGGACCGCGTGGAAGACCGTGTTGTCGGTGGGCGTCATGAACGTACTACTTTCTTGAATGTGGGTCTGATCTGGGCGTTCGTAAGATCGGAGGGCCCAGGGGGGCCGGGTATGGCTGTCATGATCGAGCCGACCGATGGCTTGGCGTGGCTGGCGCTGTCGGGGTGACTGCGAGGTGCGCGCGGAGTGCTTCGCCGGCAGCTCGTATGCGCTCGGCCGTCCAACCGGAGCCGGATAGCGTCAGCCGGGCCTGCTCGTTCCACGCGCCGTCAACGACGGTGATCCTCACGCTCATGGGTCGTACGGCGACCGCGAAGCGGATGCTCCCGGTGGGCTGCGGCGTCATTTCCCGGGCCTGCGTCCACCGGACCGGTACACGCTCCTCGTCGGCTCCCTCGGGTCCGGGGCAGGCGTGAGAGATCGCGTTCAGCAGCTCTGTGTCGTGCGTGCACTCCCCTGTGCAGTGCAGGAGTGCCACCCGGCAGCGGGCCACTCTGAAGGCGTGCCGGGCGAAGGAGGAGCGAGCGCGGGTGGTGATGACGCAGCCGAGCGCGGGGACGCGTGTCGTGCGTTCCAGCCAGAAGCCCTCGCCGTGCTCGTCGAAGTACCCGCTGCCGAGGTCCCATCCGCGTACTCGGGCAGCGTCCTCCCACGTCCACGGCTGACCGTTGCGGTAGTCCCGGTCTTCCGGACCGGTCGTGACCCACAGGCGGTAGGTGGCGGGGCCGGTGAACATCGTGCCCTGGGCGAAGACCAGCTCGACCCGTACCAGGACCCGAGGGGCGTTCACCGGTACGACGGTGCATTGCCCGCGCCAGGCCTCCATCACCGGGCAGTTCTCGCACTGGCCGCGCCGGATACAGAGGCCGTGTCCGCCCCAGTGGGCTCGGCGGGTGTCCTGGGCCTCGATCAGCGCGGCCCAGCACCGGGGCCGCAAAGCACACTGGCTGCCGGTGCCACTGTGGGCGTTGAGGCTGAGCCGGTTCCAGCCTTTGCCGTCGGGCCCTCGGGGCGCTGCCTGGGGTTCGCGTAGGTAGATCGGCATAGTGGGTTCCTTTGGGGTAATCGAAGGTGGCCAGGCCGGGTGACCGGCTGCGGAATGTCAGGTGGTGCGCCGAACCATTCGCTGCTGGTTGGGGTCCCAGTCGCATTCGGCGTAGAGGCGGTTGAGGTCGGGGAAGGATTCATTGCCGGGGCCGGGGGCGATGATGAAGCCGTACTCGAAGCACTCGGTCTGGCCGGGCCACCTGCCGGTCCAGCGGGTGTTGCACGCGGTGCCGGTGTGGGGGCATCCGATGCGCTGGGAACCGGTATCAGCGCAGCGGGCGACGTCGCAGCGGTTGAGGTGGAAGGTGCCGGGGCTGACCGAGCAGTCGGGGCAGTTGATGAGTTGGGGTTCGGGCTGGTTGGTGTCTGGCTCGGTGGCCATGTGTGGCTCTCCAGGCATGGGCCGGGCCGCCCACCTGGTGGGGTGGGCGGCCGGGTTGGCGGGGGTCATACGGTCTGAGCTGGTGGGCTCACGTGCTGTCCCGGAGCGGCCAGGACGTCGTGCCCGAGTTGGCCGATGCGCAGCGTGATCCAGGCGGTCTTGTGGTGGTCCTGCTGTCCGGGGCGTGTGAAGGCTTCGATGTCGGGACGCCAGATGAAGCCGGCGTTCTCAATGAAGGCGGTGGTCTGCTCGTTGAGGTCGGCGGCGCATTCCGGCGCGACGACGAGGGCGCCGAGTTGGGTGTCGTATGTCACCAGGTACATGAGGCTGGTTCCTGCTGGGTCGGGCCGCCCACCTGGTGGGTGGGCGGCCCGGTCGGGGGTGGGTCAGGAGACGCTGGGCTTGTCGGGGGCCGGCTTGGCGGTGGTCTGTGGCTTGCGCGCGGTGCGCGGCTTGGGTTCACCCTCGGCGGCCGCGGCGGCGGGCTTGGGTGCCGTGCGCTTTCGGGTGGGGCGCGCCTTGGACTCGCCGTCGGCGACTGGGGCGCTGGGCTTCGGGCGGCGGGTTCGCTTCGGTGCGGGTTTCAGCTCGGGCACGTGCGTGGCCTCGGTCTTGGGCTGCTCGGCTGTGGGCTGGTCGGCGGGCGCGGGGACGGCCTTGAGATGGCGCGTCTGCTTCGCGGTCTCCGTCGCGGCCGGGGCCTGCGACTCGGGCTCGGCGGCGGGCTGGTCTATCTCGATGGAGTCGGCCGGGGTGGTGGCGTCGGCGGCCTCGGGTTCGGCCGGTGGATCCCAGGGCCTGTGACCGACGTAGAGGGGCTTGGTGTCGAAGACGGGGAGCAGGCGGTCAGTGATCGTGTTGTAGAGGACGACCCCGGGGTCCTTGTCGGCTTCGAGGGCACCGATGTGGACGGGGGTGTGCCAGCGGTGGCCGCGTGACAGGGGAATGGTGCCCTCGGTGGGCTCGTGGTCGGCTGGCACAGTGCCGCCAGTGGCCCACAGTTGGATGCTGCTGCCGTCGCCGAGAAGGCGCATTCCGATCTGGCGCTCGTGAGGGCCTTCGAGGCTGATGATGCCGTCGAGGATCAGGCCGTTGACCTGCCAGATGTCGACACCGAGGTAACCGGTGAGGGTTTCGGCGGTGCCGTGGAGGGCTGAGGGTGCCAGTTGCACGACGATCTTCTCCAAGAGGTCGTTGATGGATGGGTGGTGTAGCCCGCCCGGTTGGGGAGGCATGGGGTCACGCCGGGAGAGCGTCCATGAGGGTGCGGGCAGCCTCGGCGAGTTGTGGGGCGTTGGCTTCTTCGCAGCCGGCGTAGCTGCGGGCGGCTCGCAAGGCGTCGCGGGCCGCTTCGGTCTCGCCGCGGTCGAGGAACGTTGCGGCAGAGTCGAAGGAGAGGGCGGCGACGCCGAGGGCGTGCTCCTGGTCGTCGCAGACGGCACGGTTGACGAGGGCACGGGCGCGGGTGGCCCAGTTGCGGGCGGCGGTTTCGAGGCCCGGAAGGTCGAACTGAAGGTCGAGGGTCGAGGCTGTGAGCTGCATGGTCGTCTCCAAGAGGTCGGGGGGTGCTGTGCGAAGGCCCCGCCCGGGTGGGCGGGGCCGGTGGGGTCAGGAGGGGAGGAGGCGGACGCTGTCTCCTTCGTCGAGGAGCATCGAGAGGCGCGAGCCGCTGTCCCAGTGGATGTCGAGCTGGTTGAGGGCGGGGTGGTAGCGGCGGATGGTGCCTTCGTCTCCGGGCCGGAGTTCGGTGTGGGGGTCAGTGGTGGCGTCGAGGGCGACGCGCTGGCCGGCTTCGTACATAAGGGCACCTTCTGGGATTCGTTTTGATCGAGTGTTGTGGCACATATTGAGCGGGCGACCACTCTCCGCCCACAGCGGGATCAGACCTCACGAACGGTGACTTCACCGATGCCGGTCGTGTCCAGCGTCGTCTCGCTCAACTTGACACCGAAGGCCGAGACCTCGGCGATCACCACGTCGCCCCCATCTCGCAGCTTCAGCGACCAGCCGCACTGGCAGTTCATGACGCAGATCGTCGACCGCTCATCGCTCATGCGATTCTCCTCAGGTTGCAGGCCGGGCCTCTCCTCGACCACTTCTCTTATTCTAGCTGCATTCAGAGAGAGGGCAAGAATTTTTTCGACGAATCCCCATTTCAGACTGCCTTTGAGCCGATCAGCCGGTCGGCGAGCGCAATCGCCTCCTGCACCGCCTCGGCGACCGTGAAGCGGTCGAGGATCTCGTCCCGCTCCTCGAAGAGGTGCTTGCGTTCCCGCGCGGTGCGGTCCGACAGGCCGCCGTCTGCGAGGGTGTCGCCGCAGGCGATCACCGTGTGGGGGCCCAGCCCCCACACGATCGCGTTGACGGCCGCGCCGGCTGCCGCGAGCGGTTCGAGTTCGTTCAGCGCCCACCCGAAGCCAGCGGGATCCGCATGCAGGTCGCGCAGATGCTGGGCGGCGGCGCGGAACATCCCGCCCGTGCCACCGGCGGGCTCATGGAACCAAAACCCCTTCTCGGGTGGCGTCTCACCGATGATCATTCTGGCCATCATGTCGCACACCTCCGGAGGGGTGTGGTACTCGCCGAGGCCTTGTTTGGCGCCGTGTGAGCGCAGTGAGGTGATCGTCCACGACATGACATCGGTGTCGGAGCGGTTGTAGGGGTCGGGGTCTCCGGTCAGCTGCAAAATGCCGTAGCGCAGCGCCGTCTCGGTCACCCGGCGCACCGCGTACGCCTTCTCCTCTACGCCTTCCTCGGTGAGCCAGCCCATGAGCGGGGCCATGCGGGCGGCGAGGTCGGGGCGGCGGGCCCAGGTGTGCGTGTAGATCTCGCGGTAGCCCTGCAGGAGCTGCCAGTCGGTCGAGTTGGTGATGATGCGGGCGGCGTCCTGACTGTGCCCCTTGATGGGGAACAGGGCCAGGCCGCCGATGATGCTGATGGGGATGTCGATGCGGTAGCCGCCCCAGTTGGAGGCGTGCCAGGTCTCGGCGACGGCCTCACCGAGGCGTTGCCCGGCGTCGCGCGGGTTGCCGATCAGCAGCGGCGCTATGCGACGCGGCGCGGGAATGGGGGTCTGCACGGAGGGCAACTCGGGGCGGAGGTCGGCGAATAGTCCGTCGGGCTCGTCGTCGGCCGCCGCGATCGGCCGAGGAGCGGGCGCCGGGCAGGGCGGGGGCGCCGATGTCGACGCGGTCGCCGCCTGGAGCGCGAGCCGCGCAGCCGGGCGGGTTGCGGAGGCCGGGTGAGGCGTCGGCGAGGCTGTGTCGGTGCGGGCCGACTTGGGGCGGGCGGCGAACGTCGCCGGGACGGGGGGCTCCTCGGCATCGGCGAACAGGTCGAGCTGGTCCATGGGTTGCTCCGTTTCGGTGTGGACGCGACGGCGCCCCGCCTCCCGGGCCGGGAGGCGGGGCGCTTCGGGTGAGTGGGGTCAGGGGCGGTCGCCTGCGCGGGTCACGGCGTCGGCGGGGCAGAGGACGGCGGCGATGCGCATCACGTACGGCTCGTCATTGAAGACGACGAGCCAGCGGCGGCTGGGTGGATCGAGGGTGGCCATGCGGGACTCCAAGAGGTCGGTGATCAAATCAAGGTTGTGGCACATGTGGCGTGCGGGCCGGCGGCGGAAGTCAGTACAGGGCGCCGATGGCTTCGGCGATGGCCTGGCCCATCACGGCGAGGTCTGCGGTGGAGGCAAAGGGCAGGTGAACGCTGTCACCCTGGGCGTCGTTACGGACGCGCGCGACGTCGTAGGGCGTTGATCTGGCCGAAGTGTGTTTGCCCCGGTGGGCCGGACGTTCTCAGCCGGTGCGGCGAGGGAAGGTGACCACGAGCGCGGTCGCGTTGTCGCGCTCCCCGTCGCGGCGGCGGCCCACGGCCAGGGCCTCGGACACCAGCAACCCCGCGCTGTCCTTCGCGTCCAGCGTGAACTCGGCGGTTGCCTCCATCAGGCCCGGCTCGTTGGTCTCCAGTGGGTAGTACACCCCGTCGGTGCAGAAGATGAGTTGCGCGATCAGGTCCACGTCGACCTGCGCGTCGCCGATCTCGCCTTCTTCCAGGATGGCCGTCACCGAGTGGTGGTCCGACTCCTTGGGCGTGCGGCCGGCGTCCAGCAGTTCCTGCGCGTAGCTGTGGTCCTTCGTCAGTTGGTCGAGACCGGCGATGTGGTTGCGTCGGTAGGCGCGGGCGTCGCCGGACCAGGCCAGCCTCAGCTTGGGGTCGCCGTGGTGGTAGACGGCGACGACCGCGACTGCGGCTGGGTCCGAGTCGCGTCGGCGTCGCGCCCCCCGTCGGGCGTCAATCTGGGCGCGGATCTGGGCGATTGCGTCGGCCGGGTCGCCGGAGATGGCGGCTTGGCGGGCGAGTGCGGGCGCCCATCGGCGGACGTGGGCCCGTACGTCGTCCTCGTCGCCGATGCCGTCGAGGACGACGTACGCCCACCGGCCGCTGGCGCGGTCACGGCGAACGGCATAGGCGTCGCACTGCACGCCGCGGGTTCCGATGTCCTGGGCGGCGGACACCGCGGGGGCATCGGCGACGATGCTCGCCGCACGCTGCAGGCGCGCCCAGCGTGCGATCAGCTCGGCGCTCGCGGCCGGGAGCGGCTGCAGTCGGCCGTCGCGGTTCGGCGGCCCAGTGACGATGACGGGGCCGCGCACATCGGGGCCGGGCCCGCCGGCGAGGTCGTGCCACGTGCTCAGTAGGACCTGGTTCCGGGGGCGCTGGTGCGCGCCGAGGCCGGCGTGGACGGTCAAGTGACGGCCGAGCCGCCAGACGGCGGTCGAGCCGTCGAGTTCGTCGGCGATGTCCTGGCACTGGCGCTGGGCGTCGTCTGCCAGGTAGAAGTCCTCGATGTGGCCGCCTGGCTCGATATACAGGGCCTCGGTGTTCACGGTTGTCCTTTCGGATGCGGGGAGGGCGACCGGGCCGCGGTGGGACCCGGCCATGATCGGACGGTCAAGGGGAGGTGCTGTACCGGGACTTCAGGGCGTCCATGACCTTCGGCAAGACCTCGTGCAGCGGCTCGGGCACGTCGGTGTGGTGATGCGAGTCGTCCAGCGCCCCCAGCAGGACAACCGTCCCGTACAGGCAGCACGGCAGCTGCTTGAGGTAGATGGCGTTGACCAGCGAGGTCGCGTACAGGTTCTCCGGCTTGGTGAGTGCGCCTCCGGCATCGGCAGCCACCGCCAGGCGGCGCTTGCCGTCGGGTCGGGCGTAGTGGACGACCTCGACCCCGCCCTCGACCTGCCCGCGCAGCGCCTCGATCAGGCCGGTGGTGGCGGGCAGTTGAATGTCGGTGAGGGTGCCGTCGGGGTCGAGGCGGACGCCGCGAATGGTCTTGCCCATGGTTTCTCCCAAGAGGTTCGAGGGGGTGGGGGGTGGCGTGTGCTGGGCGGCGAAGATCCGGTCCGTACACCGGAACGGGTTGGAGCACTGCGGTTTGCCGTCCCACCACCGCGCCCTCCGACAGGGAACGAGGTGACCGCACCAGGAGCAGGTGAGCGCGTACTCGGGTGTCGGCCGCCGTGCGGGCATCGGGCTTCGCCAATCGGGTTGAGGGGGCCGCCACGGCGGCGACCCCGGGGCGGGTTAGAACGGGCGGATCGCCCGGGCGAGTTCGGTGAACAGCTGACGGCCGACGTGCAGCGCGTGGCCGGTGGAGAACTCCTCCAGTTCGGCGCGGGCGGCCATCTCCACCAGGCACTTCAGGAGTACCTCGGGCATGCCGGCGATCCATGTGCGGTAGTCCTGGCTGTATCCGGCGCTCCGCCAGGTGGCGGTCAAGGCCTGGTCGACGGTGATCGCGGCCTGTCCGGCGGCGTCAGCGCAGAGGCCGAAACGCTCGGCGAGCAGGGCCTGCAGGTGCGGGCCTTCGAGGACGTCGGCGAGGCGTTCGGTGACCTGTCCGGTGGTGAGCGCGTACGGCGCGGCGAGCGCGTCGGTCGAGGCGGTGCTGTGCATGGCTTTCTCCAAGAGGCCGTGGTCGTGCAGGGACAGGACCGGCCGCCCACCTGGGCGGGTGCTCGGCCGGGGAGGTGGGGTCAGACGAACCAGATGTCCCGGTACGCCTCCAGCCGTTCCAGGGCGGCCGAGAAGTCCCGGGTTCTGGTCTGGGTGAAGCTCACCGTGTCGATCGGGCCGTGATCGGGGTGAATGTGCTGGAACGTGACCTTGGCCTCGGCGACCTCCTGCCACTGGCAGGTGATCTTCAGGACGGCCGGGTCGTTGGCGTAGCGGACGTAGAGGCTGTCACCGATGGCGGCGGTGACGCTGTCTTCGTCTTCGCCGAGGTTGGCGGCGAACTGGTTCAGCAGGGGGTTCATGGGCCTCTCCAAGAGGTCGTCGGTCGAGGGCGTCCCGGTGTCGCAGGACCGGTTGAAGGTTGTGGCACACCTTGGAGGGCGGTCCGGCCGGCCGGACCGCCCTCTGCACTAACAGCCGACAGCACCCCGGATGCCGTCGGCGGACCGGGCGGCCAGCCACTTGCCGAACGACGAGTCCTCGAACTCGACGTCGGTCACCTCGTCCGCACGAGCCTCGTTCCCATCCTTGCTCTCCATGACGCGCCTCCCTGGCGGTGAGCCGGAGGACTTTCCCCCAACCCGTCCTCTTATTCTAGCTGCTATCCTTGGGTGCGGCAAGAAAAAAATTCCACGTTATCCCAGGTCATAGGCTTGCGGGCGGGGACTGCGTTCCGGCCAGGGCACCGCGCCAAGGGCCCTGCGGTGCGTGCCGGCACCACCGCCAGCGGCCAGCCCGCCCAGTGCAAGCCCATCGCGGCGAGGATGAACGCGTTCGCCTTGTCGTAGCGGCCCGGCCCGTCGCACTCCAGGCCGTACCGCTCGGCGACCGCGTCGCGCACCATGCCGTTGGCAATGCGAGCCCGCTTCTCCTTCGGGTAGTCCTTGGCCGGGTTGGCGCTGCCCGTGGCGTAGATGGTGCGCGATTGCGCGTTGACCACCGCGTACGGGATCTTCCGGTCCCGCAGGTCCTGGGTGAGGATCCACCGCTGGCCCACCAGCTCGTGATGCCCGGCCTGCCCGCCCCGCCCGTACGCCGCGCCCTCGATGACCACCAGGTCCGCGAGGCGGGTGCGCTCGCGGACCTCCTCGCGCAGCCATCGCAGCCGGCGGTGCCCCTTGCCCTTGCAGCGGAGCGCGTCGGCCCAGCCGTCACCGGCGATTCCCGTGCACGTCAGCGACGAGCCGACGCCGATCACCAGCGGGGGCCCGGGGGCCGGGGCCAGGATGGCGGCGGGCGCGGCGACGAGGCTGCTCAACGGGAACTCCTTCACAAGGGTGCGGGGCGGGGTGGTCAGGCGGCCAGGGCCAGCGGAGCCTCAAAGAGGGCTGTCTGCACGGCGGTGTGTTCCTTCCGGATTGATGGGCCGCACCCGCGGGGGTGGTCACCGCGAGCGCGGCCCGGCTTGGGGTAGGGGTCAGTACGGGTGCGGGGCGGGCGTCTCGCCGTCTCGGGCCAGCTCCTCCAGCGCGACGCGGGCCAGGTGGGCGACGTCGCCGATCAGCGCGGCCAGGGAGTGCGAGTAGTCCTCGGCGTTGGCGCTGGCCGCCGCGAGGTACAGGGCCTGGCAGGTCGGCATGTCGCGGTTGGCGAAGGCGGTGATGAACCGCAGGGAGAAGAGGTGCGCCGGGTGCTGGGCGCAGGCGTCGTCCGGGTCGGGTGCAGCCAGCGCCCACAGGCCCTCGGGGCTGGGGTGCCCATACAGGCGGACGAGGCTCTGCCGTCCGACTGCGGCGAAGATGCAGCACACGCCGTACATCTGACGGCCGGTGCTGGCTGCGGCTATCTCGTCCATCACCTGCATGGCTCGGTCGTAGTTGCGGTTGACGGCGTACTGCAGGACGTCCTTGGCCAGCTGGCCGCGACGGAGAGTGTCCATGGTGGCTCTGCTCCTCTACAAGAAGTTGGATGGGTGCCGGGCCACGCCTGCGGGGTTCTCACCGCGGGCATGACCCGGATCAGGGGGTCAGTCGGTGACGCGGTGGGGGTGTCCGACCTGCGGTTCGGGTCCGGCGGGCCCGACATAGTGCGCGTCGCGGCATTCGGCGGTCGCGCTGTGGAGGCCGGGGTGCGCCTCGCACCACACGCGGGCCGAGGGAGCCTGGGCGTCGTGCTCGGGCGGCAGCAGGGCGAGGCTCGCGGCCCATGTGCGGCCGCCGGACGCCCACGCCATCGCGTGCAGGGCGAGGCGTCTGTTCGGCTCGTCCAGCAAGTTGAGGTTGGCCATGGACAGGACGTGACGTCCGGTCAGGACACAGGCCAGGCGCAGGACCTGCCACTCCGAGAGGTCACCGGTCAGGGGGCCGTCGCCGGCGGACAGGCATGCGGAGGCCACCCGCCGCCAGGCGATGCGGGACTGGCCGTCGCCGTCGTTGTGGATCAGGCGGATGCGCTCCAGCTGGGGCAGCCAGTGGCCGTGCGAGGCGAGCAGCCATACGGCGGCCTCTTCATGCCACGATCCGGCGGCGCGTTCTCCCAGGCGTGCGGCGAGGGCGGTGATGTGGTTCATGGTGTCTCCAAGAGGTGTTGTCGGTCAGGTGCGGGGCTTGGGGAGGTGGCCGACGTGCCAGCCGCCGCAGGCGCGGTTGCGGCACGGGTAGGCGGCCAGGCGTACGGCGCCTTTGGCGATCAGCCGGTTGCGGTGGTCCTCGGCCTCCTCGCGGGCGGCGTGGCGGCGTTTGCCAGTGCAGGCACGGCCCTTGGTGCGGATCACCGCACGTCCGCCTGGGTCTCGGCACTCAGGCAGCCGGGGCAGCGGCGGGCGGGTGCCTCCCAGTGGGTGGGGTCGGCGACCCCGGTGATCAGGGCGCCGCAGGCGGCCACCGACCCGTCTTTGGCGTGGTCGCGTTTGTGGACGCCGCTGTCGGTGCTGGTGCGCCACACCCACTCGCCGCGCAGGCTCACACAGTTGACCTCGATGGGGGTCCCGCCGATATGGCCAGTCATCGTGTGGGAAAGCTCGCCGGGGCGGCTGGTGGGCCGGGGAGCACCAAAGTCGGTGGCGTCGATCGCGCGGGCCCACTGTTCGTACACGTTGTCGCCGGGGTGGTACAGGAACACGCGCAGGCCGAGCGGGTCGTCGCCGGTGGCGATACCGAGGTGATCGACCTCGATGCTGTCGGCGGCCAGGCCGGGGTGGGCGCTGGCCAGGACCGCGCCGGCGATCATCGGCTGTAGGACTTGGCGCATCGGGCGCGCGGTGGTGGGGTGGGGCATGGTCTCTCCAAGGCGAGGTGGGACCCGCCCCCCGGGCGGGAGCGGGTGGGTCGGTCAGGTGGTACCGAAGTCCAGCTGCAGCTGCCCTGGCTCCTTGGCCTTGTCCGTCTTGCGGCGTGCGGCCATTTCGCGTGCGCCCTGGCGGCAGGAGGGGCAGACGCGTTCGCCGTGTCGTTTGTGGTCCTTGGCTCCGGCCTCGGTGCCGCACGAGGCGCGCAGTTTGGGCTCGGCCAACTCCCCCTCGAACACGTCGTCGAGGACGGCGATGACCTCGCCGTTGCACCACAAGCGCCCGCCGGCGATCCCGTCGAACTTGGCCTGGGCAGGCTTGACGGTTGCGATGCACACGGCGCGGTACGGGCACGGCCCGCACGTGGCAAGCTGCGGCCCCAACAGGCGCTTGAGGTCGCCTCCGTTGGTCCAATCGTCCTCATTGACGGTGAAGCCGTCCTGGCCGCGGCAAGGCGCGCGAAGGGTCCAGCCGCCGCTCACAGGACGGCTGTGATGGACTCGCCGATGTGCCGGGCGACGTTGAGGCACACCGCGCCACCGGCCTGCGCCGTCTGCTCGGCCTGGGTGCCGAGGACGATGTACCCGCGAGGGAACCGCTGGGCTTCCAGCTGCTCGCGGGGCTTGAGCATCCGGAAGCCGCAATCCTCCGCCGCGGGCGCTGAGCGAAGAAGCGCCGCCGAGTCGCGGGTGGTCAAGGTGTGAACGGGCTCGGCGGCTGTCTTGACGGCGGCCTTGCGGTAGGGGATGACCAGCGTGTTGCGCAGCTCGGCCGGGACCGGCCCGCCAGGGACGACCAGGCCGTGATGGTTGCCCTGAGCGGTGACGGTGGTGACCGGCTCGGTGGCCAGCGCCGGGTTGGCATTCTGCCGATAGGTGATCACGAACGGCTCGGGGTCGACGGTGACCAGTGCCTCGCTCTCGCGGGTCATCCGGGTGCGCATCGGGTCGGCGACGTCGCTGCAGGCGGTGTTCCAGCTCCCACCGGTCGGCACGAGCAGCGCGTCGCCCTGCTTGATGGTGCGGGTGGTAAACGGCCGCTCGGCCACTGCATAAGCCCGGTCGGTGCCGTCCTTGCCGTGGTTGAGGGTCACCGAGGACGGCGTGTGGGGGAACTTGACCAGGCCTGCGCGGATGCGCTCCATGGTGGTGTCCGCCAGCGGCTTCTTGCGGTCGCCGATGCGCTGACCCAGGTCGTCCCAGTTGATGACGGAGGCGGCCGGACGCACGTACGGCTCGACGACAGCGTGGCGGCAACGGCGGTTGGGGCAGCGGTAGTTGTAGTCGCGCCGGTACTTGCCGATGCGGTTCCTGGGGTCGAACCAGGCTTTCTTCGCGCGGATGTCCTTGCCGCACTCGAAGCAGAACGCCAGGGGGCGGGGCTCCAGGTCCGGCTTGGGCATGCCTTTGAGGCGGAAGACGATGTAGATGCGGTCCCGCCACTGCGGGGCGCGGAGGTTGTCGTCGTCGCCGACATGCGCGGAGCTGGCGCACAGGATCTGCGGGGGCTCGTAGGTGAGCTCCGTCATGGCCTTCACCCAGGTCTTGAAGAGGACCCAGAGCTGGGCGAATTCGACGACGTTCTCGATCACGACGTACGGGAACCGCTTGGCCTCGCACGCCCGCACCACGCACCAGGCGGTCGCCCGGGTACGTTCGAACGCTTCCGGCGTCAGGGCCTTCCACGACTCGGCATCGTCGTCGTCGCCGAGCTGGTCGAGGATCTCGAACAGGTCGATCTGATCGGTCGGGTGGACGAGGCCGCCAGCCGGGCTGACCTCGGTGCAGATGATCGACGCCCACAAGAGCAGAGCGCGGGGCAGGAACCGCATCGGGTAGCCGGTGACGTCGGCGGTCAGGTGTTCGATGTTGGGGTGGTTGGCAGCGTGGGAGTCCATCGCGGTCTGCCAGTGGTTCATGGCGAGCTTGCCGCGCCAACCGGCCTCCACCAGGCCGGAGGAGGATCCGCCGGCCCCGGCGAGCAGGTCGTTGAACGTCAGCTCAAGGCTGCGGGGAAGAGTGGCCAACAAGGTGTTCTCCGAGAGGTCAGGGTGACGCGCCGTGGTGGCGCGGGGTGGAGGAGGTCAGGTGCGGGCGGGGCAGGGGCCGGTCAGCTGCGCCAGGAGCAGGGGCTGGGCCTGCAGGTCGCCGATGTCGCGGGCGTAGGCGATGGCCTCGCTGATCCGCTCGCGGTCGTCGGAGGTAACGGCGTGGGCGATGAAGCAGGAGCAGGCGGGCGCCGGGGCCTGCGTCTGGGACTCAGGCCGGGTGCAGTTGTCGTGGTCGAAGCAGCGGCAGCGAGAGCACCCGACGCACAGGTGATCGCGCTCGGTGTCGCACCGGCCGCAGCCGCCGCCGAGGGCGATGTCGAGGCTGTCGGCGAAGGTGCTGCGGTCGATGGGGTTGGCCATCGCCTCGGCGAAGTTGCGGGACCGTTCGGTCATGGGTGGCTCCAAGAGGCCGAGCGCCCGGCCCCGCTCGGTGCGGGGCCGGGCCTTGTCGGGTGGGGTCAGAGGAGGGGCTGGCGGCTGACGAAGACGACCTGCAGCACGTCGCGGCGCTGCCAGACCGTCAGGGGCCAGTCGGTGCTGCCCTGTTCGTGGGCCAGGTGCCAGCCGCCCTCCATGAGGAGGTTGGCCTGTCGGCCGTACTCCTTGACCGCTTCCGCGTGGCTGTCGAAGGGGCCGGTGATGACCCGGCCTCGGCCGGCGTGCTGGGAGTCGACGCCGAGGAAGCTGACGGCGAACCGTTGCGCGGTCGCCAGCAGTAGCTCGCCGAGCTTGGCTCCGGCCGACTGGGTGTCCGCATCGGTCAGTGACTTGAGGTACAGGGCGGTGGCGGCGAGCATCGAGATGATGTCGGCGCCGTACTTTTCGTGCTCGCCGCCCTTGGTGGAGTCGAAGACGGGGCCGTCGTGCGTCGGGTTGTCGTGGTGGCCGCGTCTCACGTGCCAGCCGGTGACCTGCTCCAGGCGGTCGGGCAGCGCGTCGTGGTCGGCGATGACCAGGTGCGTGCCGTCAGGCAGGTCGGCGTAGATGACGGTCTGGCCGCCGCAGGTCTCGATGTCGCAGACGAGTCCGGCCGCGCGCAGCGGCCTGGTGATCGGCTCGTACTGCATCCACAGGGACTGCCACTCGGGGCGGCCGACGCGGCCGTGGTCAGGAAGGGGTGCGAAGTTCAACGTGATCTCCAACGGGTCGTACGGAACAAGGTTGTGGCACATCTGATGCGGGGCGGCTGAGCTGCCCGCCGCCCCGCACCGGGTGGGTCAGGCCGTGCGAGCGGGCTTGGCCGCCAGGGGGAAGCCGAGCTCGGCGGCGATTTGCTCGGCACGCTCGGCGCTGGCCGCGTAGCGGCCCTCTTTGTGCTCGCGGGCGGGGATCTTCAGGCCGTGGAACTCGCCGTGCGCCTGGGTGATGGCAACCGGCCAGGCGGCGTCGAGAAAGCCGACGACACCCTCGGCCTCGACAACCAGGACGTCACCGTCACGGATGTCGTCGCGGCACTGGGTGGCTCCGTAGGCCTCGACGGTCGTCCCGTCGAAGCGGTGGACCCTAGGCAGGCGCGCGAGCTCCAGCAGTTTCGCCACGACGTGGTCGCGGATGGTCACCGCCCCAGCCTGCTCGGGGTAGTCCCGCACGGACTGGTCCGCGTTCTCCAGCTCCAGCAGACCCTCCCCCACCGGGAGGGGGTTGTCCGCGTAGGCGCGAGCCAGACCGGCGAGGACGGCGGCGACCGCCTCCGTGGCATCCTGCGCGATGATCATCGATTCCGTCATGCTGTTTGCCTTTCGGTTGACAGGCAGGGGGCGCTCCCCTGCTTGGTGTTCGTTCGAGTGGTGTGGCATATCAAGCGGGCGACGAAATCACCTACCGCCCACCCGTGCGACCCTCCGCGCGACGCCGTGCAATCGGGGAGCGTCCCACCCTCCCCACTCCTCTTATTCTACCTGCCTTCATGTGGGGGTCAAGATTTTTTTCCCGAGGAACGGGCGTCACGAGCCTTCTCCCGTCCCTGGCGGGCCAACTGACGCGCCAACTGCCGAGCCGCCTCCACATCCTCAGGCCTTTCCTGCACGACGCGTCGCGCCCGGTCGAGGTCCGCCTTGTAGCCGCTTAGCCAGTCCTGCTGAGCCTGGTGCTCCGCTTCCGCCTCCTCACGCTGGCTGGCCGCGCGAGCGGCGCGCGGGTTGGTGCCGCAGGCACGGCAACTCGCAGCCGGGACCGAGTGCCTGGCGCAGCCAGCGGGCTCCTCTGCGACGCCAGCTGCAGGGGGAGGGGGGGAAGGAAGGAAAGAGGAAGAAGAAGGAAAAGAAGGGGTTCCCCGGGGGGAACCCAGTGGGTTCCTCTGCGGGAACCCTGAGGGTTCCCCGGGGGGAACCCTGCCGTCGCTCTCCTCAGGGTTCCCCCCGGGGAACCCTGCCCGCTGCACGCCCTCGCCGGCGGCCAGCGCCCGGGCGTCGATGTCTTCGTACGTCCTCGCGGGCTTGGACGGGGCTGCCCGAGCGACGCCCGAGCGGGCCAGCCTCGGGTTCTTCGGCGCGGCGTCAGCCTCCTTGAAGCGGGCCTCCAGATCATCGTTGGAGGGGATGGGAGGCACCGCCAAGGGGAATACTCGGTAGACCGCCCGGCGACCGGCCTTGCCGGTCTCCACGCGCTCTATGAGGCCCTTGGCGACCAGCTCGGTGACGATGGTCATGCACCGCTTTTCACCCACGCCGACCCACGCGCGCAGCCTGCGCAGGCCCGGCTTGGACAGGCGGGTCTCGTCGTCGGCCGAGTCACAGATCTTCATCATGGCCAGCTTCTGAGACTGGGTCACCACGTCCTCGGGCAGGTACGCGGCGACGACCATCAGGTGAATGGACAACGGAAGTTCCCTCCACGGATGGCCGCTGCCCGGTTCCGGCCGGAACCGGGCAGCGGCCATCCGATCAGGCCTTGAAGGGCCGCACGGTGATGGTCCTGGGCGTGGTCTGGGCGCTCCGCTTCTCAGGGACAGCCAGGCCCGCCGCCTTCAAGTTGTCGACCATGCGTTTCTCGTCGGGCACCATCGGCACCGGGATGCCCGCCTCGTCGTGCACATCGACCATGGCCTCGACGTCGATGTCCCACTTGGGGTTGCCGCCGCCCCACCCCAGCTCGTTAGCGCCGTACGCGCCCGCCGGAGAGAGGTCGAGTTTCGCGCGTGCAAGCTTCTTGATCCGCTTGCCCTCGGTCTCCAGCTCGTGTCCGCGTACGTAGTCGGCGAGAGCCTGGGTGCGGTCGGCGTCGTTGTGGATGAGCACCGTCTGCACGGGGGCTCCAGGCTGCTTGGGCATACCCCAGCAGGCCGTCATGAACGGGCAGTAGTCGCATATGGCGTCCACGCCCGGCCCGTCGAAGTCGCGGCGTCCCTCCTCCGGGGAGTTCAGCTCACGCACTCGCTGTACCCACCAGCGGGCGCGGGTGGCCTCCATCGGGTCGAACGCGAACTCCTCGACGCACTCTTCACCGTTGTCGCGGTTGACGAAGCGGAAACGGATCCGGGCCACCTCCAGCGGGCCGACCTTGGCCAGGTACCGCTGACCGCGCACATCCTCGAAGCCGGTCGTACGCAGCAGGTCGGCGTACAGGTACACCTGCCGCAGCTCGGCCTCGGTGGGCCCGTAGCGGCGCACCTTGTCCCACAGGAACGTCGACTTGGTCTTGACGTCCTCCACCGTCACTCCGTGCTGCGCGGGCACCCTGGGACGGTGGCGAGCGGGGACGCGGGCTGCGGTCGCCTCATCGAGCTGCACGGCGTCGATGTGGCCCTTGATCATGCCGTCGGCGACGGCCCTCTCCACCAGCCAGCCGTACTCGCTGCGCGCAGCGCCGAGCAGGCCCTCGTGGATGTAGGTGCCGAGGATCGCGGCACGCTTTTCGTTCTCGTTGGTCGGCGCGGTCCCGGCCACGATGTAGGCGGCGCGGCGCTCGCACACCGTGTCCGAGGCGCCGAGCTGCCGCTGTAGGGAACGCGGCCGTCTGGCGTCGACATCGTGTGCGGCCGTCCACAAGGACGGTGTGGACTCCGTGAACTCCACAGGCTGAGCAGTCATCAGATACTCCAGAGGTCGTGGGGCGGGCCGAGCCGTAGGGGCCCGGCCCGCAGGGCAGGTCAGCTCCGGGCGGCGGCTGGCTTGGCCGGGGTGCGCCTGCGGGTGGGGCTCGGCTTGTCGGCTGTGCGCTTGGCGGGGGCCTTGCGGACCGGGCGTCGGTCCGAGTCGGGTTCGTCTTCGGGCTCTTCGTCGCCTTCCTCGGCTCTGCGCTCGACGGCGGCCCGCAGCCGGTCGGCGTCACTGAGCGGGCCCTGGCCCATTTCCGTGGGCGGGTTCTCGAGCTCGGTGACCTTCCGTTCGATCGCTGCGCGGATCGAGACGACCTCGGCGCGGGTCAGGCCCGTGTCGTCCTCGGCGGCCTCCCACCACAGCTCGCGCAGCCGCTCGACGTCTCGCAGCTCCGTCACGTCGTTGTCGTCCAGCCACGCCTGCACGCGGTCACCAACCAAGGCGGGCATCTGGCGGGGCTGTGACTCCACCGAGCAGCCGAGCCGGTCGAAGACCAGGTCCTCGATGGTGAAGTTCGGCAGGTCCAGCGGTTGGCCGTCCTCGACACGCAGCTTCAGCGAGCGGGCCTTGATGACTTGGGGGGCGCGGCCCCGACGCATCCGCACCCACACGGAGGCGTCGAATGCCAGGTCCTTCTGCGCCTGGACCTTCCACTCCTTCAGGACGCGACCGCGGTCCTGGATGGGCTTGCCGTTGTCGTCGATGGCGGTGATCTGCTTGCCGCGGGCGGTGATGATGGCGATGCCGGGGAATGTCTGCAGGAGGTGGATGACATCCAGCCACCGCTCGGTGGCGTCGTTCCACAGGTTCATGCCGATGTCGATCGCGGCGTCCGGGTCGTCCTGCAGCCGCTGCGCGTTGCTCTTGCCGCGCCGGGCCCGCTCGTTGGTCCAGGACTTGAGCATCCGCCACAGCGAGGATCCGGAGTCGACCGACAGCACCACCGGCACCTCGCCGGCTATGGCGGCCCGGCGGGCCTCGGCGTGCACGGCGCGGATCTGCTCCAGGATGTCCCGGTAGGAGCCGTCATGGTCGATGATCAGGTAGTGGGCTCCTGGGATCGCCGCGTACTCGTCGGCGCTGCCCTCTGCCAGGTCGATCCAGTACATCTGGCCTATCCGCTTCGAGGCGGAGAACTCGGCGGCGGAGTACGTCTTTCCGGCGCCCTCGTCTCCTTCGAGGAGGATGAGCGGCCACGGCACGATGCCGGTCGGTTCGCGGGTTTTCAGTTTGATGCCCATCTGGGCTGCTCCAAGAGGTCGTTGGTCTCATGCGGCGCGCAGGGCCCTCGTCTCGAACAGGTGCGCCCACTCGCGGTGGCGTTCGATCAGGAGCCGCACGTACCGGCTGCGGTAGTCGTTGTTGAGGCGGAAGGCGTCGCCCTGGGTCGCCTGTCCGTAGCGCCAGCGCAGGAGCTCGAAGAGCATCCCGATGCCGACGCGCTTGAATCCCTTGGCGACGCAGTCGGCGGCCAGCGCCTCCAGATGCCGCAGCACCCAGGGGTTGAGGGCGTGGAACGCCTCGAACCGCTGCTGGATGGGCTGGCCGGGGTGAATGACGGGCTGCTGGACCGGCTGGATGCCGTCGTCCAGGTCGAGCACTTGCTGTTCATAGACGGGCACGACACCCCCGAAAGATTCACTACATACGAATGTTGTGGCATATCTTTCACGAATGGTCCGACGCGATCAACCAGCAAAGTGCACCGAATCCCGCACCTGGCCGTCGGCGACCGGGCCGCAACTGCGACAGCGTGCATCATTTCTCCCAAAGACAAGAGCAGCGGCGCCGTCCGGCGCCGCTGCTCTTATTCTATCTCAACTATGGTTCGTGTCGAGTGACTTTCCGCAGGTCACGAGGCCTTTGCAGCGGGCCCACGGGGGACTATCGCAGAGCCTGGTCCGGTGTAGCGCCCCTGCCGCAGCGCCGCCTCGATCTGCGGCACGATCGCCCACATCACCTTGCGTGACTTCGCCCGGATGTCGGGGGCGGCCTCGATGAGAGTGTCCAGCAGCCACAGCGGCGACCCCGACAGCTGGTAGTCCGCCGGCGCGAACCGGCCCTGCCGCACCACCGCCGACAGGTTCTGCTGGCTGGAGAGGCCGAACAACTGCGTCGCCTCCTGCAGACCGCACAGCGGCGGCACCTCGTCAACGCCGCGCGCCCACACGCCAGGCTCCTGCGCGGCCACCAGCTGCTGTAGCACCAGCTGGTCCAGCTCTTTGGGCCTCGGCTGCGTCTGGCCGTAACCCCGCACGAACGACAGCAGCCAGTACGGCGACCCCGACAGGATCACGGCATTCTCGTAACCCAGTACGCCTCGCCCCAACCACTGTGTGACCTGCTGCCCCCTCACCCCGTACAGGGCGGCGAACTCCTGCCTGCCTGCCAGGAACGGCTTCTTGCTCACCACCGCCGACCCCCTCTCTCTCCTCCTGATCTGCACTCAGATTCTACCTAGAACGGTCAGCAGGACCGTTCTAAAGACTGCTACTCTGGATGCTCCAAGAGGTCGAGGCCCCCACCGCACGCGGTGGGGGCCTTGGTCGTTGCCGCGCCGGTCGGCCGTACTACACGGCGAGGTCGTACTGGTACTGCGGCGGCCTCGCGTAGCCCAGCAGCCACCCGAACTTCGGTGACATGTAGTGCTCGGCCAGACGGAACACCGCGTAGTAGCAGAACGCGGCCAGCGGGATCAGTACCCCGGACAGGGCCTGAGCGTCGAGGCCCAGGCCGTGGTGGGCGGCCAGCGCCACCAGCCAGCTCACCAGCGCCGGGACGCCGGTACGGATCAAAGACACGTACAGGTTCACAAGGTCTCCTTGGGTTGTCGGGCGAGGGCGGCGTCCGCCCAGAACATGACCTCTTCGAGGCGGAACATCGCAGCCTGCTTCTCCGCGCCGGCCGGCAGCTCCGCATGCAGCATCAATGCCAGCTCCAGGCACCCGGAGCGGACGTCCTCGTGGGCCTGGCGGCGCTCGGCGGTGTCGGCCGGGTGCAACGTAAATCGGTTGATGATCTCTGCGGCGTTCATCGGGGCCTCACTTGCCGCCGTAGACGAGCCTGAAATGGTCGTCCGGTGGACGTCGTTTCGCCTTGGCGCGTTTCGAGCCCGTGGATCAGGCGAAGAGACGGCGCCAGGTCTCCGGGCCGGGGTAGCCGTCGGCGGCGGAACCGGCCCACTTCTGGGCTCGCTGGAAGGCGGCGACGTTGCGCCGGTCAGCCTCGCCCCAGTCACGGGAGGGACCGACCTGGTAGTGCTGGCCGTAGCCCTTGCGCACGAGTTGCTGCCCCAGTAGGAGAATCGAGGTGTTCGACTTGCCGGGGCCGAAGGCGCTGCGGCCGGGGAACGCCGGCGGGCCCGGCTTCGGCGCCGACGTACCACCGGGCCATTTCGGCATCGGGCCAGGATCGGTGTGGGTGTTCTCGGGCGTCTGGCCGTGGCCGTAGTGCCCGCCTTCGGCCTCCCAGGTGCGCTCGCTGCGGTTCGCCTCCCAAGTCGGGGAACCCATCGGCCAGACGTCCGGGACCCCCCAACTCCGCGCCCAGGCCAGGATCTTGTCGAGACCCTTGGCCGGGGTGTCCTGGACGGTCGCGTACGTCCGGCCGTCTACCCGGCAGTGGGGGAAGAAGAGCGTTTCGACCTGGAGGCATACCCGTCCGGTGCGGTTAGTCCGGGTCCCGCCTGTGGTGTCGGCGAGCGACTTGGACCGGCTGTTCGCGGGATAGAACTGGGCGGTCCTGCCGGTGAAGGGATCCCAGAGGAGATGCGGGGCAGTTCCCTTGCCGCCACCGGTGAAGTACTGCACGAGCCGGTCGAACGGCACGAGGTCAGCCGGCTTGGCGGCCGTAGCGTTCTTGTCCCAGGTGATGTGCCAGATGACGCGTGGGTCGTACTGCGCGTCGGTGGGTGCGGTGTCGCTGAGCGGGTGACGCTCGGCTCCAGGCAGCCAAAGATCAGGCATGGCGCGTTCCTTGTTCTCCCCCGCGCCTGCTGTTCTGAGCCTACAGTCCGAGCTTGCCGGTGACGATCGCGACGATCACCCCGACCACCACGGGGGCGACCAGGGCGGTGACGGCCAACCGCCTGACGTTGCGGGCCTCTTGCCGTTCCGTCTCGCGCTCGCGCTTCATGGCGGTGATGTCGTCCTCGACGGACTTGATCTTCAGTTCGTCCGCGCGCCGATCGGCGTCGTACTGGATCTTTGTCACCATCTCGGCGAGTCTCGCACCGAGTGCGGCGAAGTCAGCGCGCAGGTCGTCGCGCATCTGCTGCATGGTCCGCAGCAGTTCCCACGGTGTGGGGTCCTGGCCCTGCGGCTCGGACACGGTGCTCCCTTCGGCAGCCCCGCGCCTCCAGGAGATCAGTCTATGACGGTCTTGAAAACGGCGGGCTGGACCAGGACAGCGATCTCCCCCATGCCGGAATTCGCTGAAGGGATCGGCGATCGCAGTCTGGGCCAGCCAGGTCGCCCGTTCTCCCCAGCCGTAGGACACAGACAGCGCCGACACTGGTCAACCGGCGGAAAACGGACCTGCCTTCACCAAGCCGGTCCGCCCCTGCAGTCAGGACAACCCCATGTCCACCGTCCGAGGACTCTCATAGGCTTGTCTCACCGTCGAAGTCGGGGGAGACAAGTGGCTTCTGCAGGCCAACCATCCTGGATACACCCGATTTTGCGAAAGCATCACCGATCTGTCGAGAAGCAGGTGACAGCTGCTCAAGCCGCCGCGGCGGAGTTGAACATCAAGCTGGAAGTCGACACCATCCGCGCCGCGCTGGCGTATGAGCGGGGCCAGCTTCCACGGATAGCACTCAAAAGCGCCGGCGCGCTGATCGCTTTTCTTCTCCTGTTGATAGCGATCAACCGCGGAGCATGTACGCCAGGTGGAATGCTCGAACCGACTTCCAGTGGAGACTGCACCTCGGGACCCGACGGCAGCTTCTTTTGGAAGTCCATCGGCATGTTCGTGCTCGTTCTCAGCGCGCATTGGAATGGGGCAGCGGAACGGGGCGAAATCATACCGCGCTGCTCGCGGCCGATTTACCCCTTGCTTGAGCTGCTGACGACCAGCGCAACCGTCGCCCGACCAACCACGCGATACACAGAAGGCATCAAGCTCAGCCAACAAGTCTCCCACTTGGGACTCCCGCTGCGGACGCTCGCCCGCCACGCTGCCGCAGATTTCGGCAAGCGTCGCGCCCTCCGGAGCGCACTGGCCACGCATCTCAGCCGTGTCGACGCCACCTTCATCGAGGCAGCCGACCGGCTTGTCGCCGATCGCGCGGCCTCTGCCAAACGGTTGGCCGAACTTGCAGCTGTCACCGCCAACAACATCGCCGCCGGCCGTTTCACCGAGCTGCTGCCAGCCGAGGCCCTGGCCGAGGAGGCCGCCGTCGAACCGGACCGGCTCGACGGGCGCCGCCTGGCAAGCGCCTGCCTGTGGGCGGCAGCGATCGTGATCGTGTCCTTCCTCGGCCTGTCTTCCCTGGGGGCGCCTGCGGAACTTCTAGTGCCGCTGGCGCTGGTGGCATTCCTCGTGATCGTCTACGCACTGCTGGCCTTCCTGCACGGGCTGTCGGAGGCCACGCGGTTGACGCGAAGCATCGGCGGATTCTTCTCGCCGAGCCCACCTATGTAGCGGGTAGGTGGCTTCGGGCCGTCCTCTCCGTTGTCCTCAAGGCTGTGTGAGGCGCGGGCCAGATCCGGATCACTGTGTTGGGGCGGTCAGGTGATGGCCTGTCCGCTGTAGTCGTCAGCGGAGCCGCAGTCCTCCACCAGGAGGTAGGCGGTGTTGCTGCTGCTGGCGGTGATGGTCCATGTCTGGGCGACTGTGCCCTGAGCACCGCTCCAGCACAGTGCTGTTGTGATGTCGCTGCCGGTGGTGTTGGTCAGGATGGTCTGGACGGTGACGGCTGCGCTGGCTGAGGAGCCTTGGAGATTGTTGATCCGGATCTGATCCTTGTAGATGGTCCCCGCCACGGTGTTTTTCCGGATCCGGTACAGGGCGTAGTTGTCGCTCGCCGCGCTGTGGAGCGCCGAGATGGAGACGCGGTAGGCGCGGCCGGTTTTGAAGGTGATGCTGCCGGTGGTGATGAGGGCCGTCTCGGTGCTGGAGAAGGTGACGTTCGCGGTGAGGGTCCGCTGTGCGACGAACCCGCGGCCCTGGTCTCTTCCGTGGATGCTGAGGTCGCCGTCGAGGGCGAGTCCGCGGGAGGTGAGTGTGGCGGTGGACCGGGCCGAGCCGGACGGTGCGTCTCGGACATGTAGTTCGATGGAGGAACCGGCAGTGGAGGTGTCGGCGCCGTAGCCGTTGATGTATGCCACTCCGTTGCCGCTCAACTCGTTGGCGTACAGGTTGAATACTGAGCCCGCGTAGCCGGGGACGTGCGCTTGGAGGAACAGGCCTGTCTCCTGCGCCGAGCCGTTCACCATGGGGGCGCTGAGGGAGAGGCTGGGGATTTCGTAAGTGACGGAGCCTTCTGAGCTGTAGGCGATGGCGGTGTTGAGTTCGGCGGGGGCGGACTCGTTGGCGCTGCCGGAGTAGAACTCGATCGATCCTGTCTCCGGGTTGGTGTTTCCGGGGCTGATGACCACGCGCTGTCCGGTCGCCGCGGTGCGCAGCACGCCGCCGGTGATGATGGCGCCCTTGATTGTTTTGCCGTTGATGGCGTCGGCGTCCAGCATGCCGGCGTTGATCACTCCGGCGGTGAGCAGGGCGAGCCGGGCGGAGTTCACGTCCAGGTGGTCGCCGGTGATGGAGGCAAACTTGATCTCCCTGCCGGTGAGGGTCTGGGCGACGACTTTTTCGGCGACGACGGAGTCGGCTGCGAGTTCGGGGGTGCCGACCGATCCGGCGAGGATGAGGCCGGCGATGACGACGGTGCGGATCTCCGCGTTGTCGAAGTAGGCCTGGCCTGCGGCAGATTGGTAGGTCTCCAGCCACACGGTGGCGCTGACGGTGTTCGCGGGGGCCCGGACCTGTCCGCTGATGCGCGTCCAAACAGTGGCCGGCGTGGAGGGTGCCTGGACGACGCCGAAGCCGAGGGTGGCCCCGGTGGCGTCGAGCCAGCGCAGGTAGAACTTGGCTGCTGACCCGGTCCAGTCGGCGGACGTCTTGTAGTCGACCGCGAGGAAGAACCGTTCTCCCGGCAGTGCGGGCAGGGTCGTCAGCCGTAGGCTGCGGGTCGTCTGTTGCGGTGCGGCGGCGTTCACGCGCAGGCAGCGGGCCGAGGCGTTGCCGGGGCTGTCGGTGAACCAGTCGCTGTTGTCTTCGATCAAGCTGTCGGTGTACGGGCCTTCGAAGCTGGCGTCGGGAAGGAGGTTGCCGGTGCCGATGGCCATGCGGTCGGCGTCGACCGCGCCCACGGCGATCTTGTTGCGAGTCACGGCGGCTTCGGCGAGGGCGAGTTCGTCCACGATGCCGTCCATGACCTCCTCAGCCACGACCGCTCCGGGTGCGACCGGCCCGGCCTGCCCGGACGGAGCGGAGGCGGTGCCGGAGGTCGAGCGGGCGACCAGCCGGACGTACAGCGGCTGGCCGGCCGGAACGAACAGGGTGCCGCCCTGGGGAGATTCCAAGGTGGCCCGCAGCGTCGCCGGGGTCGGCTCAAAGCCGTTCACGACGGCTGTGTGGATCTCCAGGCGGGCCCAGTCCAGCGGCACGACCGCGGCGTCGGTAAACGCGCCGGCCCAGTTCACGGCGATCCCCCCGAGAACCGAGACCACCGCCGGAGCCACCGGGGTCGGTGGAGGCGGGCCGTTGACGGCGATGACGCCGCTGGTCCCGTCGGGCTGCTGGCCGACGATCGCGCGCAGGGAGCCGTCCTCGTCGAAGACTTCGACCGCCCCGTTCTCGATGGACGAATACGCCAGGCGTGCGGTGCGGGTCGTGCGCGCCAGCTGCCGTTCCAGGACGGCGACGCGGGCGGCCAGCCGGGCGATGTCGCTGCTCACGTGGTGCCTCCGCCGTAGGTGAAGCGGTCTGCGCGCTGGAGCTGGAGGACGGCCTGCTCGGGGTCCTCGCCGGAGGCGGGCCGGATCTGCCAACCGACGATGCGGCACCAGGCGTCAAGGTCGGTCCACTGGTCGTGGACGCGGACTCGTACGTCGTCACCGGTCTGCCAGGATCCGTAGCGGGCAGCGGGGTGGTCGCGGACGGTGATCTCGGTGACCTCGCCGATGACCTGGCGGGAGACGCGTTCTTGGCGGGCGCGGGCGGCCAGCCGGTCGTTGGCCTTCTCCCCCGGTACGTCAAGGAGGTGTTCCAGGCGCAACCGTCCGTCGCGTACGGCGTCGACGGCGCGGCGCCGGTTGCGGCCTTCGCCGGCTCCGAGGGCGATGACGACCTGGGCGAGGTTGTCGGCGTCGTATTCGACGGGGACGGCCTTGACGATGTTGACGCCGGACTCGAAGTGGATGTCGGTGCGGCGCCGTCCGAGGCGGGGCCACCCGATCCGGATGCGGCCCTGGGGGGTGCCGTTGTGCCAAGCAGCTTCCTCGGTCCACTCGGGGCCGCCCTCGACGGCGGCCATGTCCGCGACGACGTCGCCGAGCGAGGGGGTGTCCCACCAGTCGATCCGGTAGGGGTCCGCCGGGGTACCGACGGTGACCTTGGAGGTGGTGTCGTCGACCTGGATGCCGAGCCGGCCGTCGGGTGTCTCCTGGCAGTACGCCCACACGTCGCGGATGACCTCGCACGGGTCCGCGTGGGTATAGGGGCCGCGCGCGTTGAGCTGGCCGTGGACGTCGTAGCGCCGGTAGGGGTAGGAACCCCAGCCGGAGGCCTCGATGTTCAGCTGCTGGCCCTCGGGGTCTGCGCGCCAGATCAGGCCGCCCCACAGCAGCCGACCGTCACGCTCAGCGTAGATCTTGGTATTGCCGGGCTCCAGCTGGGAGCGGACGAGATGGGCCAGGCGCGGTTCGACCGCGCCGGTGAGGCTTCCGGTCGCGGACAGTGCGGGCCCGAACTCGACGCCGGTCAGCGGCAGGTCCCAGGCCAGGACCTTGTCGGTGAGCGCGTCGGTAGTGAGATAGCGGTACGACGGCGATGCCATCGGGCGCGTTCCTGCTTCTCCCCCGCGCCGTGGTCTGGTGTTGCCGGTGTCGTCGTGTCAGAGGAGGCCTTCGGTGAACTCCACGTCGGCGATGAGGGACGTCGCCGCGTCCACGCCGAGGTTGCCCCACTCGGCTTTGGAGGGCTGGGTACGTATGTACAGGTCTTGGGTGGTGCCGCGCAGGGCATCGGAGAGTGTGATGGTGTCGGCGAGGACCACGGTGTTGCGGCGGATGTTGGCGCCCTGGTCGTCGTCGATGGCGGTGCTCTGCCCGTAGTCGGTGCCCAGGGCGGTCTGCATGTTGGCGAACACGTCGGCCTCCGACAGGCGCAGGCCCGCGAGGGTCACCACCAGCTTGGCGCCCGTCGCCCAGCTCGGGATGGGGACCTTCCAGCGGGCTGCGGCCGGCCAGTTGTACCACTGGCCGTTCTGCGCGACCAGTCGACTGAGCGAGCCCGGGTAGGCGGTGTGGAGGGTCCGTTCACGGCGCGGGTTCGCAATCTGCCGCAGGTCGGTGATCATGGCGCTGGTGACCGTGGCCGTGTTCGCCGGCAGGTCGAGCCGGGCGAGCGGGATCGCCGTCATCCCGGCCGGGACGGCTCTGGTCGAGGCGGAGACGCCGGACACGACGTGGAAGTAGCCGATCTCGTCGGCGGCCGGGTTCCGGTTGCCTTCGTATTCAGGGTCCTCCACGCGCAGGCACAGGAAATCTGAGCGGGCCGACGAGCCGGTGGGGGCGATCGGCACGGAGGCATCGCCCACGTTGTACTGGGTGTAGCTGCCCTGGCCCCAGGCGGCGCCCCGTACGACGGCCGAGCCGTCGCCGACGCGGACGCCGGCACCGGGGGTCGCCCACGCTCTGACCTTCAGGTCGTTGCCTTCGGTCACACCCTGGTTCCCGGACGCGAGGTCACGGATCATCATCCGGAAGGCGCGCGCGGGATGGGTACCGCCATGGGTCAGCATGGGCGGCTGTATCAAGGCCATCTGGGAGTGCTCTCCTCTACAGGGCGGTGTGGGCGTCGCGCCACGACACCGTGAGGCGCGTGGAGTTGGTGTAGTCCGCGCCGATCCACCGCAGTTCGCTCGTCCCCGGCGGGATCTGGAACAGGTCGAGGCGGGATACGGAGGAAAGGGCGGTGGCGACGTTGCCGCCGTTACGCAGGACCCAGCGTGTTCCGGGCCGGGTGTCGATCTGGAGGATGTCGCTCTCACCGAGCGTCAGCGACAGGTCCAGGACCCGCCCTGTCTCGGTGATCCAGATACGCGGGTTCACCACCGGGCCCTTGATCCGCAAGGAGGGCCAGGCGGGCAAGTCACCAGCGTTGGTCGCCCACCCAGGACGCTCCACCGGATTGGAGACGCCGGTTGTGATCGGCGCGGTCACGGGAGCAGTGAACCCTCCGTTGTCGTCGCCGCGCGCGAGGGGAAGAGTGACCTGCTGCTCGGGTTCTCCGTGCCATACCGGGTCGGTCACTTCGAACACAAGGTTCAACGGGATCCAGCCGAAGACAGCCTGTGCCATGGACACCGGCTCGACGTCGCGAATCCTTCCCAGCACGCGCTTGGGCCCGGCGCGGCCCGGCCAGAACACGCGCAGCGTCTGCAAAGCCCCTGCGGTTTTGCGCGTCGTGGGGTCCGACGCGGCACGCTTCAGCTCAGCCAGGGCATCGCCAGCGGCGGCCGGATCGCCCGGTGTGCGGATGCCGGCTTCGATCGCCACCGTCTGGGTGCCGTAGTAGTCCACGCCGGGGAAGGCGCCGTCCTCGGTCGGCAACTCGACATCCTGAGAACGGGCTTTGGGCGTGCCAAAGCCGGTGATGTCACCGACGGGGTAGCGGGTTCCGGGGCCCAAGAGGACACCGGCGAAGTCGACCTGCCACTCCTGCGTGATCGTGGCCATCAGAGTCGACCTCCTCGCTGGGCGTTCCGAAGGCGCCGCATGATCTCTGTGCCGACGCGGTCGGCCGCTTTGGCGTCGGCGCCGCCGTTGACGGTCACGGGCATGGCTCCGACGAGCGCGGCGGGCCGCTCCTCGCGGACGACGACGACCTGCACACCGGACTGTGGGCGGGCGTCGACCATGTGGATGGGCCCTGCGGCGCCGGACGGTGTGAGCTGGTAGCCGAAGCGTCCGGCCACGTCGCTGAGGACTGCGGTGGCCGGGCGGCGCTGGGCCTGGCCGAGCGGGACGAACGCCTCCCCCTGGGTGGCGGGTTCGGCGAACCGCACGATGCCGTTCGACGTGGCGTAGATGCCGGGGGTGAGGATGCCGCCGTTGAGATAGGCGAGACCCTTGGTGGCCTTGTCCAAGTCGGACAGGAACCGTCTGGACTTGCCGCCGAGAGCGTTCTGGATACGGGCCCTTCCCACGGTGGCGATCTCGATGACGCGGTCCTCGTCCAGTTCAGTGGCTTCGGCGACGTCGTGCAGGCCAGTCTTCGGCGTCTTGATCGCCCCGATGACGGCCACCAGGTCGGGGAGGTCCTCGTCGGGGATGGTCTTGTTCGCGGACTTCGCCGCGTCGTTGGCGGACTTCGCCTTCTTCCGGGACTTCACGGCCTCGGCCGCGAGGGCTTCCGCGTCCATGTCGCCCTGCTCCGCGAGCACGCCGGCCAGGTCGGCGTAGCCCAGCGCCGACAGCTTCGCAAGGTTCGTCTCGAACGCCTGCTGGTCCCTGACCGCGTTCTTCAACTGGGTGGTGAAGTCGCCCAGGGTGGCCTTCGCGACCGCGCCCAGGCGCTCCAGATCCTTCGTCATCTCCTGGACGTAGCGGGAGCTGCCGGTGGCCATCTTGCGGGTCAGCTCCACACCGTCCTCGCCCATGGCCTCCAGGGCGTCGGCGACCTCCTGCCCCGCGCGCCGGGCCACGGTGGCGAGGTTGCGACGCCAGGCCGCGGCCTTCTTCGACGCCTTGTCGAGGTTCTTCTCGAACAGGGCCAGGTCGAAGATCTCGACCTCCTTGCCCCGGCGTTTGACCGTTCGCATCGAGTCCCCACGGATCGACGACACCGAGGCCAGCTCCGGCCGGGCGGCGGGACTGTAGGACCAGCCCGACAACCCGCCGTCGGCGTACCAGTCGACGTCCTTACCGCCGAGGCGCCGTACGACTTCCGCGGTGATCGCCCGGGACCGGGCGCGCTTGTTGTGGGCGAGCGGGATGTACGCCTCCGGTCCTGCGGCTTCCTCGGCCCACACCCGCCACGAGCCGGCTCGGGCTATCTGCGCGACGTGGTTCTCGCGTTCGCGTACGCCGCCGTCGGCGTAGAAGTCGAGGACCGAGCCGTTGGCCTGCTTGACGGGTGCCTGGATCGAGTCGGGAACACCGTTGGCGTCGCGGTCCCACGACGATCCCTGACGCTGGATGATGAGCGGCACGACCACGGGCGGGGGCTGGTTCGCCCGCACGCTGACGGTGACGGTCTTGCTGCCAGGAATGTTCTGCACCGAGACCCCGATGGCGTCGAGCTGGGTCCTGACCGCGGCCATGTCGCCGGACAGCAGAGCGGACGTAAGCGACGCGGCGGCCTGCGAGCCCTTTTCCTTCGACACGATCGTGACCAGGTCGAGCATCCCCGCCCAGGAGTCCCGGGCGTTCAGGCCCGCCGTGCGGAAAGCACCGACCACACCCGCCAGGTCGGGGGCCTTCACCTGTGCGTCAGCACCCCAGACCGACTGCAGGGTGCCCATGGCCTCCTCGACGCGGCCGTCGAGGAGAGCATTCTTGAATCCGGCGGCCGAATCCTTGCCCTTGCGGCGGGCGACCTCCGCAATCAGTTCCATACCGCGTTCCAGCTCTTGGCGCGCATCCGCCGAACTGGCCTTCGCGGCCTCGCCGAGCTGGCTGAACGCCATCTTCGAGGTGACCCTCGCGAACGCGGCCGGGTCGTTCGTCTCGGAGGCCTTCGCCCACTCGCGGGCGATCTTCTCCCCGTACTGGGCGGCGATGGCGGGCAGCAGGTCCAGACCCTGCTTGTACGCCTCGGTGGACCGCTCGGCGTCCTCGGTGACGATCGCCTGCATCTCGTCGGCGATCTTCGTCTTTCCCGCTTTCAGGTTCTTGACGAGCTCGGCGAGCATCGGCGCCGAGTCGACGCCGAGTTCCGCGAAGTGGCCCGTCAGGTCGCTGTAGCCCTGGATGGCCAGCTCGGACAGGTTCGACTGGAAGTTCCTCTGTGCCTCGGCCTGGGCGCGCAGTTCCTTCATGTAGTCGCGAAGCGACACCTTCGCGTCGTCGGCGTCCTTGCCCGCCTTGCGCATCGCCTCGCCGGCCTGGGTCTGCGCGTCCTTGAACGCCCTGGACGGGTCGACCGCGTCCCCGACGGCGGTTGCCAGGGCCTTCATGTCGTCCGTGTACTGGGGGGCGCCGTTCTTGTCGAGAGGGATCAGCTGGTCCAGGTTCCATGCCGAGTTGCTGGTGGCCTGCTGCTTGATCTTCGCGGCGATGATGCGTTCCTGCTCCAGGCGCTCCTGGTAGTCCTTGATGGACTGGTTCCAGATCGTGCGCCGGTCGTCGAGCGCCTGCTTCGCCTCGGAGAACTTGGTGACGTTCTCGACGCCACCGGGCTCTTCCCCGGCGAGGACCTTCCGGTTGTACTCCAGGGCGTCCTGGTCGAGCCGCGCCTTGAGCGCAGACAGTTTCGCTCCGCCCGAAGTGATCGCGTCGACGGCATCGTTGATATCCACCCCAGCGTCCTTCAGCGTGTCGAGGTCGTCCCCGCCGGTGATCTGCTCGACCAGCTTGCGCAGCGCCAGACCGCTGCCCTGCTGCTCGCCCTCCGACTGCAACGCTGCGACGAGTTCCTCCGTCGCGTCCTTCGCCTCCTGCTTGGACGCCGTATAGGCCGCGTATCCCAGGGTGCCGACCGCGAGCAGCGCGGTCAGCCCGGACACCGCCAGGCCCGCCCCGCCCAAGACAGTCGGCAACAGCGCACCACCGGCCCGGGTAACGGCCAAGTTGTTGCGGAATCCGGTGACTTGGAGGCTCAGTTTCGCGAACGCGGCCCGCGCGATCAGGGTGGTGGCGACGAGGACGGCCAGCCCTGCTGCCACGGTCTTCACCGGACCGGGAAGGCCGTTGACCGCCCCGGCGAAGACGTTGAGGGTTTCACCGACCGCCTGCAGCGCGGGCAGTAGTGCTCGCCCCAGGTCGATGCCCACCGCGCGGGCCTGGTTGCCGAATAGCTGCCACTGCCCGGCGGTGGTGTCCATCTGGATGTCGTAGGCCCGCTGCGTGGCCCCGGCCCGCGCGACCTCGTTGGCGATGCCCGCGTACGTGTCCGCGTAGTTGTTGCCGTCCGCCGCCGCGAGCGCCAGCGCGGCACGCGTCGCCCGGATGTCATGCCACAGGGTCGACAGGTTCTCCGCCGAGCCGCCGACTGACTGGTTCAGCTTGTTGACCACCACATACAGGCCGTCCTGCTCCACAGCGGACGCGGTCGACTCATACCCCAGCTCCCGGATCTCTTCCTTGAGTTCCCGGGTCGGCTGCATCAATCGCGTCATCAGCATGTTCAGTGCCGTCGCGGACTCAGCGGCGGGGATACCGGCCAGCGTAATCGCGGCCAGCGCCGAGGAGAGGTCGTCGAACTCCACGCCGGCCGCGGCAGCCATCGGCACCACGTCACCGAGCTGCTGCGCCAGGTCCTCGTAGCTGATGACGCCAAGGTTGACGGTCTGGAACATGACGTCCATGACGTCGGCCGCGTCCGACGCCTCAAGGCCGTACGCCTTGAGAACGCCCAGCAGCGCGCGGGCGCTCACCTCGGACGTGGTCAGGCCTGCTGCAGCTCCCCGGGCGGCGATCTCCAGGATCGTCATCGCCTCGGCGCCGTCGAAGCCCGTGCTGACGACCTGGTAAAGGCCCTCCGCCAGTTGTTCGGCGGTCTGCGGGAGCTCGGTGGACAGCTCCACGATCTGGTCGGTGAACTGTCCGACCGTGTCGCCAGTGATCTGCTGGCTGATCGTCAGGATGTTCGCCATCGCCTTTTCCAGGCCGATGGCGCTGGCCACCCCGACGCCCAGGACGGCACTGATGATCAGCCCGGTCTGGGCGAGGGAGACGGCACGCTGGTGACGGGCGGCGGCGAGCCCAGCCTCCGCCCGGGCGGTGCGCTGCGCCGAGGCCGCCGCGTTGCGGGCGGCGGCGAGCTGGGCTTCGTCGCGCGCCGCCACCGCGTTGCGGGCGCGTCCTTCCGAGGTCGCCACCACGCCGGCGGCGCGGGCGGCTGCCGCCTGGACGGCCGTGGTTCTGGTCTGGGCTGCCGCGTGGGTCTGTGCCGCACGGGCCGCCGCCGTCTGAGCGGTGGCCGCCGTGCGCGCCGCGGCCGTGGCACCCCGGCCGGTGACGGTGGCGGCTCGCGCGGCCATGGTCTGCGCGAGCGTCTGCGCGCGGGCGGCACGCTCCCCCGCCACGGCCTGGGCCGCGGCGGCGGCCTGCGCGCGGGCCGATGTCCGGGCGGCGACCGCCTGCGCGCGGGCGGCTACCTGCTGGGCCCGGGCGGCACGCTGCGCGGCCTGCGTGACCTGGGCCTGGGAACGCACCATCTGCGCCGAAGCCTCCGCCTGCGCACGGGCGAGCTGCCGGGTGGCGTTCTGGACCCGGTTCAGGCGGTTGTCGACACCGCCGAGTTGCCCGTCGAACGCGCGGAGCTGGGTTGCTCCCGTGCGCAGACCACTCGTCAGGTTGCCGAAGTTGGCCATCATGTTGACGTACAGGTTGTAGGCGCCGGCCACGGCTACGTGTCCTTCCGGGGCCGAAGCCCGATCTTGACCCCACGCCCCTCTGGACCCTCCGGCACCTGGTCCCGCTCCATCTCGATCAGCTCGCACCCCGGGCAGCGCGTCGTTTCCGGGATGTAGGCGAACCGGTCTCCGCCGTTCGTCTCGTCCCACTCACCGGCTCGGGTGCCGCAACTGGCGCACACCGCGCGCGCATACGCCAGCCACGCCAGGGCCTTCGCCCGGTCCAGAGTCGACCAGCGCCCCTCGCCGGCCCCGGTGAACTGGCTGTGCGGGATGCCGTACTGCGCACACAGCTCCATCTCAGCCCGGAAGCCCGGATCATCCGTCAGCCTTTTCCCAGGTCGGCCCGCAGCGTCTGGTTGGGCAGGAGAGCGGCGGTGAACAGCGCCTTGGCATCCGCGTCAGACCACTCGTCCAGCAGCTCCTGCGCTTCGCTCTCCCCCATACCGTCCACCGAGCAGGCCGCGATCAGAGCAGCGGGGAACGACTCCACGTTGTACTCGTGGCCCATGTCCGCCTGGGCCTCGGTCGGCGGATGCTCGCCCAGCAACTGCGCCCACACAGGCCGGGGCAGCGCCCGGAAGGTGAGCCGGATCGTTCCTTCCTCCAGCGCGTTCTCAGCGGATTCCACCGCGGAGAGGGCAGCGAGCACGTTCGGGTGCGCCTGGATCCACTGCTCGCGCGCCTCTTCGGCCACACCCTGCTCGATCGATTCCGCCGAAGCGGACGTGCGGGCCTTGGCAAGTCCCAGCGCCGCTTCACTGACCCCCGTCTTCAGCCGAGGATCGTCGACGAACGTCACCGGACGCTGGGCCAGCTTCCGGGCCCGCAGGCGCTCCATCTTCGCGGACCAGTGGGCATCCCGTGCTACTGCCTGCGCGGGCGGTTCGTGTGTTGTGCTCGTGGTCATGTGACTGCCCCGCCCGGTCAGGCCGCGGCCGGGACGGCGGCGTCGAGGGTGGGCTCGGCTGTGATGGCGAAGCTGACCTTGAACTTCGCGGGCTCCGCGCTCGCCGTGAAAGCAGCCGCACGGCTGCCAACGCGGACGGGGAACACGTCCATCGATTTACTGCCGGCGATGTCGCCCTTGCGGAGGATGACCACGTACCCCTCCACGCCCTTGGACAGAAGGGACTCCAGCGTGTCGTCGACCTTGTCCTCGTAGAACGTCAGCGAGCTGTTGTCCGCCTTGTCCTCACCCGGGATGTTCGACGTGAACTCGCTCGCCATGTCCGGGGTGTCGATCGCGGTGTTCTCCAGCGCCCACCCTTCGATGTCGCTGATGGCCGCCGACAGCTCGGTGGCGTTGGGACTGACCAGCTCCGGCCGCACGGGGACGTTGTCGTCCGCCTTGATGGCCTTGAGGAAAAGGAACTTCGTGACGCCGCGGCGCATGTACCGCTGCTGCGTGATGGCCACTGATTCTCACTCTCCGGGGACAAGCCCCAGGAGCGTGCACCGGAGGCCCATCCCCCACAACTCGCATGACGCGAAAGAGGGATACGGCCCGTACCGGTATGGCCGGGCGTCCGCGACAGGGCCTCCGCGGTGAGGTAGCCGATACGTCAGGACCCGAGAGTGGTCACCGTAAGGACGTACCGCTGGACATAACTGTATACGCCCCCACTGACCGTGACGCCTTCCTCCTTGTCCAACTCCCTGCCGATCACCGCACATCCGGCGATGGTGATCACCGTGGCGAAGTCGCCCTTCGCCGTGCGGCCGAGGGTCGCGGTGCGGACCTTGTCGGCCATCCACTCCGCCTGCTCCGCCGTGGAGGCAACACAGGTGACCTGGAACAGCACCCGTGCGTCCGCGTCGGCGTCACCGTATGCCGGACCGGACGTGGTGATGCCCAGCGGGTACAGCACGCTGTACGGGATGACCGCGCCCGTAGGCGTACTGGATGCGGTCGGCGCAGTGCCGTATCCACATGACCGAGTCGTCGCGGTAGCGAGCATGGACTGCGCGGCCAGCGACACAAGCCGTCCAGAGACGGGCATACCTACTCCTCTTCGTTTCCGTCATGGGGACGTCCGGCAACCACATCGGATTCGGTATCGAACAGGGGATATCGAAGAATCTCCCCTGTTCTGACCTCCGGACCTGCCAGAGAACATCCGGCCAGCAGCCCGTACCCGTTCTGCTGGCACACCCCGGCGACCGCAGGATGCAGGTCTGTGCTGAACCTGCCGCTGCCGCTCATGGTCCGTCGCCGATCGTCTCGCCGAGCGTCACCAGGAACAACGGGCGAATCTCTTCCACGGCCGGGCCGACATGGGGGAACGGCGGCTGGTTGTAGACCCTTCCCAGCGAGTCCTGACCCACGAAGCCGAACTCCAGCCTTCTCGCCTGAGGTTTGTTGGTGCCCACCACAGCCGTGACGGCCACGCCGTTCGACGACACCTCATGCGTCCACGACCGGCGGTAGTCACCGGTCGGCGCATTCGGGCCCGGCCTCCCACTGGCCTTGGCCTTGATACGCGTCTCCAACAGCATCGCGTAGTGGCGGACTACCCCGGTCACCTCGGGCAGCGTGCTGACGGCACGGACCTCGAACTGGGCTGCGATCAGGGCCGCGTTGGAAGACGCGCCTCCTCCCGGTCGGGCGCTCGGACGGGCTGGAGGCAGGGAAGCCACCGGCTACTCCTCGTACGTCGAGGGCTCGTTGGCGTCCCGCCACTGCCCGAGCGCCCATTCCCTGAGCTGGGCCAACATGACTCGGATGAGCTCGTGCGGGCCGCCGTCCATCAGGTCGTGTCGGGCCAACGACGCCTTCTCCAGTTGACCGGCATCGATTGCGCCAAGGAAAGCGGCGGCAGCCGGACCGGGATCCGGAGGCTCGCCGACCACCACATGGGCCATTCCGTCAAACACGGCGCCGCCGGCAGCATGGGCCGCCAACCACACGACGACCTCGGGTACCTCACCGTCCCTCTGGCTGATCGTGTAGGCGGCCACCTGCCTGGAGACATCGTGCCCTTCGATCTCCACCACGGCGCCATGGCCCGAGGCAGTGACCTTCACGGGACGCACACCCAACTCCGATATAGGTTGGGATCTTTTCAGTGTTGTCACACATCTAAGGTACGGCCTACAGCTGTTGGTCCGATCTCTCTTTCCCCGGGCACCGCCAGCCTCGCCGCATCGCTCACGGACGGTCTCTCGGCACGCGCCCAAGCCCCATCACGGCGGAGTGATCTCGTCCAGGCGGGTAACCCTCGCGATCTCCACTGTCGAGGCCTCTGACGGATCAAGGACCTGCCACACCCGTCCCAGAGTCGCCGCATGCTCCGCCGCAGCCTCGACGACCTCCACCCGGTCGTAGCGCGACGGCACCGAGGTGGAGATCGGGGTAAGGAGCCGGTACCAGGACACCGTGTCGTCCAGCCACTCGCGCCCCAGAACATGCTGCGCTGTGACTTGCCCATGCCCGGACAGCACCGCGCCGCGACCTTCATAGACGAGTACCGAGGGGACCGGGCCAAGCAGCCCCGTCTCCGTATCCAGAACTGCGGTACCAGTCGGCCGCGTGATGCGCACGGTGTCGACCAACACCTCGGCCTCCAGGCGTTGCCGCTCCGCCTCCGTGTCGACGGGTGTGCTCACGAGGTGCTGCCACTCGTCTGCGTGACCTGGTCCAACCAAGTCGTACGCACCACGGCGAGCGTTGAAGTCTCGCCAACATCGAGCACCCGCCAAGTACGGCCCACCGCCGCCGGATCAGCGGCGGCCGTGACCGTCACCGTGTCCTCACGGGAGGCAACCGGCGCGGCAAGCGGAGTGAGCAGCTTGTACCGGGACTTGGAGTCGTCCACGTACGCCTGCCCTTCCAGGTGCAACACGATGCCCGGCCCGCCCTCGGGGAACACCCCGCCCCGTCCGTCGTACACCGTGACAGGCGGACCGGGCTCGTACTGGCCGGTGTCCGGGTTGAACACCGGCTCGCCGGGCCGGGAGATCTTCACCGTGTCGGTGAGGATCTTCCTCTCGATGATCTCGCTGACGGCCCCCAGGGTCAGCCCCTCATTCACTGGAACACTCATGCGTTCGAGCGTACGGAGTGTCGCGGACAGCCTCGGGCGCACCGCAGATCGCCAACCGGCTTCCCTCACTGAGACGCAAGCCGCTTGGCCCTCCACGACGCGCCGGGGAGCCGCCTCGTGCCGCGGGCGGGTCAGATGTGGCGGCCTCTGACGCGGTAGCCGCGCTGGGCGGGGTCGGCGAGCGCGGTCAGCGCCTGTGTGATCCTCCGGAGCTGGTAGGGCAGGCAGTAGTCGGCGAGCTGACCGGGCGGGACGAACGCCCATGCCGTCAGCTCGGGCTGCTGCCCTGGCCGCGGGGCGGGCAAGGTGATGGTGGTGTCGTCTTCGACGGTGCCGCCGTCGAAGACGAAGTTGATGCCCTCGGCGGCGCTGCCGTCGCCACTGGCCCGGATGTAGTCGGCGATCAGCAGTGAACCCACCGCCAGATCGCTCAGCCCGGTCTCCTCCGCGCCTTCCCGTAAAGCGGCAAGATGCGGCGCCTCGTCGGGCAGTGCCCCGCCGCCCGGCAGGATCCACCCATCCCGGTAGGAGGGGCGGACCAGGAGGACGTCCCCGGCCTTGTTGAGGATCAGCAGGAGACAGCCGAAGCGGCGGTGGCCGGGCTGCGCGTAGTCGGTATCGGCGTGTGCCATGGCGTCATGACCTTTCGTGGGAAGGGTTGTCGGTGGTCAGGGAGGGAGTCGTCAGGCGGCGGGGGCGCTCGTACGGTCTCCGGGGCCGGGAACACTCGTATCGGGCGTGGCCGGCTCGGGGAGCGGTGATTCCCGTGCGGCAGCCGCGTGCAGTCGGCGGTTGATCCACCAGGCTGTGGCTATGGGGATCACCAGCGCGATCCGGTAGCCGAAGGGCAGCAGTAGGAACGGTCCGAAGGCGAGGTTGAAGGCGCCGTGGCCGGCCATCAGGGGGATGAGCCGCCGGTAGCGCAGGTACAGCCAGACGCGGCCGATGCCATAGACAGCCATGCCGATCGCGGGCAGTCCCATGTAGGCGTGGAAGAGCACTTCGAGGGCGCAGACCAGCGTGTATATCTCCCAGGCGGGCCGGTGGATGGCTGTCAGCAGCGCGGTCGTGGCCGCGACGAGCACGATGTCCTCGATCGCCACGGCCCACACGACCGTGAGGGCGAGGCTGGTGAAGCGGCTGATCCCGAGCGTGGACAGCTGATCGCCCTGCATCACCGGTACGCCGTCGATACCGGTCCAGCGGACGAGCAGCGTCAGCACCGTGACGCACAGGCCCCCGAATCCGCAGGCGTAGAGAGTGCTTCCCGCGATCCTCCACTCGTGGAGACGCTGGGTGGCTGTGGCGGGAAGGCCGGTGCCCAGCGGGACGCCGTGTGCCCGGCACACCTCCAGGGTCAGCCACGCCAGCACGCACCCGAACACCGCCGGTCCCAGGGCAACCCTGGACGGGGTGAGGGGTGTTGCTGCCGTGTACATGGCCGCGATGCCGCAGGTGACAGCGGCGCCGCGCTGAAGCAGCCGCTGCCGCGGGGAGCCCCGGTCGAGTGGGGTTCGGGCGATCACCCTCAACGCGAGCCAGAAGAACACGAGGGCGGCGGCACCAGTCTGGGCGATGACGAGGACGAGGGCCTCGCGCCGTCCCCATGGCACGCCGTACATGTCGCTGACTATCGCGGCCCCGCTGGTCAGGGGGAGCAGGGAAGCGAGCAGGAGCAGCCCGATCACGTGCACGCTCACGCGCCGTGTCGAGGGGCCGGGTAACGGGCTGCCGGTTTCGACGCGGGGCCTGGCGGTGAGCGTCTCCTGGTCCTGCAAGCCGAAGGCCAGGAGTATCTGCTTGGCCTCTGCGGCGATGTGCGCTCTCATGCCCGCCCTCCAGGAGTGAAGGACGCGAAGGCGTCGGCGTCGTACGTGGTGAGGTGCGCCCACGGGTTGGTGCTGGAGCCGAATCGCGCGGCTTGCTGTGTCAGGTCGAACAGCAGGTCGAGTACGACGGCGGTGATGCGGTCGGCACGGCCTGGGCAGTGCTCGGCGGACTGGGAGACGACGCGGATCGGATCGTCGGGCATTCTCAGAAGATCTTCCTTAAAGGATCGGTCTGGTCCTTCGCTTCCCGGACTACCGTCATGCCCTGGAGAAGAAGAGGAGTTGGGCGGTGGCCCCACCGGAGGTCAAGGCGCTATGAGGGCGGGACCGATCGACGGACGAGCGTGCCCAGCGTGTACGCGCGGGATCCCATCAGGACCCGTTGCGTCTTCAGCGTCTTGACGGCCATGTGGACCGTGAACTGGCTGACGTCGAGTTCCTTGGCGAGTGTCACGCCGGATGGAATCCTCGTCCCCGGAGGGTAGGTGCCATCGTTCACTCGCTCCCGGATCACCCTCGCAACGAAGTGCTGGCGATTTTCTCCGTCGAGTCGGCGGACGGAACGGCCTTTGCGCTTGCTCCGGTCGGACAGCGGGCACCCGGGCGGGCGAAGGACTTGTGCCTGACTAAGGGTTCTCTGGACCACGCCGTACGAGCGCCCGGTTTCGGCAACGATGCCGCGTACGGTTCCACCAGCCCCGTATGAACGTGTGACCCGGTCGCGGAACTTGGCGGCGGCGTCGCCGGTCAGATGCTGGCCCGGCGTGTACGCGGGCAAGTCCTGCAAGATCTGCTTCCACTTCGGGAGGGAATCCGGTCCTGCGGAGCGGTCCGTACCCGGATCCGGTGGAGAGCTGGTCGCCATGCCGATGGATTTCTCAACGGCTTTCAAGGCTTGTCCTTCATTGGCTTCGTGGGCCCCTTCGCTCCTCGGCCACCGTCAAGGCCCGGGGAGCGAAGGGTGTCTGTGGTGGTGTTCCTCCCCGTCGCCGGACGGGAGTTGGGGCTTCGAGCCCGGCGACGGGGAGGCGGGGAACCGCGCGCGGCAGTGGACTGCGACGGGGCTGCCACGCGCGGGAGTCAGGCGGAGGCCTGGTCGGGAGGCCTCGAAGAAGGCGGCTGTTTGGACGCGGGAGCTGCGAACATGCCCTGCCTCGAAACGTGCTGGCAGATGAGGCGCTCTCTCTTCAGCGGTCTGAGCGCGTTCTGAACCGCGCTGACGCTGACGCCGAATTCGCCGGAGAGCGCCCCGTAGGTAGGCAGTCGTTCCCCGGGCGGGTAGGTGCCATCGGTCAGGCGCGTCTTCATGACGGCCCGGATGTGCGCGGCATTCGTGACACCTGGCCGGGGAACGGTCCAGATCTCTTCTCGGCCGCCCTCCACGCTCACGCGATGTGCAGACCCGGTTGACGGAACTCGTGGATCCGTCACGACGGTGCCCAGTCCCATCACGCTCATCACCAGTCCGGCGTCGGTCAGCCGTCTGATGGCCTGCTGGACTTTGTGCTGCGAGACGCCGAGGTCCTCACACAGCTGCGCGTGGGAGGGCATTTTCGTACCGACCGGGTAAGTGCCGTCGGCTATCCGCTCCTTCAGCATCTTCTCGGTCGGATCTTGTCCAGTCCGCTCCGTAGGGGCTTTCCGCGGCCGGCGAGTAGGGACCTCGGCTGGAGCGGCGGGATCGAGGACGTAGGTACCCAGAGGGTGTACCGACGTGACGAGGTCATCCGCGATCAGGCGTTTGATCGCGGCCTGGGCCGTGTAGGACGTGACGCCGAACTCGGCCATCAGATCCCGCAGGCCCGGCAGCCATGTCCTCACGGGGTAGGTGCCGTCGGCCAGCCGCGTACGCAGAGCCTGCTCCACTCGCACGACGCCACCGTGGGGCGCGGGGGGAGCCGGGGTGCGCTGGGCGGCCAGCTCCTTGGACCAGGTGGCGAGATCAGGCACGGAGGAATCCCCGTTCGCGGTCGATGTCCGTGACCTGGCCGCGCTCTGCGGCGATCTCGATCTCGGCGGCACGGGTGTAGTGGTCGACTACTTCGGGGCCGACCGCGTGCCGGGCGATGTGGCTCTCCCGGAAATCGGTCAGGGCCTCGTCGAGGGTGCGGGGCACCGGCATCGAGTCGACGTCGGTGTACGCGTCCCCGGTGACCGGCTCCGGCAGCTTCGGATGCCCGGCGAGGCCGTGGTTGATCGCCGCGATCACGGCGGCGAGGACGAGGTACGGATTGGCGTCGGCACCCGCCAGCCGTACTTCCAGCCGCGTGTTCTCGCGGTGGCCCGCGACCCGTACGGCGCAGGTGCGGTTGTCCACTCCCCAGGTGAAGTTCGTGGGGGCGAAGGAGTGGGTGGCGTACCTCTTGTACGAGTTGGTGGTGGGCGCGTACAGCGGTGCGAGGTGCGGCAGGGCGCCAAGGAGTCCGGCAACGGAATGGAGGAGCAGGTCGGGCAGTTCGCCGGGGGATCGGGGGGTGAAAGCCGGTACGCCGTCGCGCCACAGGGATACGTGCAGGTGCAGGCCGGAGCCGACGCCGGTCTGCGGGGCCGCCATGAACGTCGGCGTCATACCGTGGCGGGCGGCGATGTGGCGGGCGGCGTGCTTGTGGACGGTGTAGGTGTCACAGGCCCGGACCGGGTCCCCGTACGGCCAGGTCACCTCGACCTGACCGGCCGCTCCCTCCGTCTTGACCGCCTCGACCGGGGACCGGGCCTGGGCCTGGGCGTCCTGGAGGTCGTGGAAGAACGCGCGTAAGACCGGCGGGTGCTCCAGTGCGTAGTCGAGGTTGTGGGGCGAGGCGGGCGTCAGTCCCTGGTACCCGGCGTCGCGGATCTGGGCCTCGGTGCCCTGGTACAGCACGAACTCGCTCTCGACACCGACCTCCATGTCCAGCTGGTGCCGATTACGGAGGATCCTCAGCTGCTCGCGGAGCATCCGGCGCGGGGCGACATCGACAGCAGTGCCGTCGGGATGCTCGACGTCACCGAGCACGAGGACGGTGCCGGGCAGGTAGCTCAGCCGCCGGATGGCCTTCCGGTCGGGGACGACGTGGAGGTCGCCGTACCCGGTGTGCCAGCCCGCGAGGCCGAAGCCGCCCGCCGTGTTCATGTCCACGTCCGAGGCGAAGACGTACGCGCACATGTCCGGGCCTGCGGGGAACTGGGCCAGGAAGTGCACGGGGTCCAGGATCTTGCCCTTGAGGCGGCCCATCATGTCCGGGACGCCGACCATCACCGCGGTGATCTCCCCGCCGGTCACGAGGGTGGTGAGTTCGTCCACGGAGAGCAGGCCCACGGACTGTGCCATCGGGTCGTGCTGGGGATTCTGGCTGGTCATCAGACCATGCCTCCTGCGATCTTGGAGTCTTCAGCAGTAGAGGCCGGCAGAGGCATGGAGTAGTTCTTTCTGCCTGTGGTCATCCACGAGATCCATGCGAGCAGGAGCACGACGGCCAGGGTGACCGGCGCGTAGTTGAAGGACTGCGTGGTGAGGGGATAGGCCTGCGGCAGGCAGAAGAAGACGGTGAGCACGACCACGTAGGTGACCGCGATCACGCCCAGGGGCTTGCTGAACCGTCCCAGGTTCCACTGGCCCTGCTTGAACCTGTCGCCGGCCTTCAGCCGCAGGAAGACCGGGATCGCGTAGGCGGGGGTGATGCCCAGTACGTTGATCGCGGTGACCGCTGCGTACGCGGTCGGTGAGTACAGGCTCGGCAGCGCCAGGACCAGCGCGCTGCCCACGCACAGCCACACCGCGGGCGTGGGGTTCGCGGTGCGGGCGTTGACCCGGCTCCACAGCCTCCAGCCCGGCAGCGCCTGATTGCGTGAGAAGGCATAGGCCATCCGTGACGCCGCGGCGGTCTCCGCGTTGCCGCAGAAGAGCTGAGCCACGATGACGACCAGGAGCAGGGCCTTCGCCATGCCGGTGCCCAGGACGTCGATGAAGATCTGCGCGGGCGGGACTCCCGTGGCTGTGCCGAGCGTGCCGGTGTAGCTCTCCATGGCGAACAGCATTCCGACGATCAGCACGAAGCCCGCGACGCCCGACCAGACGATGGCGTGGACCATGCCCCACGGAGCCGCCTTCTGCGCCTTGGTGGTCTCCTCGGCCATGTGGGCGGAGGCGTCGTAGCCGCAGAACGTGTACGCGGCCATGAGGCACCCGACTCCGGCCCCGTACAGCGGGTTGCTGATGCCCGAGTCGTTGTAGTACTCGGTGAAGACGAAGGCCGGGGACTGCCGTTCACCGGGGGCAAGCAGGAGCGTGCCGACGATGAGGGTGACGCCGCTGAACTGCCACCACACGGATATCTTGCTCAGCACGTCGACCAGGCCCACCCCGAAGCTGTTCAGCAGGCCGTGCAGGAAGAGAACACACACGAAGACCGCCATGGTGTTCTCCGGCGTGGGCTCGAAGCCCCACTGAAGACTGGCGAACGCGCCGATGAAGGACGCCGCGCCGTAGTCGATGCCGGCGATGGCGCCGACGAGCCCGAGCAGGTTGAGCCAGCCGGTCACCCATGCCCAGCCGGGCCCGCCGAGGCGGTGAGCCATGTGGTACAGGGCGCCGGACGTGGGGTACACCGACGTCACCTCTCCCAGGCAGGCGCCCAGGACCAGGGTCATGGCGAAGATGCCGACCCAGCCCCACACCATCACGGCCGGGCCACCGTTGTGCAGACCGAACCCGAACAGGGTCATTCCGCCGGCCAGGATGCAGATGACGGAGAAGGAGACGGAATAGTTCCCGAACCCGCCCATCTTGCGGACCAGCGTGGGTGTGATGCCTTCAGCGATCAGCACGGCGTCATCGTCGAGCAGGGCTGCGGTTCTTCTTCGAGACAAGGGGATATGTCCTCGTGGTGTCGTAGGGGAGAGGTGGTATGGCCTGGAACGCCTGTTCAGTGACTGACGGGCTCTTGATTGAGGGCGTAGTCACGGGCCTTGAAGAAGCGGTCGGCCCAGTTGGGCCGGGGATCGAGGGTCTGCCACGGCATAGCGGTGGCGTACGGGCCGATGGCCCGGAAGACGGGGCCGGCGCCTTTCATCCCGCTCACGGTGAGCGCGTATGCCAACAGGTTGAGGTTGATCGAGAGGGCTGGTGAGCTGCACGTCTCGGCGTCGAGGTACTTGAACCAGCCGTCTCTCGCTCGCTTCACGTAATGCCGCACCCGCTGGTCCGTCCAGTACGTGAAGTCGCTGGCCTGTTGGCTGTTCCGCCGGTGCCGGAAGTCCTCGGCGTATGCGTACAACGGCAGCAACAGCAGGCTCGAACACTCTCCCGCCCGCATCGCCGTCCACTGCGCGAAAACGTGCGCTCCGGTACCGCGGGCGTAGAAGAACTGGAGCATGCGCTGGTAGGCCTCACGGTTTTCCGGATCGCGCTGGCGCACCGCCCAGAACAGGGGCCACGGCCCTTCCGGCAGGGCATCCTCGGTCTGCGAGGGCGCCCAGTGCTCCGCTTTCTGCTGGTATCTCGGGTCGGCGTCGAACTGCGCCAGTGCCAGCAGATCCACCCGTGGCACCGGATCCTGCGGACAGGCCCGTATGGCAACGTGGCAGGCGCGACGGGCGTGATGGGCCGCGTTGATCACCCTGGGGTCGTTCGCGGAGTGCTGGAGTTGGAACATGCGTTGCGTGACAACGCGGGCCCACATCATCAGTGCGTCCGGGTTGCGGGGTTCTTCCTGGTGCCAGTAGTCGATGGCCCGGGTCTGGGCGGCGTACAGGGCGATGACCTGGCTGCGGAACGTGCGTAGCTGCCAGTTGTGGCCTGTCTCGGCAAGTACTTCTTTCACGACCCGGTAGCGGTCGAGCTTGAGCTCCTCGAAGACGGGATACAGCGCGATGTCGCCGCCCGCGGGGTGATCCGTCAAGGACCTGTCATCGACAGGCATCGGCGCACCCCCGTATCGAACGAAACGGGGTGGCCAGAGGGATGCACTGGCCCTGTGTGCGTAAGAGGGACATGAGGGGTGAAGTCCTCAAAGCAAAGGGGGTGGAGCCGCCGAGCGGCAGCCAACTTGGTTCCCGGTCCGTGTGCTGGAGCCAGAGCCTGATGACTGCGACCCGGCGGCCGATCAGGGGGAATCGGCGAGCAGGGAGGAGCGTGGCCTGAGTCGGACCTGGACGATCTTCTTGTCCCCGTCGGGGGAAGGTCTCCAGGTGGTCGCGCCGCCAAGCTCCCGTACGCGGGGAAGTCCCGTGCTCTTCTGCGCGGAGACGGCCTCGATGAATCCGGGGAACTCCGGATTCTGGTCCGTCACAGCGATCAGGAGTGTCTCGTCTTCGGTGACGGTCAGATCCAGCACGATGTCGCCTGCGGGGTGCTGCGGCCCGACGTGTTCAACGGCGTTCTTCACCAGCTCCGAGACGACTTTGGTTGCGTCCTCTTGGTCTCCCGGCCAGCTCATCATCGTGAATCGCGTACGGGCGTAGGTACGTGCGGCCGGTACAGCATCCGGCTGGGTAGAGAAACAGCCGCTCCAAGTCTGCGGACGCACAGGCCGGAGCAGAGCCTCCGGGGAGCGTTCGCGCGCGCCTGAAGCCACGGCGTGTTCCATGTCATCGTCCTTCGCGCAAAGGGTCGTTGCCGATGGAGCGGGTGAGGAAGAGGCCTCAGCCGTCCTCGTCATTGGGGAAGTCTCCGAGTCGGCGGTCATCGTGAGGACCCCGGGAGTGGCGCTGGACCCACTCGTGCCGGCGTGAGCGGTACCTCGCACCAGGCAGTCGCGCCGTCCGGAGTAAAGCCCCAAGCACCGCCCAACTCCGTGATAAAAGCATCGACCAGGAGCAGGCCCCGGCCGCTCTCGGCCCCCGAGTCAACGTGCTGTGGCGAGGGAACCGCCGAGGGGGCGTCCCGCACTTCGAGGCGGACTCGGCCATCGGGTCCCATCCGGCCGCGCAGCCCGAACTCGTCGACACGGCCATGCACGATCGCGTTGGTACACAACTCGCTGATCACGACCACAAGGACGTCAGTACGGTCCTCCGCCATCAGACACCGCCGACTCAACCACGCCTTAGTGATGCGCCGCGCATGCTCGACACGCGACGGATCGGCGCGTACAGCAACGTCAAAAAACGACGGCAGTACGACCGGAGCCTCCATCACGCTGGTTGATCCAACAACGCTGGAGGCACCGGAAACTTCCTGATTCATGATCTTGCTCGGACGTTCACTCTCAGCCAGTACGGCGGTCGTCATCATCATCATCAAGTCCTCTGGGGGGAGTGCAGGAGAGTCCTGACGGCCGACACGGTCCTACGCAAAGGGGGGCGTTTGCTTGGACCGAGGAGGGCCTGGGCCTCCGTGATGCACCGTGCGAGCGGGACGGGGCTGGTGAGCAGCGGCGCGCCGCCAATGATCTGCTCGTCGTCGGGCGGCTCCAGCCACTGCGCGAGCAAACTGGCTGGCCGGGGTGAGGGCACGAGGATCACGTGCCCGACGCTGAGGCAGGCGGGTCGGGGCTGACGTTCGGGCCATTTGGCTGTGGCCATCAGTCCATGCCAGCGCGAGGCGGTGCCTACCGGCACGAGCACAGCCGCGGAACGGAGGTTGGTGAACAGCACTGCGGGGCCAAGCGGCTGCTCGTACTGGGCGAGAAGCTGGTACGCCATACCCACAAGTGACCTGTCGGCCATCACTATGTCGAAGGCCACGCCGCACTGAAGTCGCCGGGGGAGATGGGGGTTCTCCTCCCAGAGGCCGATCGCCGTGTTCGGGTCAGGAGTCGCTGTCGCAAACCACGCGGACAGTGCCTCAGTCTCGGCCCGTTCGCAGGTTTCCATGAGCCCTCCCGGCATCACGACGACACACCCGGTGTGTGCGGTGTGACCCAGTGCAGCGAATGCGCCGCGCGGTGAACAGGTCTTTTCCCCGGAACTCTGCCAGCCCTTAACCGGCCCTTCGGCGGCCCTTTCACCGGCCCTTTCCTTCTGACCAGGGCTTTTCAGTGGGGACCCCTCACGCACCGGCACCAGAGTCGCTACCGTGAGGGCGAAACCAGACGGCAAGGGGTGGCCATGCGTGAACTCAGGCGGTTACGCATCAGAGCGAACCTGACTCAAGAGGCGATGGTCGACAAACTCACCGTCCTTGCCCGGCGCCTCCGCGATGAGGGCCGTATCGGCTCGCTCCCCACGTTCAGTGCAAGACAGCTGCGCAAATGGGAAGGCGAGGAGCCTCCCCCTTGGCCGCACCCGGACGCCCGCGCGGTACTTGCCGCCTACTGGAAGCGCCCCGTGGAGGAACTCGGGCTGCGACCACCGCAGCCCGATGACGTCCCCCTGGTACTTACGCCGGTACCGCTGGCCAGTCAGGCTTCTTCGGCAGGCCCTCTCTTGATCGCATCCGCTTCAAGCCCGCTAACAGATGAGGCGCCACCACCGTGGCTAGCCGAGACCACCACCGGTACCAACCGCTCTGGTGAGTGGCGGATCGCTCCGGAGGAAGTGGAGCTACTGTCGGCCGCCGCAGACGACAACTACGCGATCGACCAGCAGTTCGGCGCGAACCGGCTCTGGCGTCCAACGCGGGCGCATCTGCTCTGGACGCACCACATGATCGACCGGGGCATCTACGACGAGCCGCTGGGGCAGCAACTGCATGCCCTAGCCGGAAAGTTGACCACGTCGCTCGGCTGGTTCTGTTACGACGCCGGCCTCCAGACCCAGGCGCGTCAGTACTTCTCCGAGGCACTGAATTCCGCCAACTTCTCCGGCGACGACGTACTTGCCAGCCGCACACTGAGCAACATGGCCCGACAGGCCGTCGACTTGAACAAGGGACGAGAGGCTGTGCGCTTCTCCAAGCTCGGCCAGCGCCACGCGGAGCTGTGGGGTGCGCCCAGCCGTGTCGCCGCCCTCCTCTCGATTCGAGAAGCGCAGGGGCACGCACGGCTGGGGGACGACTTCAACTGCGAGGCCGCCATCAAACGGGCGTGGACGGAGTGGGAGCGCGGCGACAACGAGCGGGACCCGGACTGGGCCTTCTTCCTCAACCTCGCAGAGCTGACCTGTCTGGAGGGCATGTGTCGCCTCGACCTTGGGCAGACGGCGCGCGCCCAGAAACTCCTGGCACGGTCGGAAGCACTACAAGATGTCACCCACTCCAGAAACCGGGGCATGTGCCTCGGCCGACTGGCAGTCGCGGCAGTCGCGAACGGCGATGTCGATCACGGCATGTCGGCCGCGTCCGACGCCCTTCGACTTGTTGAGAGCGGAATGTCGTCTGCCCGAACAGCCGGACAGCTGAAGATCATCCATGACGGGATGCTCCCCCATCGCAGCGCCCGAGGCGTTGGGGATCTACTCGAACAGATTAGTACTCACGTCGCGTGAGCCAGCAAAAGGAGAGTGCACACCGTGGACCCGGAGTTCCAGCGGCACGACGCGAAGTCGGCGAAGAACATTACTTCCGAGCTGGTCGACGTGTACGCCAAGGTGTACGACGTCCCGCCCTACATCGGTGACGAGTTCTTCTCCGTCGACACTTTCCGGACCCGCCTCGAAGCGGCCTTCGACACCAAGGGATTCGAAACCGTCACCGCCTGGCTCGACGGGCGAATTGTGGGATACGTGCACGGCGCGACCCTGCCCGCTGACAAGCCTTGGTGGATCTCCCTCGACGACCGTCGGCCCGCCGAACTGATCGACTTGGCCGAGGCCGAGGGCATCTTCTGGCTACGGGAGCTGATGGTCCTCCCTGAGCTGCAGAACCAGGGGCTCGGACGTCAGATCCACGACACGGTCATTGCCGGACGCGCAGAGAGCGTCACCGCCCTGACCTGCATCGTCGACAACCAGCCTGCCCACGATGCTTACCTGCGATGGGGGTACACGATTATGGGACAGATCAAGCACGCCGAAGAGTCACCCCTCTACGACGCGATGTACCTGCCCTCCACCTAGCCCCGGAACGCACATGACACAAACGATCACAAGTCCCACCCCGGTCCCGGAGACCTCTGGTCGCCGGGACCGACTCGCGCACGCTCCCGACGTGCTGTTCGTCTACGGCACGCTCCAGTTCGATGCCGTTCTCAAGGCCCTGTTGGGCCGAATACCGGAGCAGGTACCTGCCTCCGCCCCCGGGTACCGTGCGGCCAAACTCAAGGGCCGGGTCTATCCAGGTCTTGTCCAAGCGGGCGGCAGATCGGCTTCCGGCGCGGTCTTGCTCAACCTCGACAACCACGAGTGGCGCATCCTCGACGCATTCGAGGACGAGCACTACGAACTCCGGGAAGTCCCCCTGTCTAACGGCAAGTTGGGGTGGGCGTACGTCTGGCCAGGCGGAGACGTCCAAGCCGCCGACTGGAGAGCCACAGAGTTCGAGGAACATCACCTTGAGGAGTACGCGGCGCGGTGCGCCCGAATCGCTCCCGGACTAGCAGCAGGCGAGCCGAAGAGCGAATAGGCCGGCACGGCGTACGGCGGGCAGCCCGTCGTACGCCGCTCTGGTGTCCCGGGGCCCAGGCAACAGCCGCTGACTGTGCGCACGGGTGCGGGCGGCCTTGTCGGGGTCCCTGTGGCCCGCCCATCCGCATGGCCTTGGTGATCGATGCACTTCCCGGGCTGTTGACCAGCGGATACGGCGAAGCCGTAACAGGAATCGGTACTCCGACGTACAGGGCTGAGGGCTGCCCGTCCTCGCCCGAACAAGGAGATGCCTCTCCATGAACACCCCTCGGCCCGTGTCCCTGCAGTGGTACGACAACCGCGGCATGCCCGTTGCACCGACGTGGGACCGTGCCCACCTGGTGGACAAGGTCATCAATACGTACGCGCTCAACGGCACCCTCCTCGACCGCGATGTCGTCGACCTCTACCTCGCCGAGGCCGCCGACAAGGCAGCGTGTTCCCTGTTGAGGGACCAGTGGAAAGACGGCTTCCCAGTCGCTGCGTACTCCAAGCTCCTCTCGGCAATTGCCGCGCTGCGGAACCTTCTTGGCTACCCCCTGAGCCGGTCGCACAGCCGGTTAATCTGCACGCGGAAGCCCGCGAGCGCCGTTCCGTGTCGCGCCAGCCAGCTTCACACCGGTCAGCGTTGCGCCACGGAAGTCCGCGTAGGAGAGGTCCGCGCCACGGAAGTCCGCGTGGGAGAGGTCCGCGCCACGGAAGTCCGTCCTCTGCATGTACCCTCCGCGAAGGTCGGCGTCGGCCATCTTGGCATTTCGAAGGTCCGAGCCGTTCAGGGTGACGTTCTGCAGGTCCGCGCAACCCGTCTCCGTATCAACATCGATAATAAATTCGCACTCCAGGACTGCTTCGCGAAGATCCGCGCCCGGTAGCCACGCGGCGGTAAGTTTCGCCCCTGTAAGGTCGGCGCCCCTGAAGTTCGTCTCACCAAGGACGGAACTGTGCAGGTTCGCGTTAGCGAAAATCGCCTTGCGGAGGTCCGCACCGGTCAGGTCGGCCCAGCGGAGGTCCGCGTCGGAAAAATTCGCTCTTGGAAGCCTGATGGAAGCCGCCTTGTCTGTGAAGACAAGGCCGCGGAGATCGGTCTTGCTCAGGTCGACGACCGTTCCGCCGTCGCGGTCGGCGCGGCGTTTTGCCAGGGCGGCGGTAGCGGCCCGGACGTCGGCCTTCGGTCTGTGGGCGTCGGGTTCCTCCGCCAGCGGTTCCTTCAGGCTGCCCTTACTCGACCCGGCGTGCTGCTGTGCGAAGGCGGCCAGCACGGAGACGACCGTGGGATGGTCGCGGGCCGAGTCCTCCATGATGCGCTGCAGGGCGTAGATGCCGCCCAACCGGACGTCTAGGGACTCCGATCCCAGATTGCCGATCGCGGCATTGAACCGGCTGGTGATCTGCCCCTGCTCAGAAATCCGCAGTTCCTTAGTGGCCTGCCCCACCTGCATCCAGGTGAACAGCAACGCAGCCAGAGCGGCGAGCCCTGGCAGGCTGACGGCGACCAGCCCGACCAACTCCATCCGGTACCGGCTCTCAGACGTGGATGCCGCAGACCGGGGAGGTGGTCGACGCCGACAGACACGTCGCCGATGGGCCATACGGCAACGACAACCTTCGATGCCAGGTTTCCCCTTCACCTCCTCATCGCATCTCGCAGGCCGAGAGGCCGCAACTCCCACTACTCCAAGCACTGCCACCTCAATGACACCGCACAAGGAACGTGCCGCGGCCGGGTGACAGTTCCAGTCGCGGCACGCCACAGTTCATGCTATGGCTGCCGGTTCATCACGCCCCGGCTAGCGACTCGCACAAATGCGCCTCTTGACAGCACATCAGCACCACTTAGCTACTCGGCATCTGCGCCGCGCCGCCGCAGGCGCCCTTGACGTACGCCGGGGCCGAGGGGTGCGCCGGTAGGCTCCGAGTCATGCCAGATATCCGTAAGCCGTTCGCTGACCGTCGTCTTCACTTCATCGGGATCGGGGGGTGCGGCATGTCTGGGCTGGCCCTCGTGGCCCGGGAGCTGGGCGCCCACGTCAGCGGCAGCGACGCCAAGAAGACCATCTACACGGAGTCTCTGGAGCGCAACGGCGTAACAGGGGTGACGATCGGTCACGACACCGGCAGCGTCCCTGACGCACCGGCGGAGGTGGTGTTCTCCAGCGCCATCAGGCCGGAGAACATCGAGCGTGCCGAGGCCAGCCGCAAGGGCCTGGGCGAGCTGCACCGCTCGGGGCTGCTGACGCAGATCACGGCTCTGCACGAGACGGTGGCGGTTGGCGGGGCGCACGGCAAGTCGAGCACGGCTGCGCTGCTCGCGCACGTACTGGCCTTCTGCGGAAAGGACCCGAGCTACGTGGTAGGCGCCCTGCTGCGCCCGCCCGGGGTGCACGCGGCCGCAGGATCCGGCGGCACTCTGGTGATCGAGGCGGACGAGTCCGACAAGAGCCTGCTGAACTATCAGGTGCACACCGCGGTGGTGACGAACGTCGACCTGGACCATGTCGGGGACGGCGGCGCCTACCAGAACATCGCGGACGTGGCGCGGGTGCTGGGCGAGTTTGCCGCCAAGGCGAAGGTGGCGGTGGTCTCCGCGCAGGCCGCCGAGCACCTGCGGCCCTTTGTGCCGGACATGACCGTAGCGGAGCCGGAGCTCATCGATGGTGAGCCGATGCGGTTCCGCCTGGACGGCGAGGTGTACGAGGTCAACCAGCCGGGCGTGCACCAGCTGCACAATGCCGCGCTGGTGGTCGAGATCGCCCGTCGTGCCGGCTGTGCGACCGGGGACGTCCGTAACGCCCTGCTGGCCTTCCCCGGGCTGGCACGCCGGTTCGAGTTGCGGGGCAAGACCGCCTCGGGGGCGCGGGTGTATGACGACTACGCCCACCACCCGGTGGAGGTGGCCGCCGCTTTGGCGGCGGCTCGCCAGGTCGCGGGCCGCGGGCGGGTGTTGGCCGTCTTCCAGCCGCACCTGTTCAGCCGCACCCAGCAGTTCCAGACCGAGTTCCTCGATGCGCTGGCCACCGCCGACCTGGCGTGGGTTGAGCCGGTCTACCCGGCCCGGGAGAACCCAGAGGAGTGGACGCACGTCGCCGAGCGGCTCGCGGCCGACGTCGACGGCAGGGCCCCCCAGATGCGGATGTCGCCGGGCCGGGACCAACTCGCGCGACAGCTCCAGGACGAGGCGACGGGCGGCGACGTGGTGATGCTGATCGGCGCCGGCGACGTCAACGCCCTGGCCGAGCCCTTGGTCCGCTGACCTGGCCCGGGACCTCCTCCGCGCTCGCCGGTGCCCATCCTCGCTCAGGGACGCAGCGGAGTGCGGCGGACGGGAGCGTACGGCAGTGATCGGTGACGGCGGCCACCTGGGCATCGCCCTCCGGGCCCCAGCCGAGCAGCAGATTGGCCTGCCGGGCCGGAACAAGGACACGGCGGTAGGTCTCACCGCTGTCCGGATCAGGCGCTGCCGGCCCCAGCCCCAGCAATGGCGCGGTCATCCGCAGCTGCGCGTAAGGCGCTTGGTTGTGCTCGTCGACCTGCTGGAAGCCGAGCAAGACCGGCGCACCGAGGCAGGCGGAGGACTCCTCGGCAGCTTCCCGGGCCATGGCGTCGGCCCAGTTCTCGCCGGGCTCGGGCTGGCCTCCGGGCAGACTGGGCGCCCCGAACCGGTCCAGCAGGACCAGGACACGGCCGTCAGGATCGGTCAGCCACCCCCACACCTGACGGACCGGGTGCCCCTCGGGTACGTGGATGGCCGGGTGCCAGGCGAAGCGGGCCCCGGTGCGCTCCGCCTTGGACGGCCGGATGCCGGGACGGCGGCCGCAGTGAAGTCGGACGGTGTCGCCGAGGAGCCCGGCGCGGCAGGCCGCCCGAACCCGACCTGCCTCCCGCTGACGGAGTGCAGCCAGGGCCTGGCCGACCGGCACTGTGCGGTAGGGCGTCGGCGCCGTCCACGAGGCTGGGAGCGGGCCTCGCCACATGATCCGGTGCTCCGTCACCGTGTCGTTCTCTCCTCCTGCGAGGTCACACGCCGCCATGCGGGGCATCGCGTCGTGAGACAGACCGAGGCGGTCTTCCAAGCGCCGCACCGCGCTGGACTGCTCTTCGTCGGGCGGGAGTTCGGTGGTCGGGGGCGATCCGTCCGGGCCGACGACGAGGCGGCCGTCGGCCAAGGCTGCCACCAGGGCGAGGGTGACCCGTGTGCGGGTGAGGTGGCGGCCGCTCATGAGGCCGGGGCGGGCTGAGCGCCGAAGGCGGTGACGGCTTGGTCGTGGAGTGCGGAGAACGTCTCCAGGCTGGCGTCATACCCGGCGGTGGCGATCAGCACGGGCTCGGTGGTCCGGCCGTCCGGCAGCGGTAGTTGTCCGCTGCGGCGGATGGCGTAGGCGGGGGTTCCCTCCAGACGGATGAGTTCGGCGAGCCGGATGTCAGCGTCGGGTGCCTCGCCGCCGGGGACTGCGGCGTCGCCCACGGGCAGCACCCACACAGTGTCCGCCTCGGACAGGCCCAGTGCCCAGGCCGAGAGGTCACGTTGGTTCTTCGTCCCCCAGGGGGCCACCGCGACGACGATGTGCCGGTCGGGGTATGCCTGGCGTAGGGCCTGGAGGAGGGCTGCGGCCTGGCCGGGCTGGCGGGCGTTGTCGTCGACGAGGACGAGTTTGTCGTCGTGGTGCATGGTGCTCATCCGGCGGCGCGGCAGCCGGAAGCCGGCCAGCGCCTCGGCGCTGTCGGCGGGGCTGATGCCCAGGTGCAGGGCGGTGACCAGTCCGCACGCGGCGGCGGTGACCAGATGTCGGCCCGGGGCGGGCACGGTCCACGTCCCCGCGTGGGTGCCGTGCTGGGCGAGGGCGAAGGTGGTGCTGTGCGGGTCGGCGCCGGTGATGTCGACGCTCCAGTCGGCGTCCTCGCCGACGGTTTCCACCGTCAACCGTGTCTCGGTGGCTGCGAGGTGGGGTTCGAGGAGGGCAGCGACCTCGTCGGGCAGGACGGCGAGGCGGGGTGGCGCGGGCGGGGCGGTGAGGAAGCCGGTGAGGCTGCGCTCGAAGGCGGCTGTGCCGGGGCCGAAGTGGTCTTCGTGGTTCTGGACGAGGTTGAGCGCGATGACGATCTCCGGTGTGAGGGCGCGGTAGGCGGCCTGGTATTCGCATGCCTCGACGATCGCCCACTCGCCCGCAGCGAGCTGGCCGCCGCACAGGAGGCCGGGGACGTCGGCGCCGATGTACGCCGACGGGGCGTAGGGGGTGAGGATGCGGTGCAGCAGAGTGGCGGCGGTCGACTTGCCCAGCGACCCGGCGACGGCGATCAGGCGCTTGCGGTGGGCCGCGAACAGGTGCTGGACGAACTCCAGGCGGGCCATCCGCCGCGGGCCGGTGTGAGGGCCGGGCGGCAGGGCGGCGCTGGCGACGTGCAGGCTGGCCCCGTCGGGGACGGTGTTGGCGCCGATGGTGACCGTGACGCCCTCGGCCGCGAGCGCGCGGGTGCGGTGGTTGGGCACCATGTCGTCACCGGTGACGATCATCCCGGCGGTGTGGGCGAGGGAGGCGGCCGGGGCGATGCCCTTGCCGCCCAGGCCGGAAAAGTGCACGTGCTCACCAGCAAGCGGCATCCGGGGATCAGCCATCGCGTACAACTCCTTCGGGGGCGGTGGTATTCAGGTCGCACAGGCCGTCCAGCTCGCCGTGGGCGTGCAGGTCCTCGTAGACGGCCAGGTCGTCGGGGGTGTCGATCTCCAGCCAGCCGCCGGGCACCGGCACAGTGGCCGCGTGGCCACCCGCCCGCAACCAGGCGGCGAGCAGGGCGGTGGTGTCCCAGCGGGCCGCAGCCTCATCCCGGCTCAGCGCGCGGCGGTAGAAGCTCATGAGGTCGGCGGCACCGGCCCGGCTGAGGCGCACGATGCCCATGAACTGGGCGTGCACCTCGTCCAGGCCGGCGGGGGTGCCACCGATGGCGAGCAGCCGTCCCTCGGCGTCCAGGCGGAGGCGTTCGGCGTCGTCGAGGGGGTTGTCCATGCGGGCTTGCCACAGGGGCAGCCAGCCGGTGTTGACCGGCAGGCACACATCAGCGGCGGGCGCGGCGAGCAGGGTGGTGAACACGGCCGGCTCGGCGACGATGTCGCCGTAGGTGACGATGGCGTCCTCGTCGAGGGCTCCGGCGTCGGCGGCGGCGAGCAGGCTCGCGGCGATGCTGGTCTGCTCCCAGCGTGGGTTGTGGACAGTACGGCACCCGCCCGCGTGGGCGGCGAGTACGTCGGCGCGGTAGCCGGTGACGAGGGTGACCGGTGTGCATCCCGCGGCGTGGAGGCTGGTGAGCAGGCGGGTCAGTAGCGGGAGGCCGGCCAACGGCAGGAGGGGCTTGGGGCGCAGGTCGCTCAGGGGGCCGAGGCGGGAGCCTCGGCCTGCGGCCAGGATGACGGCATGCATGTCAGGTGCACCTTCAGACGGGTCGGGTGGCTTGGTGATGGAGCAGGTGGTGCAGGGCGCGGGCGGCGGGGCCCGGAGGGTCCTCGCGTTCGGGGTGCCACATCAGCCCCCACCAGGGCAGGCGCCGGTGGACGAAGGCTTCGACGGTGCTGTCGCCGTCGGCGAGCGCCAGCACCCGCAGTTCGTCGGGCAGGCCCGCGGCGGGCAGGATGTAGCGGTGGTGGGAGGAAACGGTGAACGTGTCGGGCCACTCCCAGGGCGTCTGGGCGACGGTGTGCACCCTGTGGCGGGTTCCGGCATGGCGGAGGCGGCCGTCGGCGACGCGGGCGCCTGCCCGTACGGCGAGTGCCTGGGCGCCGCGGCACACCCCGATGACCGGCACCTGGTGCCGTTGGGCGTGGTCGAGCAGCCAGCCCTCGGTCTCATCCCGTTCGGGCGCGAGGTCTGTGCCGCCCGGAGCGCCGGAGAGGTCGTTGCCGCCGGTCAGCAGGATCGCGGCGAGCGGCAGCCCGGCCAGGGTGCGGCGGACCGTGGCCAGGTGATTGGGAATCAGCAGCAGCCGGTGGCCGGTCAGGTGTGCCATCCACCGCGTATCGAGGTAGTCGCCCGCCTCGTCCCTGTGCTCGAATCGCACGTGGCGCTGGGTGACTGCGACCCAGCCCGATTCGGTGCGGGGTGTCATGACAGCACGTCCACGCGGCTGCCGCCGGCGTCCACGGCCAGGCGCCGCGCGGCAACACAGGAGGCGTGGAGGGCGGGGCCGGTGCCGATCGCGGCGGGGATGCCGAGTTCGGCGCACCGGATCGCCATGTGGCTGTTGGCGCCGCCGTAGGCGGTGACCAGCGCGGCCGGATGGTGGGCGAAGATCCAGTCGTAGCCGGGGTCGGCGGCCTCCAGCACGATCACGGCCCCGGGCGGAGGCGGGCACGCCGGTGTGGGCACGGTGTGCACCGGCCCGGACGCCTTCCCCGTGCCGACGAAGTTCGTACGCCCCAGACCGCGGGCGAAGCAGTCCAGGTCCGACACCCCGGTGATCACGTCAGGCAGTTCGGCCAGCGCGCACACCTGGGCGCGAGCCCGGCGCCGGGCGATCAGGCCGGGCCACCGGCCCGGGTGGACGGCAAGGACCTCGCCGATGTGCAGGTGCCGCATACTCTCGCGGTCGATGCCGCGCACGCTGCCGCGGGCGGCGACGGCCTCCAGCACCGCGCTGACCCAAGCCGCGTAGGCGGCCTTGCCCCGCTCCCGGCCGGTGATCGCGGCCCGGCAGAACGCCTCCAGCCCCGTAGCGTCCACGCTCAGCGGGGCAACCGCGCGGGCGACGGCTTCCGTATGGCCCGCCGTCCATGGAGCCACCACGTCGGTGCTGGGGGCGGCGGGGACTGTGAGCAGCGGGCGCAGGTAGCCGTCGGGGTCGTCGCCGTACGCGGGCACGGTCAGGTCGTAGGTGCCGGGTCGCATCCACCGGTAGCGGGCCACGAACTCCTCCCACGCCAGATGCCCGGAGGCGGTGCGGGCGGCGTCGTGCTGCAGCACCGCCGTGACCGTGCCCAGGCCGCGCATCCACGCAGGCCCCAGTTCGCCCAGGCCCTCGTCGTGGATCGCCCGGAGAAGGTCAGTGGCCACGAATGCGGCCCGGGCCAGGTGTGCGAACCGCACGGCCGCTGTCCGTGCGGTGGCCAGCGTCGCCTTGAGCGTCTCCGGCCGTGCGTCCGCAATGGTTGGCCAGCCCGTACGGTCCATCGCCGCCGCATCGGCGGGTAGCCGGTCGATGCCTCGCCTCGTCACGAAGAGCAGGTGTTCGGCCAGCCTGCGGCGGGCGGCTGAGCCGATCCCGGCCCCCGCCAGGTAGGCCGTGCGCTGGCCAACGCGGGGTGTCCAGCAGGTCGCCGCGATCTCGAACTCGACCTTGTCATGCGCGGTCGGGTCATCGGCCAGCCGTTCGGCCATCGCCGTGAGAACGGCCTGCGCCAGCGGCTCCTCCACGCCTGCCGGGATGAACGAGGTCAGGCTCGCGGTGGCGTCGATATAGGGGGAGCCGGCCACTTGGTGCAGCAGCGGGATGCCGCGCAGGTCGCGGTAGCCGTACTCGGCCCGCTGCACCGCCCAGGTCCGGTCGGTGATCAGTATCCGGTACAGCGAGACGGCCAGCGGCGAGGGGCGGCGGCCGAGCATCTCCGCAGGGTTCCAGTCCGCCATGTTCGACAGGACAACCGGCGCATCGCCCAGCCGGGACGCGCGGCGCAGGGCCAGCCGCTCCACATGCCGCGCGGCCACTTCCAACACGTGCTCGACGGCGTCGTCGTCGGTCGTCCGGACGGCGGCCAGCGGGCGGGCTTGCAGCAGATGTGCCGCCCCGTCCGCGAGTGCGACCTCCACATCCAGCCGGCTTGTGCCGGCACAGGCCTCGGTCTCCACTGCGGCCTCCAGTAGCTGCGCCACCGCCGCCGGCAGCCGGTCCGCGCGGACCGGACCGGACCCGCAGCTGGCCGCCGCGCGGCGCACGTACCAGGTCTGCACCCCCTTGCCGCACCCGGAGGTCACCGTGTCGGTCCTGCCTGAGACCAGGTCCACCGTCGCCGTGTAGTACGGCGCCCCGGCCAGGGTCCGGGTCGTGACCACCCCGGCTGCCTGGACCGGATTCAGCCACCGCTGCACCAGCACCCGAGCCTCCGGCCCGCCCCTGCCGTAGGAGGCGAACACCTCGCCGACCGCGCGCGCGACGGCCTCGGGTTGTGCGGGGGCAGGGACCGGCACGCTCGCGAACGCCCCCGCGCCCGAGCGTTCCCATCCGTCCTCGCCATCGGCGCAGGACCGGACGATCAACGGCTCGTGCCCGTAGCGGTCGGCGATCGCCCCGTGCACCCGGCCCGGATCGCTCGCCCACTCCCGCCAGAACACCGACAGCCCCGTATCGACCCGAACACCACTGAGCAGGGCCGCGAGCCGCCGCAGCGCCACGTCCTTACCGCCGAGCAGCAGCCGAGCCCGCTGTTCGCCATCCCGCCACCGGGCCAGCCCGGCGCGGGGACCGGCCAGCGGCACCCGGTGGTGCTGCACCAGATGCCGAGCCGCAGCGGCGGCGCTCGCCTGCTGCGGGCCGCAGCCGCGCCTCACACACTGCGAGTGCGCCTCCAGGGCCTGCGGCCCGAAGCTGTAGGCCCTGCCCTGCGGCCCCCACGGGTCTTCGAGCACCCCGGTCCACACCCCGACGCCGTGCCCGCGCAACACCATCCGGCGGCACGCCTCCGTAGGGATCGCGCCATGCGGCAGCCACAATGCCGCCTCAATCCTGTCCCGGCCCAGGATGTCCCCGGTGACGGCTGGCTCCACTGTCAGGTCGATCGCGGCCGACGGCCGGTCGAGTAACTGCGCGACAACCTGACGCAGCCGCACCGCATCCGTCCATGCCTCCGTGCCGCCCAGCGGCCGGGGCCAGACCACGGCGAGGTGAGCACCCATCAGCAGCCCTCCGTCTCCCAGTAATCGATGGGGGCCACCGTGTGCGCATCCCACCTGGCGGTCCAAGACAGCGCGCCCTCGGCGAAGCCCCGGCGAAACGGTGGGCGAAGTGCCGGTGCCCTGAGCGCCGTTGCGCGCGCTCTCGACCCGCCCGGACGCCGCCCGCATAATGTGCGCTACCTTCAGCAACACCCCGGTCACGCACCATCCGTCCCGCCGAGAGGACCGCGGCCGTGCCCCACGACCAGGCGCCACCCCCGCCGCCGACGGGCGACACGGACGCCCAGCTGTCAGGCGAGAGCGCCCTGCGCTACTGGTTCCGCCTCTCCGGGATGTCGAAGAACGCGCTTGCCCGCGCCATCACCGAGCACGCCGCCCTGGTTGGCCACCGCCAGGTGCGTCCCGACGGCTCCCGCGTACGCCGCTGGATCGAGGATGGGGAGCAACCGCGCGACCCGGTCCCCGGTCTGATCGCCGAGGTCCTCTCCGAGCGCACCGGCTACCGCCTGTCGGCAGCCGACCTCGGCCTCGGGCCCGCCGCCGATTCAGATGAGGCCCGCTATCGCGGCCCGGCCGAGATCCTCACCGACCTCAAACGCGCCACCAGCGCGACCCTCGCCACCGGTCCGAAAGCCACAGAGCAGGCCGCCTACGGCGACGTCCCGCCACCCGCCGAGCCGCGCCACCTGCTCACCGCACTGGAATCCTGGTCCTGGAGCGCGCCCCGCCCGCTGCCCGCCACCACCCCGAGCGGTCGCCTCGGCCAAACGGACGCCGAACGCATCGCCGCCCACACCACCGCGCTGCGGCAGATGGACAACCAGCACGGCGGCGCCAGCATGCTCTACATGGCCGCCGCCCACCTGGCCACCACCAACACCACCATCAAAGACGGCACCTACGCCGAATCCGCGGGCCGTTCGCTCTTCCGCGAGCTCGGCGATCTCGCCGGCGTCGTCGGCTGGGCAGCCCACGACGCGGCCGACTACCCCCACGCCGTCACCTACCTGACCCTCGCCGTGCACGCCGCACGCGAAAGCGGTGACCGCAACCTCACCGCCCACCTCCTGCAATGCCTCGCCCGCGTCTGGGGCTATGTCGGTCACCCCCAGCTCGCCCGCGACTGCATCGCCCTCGCCATGTACGGCACCCGCAACACCGCCAGCCCCGTCCTGCGCGCCGGACTCCACGCCCTCGACGCCCGCTTCGCCGCCCTCCTCGGCCTGCCCCGCGACGCCCTCCGCGCCATCCACCTCGCCCAGGAGATCTTCACCGAGGACAGCCCCGGCCCGGCCCCGGCCTTCGTCTCCTACCTCGACGAAGCCGAACTCTCCTCCACCCTCGGCGAAGTCCTGCTCTTCCTCGCCCGCACCACGGACAACCCCCGGCACGCTCAAGACGCGATCGGCCTGCTCGCCAGCGCCGCAGAACAGCGCGCCGAACACCGCGTACGCTCCCGCGCCTTCGACGCCATCGCCCTCGCCCGAGCCCAGCTGTTCACCGGCCAGTTCGAAGCCGCCCACGCCACCGCGGAGCACGCCGCGGCCGTCGGCACCGGATTAGGCTCCGCCCGCGTCCGCCGCCGCTACCGTGACCTCGCACGCGAAGCCGCCGTCCACGCAACCGTCCCCCACGCCCGTGAGATCCACGAGCTGCTGGCCACTGGCCAGCCGTAGCCCCCGGCTACCGCCCGGGCCGCCGGGTCGTCCGTGGACACCGTGCGCAGCGGTCGGTGACTCTTGTACGAATGCCCTGGCCGCGTCACCCAAGATCGACCGCACTACCGCGCGGCCGCGACGAGCGGATCGGCTACGAGGCTGCGCAGTCCCGGGCTGCGTCGGCTCGTATTCGAGTCGACCTCTCCGCGTGAGCGGAGGTGATCCGTGGGCCGCCCATGGGGCTCGGCGAATGCTGTGCCTTCTCCGCGTGAGCGGAGGTCTACGAAGCCCCACCCCGCACGGGGCGCGGGGCTTTGCCGCGTTCGCGCCGCTTTCCCGACCCTCTCCCCGCCCCGCCCGGCAGCCCCATGCCGATACGGTGCCGTCCGTGAACAGCACCCCCCTCCTCCTTGCCGCCATCGCCTACCTCTGCGCCGGTACCGGCTTCCTCACGGCGGTGGACTACCTGCCCGGCCCCATGCTGGACGGCGAACGCTCCCGCCACCCGGACATCGACACGGCAGCCCGCCTGCTTCCCGGCGTGGTGGCCGCGTTCTTCACGGCGGGCTGGCTGATCATCCTCGCTTTGTGGCCGCTGTGGGCTGTGGAGTGGACAGGGCGGTGGGCGGCCGGTGTCATCAGGCGGCCTCGGTGACGCTCGTGGAGGTGGGCAGGGTGCGCGGGGCGACGGGGCGGGGGTCGATGCCGCGGGCGCGGTCGACGGCCAATCCAGCACGGCCTCCGCGGATGCGCTGCACGGTGGCGGGCGGCAGCGAGGCGAACAGGCCGACGTAGTGCACGCCGTATCCCCGCAGGACAGTCGCCTGGCGGGGTCCGATGCTGGACGACTGAGGAGAGCTCCGCCAGCAGCTCCAGGACCTGCCGGAAGGTGTCCTCGGGCAGCCGGTCTGGGCAGCGCAGGTGCATCACCGTCGACACCCCGCGCACCTCTCTGTCCACGCTCACGAGACCCACCTCCCGCTCCACACGCCATCGAACAGATAATCGAACACGCGAGGCGCAGGGGCGGATCGTGGGCATAGAATCAAAAATGTGTTCGACGATCTTCCGTCCGACCTGGACCGCCTGCGTACCCTGCGGGTCTGGCACGCCCTGTGGCTGGAGCGCATCGACCACAAGATCGCCTACCTTCAGCAGCGGCAGGTCGAAGAGGAACACGGCCGCCGCAACCGGCCGCAGCCCCCGGACTGGATCGTCGAACTCAGCAGGAGCACGGGCGAGCCGATCCAGGTCCACGGCGGCGACTGCGGCATGACGGGCAAACGGCACCGTTCGATCAGCCGCGACGAAGCCCGGCACCTCCTCACCGCAGGCGAGGTACCCGCATGCCCGTTCTGCCACCCCGACACCCAGCTGCACATCGACTTAGCCGCCCTTCGAGGCCGCCACGGCGCGGCCCCGAACACCCGTGCCATCCCGCCCGTTATCCTGCCGACTGGGCGACTTGCGATGATCGTCTAGAACAGGACCTGCCGATGACCACGACTCCCCCGCCGCCCATCAACGAGCCGGACCCGTCCGCGCTGACCTGCCCCGGCGACCGTGTCGGTCTCTGCGCCGGGTGCCAGCGCAAAACCCACCGGTACGGCTCGGGCGGGTGTCCGCTCTGCCAGTGGTGCATGACGCCAGCGATGGAACGGTGGGGTCCGGGCGTGCGCTACACCAGCATCCGCGCCTAGAGGCTGTCTCCTTGAAGTGGCGGTGAGCTGGTGTCACCGGCACGGGGGTGAAGCAGCTCGTGGGTGCACCACGAGAACGACCAGCACGCGGAAGCGCGACTCTGCGCCAGCGCCGAGTCTCGTCCGGCCAGTTACTCTCGATCAGCCGTGTGTCGACCCATCGAAGTTTCGGTTGAGGCCATGGCATCCCGCGAGGCACTTATCGCAGCTGAGCCTCACTCCCGGCCGAAAATTCGGCCCAAGAGCAGCACGCAGCTCGGTAGACGTGGCGAGCTGCAGGCTGCCGAAGCGCGCATCCCGGAACCTCGGGTTAGCTACGAGGGCCACTGCCAGGATCTGGGCCTTCGTGATGAGGACGAGGCACTTACGGCCTTCGTACGACTCACCGGGGATGTGATCGCATTCGTCAGGATCAAGTCCGCAAATCGAGCACTCCCACTCGTCCACGCGTGTCTCCACGCTAAACCCGACCCGAAGATGCCCAAGATCGACTGGACACTCCCGGTAGTAGACGCCGTCGCGGTAGGCCATGGTGCAAGCCTTCGGATAAACCCGCCTCAGCAATCCGCCTACCTCGTCCAGCAGCTCATGAGCTCGGTCGAAGAGGGCAAGGTCGTGCTCTTCGGAACGGTCCATTACCTGCCGCAGCTCCCCCCTCAGCCGCCGCAGGATCTCTAGCGCAGCTGGATCGGGGTGGCGTGCAGCCTTGGCCTGCTCAAGGTCGACCTGGCACTGCTGGAAGACTTCGTTCTCATCCCTCGGGGAGCTGACGGCGCTCATCCTCAGAACCCCACCTCTCGATCCTGGTGATCGCTTCGAGGACCGAGTCGGCCGGGCCGTCCATCACCAGCTTGGTGGTCAGGTCACCCTGCCGGGTTACCTCCACGTGCAGAACGGGGGACGGAACAGTCACCTCTTCGCCGGACGAATCGCCCCTCCTGAGGATCTTCATCGTCGCGTAGGAGGAGACCAAGCCAGTCAGCGTTGCGATCAGGGTCTCTTTCCCGACGTCCCTGGCGAACTCAATGATCGGCAACCAGAACTCGGATGCGTCGTGGGTCAGGTAGGTGCGATCAGGCTTCTCGTCCTCGAACTCGACGGTCAAGCCAGCGGCTCGGATGAGCTTCGCCACCCTGATCGCTTCGTACGGGTAGTTCCCGGGGACATCCGAGCGGGACACGCTCGGCAGTCCGGCAACTCCGCGCCTGATCAGCACGTCAGCCAAGGTCAACCCCCTCGGGTTTCTTCTCAGTTGCCATGATTCCACAACAACGACACAGGCCTGCGAGGCCGGACGGACTGGCGGCTGACAGGCGGCGGTCGTCCGGCTGCCGCAGGCTGATCATGTGGACTGGCCCGTAGACGTCGCCCTGGCGCAGCCCGTGCCTCGGCTGCCGACCGAGCCCGGAAAATGGGCTTACGAAATCAAGGTCGACGGCCACAGAACCGTGCTGTGGCGCACCCAGGAGGGCGTTCGGCTGCAGTCGAGAACCGGTCGCGACGTCACCTCGATCTGGATGGATCTCGCCGTGGCCGCCATGCGGCTGCCACCCGGTGTGATCCTGGACGGTGAGGCCGTCGTCTACCTCTCCGCCGGCGAAGGCGGCGCGCGGATCAGCTTCGAGGCGGCGCAGTCCCGGGGGCTCTCCAGCCCCCGGCGCGCCCGCGAACTCGCTGCCCTGCACCCCGCCACCTACGTGGCCTTCGACATCCTGGCCCACCCCGACGTCGGCCCTGATCTTCGATCGCTTTCGTACATGGAGCGCCGCCAAGCCCTCCTGGACACGCTCACCGGCATCGGCCCGCCGATCGAGCCGGTCTGGTCGACGACCGATCTGAGCGAGGCCCAGCTCTGGTACGAGACGCTGGAAGGCACGGGCGTCGAGGGTGTTGTCGCGAAGCTCAGGACGTCGCCGTACCGGCCGGGGCGCGCCTCGTCATGGAAGAAGGTCAGGCACGCGGAAACAACTGACGCTGCTGTGGTCGGCTACACGGGGCCGGCGAAGCGCCCGAGGTCGCTCGTCGTACGGCTGCCGGACGGGCGAGTCCGGCTGACCCGGGCCATCGGTACACAGTTGGCTGCCCAGGTCGCGGCGCAGCTGACCCTTTCTGAGCCGGGGCGCACGGCCCGTTTGAGGACGGGTGAGGTGTACACGGCCGTGGTCGTCGACCTGATGGTGGAGGTGCTGGCCGACACGACCCGGCACGCCGTCGTGTCGGTGACGCGGTTGCGGTGAGCAATCCACAGACATTTGCGGTTATCCACAGGCGGTCACAGGGTGAGCCATTCCACCGTACGTTGCTGCCTCAGTGATCACGAGGACGGGGGTGCGCGATGACGTACAGGGTCGACCTAGCATTTCGGGTGGAGGAGGCGCTGGCCAATCTCCCGGACAAGGGCAGGCAGGAGATCTTCGAGACGATCGCGGCGGCCCTCGTCCGGCGGGACTCTTGGCCAGCGCCTGGCGGTCGGCACGGCGCACTCTGCTGGGGGCCGCTGTCGTGGGTCGCGTTCGCCACGTACCTCGACGGCATCGAGGTATACGACATGGGTTGGGCAGGCTGAAACCAAGCCAGCGGGCTTCCCGGCTTCATCATGATCATCAGGTACATCCGTAACCAGTCCTGAGCGGGAAGCAAAGCTCGTTTCACCTGTGCCCAGCGGAACGGCCGCGCCAGGGCGACAACTCAGACCCGGCCAGGCTCAGCGCAGCGGAGGAAGAGGCACGTCCAGACGACCTTCCGCGATGAGTCTCTCCACAGTAAGGCGGCCAGAGTGCTGTAGGCGTTGGACTTCCATCCACCTGTGCTCGTGGCTGATGAGGTTGGTGTAATCAGCGAGTTCTGGAGAAAGCACGGAGAACTGTCCTGCGGGCAGCGCACGGGTGCCCTGGCTTCGCAGGACAGTGAGCCGGGCGTCAGCGTTCGTCGTGCTCACGAGGACACGGGTCTCCCAGACACACCCGACGCCCTTGATTCGGAGGGTGCCTCTCAGGAGGGCGGGCCCGCTCAGGACCCACCGCACGGTAGCTGTGCACCAGACGTGGTCCCCGATGCGGTAGGCAGTCAGATCTGTTGCTTGATCGAACGCGATGAACGGGGGTACAGCCCAGCCCAGCACCCGCACGGTGTGGGTATCAATCAGCGTGCCCTCGCCCTCGACGAAGAAGCCCATCGTGCCCTCGAAGCCTGGCCCTTCTAGGCCCGGAGGCACGGGCATCAGACGAGTGACCTCAGCCTCGATCGCGCTGAGGCTTTCCGGGGCCTGGAGGATCGAACGCACCGCGGCCTCGTCAGCGTCGTCGGTCCGCTGGGCGAACTTCTCCACGACGTCGTACCAGGTGGTGAGGAGCTCGAACCGATCCTTGATGCCGGCGAGGTCCTCGTTCATCGGGTACGGGAAGGCGACCCCGTCGCCGAAGTCCGTCGTGTTCTTGCTGACGAAGTAGACCGTCTCGTCAGGATGGTCCCGCGCGTACTCGACGGCTGTGAGCCAGATCGCGGCGTCCCGCCCGCCGATCTTCGCTGTGTCGCCGCCCTCGTTGACGGTGACCTGCTTGCACGGCGGCAGGAGGTTCGCCTCCCGCATCAATGCCTGCTTGAGCGCGCCCTCGCTTGTTGGGACGACGTCGACTACGTCGAGCCACTTCTCACGCCACTCGTCCTGGAAACGCTGTAGATCCATCTGCGGCAGCGGCACGCGGATCGGCCACGGTGTTCCTTCCGTGAGGCTGGCCAGGGCCGCTGCAGCCACCTCGTATTTCCGGCGGTACGGCACCGCCCGATGTGCCGTCAACTCCTCCAGCACCACCCACGGCACGGCCACGCGCTCGACGCCGGACGTCCTGATGATCTTGACCAAGTCCGTGGTGGCGCTGTCTATGCCGGACTTCGTCAGAATGTTCGTGTCCAGGATGATCAAGGCGAGCGGCTCCGTCTCACGCAAGGCTGGGTGGTCTGGTCAGGGTTTCAGGCTCTGTGATCGCCAGCACCCGGTTTCGGATACTGTCCGCGTCGTCATTCACGCCCCGCGCGTTCAGTGATGCCCGACGTAGTTGCCCTTGACGACCTCGAACTGGAGAAGCGGAAGGACGTAGATCTCGTACTCCGCGAGGTAGCCCATCTTCTAGTCGTGGCAGGGTGGGCCGCCGGGGAGTACCTCGGGCACTCCCCGGCGGCCCCGTTCAGCGGCGCTCGAACCAGTAGACCGCCCCCGCGAACACGCCGGCCACAGACGCCTTCACCACCAGGCGCACGAGTTCATCGCTCGCGGTGTCCAGCATCCGACGCGCCCGTATACGGGCCGGGCTCAGCCTCCTGGTCTGCGGCTTCTCACCGAGAGGGGGACCCTCCAGGTGCTGGTCAGAGTTGCTTTGACAGTGGGAGCCCGTAGGCTCGTTGTCAGTAGGAATCGTTGCCTCCTTCAGGTTGTCGGTTCTTGCTTGTCGAAGTCGGTGGCCTCCTGTTGCGAGCAGGGGGCCGCCGCCGTGTTGGCGGCGGCACCAAAAGGCCGCCGGGAACCATTGTGTGGGGTGCTACCGACAACGCCGGATAGCTCGGCACCCCGACACGCCCGATGGTGAAGCCGGTCACATGGAGCCGTTCCCGCATGCCGCACCCTGCTGCATTGGTGCGCTGAACTGCGCAAACGCGATTCAGGGCGGCGGTCTGTCGGCTCCGCCGACGCCATGGATGGCGCAGAACCTGGAGTCCATGAACCAGGCCGCTGCTTCGCTGCTGATCTCGGACAGGTCTGGTGACCTGCATATTCGTGGCTACGCGCCGACGCTCTCCTCGTTGTCCTCCCGCAGGTACTTCTCACTCGCCGAACTTGCCGCCGGTGTGCAACACGGTCACCTCGCACGCCCGCTCACCAGCAGATGTCCGTCGTCCTTGTGGCGGCCGACTTGGGGTAAGCCGCCTTCTTGGTCTGGCCCTCGAAGTCAGCGGTCGTCTTCCCGCCTCCTTGCGGAAGGTGGGGTTGTCGCGGGCGTAGTCGAAGGTGACGAAGACGTACGCGACGCCGAAGTCCTTGTAATCCACCGGCGGGTTCCTGCACGCCTGATGCTGATGTGCGCATCGGGTCACTGAGACGTCAATCTGTACACATCCCGGTGAGCACGTCCCCGGCCTTGCACTCAGTCACGAAGTCGTTCGCCGAGTAGTCGCCCTTGCCGTCGAGGATCTCGACGAGGGACTCGGAGACCTTCGCGATCACCTCGATCTCCGGCAGGACGCGGTCTGACCAGGCGGCCGTGTCGGTACACGGTGGCCGCCTGGGAGCACCAGCACCCCCAGGCGGCATGAGCTCAGTGGCGCTCGATCCAGTGGACCGCCCACACGTATGCACCGGTCACGGACGCCTGCATGGCCAGGCGCACGAGTTCGTCGCTCGCTGTGTCCAGCAGTCGGCGCGCCCGCAACCGAGCCGGGCTCGGCCGCCTGGTTTGCGGCTTCTCGCCGAGGGGCGGGCCATCAAGGTGCTGGTCAGAGTTGCTGTGACAGTGGGAGCCCGTAGGCTCGTTCTCGGTGGGAATCGTGACCTCCTCAAATCGTCGGTTCTTGCTGTCGAAGTCGGTGGCCTCCTGTTGCGAGCAGGGGGCCGCCACCGTGTTGGCGGCGGCACCAAAGGCCACTGAGAAACATTCTGTGCCACGGCACTGACACGTAGAGGGGTCAGCTGATGTCGTACGTCTTGTCTGGCATCTCGTTTCTACGGCACGCACCTGACAAATAAGAAGCCCAACTCCGCTTCATGCAGGCAAGCTGCACCCAGGCGTCGTTTCACGTGAAACCTACTCATCGTCAATTGCGCTACACAGAAGGCCAGTTCAGCCGCTCGGCCCACCGATAGTGGCACGCCCGCGACCGTCACCCAATCGGGCTATCCACAGGGCCCTGGGCACAACCGCCTTACCTCTGGGGACACTTGACCTAACCCTGTGGGTAACCTGCGGGACATGCCTGTGGATAGCTGGCCGCGCCAGACGAGATAGCCGCTTTGACCAGCGGGTTTTCCTGTCCCCAGTCTGCGAGGAAGAAAAAGTCCGCAGTCGGCCCAAAATTGCTTCTTCAGGTGCACCGCGAGCACAACCATCACAGGCTTTCGTAATCTGTGAATGGGCCTTGCATCCCTTACCTGTGGATGGAGTGCCTACGGCGGGTCGCGGTAGGTCTCGACGGTGAACTCGGCGTCACTGAAGGCCGACGTCCATGACGCGGGTTACAGACGTCCGTCTCGGTGCGCTTGGTGAACTCGGCGACGCCGTGCGACTCGCAGGCTGTGAGCGGACTGTTCGCCACCTTCACCGGGACCGGAATGGCTTCCGGATACGTCAGACCGACGTCACATCCGGCCGGGGACCGAACCCCCGCCGACAGCGCGGATGGGAGATCGGCCACGCCGCCGCCTCCTCAACCGTCCGCAGAGTGCCGTTCGCCTTAGCGGTGTCCTTGTGACTGGTCCAGCCGCAATCGGCTCCGTCGAACACCTCAATCCACTGCACACCCGACTCGCGGGCACGATTGAGGGTGCCCGCGTTGTAGGCGACCGCGCTCTTGGCGAGCGTCGCCGACTCCGCCCACGCCTGCACCGGTACCCGAGCCCCGTTTCGATAGATCACGGTCGTCAGCTGGTGCTCGGCGGCCAGCCGGTCCGCCAACACCTTGGCGGCCTGCAGGGCGGTGGTGTGGCCCGAGGCCAGGATCGGCACCTCACGGCGTGCGGCGTCCCGTACCGCCCGATAGAACTGGGCGGCCATGCGCTGCTCCTCCTCGGAGCGGCGCAGGAAGTCGGCGTAGGAGTCCGAGGCAAGCGACTGCAGGGCCTCACGGTGGATGAGCGTCCACGAGAAGTCACCGCCGACGGCGCGGGCCGCAGCGCGCGCCCCCTCCTCGTACAGGTGGGGCAACTGCCGGGCAACGAACGCTCTCGCCTCGGCATCGACGCGCCGCTGAAAGTCTGTGATGGCGGCCTGGAACTGGGCGAGGCGGTCCGTGACCATTCGGGAGCGGCGGCTGTCACCGATCGCGTCGATCACGGCGGCCTGCTCGGCGGCAAGTCGCTGCCAGGCATCCTCGAGCACTGCGGCGACACGCGCCGCCACGGTGGCCGCGTCCCCAGGGGTCAGCGGCGGGAAATCGTAGGCCACTACCGCCGCCAGTGGTGGTACCGGTGGTGAGCAGGCTGCAGCGGGGCAATGACCAGAGTGTCACCGTCAGTTGGATCGTCAGGCGCGGGCGTGTCCTCCATGGAGGCGATCTGCCTTTCCAGGCCGGTCAGGTTGTTGGACTGGTCGACGGTGGCGACACCGTTGACGGTCAACTGCAGCGGCTCGGCCAGCAGTTTCGCGCGTCGCTCGGCCAAGACCTCGTTCGCGACAGCACGGGCGGAGGCCAGCCGCGCGTACCGTGCGTCGAGGTCGGCGATGTCAGTGGCGGGGCCGAGCTGAGCCAGCAGCCAGGCGCGCACAGCGACGTCCACGAGATGCTCCTGTCGTACGAGGTGAGGCCCGGCACCATGGCGGTCCCGAGCCTCACTAGTGATGTGCCGCTACCTATGCATCTGCGCCGGCCGCCTTCGCGGCACGTCGTCTCGGGGCCTTAGAGGGCTCCGGCTCCGGCTCCGGCTCCGGCTCCGGCTCCGGCTCCGGCTCCGGCTCCGGCTCCGGCTCCGGCTCCGGCTCCGGCTCCGGCTCCGGGGCAGGATCCGCCACGGTCGGTGTGTCTTCCGCCTCCCTGTCCTCTCCGATCAGGCCCGGGGCGTCCTTCTCCGCAGAGGGAACCTCCCCTGACCACGCGGCTGGGTTCGGGATGAGCCGGGCGAGCCGCTCGGGAACCTCCTCCCCCGCATCCAGCCGGATCGGGCCCCGCTCGGGGTCTTGCAGGAATACCGTGCGCGCCAACTTCGCCATGACCAGCTCCCTTTAGAAGACCTTCGCGGCGATGTGGATGTCCGGCACATACAGCACGGGCATCGCAGCAGCGGCGGAGATCGTGGACAGCTGGACAGGGGTGCGCGTCTGCACGTGGGTGGTGATCACGATGCCGGGCGCCTCCTCAGCGGTGATGACGCCCTTGCCGCGCAGCTCGATCGCCTCGGCGGTCAGACCGTACTGGGTCTCGCCCCACTGTTCGCGGCGCGGCGGGATCATCGCCCACAACGACTCCGGGGTCGTGCGCACCAGGTTGTCGCTGCTGTCGTACACCTGCACGTCGTAGGCGGTGACGGGCGGCAGGTTGTACTTGGCACGGACCCGGTTGACCTCCTCCGGAGCGAGCATCCCGGTCGGGATCTGGTCCGTGGACGGCGCGTTGTGGAACGCCGCCCGGTACTCCGCCGTGGACCCGAGCAGCGACAGCGCCTTCTCCGAGCTGATGACCCGCTCCGGACGCGGGGCGCCGATGCTCTTCAGATACTGGATCCACGCCAGCTCGTCCGTGACCGGGGTAGCCGCATCCGATTGGGACCACGGCACCGCCACCGTAGGCCGGTTGGCAGCCGGTACCCGCCAGTCCACGTCCAGGGCCACACCGGGCAGCGACACCACACCAGAGGACAGCATCTGGCCGGCAGCGATCTCCATGGCGGCCTTCGTGGCCTCCACGTGCTGTTCGAGGTCGTCGTACAGCAGGTCGAGGAACTCGCTGGTGTCCTGGCCGCGGGCGACAGCGGACAGGATGACCTGGAGCTCGGAGAACGGCAGCTCCTGGCCGACCCAGGGCAGCATGCCCTCGTTGATGACCTGCTCGGCACGCCGCTTCGCGAGCGTCGGCGCGGCTTCCCACGCACGGAACTTCGCCGCGTTGACGCGCCGCTTGCTGCTCTTCGTACGGAACTTGACGTTGTCGATGTTCCGCTCGGCGAACACCTCGCGCGTGAGGAGGTAGTCCTCCGGCGTGGCGATCGCTCGGATGAAGGCCTGAATGTCCTCGGGGACGATCGCCTCGAGAAGCTTCTCAAGAGCCATAGGGGTCTGCCTCCTTACCGGTAGTGGATGAACGCCAGCGTGGACGCGGCGGCCGGGGCCGTGAAAGCCACGGGCAGCTTCGACGCGTACACCTCACCGCGCCAAAGCAGCGCCCCCGCGGTCTTCGCAGAGCCAGGGGTGAACGCGGTCTCGGTAACGAGGAATCCGGCGAGGATCTGAGTGCCGTCGCTCGCTGCGGAGTTGTACGGGGCGTACAGGCCGGATGCGGTGATCCGCCCTAGTGGGATGCCGGACTTGATGATGTGGCGGGGCTGGTTTTGCGTGCCCGCCGTGTAGTGGGTGCCCGCCGTCAGCTTGCTGATGTCGATGGGGATCGTCTGGGCTTCGTGGACGCCGTCCAGCGAAGCCAGCCATGTCCGGTCATCGGTGACCGTCGTGGTGGTGGTGAGGACCTGATAGTCGCTCACGATGTCTCCCTCGTGGGTGCGGATCGGATTCCTCCCGCACCCGGCGCACATCGGCGTGGGGCGGTGTCCACGAAGTGACGGCGGCCGAGCCGCGCCAGGGCGTGGTCCCTGATCAGCCCGACCGACTTCCGGAAGGGCGTCCACGGTTTGAGGGGCGTGGTCCCACGGCCATGTCTCGCCGACGTGGTCAGTCGCTGATGAGCCCTCGCCGCCGGGCCATTTCGAGCCCCGCCGATCCCGGCCTGGGCGGAATGCCTCCACGCTTCGGCGGGCCGCCGGCGGGAGATCCGCCCGGAGCAGGCGGCACAGCCTCCCGGGCCTGGCCAAACAACTCGGGCCGCCGCTGCTTCAGTTGCTCAGCGGCAGCGGCGACCGCCTGCTCGTCGGCGTCGGGCTGGTCGTGAAGGGCACGGTCGATCAGGAGCACCGCGTCATCAAGGTCGTCCCCCGTCGCGCCGAGTCCTCCGAGGGCGGCACGGCGGATGGCGGCGTGCTCCCTGGCCAGGGCCTGCGCCTCACGCGTCTCAGCTGACTTCAGCTTCTCTTCGGCGGCCTGCTCGCGGCGTTCGATCTCCGACAGCTGCGCGGCCTGCGCGTCACGCTGCTGCTGCACGAACGTCGTCAGGTCGTCGGTCTTGGCGAACCCCAGCTGATCAACGAGCTTGCGGATCGCGGCCCGTTCACCCTGCTGCTTCTCGCGGGCCAGCAGCCGGTTCAGCGTCTCCTGGTCTGGCATCTGCGCCGGCGGTTCCGCCGGATCGGTGTTCGGGCCAGGCGGCAGTTGCTGGTTGGAGGGGTCGGTCGGGTCGGCGCCCGGCACTGGGAGGGTGGGGTGACCGATGGGGGTGTGTGGGTCAGGCAGCGGGCGGGCCATGGCGGGTCGTCCTCCAACAGCAGCGCCCCCGCACCGTCGTTCAGTGTAGTCACAGCACGTAGACCACCTGCCAGCCCTATGCTGCGGCCATGGCGAACACACCGTCCATCGACTGGTGGAACAAGCAACTGCCTCCTGAAGATCGCGCGCTGGGCTTCGTGGATCACGCGATGGACCAGGTCGAAGGGTTGCTGGACTACATCATCGGGCCTTCCACGATGCCGGAGGTCGTTCGGGTGGCCTGCATCGAGTCGTTCTGGGTCAACGTGCGCCTGCTCACCGAGTTCTTGGTGAAACTCACCAACGACACGAGGAACTGTGACGCGCGGGCCTTTGCGCCTACCTGGACGAAGCCGACCGGCGACACCGCCGAGCGGTTGCTGAACGACTGGAACACCGCGAGCGCCTACGTAATGCACATGGGCAAGGAGCGCGCACCCAGAGAGCTGGTGGACATCACACCGGTGACGGACGAAGACCTGCGGCAGACGGCATACGACTGCCGCACGGTGTACGAGGATTTCATCGAAGCTCTCCGCCAGTCCGTGGCCGACTCGGAGCAGGCGTAGCCTGACCAGTCGCTCGGAGCGCGGCACTACTTCGGCGTGGCCCCCGTTGAGCTGACCGTGTCGGCCGGGGGTGTAGTCGGCGGGGCGGGCTGGTCGGTGATGAGCGGCACCGGCGGCACGCCCGGGTCGGCCTCGGGCAGCCGCAGGTATTCGCGCACGGCCCCGTTGTCGCCTGTCGCATCGGCGAGGCGGGCGGCCTGGTCGAAGGCCCGCTTCTGAATGCGCTCAACCTCCTCGGCGACGTCCTCGATCAGGTAGCCGGCTTCCTGCAGCATCCGTACGCCGGTCTCCAGGGAGAACACGCCCTTCTCGTAGCCTGCCGTGACGTCGTTGAGGACGGTGGTGCGGTCGGTAGGGGTATGCGCACCCCACACCAGGCGTACGGGCAGCGACTCGCCGGCGGGCCACACCCGCCCGGCCTGGTGCAGGCGCTGCACCATACGCAGAAGCAGCTGGTACTTGTGGTTGCGGGCCAGGCGCATCGCACTGACGAGGGAGTTGAGCGGGCCCAGTGCCAACTGCAGCGCGTACCCGGACGGCACCTCGGCAACGTCGAGGCTGCCGAGCCCGGCCGTGGTCAGGCGGGTGTTCGAGGCGAGCCGGTCCAAGAGGTGGTCGATGCGCTGACGTAGTTCGGCGAGCTGCGCCGAGGTGTCGAGGGTGTCCATGCGCCCGGAGTCGGACAACTGCCACACCGTCCCCGCCTCCACCCGCACCGGCAGAGGCTGCCCGGTGGAGCGGTCGATGGGCAGCCTTGCTCCGGCGAGCGCGACGATCGGTGTACCGGTGGTGGCGGAGGCGGAGGCACTGTCGGTGTCGGTGGCAGCCAGCTCGTCCAGCAGTTGCAGCACCGTCGCCAGCGTCGACTTGCCCCAGTGCTCTCCGACATCGGGGATGGTGTTCGGGATGTGCACCACCGGAATGAAGTCGTGCATCAGGTCGAGCCGGTTCAGGACCTGGCCGTCGGAGCGCACCCGGTAGGCCGCCTTGCCCGGGGGTAGGGAAAACACGTCGTGGGCAAGGCCCACGTCCTCCAGCAGCCATTCGGCGTCGGTGAGGTAGCACGTCGTCGACGACGGCTTGGCTGGCGCCCACGGGTAGATGCGGGTCACGGTGCCGGTGAGAGGGTCGAAGGTGTCTCCGACCGTCAGCACCGGATCGCCGTCGGCGCCGGCCACCTGCTCGCGCACCGCGCGCCCGTCTTCGGTGCGCCCTGGCGCAGTCGCGGGACCGATCGGGCCGAGCTCGTAGGTGATGCGCCGCACACGCGCTTTCAGGCCGCGCACCGGGTCAGCGGCCAACTCCCACGCGAAGTGCACCCGCTGCGGGTACTCCTGAGCGTCCTGCTCGCCCTCGTCCCACTCCGGGAAGTAGAACCCGGGGTCGTAGGTCCTCAATATGGCCCGCTGCTTGGCCGGTTCCCACGCCAGTGCATACACGGCGTCGCCGCAACGCACCGCGCCCCGCTCCGCCTGCTGAATGCGCAGCGGTAGCAACTCCTTATCCGCCCAGGTACGCAGCTTGTCCTGCAGGTCGACGGCGGCCCGGTCTTCAGCGGTCGCCTCGCCCTGCTTGGCGTGGTCGGCACCAGGCACCACGATCGTCTGCTCCGCGCCCAGCAAGTAGCCGAGGGTGGTATCGATCAGCTTGGACGGGTCGCCCAACTCGCGGCGCTCCACACCGTGATGATGGTCGCCGGTGACGGCGGCGAGCTGCCCGGCCTGGTTGGAGTCATACGCGGCAAGGAACTTGTATGCGGCCAAGCGGCGCAGCTCCTCGGCGGGTACCCACGAGGAGTTCAGCTCCGGGAACGCGCGATGACCTGGCCGGTTCGTATCGGCCATTGCCTGCTTGTAGTTGAGCCACGACCAGGCGTCGATGAGCAGTTCACGCGGGTGCCTCACGGGTGCCCCTCCAGGCGACCGGGCCCCGCGCCCGCAGCCAGCTTAGAGGCAGCGCGCGATCACGGGCCCGACACGGCGTCCTTGCGCTTGTCGTCCTCAATGTCGAGGCGCCGCATCAGGAAGCTGGCGATCACCAGCATCTCCTCAGCCTCGTCGCGGGCATCCTTCTCGTCCGGCCCGTGCATGCGAGGGTTACGCAGAGCGCCCATCGCCCCCTTGAACAGGAACTGCATGCCGTTCTGCTCGCTCTCCAGCGAGCTGCCCGTGAACCGGGTCACCGTGAGTTTCGGAGGACCCGGCTTGGCGCCGAAAGCAATGCCCATGAGCCTCTCACCGAACTCGTTGACGCCAGCCAGCGTCTGCACGCGGTGCTCCACTTCCTGAAACGCGCGAGCCACCGCATCGATGTAGAAGCCGCTGTTGAACCGCTCGGCAGCGACCTTCGCGATCAGCGGATGCAGGTTGCAGGTGACAGACATGGTCTCCAGTGATCCCACGGCGGAGGTGACAGGGGCGGGTGGCGTCACCACCGGCGCGGGAAGCGCGAAGTATTCCTCCACGGTGCGTCCCTTGGCGAAGGGCCGGTTGTCGGCCGCAGTGCGCGTCGGCCCCCGCATCTGCTCCCGGATGCGCCAGTAGCCCTCCAGCCGGTCCACGCCAGTGAACGGCCGAATGCCCCGGTCGAAGCTCAGCGACCAGTCCAACTGCTCCGGGTTGATGCTTCCACCGCGGAAGCAGGGCTCACTGATCCCGAGCGCGGCGGCGGCGAACTGGACCTCCTTAGTCAGGAGCTTCGGGTCGATCCCGGGGCGGTTTGCCAGGTCTGCGGGCACCATCCATGGCTGCTCATCGCGGTCTGCGGGCCGCCAGGCAGGCTCCAGGCTGGCCGCAGTCCGCACCATGCCGAGGAATACACCGATGGCCGGTCGGGCGCCGGTACAGTTCGCAGCGCCAGCGATGGTCAGGGACAGTTCCTGCACACCCTGCGGCAGCTGAGAGATGTCCGGGCCAAGTCCACGAAGCAACGCTGGGCACAGCTGCTGTACGACCTCTTCGAACTGCAGGCCGCCCTCGAAGAGCTCCCGATCGATGTCGTCGAAAGTCGGCCAGCGATGGTACGTCCCGAAGTATCTCCAGATCGCTTCGAGGAGGACGTGGCCTTCTCCTCCCGTGGGGCGCGGCATTCCCTCCGGCGCGGTGGTCGGAACGGTCACGTGCTGTCCCCCAGCGTCCTAGTTTGAGCAGTGCCCGCAGGCTACTACCGTGCCGTGCCTCACCGGTTGGGGGTTTTCGTCCAGCCGATCACGAGCATCGTGCACTTCAGGCCGGGCGCAGTTACGGGGTGGTGGCGTCGGCGCAGCCGTGGATCCACATCGAGTACCACAGGCCGTGCTTCTCCGAGTCCAGCAGGTTGACCCACACCGCCTGGCACTCCTCATCGTCAGGCGTCTTGCCCACGGCCTGGATGCTCTCCCGGGTGGTGCGCCCCGCCTTCAGAGAGGCGTCCAGGCGGGCCTGAGCGGAGGCTTTGATCTGCTCCGAGGTGGGCTCTACGGGCGCTGAAGGCGAGGCGGGCCACAGCAGGATCACGCTGGCGACGACGGCCGCGCAGATGACGGCCGCGACGGCCACTTTCCCCCTGATCGACATGGCTCGGAAGGCTATCAGCCGGGGCCGATTGGGCGCCCTGGTTGGGCCGTTGGCCTATATGGGGCCGTTTCCGGTGGGTCATCGGCGTCCGCCGAGGCGGTCATCGTGGATGTGTCCGGCGACGGCGGCGAGCTGGTCGGGGTCGGCGAGTTCCGTCAGTCCGTGGACCGCGGCGTCCATGCGGTCAGGGCTGTCCATGCCGACGACCCAGGTGACCATCTGGTCCTCCAGGGCGACGTGGGCGCCGACATGGTGGACGAGGCCCTGCTCGTAGAGCTGGGCGATGGGTTCGGCGCGCAGGCGTTTGCCGACCTTGGCGGTGACTTCGAGGACGCGGGGCATGAGAGCGCCGGAGGTGACGCCTTCGCGGCGAAGCTGCTCCCATGCCTGAGAGAGGACCTGGCGGGCCATGTCACCGCCGTAGTTGGACTCGACGACGATCGCGTCTGCCTTGAGAGCGAGGGCGAGTTGGCAGGCGGCTCGACCCCAGTCGTTGGCCCCCATGCTGCCGGAGTGGTCCTCAAGCACGTACAGGTGGCCGTCGTAGCCGCGGGCGGCGCCGATGATGCCCGTCTCGTCGCCGATGGAGGATTCTCCGCCAGCGGGGTCGACGGCGACGATGACGCGGGCCATGTCCAGGCCGCCGAACTCGACGGTGGTGAGGCGGTGGCTGGTGATCCAAGCGCGCTGCCACACGCCGCCCTCCGGCGGGCGGGGCTTTTGCTGGTAGAGCGCGGCCCACACGCGTTCGCCGACGCGGCGGCGGGTGGTGGCGTGGTGCTCGGCGTCGAAGCGATCGGGCCACAGCGGCTCGCCGGGCCTTCGGCCGAGGGGGTCGTCGTCGCTGTCGGCGAGGGCGGGCAGGTCAATGATCTTCCATTCGTTGGCCTGCGCGTCGGCGAGGATGCGGCCAGCGAGGTCGTCTTCGTTCCACCGGGTCTGGATGACGCAGATCGCGCCGTCGGGTTCGAGACGGGTCTGCAGGACGGACTGCCACCACTCCCATGTCTTGCGGCGCATGCTGGGCGAGTCGGCGGACGCCATGTCCTGCACGGGGTCGTCGACGAGGGCGATGGTGGCGCCCTTGCCGGTGAGGCTGCCGCCGATTCCCGCTGCGACGAGGCCGCCCTGGTGGCCGGCGATGTCGAAGCGCATCGCCGCGCGGCTGGACGGGTTGAGGTGGATGCCGAGTTCGTCACCCCACGTTTCGATGGCGTCGCGGATCCAGCGGGAGTGTTCCTCGGCGAGGTCACCGGAGTAGGAGGCGATCATGATGCGGCGGTCGGGGTGCTGGCGCAGGTACCACAGGGGCGCCCAGCGGGAGGCTCGGCGGGATTTGCCGTGCCGCGGCGGCATCGTGATCATCACGCGGTCGGCTCGGCCTTCGGCCATGTCGATCCACGCCTGGTCGATGAGGTGAAGGTGGCGGGCCTGCATCTCGCGGCGTTCGGTGAGGACCGCGGCCATCGCGCCCGGGGAGGCGTCCATGGCTATGTGGCGTTCGATGCGTGCCAGTTGGGTTCGCAGCTCGGGGGATGCTTTCCCGGCCATGGCGCGGCGCAACGCGGGTGGCTTGGTGCGGTAGGCGGCCAGCAGCTGAGCTTGGCGTTCGCTGCTACTGGCCGGAACCACGTGCGGCCTCCTCACTGATACCGATGAGGGCTTCGAGTTCGTCGAGCGCGACGGCGGTCAGCTCGCCGTCTGCCGTCTCCGGTGTGAGTCCCTTGGAGGGGGCTTCCTTGTCGAGGCGGTTGAGGCGGGCGCGGCGTTCGAGGATGCGCAGCGCGCGGTCGATGGCGTTGAGGTTGCCGTCCTTGACGGCCTGCCGGTAGGCGACGAAGAACAGGCGGTCCAGGCGCAGGTTGTCGACCGCGCGCATCTCCTCGACCTTCACCTCCAGGTCGGTGGTGCGCTCCTGCAGGGCCAGGCGCACGTCCTTGCACGCGGCGTGGATGAGCTGCTTGTCGTCGGGGGGTTCCTGGCCCTTGGTGTACCGCTCGATGCCGTAGCCCTGCGGGTAGGCGATGCCGTCGGAGTTGACGGCGGGGTCGGCAGCGAGCTTGCGGCCTACGGTGAGCCAGTCCACGCCGGCCAGGTGCAGGTCGATGGCGTCGGCTCGCCGCCGTGCGATGGCGGCGCGCGCGGCCTTGTCAGGGCGTCCCACCGGCAGGGTTCCTCTCGGTGCTGCGCGCCCCCGCGCCGAGAGACATGATCGCACTGCGGCCCGGCGACCTGACCTCGCCGCCGGGCCGCCTGCCCTACGGGAAGGTCAGTTGCTCAGGAGCGTCAGGATCGGTGGGCGGCTGCCAGTTGGGGGGCGGTGTGTCGGGGGCGTTTCGGTTGGTACGCAGCCACCATCCGAACTGCCAGTTGCGGCAGGTGCGGTACTTCCAGTTGGCCCGGTGGGTGGCGGTGGCGGGTATCGAGTGCTCGCCCCATCCGGTGATGGGGCGAGCGTTTTCGAGGGTCACCTGCAGGCCGCGCACCATGGCGGGGCCTTCCCACCGGTGGCCCTGGGCGTACTCGAAAGCCAGGTGGGCATTGTTCGACCAGTCCCAGGGGTGGGGCAAGGCGCACAGATACCAGGCCAGCGGCGGGTTCTCCGCCGACAGGGTGACGTTTTGGCGGGATGTCCTCGGATTGAGGGGGTGACGGTCAGACCAGCCGAACGTTTCCAGACAGTGACGGTCGAGGTTCACGTTGCGAACCCCTGCCAACCACATGATCAGGTACGGAGCGGCGGCCGTGATTCCGACCCTTGCGGGCGGCTGCGGCATGCGTGCATTTCCCCTTCGAATTACGACCCCGGATCAATACCCGGAGATATTCCTTTCTTTAACCAATTTTATCAAAATTTCCACGAGTCGCTTATGGCGCCCATGCCGGAAATCGTTGGGGTAGGGCATATCGAATTCCTCATTGAGGGCTTTCTCGTAATCGAGATCGGAAAGCGGTAGGGGGGCTCTGCACACGGCTCTGAGCGTGGCGTTGGAGCGACCGGAGACCTTCACCTGCCCGAAGTACGCTTCCAACAGCTCGGTCAGCGACTCGGGGGTGTGGTAGCGGATCCGCATCCACTTTCCCTGCATGAATCGCATATCGACGTTCTCGGAGTCCAGGAACGACAGGCGGGTCGAGTCGTTGGCGCTGGTGGAGTGCTGCTTGGCCTCGAATGCCTGCTCCACCAGCAGGTTGCGGGTGCCGATGCACACCGTCCCGTCGCCGGCGCACAGCGCGTTGACGGTTGTCAGCACCCAGTGCTGGTAGTCCAGCGATGTGGTGGCGTTGATGACGGAGTCGAGGACCACCATCTCGTACAAGCCGTGCCCGGCCAGCCGCTTCTCGATCGTACGGATCATCGAGACGACGCCCTTGATGTCCACGGCGTACTTGCCGGGCGTAGTGCGGTACGGCTCGTAGTCGTCGATGCCGTAGCCCTCGGGGCGCAGCTTCTTGGCGTAGTCGCCGTGCCCTGCACCGAAGTCCACGACACGCGTCTCGGGGCGATCGCGCAGCCGGGGCAGCGCCAGCTTCTCCCACACCTCCGACTTGTAGGCGAGCTTTCCCTGCTTACGCAGCGAGGTGTACTGACGCAGCCGCTTGGGCTGCACGATGTGCTGGTTGTAGACGGGGGCCTGGTCCTCCAGACCGGACCAGTCGTACACGCCGTACTCGCCAGTGAGGTCGGCAACCAGCTGCGCCGCGTCCAGGGATGTGCAGGTCCACGCGAGTACGTCGAAGTGGTTCGCGGCGGCGACCACCGCGTACTCGGCGTTGAGCGCGATCTGCCCCTGGTCGTCGACGACGACGCTGCCCCACGCGCCGTGGCCGCCGGTCATGTGGGAAATGCCCTGTTGGAACGGCTTGTTGCGGGAGACGGCCACTTCGATGGTCCGCCACGGGATCCACGACCACTGGCCGATGGGGCCTGGCTGCGCGTATACGACGCTCGCCTCGGTCTCAACCCGGTTGTGCAGGAGGTTGAACTGGATCTCGTCGGTCAAGCGCACGACCTGGCCGAGCATCACCGCAGGGGTATGCGTCATCCCCAGCGCGGTCATGGCCTTGGTTCTCTGGTGGCCTGCGACCAGGGTTCCGTTGGCGTTGAGGATGACCGGCTTGACGACGCCGTGACGGGCGATGGAGGCCTGCAGGCGTTCGAAGGCTTCCTCGGACAGATGCCGCGGGTTGTACTCGGCCGGCCGCAGGTCTTTCAGCGGGTACGCCTCGTAGAAGGTAGTGGTGGGGCCGCTGCTGTTGGGGGCGCTGATACCGGGCTCGCTGCTCATGCGTCCTCGTCGGCTTCGTCGTCGGCGGGCTCGGCCTGGCCGGTGCCGGGGTCGTCCTGGCTGCCGCCGGGCACCTCAGCGGTCTCGGCATGGGCTTCCTGCAGCACGTGCCAGCCGAAACCGAGGTCCGTGCGGGACTCGGAGACGTACCGCTCATAGATGGAGTTGAGGGTCTCCACCTCGGCTGCGGTGATCTGCACGCGGGTGGTAGACCACTGCAGGTAGCCCCACTGCAGGTACTCCAGCTTGGCCATGGCCCCGGTGCCCTGCCCGTCGGAGGGCAGGTCGATCGTGTCGGGCAGGGCCCGGCTGTCCAGGAGCTTGTCCAGGGCAGTCTGGTCGTATCCGGTGCCGTCCAGGTCGGGCAGGTCCTCCAGGATGTCGGCCAGCAGCTCGCTGTCGTACCCGGCGAGGTCGGAGGTGCGGTTATCGACGACGACGATGCGGGCCGCGTCCTCGTCGGAGACGTCGACCCACGTCGCGGCGATCTGGTCCCAGCCGAGCTGCTTGGCGGCGATCCAGGTGTGGTTACCGGCCAGGATCTCTTTGGGACGGCCGGTGTGGGTGCCACGGTTGACGACGATGGCCTTGTACTGGCCGTTGACGCGCAGCGATTCAGCGATGGCGTCGATGTCGCCGGTGCGCGGGTTGCGGTGATAGCCAGTCAGGTCGTCGATGGGCACCGCGAGCGGCAGCAGCGACTCGGGGATGCGGGCGGGCGCAGCACTCACAGGAGGAGCCCTTCGTGTAGGAGCGTGCCCCCGCGCCCTACACCCGCCCACATTAGAGGATCACGCGCTCAGCAGCTCCAACTGCTCCTGCCCTTCGGCATCGGCGGGCGGCGGCTTGCGGGCCGCGCGCAACAGATCCCGTGCCCTTGTCTCGCCCTTGCCGATGTCCGTCGCCCACTGGGGTGCTGTCAGCTTGGGCCGGTCTGGCAGCGCATTGCGGGTCAGGGCAATCCGCTGCTCCTCGGTGCTGCACGCCTCGTACAGCGCCGCCCAGGGCATGGTGGTATCCGGCTGCAGCGGGGGCCGCTGCCGCTGTTGGCGCTGCTGGGCGTCGTCGTCGGCAGACGCCTCCTGCTGCTCCTGCTGCTGTTCGCCGTCGGTCGGCTGTTCGATGTGCTGACCGGTGGTGGCGGCATCGGATTCTGGCGCCTCCTCGGGTGCTGCTTGCGGTGCTGGTGCGTGCTGCGGTGCGGCCTCGGGTTGCGGCAGCAGCAGCGCACGCAGTTCCTGCATGCCCATCTCCAGGGCGACGAGCTGTGCGAGCGGCGCGACGGTGGCAACGGCCCAACCTCCGGCGGTACGCGGCGCGTTGGAGACGTTGAAGGCCCAGCTGACCAGGGTGAAGCCGACCGTCACGGTCCAGTACGGCCTGGTGGAGCGATGGCTTGCCAGGGCGCGGATGACGCCGACGGAGCCCAGGACGATGCCGCCGTCGACGAGGACGGGAAACATCCATGCGGAGTGCTCAGGAACGGCGTTGTCGACGGCGACGCGGTGCAGCGCCTCGTACGACAGGCTGAAGCCCACGGATTCGAACGCGGCGACCGCCACGAGGAAGACGCTGGTGACCAGCACTCTGGTCAGCCTGGTGCGGCTGGCAGATGCGGGCGCGATACGGTGCGGATCAGGCACGGGAGCTCTCTCTCCTGCTGCTTAGGCCCTCGGCTGGTGTTACCGCACCTCCGAGGGCCGCACTGTTGTTCGGTTGTTTTGCCTACCGTAGCGGTGCTGTTGGAGGTCCGCACCAGCAACAGCTCTGCCAGCAGCGTCGGTTGACGCTGGCGGTGGTGCTGAGCGTGTCAGATGGCAGCGTCGTCCGACAGGCACAGCACTGCGGTGTGGCTGCGGATGCGCAGGTACTTCTGGTCGATGGTGTGCCCGTCGAAACGGGCCCGGGCATCGCCGGCGGGAACCCGCCTGACGTGATCGAACAACGATAGGTCGGGGGGCCGGATGGACCAGGTGAACTGCCAGCCCCCTGCACGTAGGAACAGCCGGTACCAGCCGTCGCCGATGTCGGGCGCGGCCGAAAGCACGCTGGGGTGGAGGGCGGCGAGCCAGGCGGCAAGGTGGTTGCGTTCGCGCAGGACGCCGCCGAGGGCCTGTTCGCGCTCCTCGGCCTGGCGCCGCATGATCGGCTGCGCCACGCCGAGGACCTCATGAGGCTCGACGGGTATACCCCCGGTGCCCTTGTCGTCGGCCCGCAGTTCCTCGAAGGGGGACGTGCTCATGGGGTGTTCCAGTCGTCGACGGGGAGAGCGGCGGATGCAAGGCGAAGGCTGTGCGGCGCGGAGGTGGGCTGCCCGAAGCGGTTGACGCACGGGGCGCCGGCGGGCGCTTCACAGGTGGGGCAGTGCACGTCGAGGGCAGGGCGGGAACCAGCTGCGAGCAGGCGGGCAAGCCGGGTGACCTGGGCGGCCTGCCCGGCTTGGCTGGCGATCAGGTGCTCTACGCCGGCACGGAGCCGTGCCGCCTCGGCCGCTCCGAGGGGCCGGTATTCGGTGTGGCCGATCAGGTGCCGCATCTGCTCCACGGTGGGCCGATCGCTCTCTGGGCGGGCCAGGCTCACCGGCCGCGCGCCATGTCGGCCGCGGTCCAGCTTCGCAGCAGGGAGCGTCGCTGGCTGCGCGTGAGCTGCACGGCACGTGTGTAGACGGAGGCGACACGGGCGGCGGGCACGCACCAGGTGGGGAAGGGGTCCTCAGCGGAGTCCTCCGGCTCGCCGACCTTGCAGCCGTCGACGACGTGCGGAGAGATGGGGGTGATGAGGTCCCCGGGGTCGAGCCCGGGGACACCACCGTGGAAGTAGCGCAACGCCTCTCGCCTACCGGTTATTGCAGCCGCAGATGCCCTGCGGTGTGCACCAGCCTGGGCACGAATTGCACCAGGTCCAGCCAGGGCCTGGCGGGGTGCGCTCCGGTGCGAGCAATTCGGCGCGGGACCGGCTGTCGACCTCGGCAACGGCGTCTTTGAGTTCGGCGTAGTGCTCGGCCGCGTCCGGGTCGGGGCTGGACTGGTAGGCGGGCGACATCTGGGGTCTCCGGACAGGGTCAGGGGGGCCGGGTTGATTGCGTTCGGCCATGACCTTTCTCAGCGGCCCGTAGCGTTCCCTCATGAGCTGTTCGAACAGCTCGGGGTCGGCGGCATGGTCAGAGCGGTAGGTCTCGGTCACAAGGTTTCTCCTGGGTACGCGGGGACCCGCCCCACCTGATGGCGTGGGCGGGTCCATTCGCGGGCGCGTGGGGCGGCGTCCCCGTGCGGCGCCGCATGGGCGGTGCCAGTGCCTGGCGGGTAGGGCGCGGGGGAGTTGCCACCCGCCAGACACCGTTGGGGGATGCCGCATGCCACGGCAGTGCTGACAGGCCGGTTCCGCGACTGCAGCCGTTCCCGGTCAGCGAACAGAACGTACCACGGTGGAATGTTGTGGCACATCTATTGGGCGCAGTTTCGGCAGGTGACTTTGCGGTCGCGGCTGTACTCCAGCCGATCGATGACCGGAGCCGAGTGTTCGGCGCACTTCGTTGTGAAGTGGTTGCGGTCCTCGACATACCGGGCCGCGTGGACGGTACCGTCAGCCTCGACTGCGCGCTGTGGGTACTCGGCGTCGAGTTCGTCGACGAGGAACAGCGCGCCCTGATTGGTCTTGGCTCTGACGCCGAAGTCTTGTGGCGTCATGAGCTGCCAATTGGGGCGGCCGGGGGCGTCGCTCACAGGGTTTCCTTTCGGTGGCTGGGGCAAGTCGCGGCCCGTCCCCGGGCGGGGACGGGCCGCTTCTGATCAGACTGCAGCGGAGGCAGCGCGCTTGACCGGAGCCTTGGGCTTGGCCGGGGCCTTGCGCCGGGCCGTCACCTGCGGTTTGGCCGGGGCCTTCGACTTGGGCGCGACGACTTCAGCCTGGGCGGCCGGCTCGACCGGGGCCTGCGGCTCACCGGGGGCCTTGGGCTTGGCCTGAGCGGCGAGGCTTTCGTGTTCGGCGTCGGGGTTCAGGCGGGCAATCTCACGGGCCTCGGCGTGCGCCTTGGCCTGCCGCATGTTGAACCGCGCCTTGGCGAACGCGTCGGCAACGCGGTCCATCTGGTCGAGGCGCTTGCCGACCTCACCCTCCAGGGCCAGGGCCAGCTTCATCGGATCCGCCTTCGCCAACTCGTCCACCAGGACCCGTACCTGCTCGATCCGGTCGATGTTCGAGCGGGTCTTGGTACGGTCACGCTGTCGCTCCTCGCGCTCCTCAGGCGTCATCTCCTCCATGATCATGGCGACGACCTGGCCCTGCTGCTGCTTGAGCGCGTACGCGAAGTGCACCAGCTCGTTGTCGCCGGCGAAGGCACCCTTGGCCCACTTCTTCATGACCGCGGCCTGGTTGCCTGGCGTCAGCGCCGCGATCTGCACGGCGGCCTGGGTGCCGATCGCCCCGGAGTTGACATGCTGCTGCACTTCCTCGACCAAGTTCAGCAGCGCCAGGCGGAGCATCACGTACTGCGGGGACTTGCCGAACTCCTTGGCGACGTCCTTGCCTTCGACGCCGTCCTGCTCGTCGAGGATCCGACGAAACGCCTTGGCCTCCTCCATCGGCGTCATGTCGGCGCGGTTGATGTTCTCCGCGACCGACCGCTTGAAACGCTCCAGGACGCTCAGGTCGTCGTCGGTGACGATGCATTTGATCTCGGTCAACTCGGCGAGTTGGTGGGCGCGCCAACGGCGTTCGCCCGCGACGATCTCGTAGCCGCCGGCCTCCTCGTCCTTGCGGACCTCGATCGGCTGCATGAGGCCGAACCGCTTGATGGAGTCAGCGAGTTCCTGCAGGGCGCCCGACTCGAAGAACTCGCGCGGCTGGCGCTCGTTGCGGTGGATCTGGTCGATGGGGAGGGTCGTGATCGTCATAGCTCGCTCCAAGAGGCCGTGGCCGGGGGGTACTTCCCCCGTCTCGTCCTCTTATTTTAGCTGCACTTTCGGCCTGGGGCCAGATTTTCCAGGGCAATTTTTGCAGGTCAGGGCATACGCAGAGGCGGGCACCGATGGATGCCCGCCTGTGTACACGTGAGGTTGTTCAGCAAGCGTGCACCATCGCCACTGCGGGGCCATGCGGCTGCGAAGCCCCCTCTTTCGCGACGCACCGTAGATCCTCGCCAACCACCACGGCCAGCGCGCGCAATGCCGCCTCCGCCTCCCGGGCACCCAGAACAGGGCGCCCGGATAACTCGGCCTCCGCCATCCGACTCTGAATGCGCGCCGGATCAATCGCCACCGGACTTTCCCTCCCATTGGCGGACCCCCCGCCGTCGAGCACAATCACGTTCCGCTCACAGGCGTCCCCCCGGGCGCCCGCCCTACCTCCGGGCACCCCCGGCGGACTACCAGGTGGTGTCGTCGACGTCCTCGACCTCGCCGCTCGCGCCGCCACTGACGACGGGAACCATCCAAGTAGTGTCCGTGGCCTCAGCGCCACCCAGCGTCATATGCCCTGGACTTATCCCAACGAAGGCGGCCAAAATGGCAAGCACGACAGCCGAAGTGATCCGGATAACACGATTAATAGCCACAAGTTCCCCTGTCGTGTTCGCATGATGGCGACGGGCTGACATGGGGCGCGGCAACAGCCAGCCAACCCCCACCGATAACTAGCATGTGCCCGTCAACCAACACCTTGTAATGGAACTGCATGAAGATCAACCAAAAGCGTTACCGTACTTTCACGAGACCCACAATTCAGGGGATGTTAGGTGCCACAAGTACCCGACCTGCCGGATCTGTCCGATCAGACCGCCCGCGTCTACCAGCAGATACTGGAGGGCATTTCCGTCCCCGCCGGGACTCCCGGGCTCGCTGATCTGCTGACCGCTGGACTCGTCATCGACAACCCCCGCGGCAACGACACTTACACCGCCATTGACCCCAGGTATCCGACCGTGGAGATGACTCGGCAACTCCACACCCGAGTGGAGCAGTTGAGCACCTTCACGGGTGCGCTGCCCGGATTCCTGGCAACTGTCCGGGACCAATACATGGCGGTGAGGCCGCCGCACGAGTCGATCCAGCGCCTGCGAGGCCGCCAGCTGATCAACGAGCACATCGCCCGCGAGCACGCCGGCGCCCGCACCGAAATCATCTCCGCGCAGCCCGGCAACCGCACTCCCGAGGACCTATCGTTTTCCTACGAACGCGACCGCAGGGCCCTGCAACAGGGCTTATCCATGCGGACGCTGTATCACAGTTCGGTGCGCCGCGTCGCCACCGTCGGTGACTGGGCGAACTCCATGACCACCGCCGGCGGCAAGATCCGCACCTTCAACGGCCGCTTCCCCCGCGCCATCATCTTTGACCGCCGCGTGGCCTTCATACCCGTGCACACCGTCCCTGAGCCGCACCCGGACGAAGCGGTCATGGTCTCCGACCCGCTGGTGGTCGCGCATGCCATCGCGATATTCGACCTGTTCTGGGAGCGTGCCGACCCCTGGTTGGGCCCCGGCCCCGGCGACGACAAAGACATTGTCACCTCAGCCACCCAGCGGGCGATCCTGCGAGAACTGTGCCTGGGGCGCACACAGGCACAGGCTGCGAAGAACCTCGGGATCGGCCCGGCCTGGATCAACGAACAACTGGGGCAGCTCCGCAAGAAGCTTGGCGCGCGAACCCTCAACGCGGTCATCTACTGGTGGGCGACGTCCCCCGACCACAACCTGCAGGACTGACACACCCGGCGCACCCCGGCTATGAGGCGACAGGGGTGCGCCAGGTCAGCGTGACCCGGTCGTCCACATCCCGTACCCCGCGCGCCCGCGCCGGGTGAACCTGGATCTTGTCTACCAGCAGCACCACCAGGGCCCGTTTCGAACGGTGCGGTGCGTGCTCCCACCAGCGCGCAAGGTCCTCGACCCCGCCCAGCGGCACATCCACGGCCTGCTCCAGGAACCGCAGCCGCGCCCGGCTCTCCCTCAGGCCCTGCCCGATGGCCCGGTCCGTGGCGACGAGCGTGCTCCGCGCCAGCTCGCCCTTCGCATACGGCTCGGCAAGCTCGGTCCGTGACTTCTCCAGTTCGGCGATCCGCGCGCGCACCTGGTCGGCTTCGACAGCCATGCGCGCGCGAGCCGCTTCCAGCGCGGCGACGGCGCCCGGACGGAGCAGCTCACCGAGGACGTGCTCAGCAACATGGTCCTCGAACAGTGACGCGGTGATGCGGACCTTGCCACACCCTCCACGGCCCTCAAAGTTGGTCTGACAGCGGTAGGACGGCGTCCCAGCGCCGGTGCGGGCGCCCGCCATCCGCTGTCCGCACAGTCCGCACTCGCTCAGCCCGCCCGCCAGCAGGTACTCCCTGTCAGGTGCACGATCCTGATCACTTCGCACGCTGCCCGGCCGGCCGGGGCGCTGCTGCAGCCACCGGAACTCATCCGGTGTAATCAGCGCATCCCGGCCCGTGTCGCGTAGTTCGCCGGTCTCGGGGTCCCGTTCCAGTCCGGCGATCGACGGATTGTCCAGCAGGCGGCCGAGCTTCATGGAGGTCCACTCGCCGCCCATAGTGCCCCGATGGCCCTCGGCCGTCATCCAGGCCGCAACCTCAGCCTGAGACTGTCCGGCCCGGATACGGCCGACGGCCTCACGCACAACTTGCCGCTCCTCCGCGCGAACACGCGTCAGAGCCTGGTTGTCGAAGCCGTACAAACGCGGCATGCCACCGTTCCCCCACTCATCCAGCCGCCCGCGCAGGTCCCTGACGCAGCGAAGTGATCCCAAGCGCCTCCCATAGGGAAGCCGTCGGGATACGGATTGTGCTCCCCATCGTGAGCGTCCGCACAGGGAACTGACCGGCCTTGATCAGTTCGTACGCTTTGTTGTGCCCGATACCCAGTGCGCGGGCCGCGGTCACTACATTGACCGTCGCGGGCAGTGCCAGGACCTCGTCCAGGCTCATTCCGCGCTGATCGGCGGCCAGAATGCTCGTCCTAGTCGTCATCTCATTGTCGCGATCTCCCCCGCGCCAACATGTGCCACACCATACACGCGGCGCCTCGATATCAGGGAGTACAAGCAGGCAACGCTAGGGAAGAATGTGTGGCCACAGTGACAACTGAGCGTAGGGGTGGGGGAGATGTTCGAAGACAAGACGTACAAAAGATGCGCCTGCAAGGGACCTCTGGTGAGCGAGGACGGCAAACCCGTCCTGGACGATGACGGCAACCAGAAGATCGGCCACCTGGAGAAGACCTGCCCCAAGCTCAAACAGCGAGCGCACGGCTCCTGGTACTACTCGCTGGAGCTGCCGCCCAACCCCGACGGGTCACGCCGGCCTCGCGCGAAGAAGGGCGGCTTCCGCACCAAGGAAGACGCCGCCGAGGCCGCCACGAAAGTGTGGAAGGCCGCCCAGGACGGAATCAACGTCCTCAGCAAGGAGACCATCGAGCAATACCTGCGCCGCTGGGTTGCCACGAAGAAACTGGACCTGGCCGTCACCACAGCACACGAGTACGAGCGCGACATCGAGCTGTACTTCATCCCACACCTGGGCAAGCTGCAGCTGCGGCAGCTGCGCGTGGGCAATATCCAGGCGATGTATGAGTGGATCGTCCGGGACAACGAGCGCCGCGTCGAGCACCGCAAGCACGTCGACGAGCTGAAGCAGCAGGCTGACGCGGCGAATGCCGCCTGGCGGGCCGCTCCGCTGGAGGAGCGGGCGTCCAAGCGCGCCGCGTGGACGGCGGCCCGGGACCTCTACACGGCCGAGCGCAAGAACCTGAAGCGGGTCACCGGCCCGGCGACCATGCGAAGCATCAACGCCACCTTGTCCTCCGCCCTGAATGACGCGATGGAAGAGGAGCTGATCGCCAAGAACTACGCCACCTTCGTGACCCTGCCCAAGGTCACGAAGCCCAAGGGCCTGGTGTGGACGCCAGAGCGGATCGCCCGCTGGAAGCGGACCGGCAAGAAGCCGTCGCCAGTCATGGTGTGGACCACCGAACAGACAGCGGAGTTCCTGGACTTCGTCAGCACCGACCGCCTGTTCCCACTGTGGCACCTCATCGTCTTCCGGGGCCTGCGCCGAGGCGAGGCTGCGGCTATCACCTGGGACGAACTCAACCTCGACCGCGGCCTACTGCACGTCACAGAGCAATTGGTCACCGTCTCCTACGAGGTCCACGGCGCCACACCGAAGGCGGACAGCGTCCGCGACGTCAAGCTCGACGCCCAGTCGGTGGCACTGCTGAAGGCGTGGTGCAAGAAACAGCACGCCGAGCGGGAGGAATGGCAACGGGAGGGAGCCTGGGTCAACAGCGGCAACCGGGTCTTCACTCGGGAGAACGGCGAGCAGTACCACCCGCAGGTCTTCTCCGACCGCTGGGACCGGCTGGTGGGGCAGTCTGGCCTGCCGCCGGTCCGGTTGCATGACGGGCGACACGGCGCCGGCTCGCAGGCGTTCGCCGCCGGCGTGGCCCCCAAGGTCATCCAGGCCATGCTCGGCCATTCGTCGCTGCGGATGACGATGGACACCTACACGTCGATCATGCCGGGCCTGGAAGAGGCGGCAGCGGAGGCATCGGTCGACCTGGTCGCCAAGGCCATGGAGAAGATCAGAAAGAAGAAGCAGCACGAGGAAGCGAACGACCGTCCGGACTCAACCGAGCAGGAGGCGGAAGATGACGACGACGGAGGCGAACCTGTGGCGGCGTAGCGCCCTGGGAACGGTCCGGCTGCGGCTCCGTTCCCACGACGTTCCCATCCGGCCATAGTTGGGGGCCGCCAGGGCGGTGGTATAGACCGTGAGTCGATCAAGGAAAAGCAAAAGCCCCAGGTCACGGCGAGTGAGTCCTGAGGCTTCCACAGAGCCGCCTTCGGGATTCGAACCCGAGACCTACGCATTACGAGTGCGTTGCTCTGGCCATCTGAGCTAAGGCGGCGCGCTGTCCACACTATGGTGCGATCAGCAACGTCGGTAAGTCTACACAGTTTCCAGGGGTGCTCCGCACACCCCCCTGAGGCCTCAGAGGAGGCCTCAGCGCCGACGTCCGCCCCGCCCCGCCGCTCCGCTACGAACAGCGCTTGCCCTCCGTCGGAGGCGTCCCCCGCAGCAGATACGCGTTGATCGTGTCGTCGATGCAGTCGCTGCCCCGACCGTACGCCGTGTGGCCGTCGCCCTCGTAGGTCAGGAGGCGGGCCGAGGAGAGCTGGCGGGCCAGGGACTGGGCCCAGGGGTACGGGGTCGCCGGGTCGCGGGTCGTGCCGACCACCACGATCGGGGCCGCGCCCTTCGCCTCGATGCGATGCGGCTCGCCCGTCGGCCGGACCGGCCAGTACGCGCAGTTCAGGGAGGCCCAGGCCATCGCCTCGCCGAAGACCGGGGACGCCTTCTCGAACGACGGGAGCGCAGCGCGTACCTGGTCGGGGGTGGCGTACGCCGCCGGGAGGTCGAGGCAGTTCACGGCCGCGTTGGCGAACATCAGGTTCGAGTAGCGGCCGTCGGCGTCACGCTCGTAGTAGCTGTCGGCGAGGAGCAGCAGGCCCGCGCCGTCCTTGTCGCGCATCGCCGAGGTCAGCGCCTCGCGCAGTCGCGGCCAGTTGCTCTCGTCGTACATCGCGGCGATCACGCCGGTCGTGGCGAGGGCCTCGCCCAGCCGGCGGCCGTCCGCGTCGCCCGTCGGGATCGGCGACGCGTCGAGGCGACGGAAGAACGCCTTCAGGTTGGTGCCGACCTCGCCCTCCTCCGTACCGAGCGGGCAGTCCGTCTGCCGTACGCAGTCCTTCGCGAACGCGTCGAACGCCGTCTCGAACCCCGCCGTCTGCCCGAGGCTCAGCCGGCTCGCGGACAGGGAGGGGTCCATCGCGCCGTCCAGGACCAGCCGGCCCACGCGCTTCGGGAAGAGACCCGCGTACGTCGCCCCGAGGAACGTCCCGTACGACGCCCCCACGTACGTCAGCCGTTCGTCGCCGAGCACCGCCCGCAGGATGTCCATGTCTCGGGCCGCCTCCACCGTGGACACATGCCGCAGCAGATCGGGCGAACTGCTGCCGCAGCCCTCGGCGAACTCCTTGTACGCGCCGACCAGTTCGTCCGTCTCCCGGACGTTGTCGGGCGTCGCGTCCGTCTGCGTGTACGCGTCCATCTCGCGACCGTCCAGGCACTCGACCGGCTCGCTGCGTGCCACCCCGCGCGGGTCGACCGCGACCATGTCGTAGCGCGCTCGGACCTCGGCGGGGTAGCCGATACCCGCGTACGACTGCACGTACCCGACCGCCGAACCGCCAGGCCCGCCCGGGTTGACCAGCAGGGAGCCGAGCGACTTGCCCGGCCCCGTGGCCTTCTTGCGGGAGACAGCGAGCTTGACGTCCCCCTCGGACGGCGCCGCGTAGTCGAGGGGTGCCTTCATCGTGGCGCACTGGAATCCGGGGACACCGCACGCCCGCCAGCTCAGCTTCTGCCCGTAGTACGGCGCGAGACCGGCCGCCCCGGTGTCCGCCGACGAACTCGCCGCACTCGTCGAACTCCCCGTGGAACAGGCGGAGACGAGCAGCGTGGCGACCGCGAGCAGGGTCCAGGTCTGACGAGGGATGCGCCTCATTTGCATTCACCGAGCGTAACCCTGGGGAGCCGGACAGATACTCTCCGTCCGCGATATGACTCATACGAGTTACGGCTGCCGACCAGTGGCCAATGGCCAGTGGCTGCGGCCACGAGCCGGTGAACCAGCGACCGTCAGCCCGCTGGCCGTCAGCCCGCTCTCAGCGCCAGCGTCATCGCCTCCACAGCCAGCAGCGGAGCCACGTTCCGGTCCAGGGCCTCGCGGCACGCGGCGATCGCGTCGATGCGGCGGAGCGTCGACTCGGGTGAGCCGGCGCGGGCCAGGCGTTCCAGGGTGTCCTCGGCCTCCATGTTGGCGATCGCCAGCCGGGAGCCGAGCTGGAGGGCGAGGACGTCGCGGTAGAAGCCGGTGAGGTCGATCAGGGCGAGGTCGAGGGTGTCGCGCTGCGTACGCGTTCTCCGGCGCTTCTGCCGGTCCTCCAGCTCCTTCATCACGCCCGCCGTGCCACGCGGCATCCGGCCGCCCTGGCCCGCGCCCATCGCCTGCTTCAGATCCTCCGTCTCCTTCACATCGACGCCCTCGGCAAGCTGCTTGGCGTCCTCGGACGCCGAGTCGATCAGCTCCTGGGCCGCTTTCAGGCAGCCGCCGACGTCCTCGACGCGCAGCGGCAGCTTCAGTACGGCGGCCCGGCGCTCGCGGGCCCGCGCGTCCGTCGCCAGCCGCCGGGCACGCCCGATGTGGCCCTGGGTCGCCCGGGCGACGGTGTGCGCGACGTTCGGCTCGATACCGTCCCGGCGGATGAGGATGTCGGCCACCGCCTCCACCGGCGGGGTGCGCAGCGTGAGAAGACGGCAGCGGGAGCGGATGGTGGGCAGTACGTCCTCGATGGACGGGGCGCAGAGCAGCCACACCGTGCGCGGCGCGGGCTCCTCGACGGCCTTGAGCAGGACGTTGCCCGCGCCCTCCGTGAGGCGGTCCGCGTCCTCCAGGACGATGACCTGCCAGCGCCCGACGGCCGGTGACAGCTGGGCCCGCCGGACCAGGTCGCGGGTCTCCTTGACGCCGATGGAGAGCAGATCGGTACGGACGATCTGCACGTCGGAATGCGTACCGACCATGCTCGTATGACAGCCGTCGCAGAATCCGCAGCCGGGGACTCCGCCGAGGGCCCGGTCGGGGCTCACGCACTGGAGTGCGGCGGCAAAGGCACGGGCCGCCGTGGACCGGCCCGAGCCGGGCGGGCCGGTGAAGAGCCAGGCGTGCGTCATCTTCGACGCCTCGGGCACCGGCTCTCTCGCGGCGACGGCGGTGACCAGGGCGTCGGCATCCCGCGCGGCCGCCTCCAGCTGCGCGCTCACCTTCTCCTGACCCACCAGGTCGTCCCACACCGGCATGGGAGCACCGCCCTTCCGTCACGCCGTATACGTCATGCCGCCTCGGCAGGCCGTTTTCGTACGGCCCGCCCTGCGCAGTCCATTGTGCGGGTCACCACTGACAACGGGCGCCACAGACAAGTGACCACCAGGAACAGGCCACCGGCGACGGGCCACGAGCAACGGACACGAGCCCTCAGCGGCGCCGCCCGCCCCGCCCCCGCCCCTCGTCCCGGTCGTCGTCCTCGCGCGGCCCGAGCAGCTCGTCGGCCAGCGTCGGCAGATCGTCCAGCGGAGTCTCCTCCGCCCAGTCGGAGCGCGGACGGCGACGCGGGGCACCGTCGGCATCGAGCTGGGGCAGCTCCCGCGTACGGTCCTCACCGGCCCCGGACCCGGACTGCCCGTCCGCACGCTCGTCCCGGAAGAACCCGGGCGGCACCCGATCCGTGGGCGCACCGTCCCGCCGACCCGCACTGTCCTCCCGTACGGGAGGCAGCACAGCCGTCTCATCGGCCGCACCCGGCACCACGGGCGGCAGCACAGCCGTCTCGTCAGCCGGCCCCGAGGGAACCGGCGGCAACACCGCGGTCTCGTCCGCCGCACCCGGCACCACAGGAGGCAGCACAGCCGTCTCATCGGCGGCCCCCGGAGGAACCGGCCGCAGCACGGCCGTCTCGTCCGCAGCCCCAGAAGGCACCGGCGGCTTCTGAAGCTTGGCCGTCACCTCCGAATCGGAACCGCGTGACTGTCCGCCACCCGCCTCACTGGAACGCGACCCAGAATCCGAACCCGAAGCCCCAGCCGCGCCCTTGCCCGCACCGGCACCCGTGCCCGAACTCGAACCAGCACCCGCAGACGCCGAAGCAGCCGCCTCAGCCGCGGCAGCAGCCGCAGCCGAAGCCGCCGCCTCCGCAGCCTGCCTCCGCTCAGCCTCCGCCCGAACCAGCGCCTCCTCGGCCTTCCGCTGCTTCTCCAGCCGCCGTTCCTCCGCCTCCGCGCGGAGCCTCGCCTCGTCCTCTGCCTGCTTGCGCCGGCGGTCCTCGTCGGCCTTGCGGCGGGCCTCGGCCTCGGCGCGGGACTTCTCCTCCGCCAGCAGCCGCGCCCGCTCCTCCTCGGCGCGGCGGCGCGCGTCCTCGGCCCGCTGCCGGGCCTCCTCCGCCTGGCGTTCGGCCTCGCGGCGCTGCGCCTCCTCCAGTTCGCGGCGCTTGCGCTCCTCCTCCTCGGCACGCAGCCGGGCCAGCGTCTCCTGACGCTCGCGCTCGACGCGCTCCTCCTCGGCCTTGCGCGCGGCCTCTTCCTCGGCCTTGCGCCTGGCCTCCTCCTCGGCCGCCTTGCGCGCCTCCTCCTGGGCCTTCACCTCGGCCTCGGAGAGGGGCAGCATCAGGTCGAGCCGGTGGCGGACGACCGTCGTGACGGCCTCGGGCTCCTGGGCCGCGTCCACGACCAGATAGCGGCCCGGGTCGGCGGCGGCCAGCGTGAGGAAACCGGACCGCACGCGCTCGTGGAACTCGGCCGGTTCCGACTCCAGCCGGTCCGGCGCCTCCGTGAACCGCTCCCGCGCGGCCTCCGGGGAGACGTCCAGCAGGACGGTCAGGTGAGGCACCAGTCCGTCGGTCGCCCAGCGCGAGATCCGCGCGATCTCCGTCGGGGAGAGGTCCCGGCCCGCGCCCTGGTAGGCCACCGAGGAGTCGATGTACCGGTCGGAGATGACGACCGCGCCCCGGTCCAGGGCGGGCCGTACGACCGTGTCGACGTGCTCCGCGCGGTCCGCCGCGTACAGCAGCGCCTCCGCGCGGTGCGACAGCCCGGCACTCGACACATCCAGCAATATCGAACGCAGCCGCTTGCCCACCGGGGTCGCCCCCGGCTCGCGCGTGACCACGACCTCGTGGCCCTTGGCCCTCATCCACTCGGCGAGCGCCCTCGACTGCGTGGACTTGCCGGCCCCGTCCCCGCCCTCCAGAGCGATGAAGAAACCGTTCGAAGCGGGTGCCTGTACGGGGTCGTCGCCGCCGCGCACCGCGTCCAGCAGATCGTGCCGCAGCGGTACGCCGGACCGGTCGTCGACCTTGGCCAGGACCAGCGCGGCCACCGGCAGCAGCAGCGCGCCCACCAGCATCAGCGTGAACGCAGCACCACCGTGCGCGAACACGAACTTGCCGCTCTCCAGGCGGTGCGGCCCGATGAGGGCGGCCACCAGGGGCGCGATCAGCGCGGCCAGCGCCACGGACACCCGTACGACCGCGTGCAGATGCTCCGTCAGCCGGGCCCGCCGCTGGTCCTCGGTCTCCTGGTCGAGCAGCGTGTGCCCGGTGTTGGCGGCGACGCCCGCGCCGATGCCCGCGAAGCCGACGATCAGCAGCACCGTCGTCACGTCCGGGACCAGCCCGGCGGCGAGCAGCGCGACCCCGGTGAAGGCGAGGGCCAGCGCGAGCAGCCGACGCCGCGACAGCGACACCAGCACCTTCGGTGCCGTACGGATGCCGACGACCGTGCCGCCGGTCAGCGCGAGGACCAGCAGTCCGTACGTCACCGGGCCACCGCCCAGGTCCTTGGCGTGCAGAACAGCCACGGAGACAGCCGCCGCGACCGCGCCGGCCACGGCCGCGCAGGCCAGGACGAGCAGCGGGATCGCGCCCGTACGGCCCGTCTCGGCGACCGTGCCGGACTTGGGGCGGCGCAGGCCTTCGAGCGGTGACCGCGCGCGCGGGGTGCGTACGTCGGGTAGTTCGAGGGCGGTGAGCACGGACAGCGAGGCCGCGAACAGCCCGGCCGCGACGTACGACGCGAAAGCCCCCTGGTGCAGGCCGAACCACTCGACGCCGGTGCCCAGCAGGTTGTTGACCAGCCCGGCGGCGACGAGGGCGGCCCCCGCGAGGGGCAGCGCGACGAAGGTCGTACGCAGGGACAGGCGCCGCAGGGCGTCCATGTGGTCCGGCAGCGGGCGGACCGTCGCCCCCTCCGGGGGAGGCGTGGGCAGCAGGGCGGGCGCCGCGCTCTCCCGGCACACCGTCCAGAAGCGCTCGGCGACGCCACTGACGAAGGCGGTGACCAGGAGGACGGCCAGGGCGTTCTCCGGCGTCCAGTCGATCCACAGGGGCGCGATGATCAGCAGGACGGCGCGCAGTCCGTCGGCGCCGACCATGGTCCAGCGGCGGTCGAGCGGGCCTTCCTGGGAGGTGAGCGACGTGAGCGGGCCGAGCAGGACGGCGCCGAAGAGCAGCGTGGCCAGAACTCGTGCCCCGAAGACGGCGGTCACGGCGAGGGCCACGCCCCGGTAGCCGCCGCCGAACGAGCCCTCGGCGATGGCCGCCTGGAGGGCGAGCACCACCAGCACCAGCAGTGCGAGCGCGTCACCGACGCCGCCCACCAGCTGCGCGCTCCACAGCCGCTTCAGCTGGGGCTGGCGCAGCAGGGCGCGGACGGCGCGTTCGCGGGAGTCCGCGACCAACGCGTCGTCGGGGGCCTGGGGAATGGCCGTTGGCTGCTCTGCTGGCGTCATGCTTTCAGCCTATCGGCAGCCACCGACAGCCCGAAGTTGCCGTCCGTACGCGCGACCGCCCCGACACCTGATGGTGTCGGGGCGGTTATTTAACGAAGCTCGCGTGCAGACGAAGTGAAGATCACTCACTCGTCGCTTGTGCCACCTGTGACCCTCGAACTCGAAGCGGTCGCCTTCTTGGCCGGAGCCTTCTTGGCGGCCGTCTTCTTCGCGGTGGTCGTCTTGGCGGCCGTCGTCTTCTTGGCGGCGGCGGTCTTCGTCGTGGCCGCCTTCTTGGCGGGGGCCTTCTTCGCCGGTGCCTTCTTCGCGGTCTTCTTGGCGGGCGACTTGGCGCGCTTCTCGGCGAGCAGCTCGTAGCCGCGCTCCGGGGTGATGTCCTCGACGCTGTCACCGGAGCGCAGGGTCGCGTTGCTCTCCCCGTCGGTGACGTACGGCCCGAAGCGGCCGTCCTTGACGACGACCGGCTTTCCGCTGACCGGGTCGGTGCCCAGTTCCTTCAGCGGCGGCTTGGCGGCGGCCCGGCCGCGCTGCTTGGGCTGGGAGTAGATCTCCAGCGCCTCTTCGAGGGTGATCGTGAAGAGCTGGTCCTCGGTCTGCAGGGACCGCGAGTCCGTGCCCTTCTTCAGGTACGGGCCGTAGCGGCCGTTCTGCGCGGTGATCTCCACGCCTTCGGCGTCCTTGCCGACGACTCTGGGCAGGGACATCAGCTTGAGCGCGTCGGCCAGGGTGACCGTGTCCAGGGTCATCGACTTGAACAGCGAGGCCGTACGCGGCTTGACGGCGTTCTTGCCGGTCTTCGGGGTGCCCTCGGGGAGCACCTCGGTGACGTACGGGCCGTAGCGGCCGTCCCTGGCGATGATCTGGTGGCCGGACTCGGGGTCGGCGCCCAGCTCGAAGTCGCCGCTCGGCTTGGCGAGCAGCTCCTCCGCCAGTTCGATGGACAGCTCGTCGGGAGCGAGGTCCTCGGGGACGTCCGCGCGCTGGTGGTTCTCGGAGTCCTTCTCACCGCGCTCGATGTACGGGCCGTAGCGCCCGACCCGCAGCACGATGTCGTTGCCCACCGGGAACGACGACACCTCGCGTGCGTCGATCGCGCCCAGGTCGGTCACCAGCTCCTTGAGACCACCGAGGTGGTCCCCGTCGCCGTTGCCCGCCTCGGCCGCGCCACCGACGGCGGGAACGCCCTTGGCACCCTCACCGAAGTAGAACCGCTTGAGCCACGGCACGGACTGGGCCTCGCCGCGGGCGATGCGGTCGAGGTCGTCCTCCATGCGGGCGGTGAAGTCGTAGTCGACGAGCCGCCCGAAGTGCTTCTCCAGGAGGTTGACCACGGCGAAGGACAGGAAGGACGGCACGAGGGCCGTGCCCTTCTTGAAGACGTAGCCGCGGTCGAGGATCGTGCCGATGATCGACGCGTACGTCGACGGGCGGCCGATCTCTCGCTCTTCCAGCTCCTTGACCAGCGACGCCTCGGTGTAGCGGGCCGGGGGCTTGGTGGCGTGCCCGTCGACCGTGATCTCCTCGGCGGACAGGGCGTCGCCCTCGTTCACCTGGGGCAGCCGGCGCTCGCGGTCGTCCAGCTCGGCGTTCGGGTCGTCGGCGCCTTCGACGTAGGCCTTCAGGAAGCCGTGGAAGGTGATCGTCTTGCCGGAGGCGCTGAACTCGGCGTCCCGGCCGTCGGCGGCGGTGCCGGCGATCTTGACGGTGACCGAGTTGCCGACCGCGTCCTTCATCTGGGAGGCGACCGTGCGCTTCCAGATCAGCTCGTAGAGCCGGAACTGGTCGCCGGTCAGGCCGGTCTCGGCAGGCGTGCGGAAACGATCACCCGACGGGCGGATCGCCTCGTGCGCCTCCTGCGCGTTCTTGACCTTCCCGGCGTACGTCCGCGGGGACGAGGGCAGGTAGTCGGCGCCGTACAGCTGCGTGACCTGGGCGCGGGCGGCGGTGATCGCCGTGTCCGACAGGGTCGTGGAGTCCGTACGCATATAGGTGATGAAGCCGTTCTCGTACAGCTTCTGCGCCACCTGCATGGTCGCCTTCGCGCCGAAGCCGAGCTTGCGGCTGGCCTCCTGCTGGAGCGTCGTCGTACGGAACGGGGCGTACGGCGAGCGACGGTACGGCTTCGACTCGACCGAGCGGACGGCGAAGCTGGTGTTCTCCAGGGCGGCGGCGAGGGCGCGGGCGTTCGCCTCGTCGAGGTGGAGGGTGTTCGCGCTCTTGAGTTGTCCCAGGGAGTCGAAGTCGCGGCCCTGCGCGACCCGCCTGCCGTCGACGGTCGTGAGGCGGGCGACCAGCGACGACGGGTCCGACGAGTCCCCCGCGCGGCCGGTCGCGAAGGTCCCCGTCAGGTCCCAGTACTCAGCAGAACGGAAGGCAATGCGCTCGCGTTCCCGTTCCACCACAAGTCGTGTCGCGACCGACTGGACACGCCCGGCCGACAGCCGTGGCATGACCTTCTTCCAGAGGACCGGCGAGACCTCGTAGCCGTAGAGACGGTCGAGGATGCGGCGGGTCTCCTGGGCGTCGACCAGCTTCTGGTTCAGCTCGCGCGGGTTGGCGACGGCGGCCTGGATCGCGGCCTTGGTGATCTCGTGGAAGACCATCCGCTTGACCGGGACCTTGGGCTTCAGGACTTCCTGGAGGTGCCACGCGATGGCCTCGCCCTCGCGGTCCTCATCGGTGGCGAGGAAGAGTTCGTCGGAGTCCTTCAGCAGGTCCTTGAGCTTCTTGACCTGGGCCTTCTTGTCCGCGTTGACCACGTAGATCGGCTGGAAGTCGTGTTCGACGTCCACGCCGAGGCGGCGCACCTCGCCGGTGTACTGCTCGGGCACCTCGGCGGCGCCGTTGGGGAGGTCGCGGATGTGCCCGACGCTCGCTTCGACGACGTATCCGGGGCCGAGATAGCCCTTGATCGTCTTCGCCTTGGCAGGCGACTCGACGATGACGAGTCGGCGGCCGCCGTGTGCGGTCTCGCTGGTCGGGGACAACTTCGCTCTTCTCTCCGGTCGACACTGGGGTCTCCCCCGGCTGCCGTGCTCCCGGGGTCGGGTCATGCTGACGCTGCGGAGTGTGACGGTACATCCCGCCCCCGTGTCAAACGGGAAAAGCCCGCAACGGCCACTCGAACGGTAACCCGACTACCGCCATTCCTGCCGCCCGGAGTGTCGACCTGCCCCTTCGCGCCTATCCGGAGGGTGACCTCCCAGTTACCGGCGGGCCCTCTGCCGTATGGGCCGCCCGGCCGTCTCTCCCGCACCTCACACCCGGGTGAAGCACCATGCGCCGACCCCGAGGGCGACCAGCGCGGCGACGCTCGCGAGGGCCGCCGATGCGACGGGGTTCACACCGAGGGCGACGGGCGCCCGGTTCCGCACCCGGGCCGTGGTCCACACCAGCAGTCCACCCCCGAACAGGGCGAACACCACTCCCGCGAAGATCGCCGGTCCGCTCTCCATATCCCTGCCCGCCCCTTTTCCTCCCGCCCGGGAGTCCCCGGACCCGGGAGGCTGGCACGCCCGGGAAGCGTCCGCGCGAACCCGAGGTGAACGCCGGACGGACGACGGCCCCGCGTCCCTGTGAGTACCCGCCGAGCACCCCCGGAGCACCCTCGCGAACGGCCCGGCCGACCACAGTCCGTCGCAACCCGGCCCCGCGAATCTCACAGCCGGTACGCGCGGCCCGCCCTGGCCCGGCCGCCCAACTCGGCGCGAATATGCCGCCCGAACCCGGCCACCCGCACACTCGACACGACGGTCACGAGCGAGGGCCACGACGGCACAGGCACCGCGACCGGCCCGCCGGCGTCACCCGCGCGCTTCCCCGCGCCTCACGCGCCGCCCCTGTACCTCCCACCTCCGTACGGCGGACGAGTACGCGACCTGCCGTACCGAACCCGGCCGCGACACCCCCCTCCACCATGGTCGTCATGCCGTAGCCGACCGGACCCACTCACCCGCCCACCGGCTCCAGGAACCCCAGCTCCACCAGCAGCCGGATCTGCGCGGGCGTCCGGTCCCGCAGCGACACCGGGTCCTCGCCGACCAGTTGGGCGATGGCGTCCAGGATCCGCCCAGCGCTCAGCGTGCCGTCGCACACGCCCGCGAAGCCCGCGCCGACCGTGTCCACCTTGGTGGCCCGGCGCATCCCGCGGTTCTGGCGCAGCACCACGTGCTCCGGGTCCTCGGCGCCGGGCAGCCCGACCTGCTCCTGCACGACCTCGCTCCCCAGTCTGAAGTGCGCGGCGAGCAGCGCGGCGTCGTCGTGCGCGCGCAGGTAGTCCACGCGGTCGAAGTGCGCGCGGACCGTGTCCCCGAGCGGTTGTTCGACGGAGTGCGGCCACTCCTCCACGGTGATCGAGGGCTCGGCCGCCCCGGTCTTCCGCAGCGTGATCCAGCCGAACCCGACCGACTTCACCTTGCGCGCCTCGAACTCGTCCAGCCACGCGTCGTACCGCGCCCGGTACTCCGCCGGGTCCGAGCGGTGGTCGCCGGCGTCGCGCAGCCACAGCTCGGCGTACTGCGTGACGTCCTGCACCTCGCGCTGCACGATCCAGGCATCGCACCCGCGCGGCACCCAGGACCGCAGCCGGTCCTGCCAGTCCTCCCCTTCCACGTGCTGCCAGTTGGCGAGGAACTGTGCGAACCCGCCTTCGCGCAGCCGCTCCCCCGCCTCCTGAACGAGCGTGCGGCACAGATCGTCCCCGCCCATCCCGCCGTCCCGGTAGGTGAGCCGCGCGCCGGGCGAGATCACGAACGGCGGGTTGGAGACGATCAGGTCGTACGTCTCGTCCTCCCGGACCGGCTCGAAGAGCGAGCCCTCGCGCAGATCGGCCGCCGGGGCGCCGGACAGGACGAGCGTCAGCGCGGTGATGTGCAGGGCGCGGGGGTTGAGGTCGGTCGCCGTCACGCGCGTGGCGTGCTGCGCGGCGTGCAGCGCCTGGATCCCGGAGCCGGTCCCGAGATCGAGCGCGGCGGCGACCGGCGTACGCACGGTGATGCCCGCGAGGGTCGTGGAGGCACCGCCCACGCCGAGGACGACACCCTCGTCGTGACTGCCGATGCCACCGGCGCCGCCGACCGCGCACCCCAGGTCGGACACGATGAACCAGTCCTCGCCGTCCGGCCCGCTGTAAGGCCGCACATCGACGGCGGCAGCCACCTCGCCACCGCCCCCGGAGTCGAGCCACCCGCTCGCCACACAGTCGTCGACGGGCAGCACGCCCGCCACGCGCGCGTGGGGCACGGGTTGCTGCAACAGGAAAAGCCGTACGAGCAGTTCCAGCGGCGTGTCGCCACGGGTGGCCCGGAGCGCGGGCACGGTCTCGCTGCGCGCCAGGGCGGCGTACGCGGGCGCGCCGAGCAGGTCGAGCAACCCGTCGGCGGTGAAGTCGGCGGCCAGGAGGGCGTCCCGGAGGCGCTGGGCGACATCGGGGCGGTCGGCGGAGGGCAGGGCGTGCAGGCTGGCGTTACTCACGCCTCCCATTGTGTCCGCCCCGCCGCTCCACCGCGCACGCCTGTGGACAGACGCGCGCGGACACCCCGTACGCCTGTGGAAAACTCCCGCGGAGGGTCAGCCGGCGGCCGAGGAGGCCGACGGGGACACGGTCGTCGACTTGCAGCTCTCCTGCTCGGACATCGCCTTGCCGACGTCGCCCTCCTCCAGGGCCTTCAGGGCGTCGTTGCCGCTCTGGCTGAGCTTGTCCAGCTGGGTGGCGACACCCTTGAGGCCGTCGGCGAACTTCGCCTGGTCCTTGGTGTCGAGTTCGTCGACCTGCTTCTTGAGGCCCGCGTAGGAGGTCGCGATGTCGTTGAGCTCCTTGACGGCGTTCGTCTTCTTCGTCTCGCCGTCGTCGACATTGGGTGCGCCCGCCGTGTTCACGGCCGCGCCGATCGCCTTGTAGGCGTCCGCCATGTCCTGGAAGGCCTGTGCGTCGGTCTTCTGGACGGCCTCGGGGGTGCTGTTGTCCGAGGTCTCCTTCTGGATCGCGGCGTTGGCGGCCTCGATCTTCTGCGCCTGCGGTTTCACCGCGTCGCACACCTGCTTGGCCCAGGCATCCAGTTCCTTGTTGCCGTCGTCGCTGCTGCATCCCGACAGCGCCAGTACCAGTACCGCACCGCCGGACAGTGCGACCGCGAGCTTCTTGTTCACCGGATTGGTCCCTTCCATGGCTCTCGGCCCCGGAACATACACGCCAACTGGGCGACATCAGCGTGACGGACATCCGCTTGATGTGTTATTGCAGCCATTTGCACCAAGAGAGATAAGGCTCACTGAAATGCCGTGCAACCCACGCCAAGCGGGCGGACGACGCGTCAAAACGCGCCGTCCGCCCGCTTGTTGGCCGGTTCCTGACCCGCCTCGCTACGAAACCACCGCGGGATCGGCCGACTTGGCCACCCGCTGCGCCTCCTCCTCGTCGTCCCCGGCGACCCCGCGCCGCTTCGACACGTAGACCGCGCCCACGATCACCGCGATCGACAGGACCGCGATGACGATGCGCAGGGCGAGGTTCTCGTCGTCGCCGTAGCTGAACTTGACGATCGCGGGCGCGATGAGCAGCGCGACCAGATTCATCACCTTCAGCAGGGGGTTGATGGCCGGGCCCGCGGTGTCCTTGAACGGGTCGCCCACGGTGTCACCGATGACGGTCGCCGCATGGGCCTCGCTGCCCTTGCCGCCGTGATGACCGTCCTCCACGAGTTTCTTCGCGTTGTCCCACGCGCCACCGGAGTTGGCGAGGAACACCGCCATCAGCGTGCCGGCGCCGATCGCGCCCGCGAGGAACGCGCCGAGCGCGCCGACACCGAGCGTGAACCCGATGGCGATGGGCGCCAGGACGGCCAGCAGCCCGGGCGTGGCGAGTTCCCGGAGCGCGTCCTTCGTACAGATGTCGACGACGCGTCCGTACTCCGGTTTCTCGGTGTAGTTCATGATCCCGGGGTGTTCGCGGAACTGCCGCCGCACCTCGTAGACGACCGAACCCGCCGACCGCGACACCGCGTTGATCGCCAGCCCGGAGAACAGGAAGACGACCGCCGCGCCGGCGATCAGACCGACCAGGTTGTTGGGCTGCGAGATGTCCATCACGAGGTTCATCGGCCCGCCCTCGCCGACCTTCTCGCCCACCTCCCGCGCCGCGGTCGTGATCGCGTCGCGGTACGACCCGAAGAGCGCCGACGCGGCCAGGACGGCCGTGGCGATGGCGATGCCCTTGGTGATGGCCTTGGTGGTGTTGCCGACGGCGTCCAGGTCGGTGAGGACCTGCGCGCCCGCGCCCTGGACGTCGCCGGACATCTCGGCGATGCCCTGCGCGTTGTCGGAGACCGGTCCGAAGGTGTCCATGGCGACGATGACGCCGACCGTGGTGAGCAGGCCGGTACCGGCCAGTGCCACCGCGAACAGCGCCAGCATGATGGACGTACCGCCGAGCAGGAACGCCCCGTACACGCCGAGGCCGATCAACAGGGCAGTGTAGACGGCCGATTCGAGCCCGATGGAGATACCGGCGAGGACGACGGTGGCCGCGCCGGTGAGGGAGCTCTTGCCGATGTCCCGTACCGGTCGGCGGGTCGTCTCGGTGAAGTAGCCGGTCAGTTGCTGGATCAGGGCCGCCAGCACGATGCCGATGGCCACCGCGAGGAGCGCGAGGATGCGTGGGTCGCCGTCCTTGGCGGCGATGGCGGCGTCGGTGATCCCGTCGAGTTCGGCGTACGTCGACGGCAGGTAGACGTAGACGGCGATCGCGACGAGCGCGAGCGAGATCACCGCGGAGATGAAGAAGCCGCGGTTGATCGCGGTCATGCCGCTGCGGTCGGACCGCTTCGGCGCCACCGCGAAGATGCCGACCATCGCCGTGAGCACGCCGATCGCGGGCACCAGGAGCGGGAAGGCGAGCCCGGCGTCGCCGAAGGCGGCCTTGCCGAGGATCAGCGCGGCGACGAGCGTCACGGCGTACGACTCGAAGAGGTCGGCCGCCATGCCCGCGCAGTCGCCGACGTTGTCGCCCACGTTGTCGGCGATGGTCGCGGCGTTGCGCGGGTCGTCTTCCGGGATGCCCTGCTCGACCTTGCCGACCAGGTCGGCGCCGACGTCGGCGGCCTTGGTGAAGATGCCGCCGCCGACCCTCATGAACATGGCGATGAGGGCGGCGCCGAGGCCGAAGCCTTCGAGCACCTTCGGCGCGTCGGCCGCGTACACCAGCACCACGCAGGAGGCGCCCAGCAGGCCGAGGCCCACCGTGAACATGCCGACGACACCGCCCGTACGGAAAGCGATCTTCATCGCTTTGTGGGAGACCTCGGTGAGATCCTTTTCCGGCTCGCCTTCCGCCGGAGTCGCCTCCCGCGCCGCGGCTGCCACGCGCACATTGCTGCGCACGGCGAGCCACATGCCGATATAGCCGGTGGCCGCGGAGAACGCGGCGCCGATCAAGAAGAACACCGACCGTCCGGCGCGCTGATTCCAGTCGTCGGCGGGCAGCAGCATCAGCAGGAAGAACACGATCACGGCGAATACGCCGAGCGTGCGCAACTGCCGTGCCAGATAGGCGTTCGCGCCTTCCTGGATCGCCTTCGCGATCTCCTTCATGCTGTCGGTGCCCTCGCCCGCCGCGAGCACCTGGCGCACCAGCACCCCGGCGACCACGAGCGCCGCCAGGGCCACGACCCCGATGACCATCACGAGCAGACGGTTGTCGTCGGTCAGTACTGCGGCTGCGAAGGTTGTGGGTTGATCGAACCGATGAGGGGTAGAAAGCCCCGCCATTCGTCCTCCTTGACGCTTGGGCTGAGCTCAAGATGTGGACGGATTGTAGGTACCGGAACCTGATCAAAACAGTACGCGGAAACGGAATAGATCGCCCCATGCTATTCAGCAAATGATCGACAGGTGATCCATTGACCCATATGGCGTAATGCCGCAGACGCATTCACGCGTGATCGAATTCGTGATCGAATTATCGTGCGACTGATCGTGAATACCTTCACGAAGGGATCGTGATTGGTTTCACTAATCTGGAACCCGTCGCCAAAAACGCCAAGGGCCCTGCTCAGCAGGGCCCTTGAGGCTGTACGGGGTTGAGGTCGGCGTCGAATATCAGGGGAGGAGCGTGACCGGCGGCGTGGTTGGCCAGCTCATGCGGATAGATCCGCCGTTCTCCCCCGCGGTGACCTCGACGTCGTCGACGAGGCCGCTGATGACCGCGAGGCCCATCTCGTCCTCCTCGGCATCCACGTCCGCGTCGCCGCCGGCACCCGGAGAGTTGTCGCCGGGAGCCGATCGGGGCGCTTCGTCGCCGACCTCGATGGAGAACTGCTTCTCCTCCTCGATCAGCGTCACCCGCACCGGGTCCGGGATGCCACTGCTCTGGTGCAGTCCGACGGCACGCGAACAGGCCTCGCCGACGGCGAGTCGCACCTCGTCGAGTACGGCCTCGTCCACTCCGGCCCTGCGCGCAACCGCTGCCGCCACCAGTCGGGCGGTCCTGACGTGCTCGGGCAGCGCGCTGAAGCGGAGTTCAACGGTGGCCATGCATCCCCCTCGGAATACGGGCGTGCGGTCAGGGGGCCAGGTCGCCGAGACCCGGACCCCCCTCGTTTAACTTCTTCCGTCACGAACGTGCGTACGGGTGACCGCACACGCGTCCGGTAAACGGCCGTCAGTCGGTGGCCGCCACCGCTTCGTCGACCGAGGTGTGGATCGGGAACACCTTGGTGAGACCGGTGATGCGGAAGATCTTCAGAATGCGCTCCTGGTTGCAGACCAGGCGCAGCGAGCCCTCATGGGCACGCACACGCTTCAGGCCACCGACCAGCACGCCGAGCCCGGTGGAGTCGAGGAAGTCGACACCCTCCATGTCGACGACGAGGTGGAAACTCCCGTCGTTGACCAGCTCGACCAGCTGCTCACGCAGCTTGGGCGCGGTATAAACGTCGATTTCGCCACCGACCTCGACGACCGTACGATCGCCGACGGTACGGGTCGACAGGGACAGGTCCACGGATCCTCCAGCACCTTGCTATCGAGCGGTCATCCCAAGGGACACCTCGGCAGAGCCCCCGGGACGGTTCGCCAGCCGCGATGGCATTCAATCACTTACCGCAGGGCGTGCACGACGCCTTGGTCCCATTGTCCGTCACGCCAGTGACACACTCGATGCCGATGGCCAATATTCACCGATCCGATCGACCCTCGACTTTCGCCGCCTCGCGGCCGGATCCGGGCACGATCCTGGACCGGCTCGCCTCGGGGCCGAGCCGGGCTTCGCGCATCACTCATACGGAGCACTTGCCCCCACGTGCGGGCCGTCATGCCGTCTGGCCCGACCGGATTCGCGCCGAGGTCATCGCCGCGATCCAGGCCGCCGGTATCGAACACCCATGGGCCCACCAGGCACTGGCCGCCGAGCACGCCCTGGACGGCGAGAACGTGATCGTCGCCACAGGCACCGCCTCGGGCAAGTCGCTCGCGTATCTCGTACCGGTCCTCTCGTGCCTCCTGGACGGCTCCGAAGCCCCCAACGGCCGCGGGGCGACCGCCCTGTACCTCGCCCCGACCAAGGCCCTCGCCGCCGACCAGCGGCGTTCCGTGAAGGAACTTTCACAACCTCTGGGAAACGCGGTGCGACCGGCCGTGTACGACGGCGACACCCCCTTCGAGGAACGCGAGTGGGTCCGCCAGTACGCGAACTACGTCCTGACCAACCCGGACATGCTGCACCGGGGGATACTCCCGTCCCACGCCCGCTGGTCCTCCTTCCTGAAGTCGCTGAAGTACGTCGTCATCGACGAATGTCACACCTACCGCGGGGTCTTCGGCTCGCACGTCGCCCAGGTCCTGCGCCGGCTGCGTCGCCTGTGTGCCCGCTACGGCGCCTCCCCCGTCTTCCTGCTCGCCTCCGCCACGGCCGCCGAACCGTCCGTCGCCGCCCGCCGTCTGACGGGCCTCCCGGTGGTCGAGATCGCCGACGACGCCTCACCGCGCGGTGAACTGGTGTTCGCCCTCTGGGAGCCCCCGCTCACCGAACTGCACGGCGAGAAGGGCGCGCCCGTCCGCCGTACGGCCACCGCCGAGACCGCCGACCTGCTGACCGACCTCACCGTCCAGGGCGTGCGCTCGGTGGCCTTCGTACGCTCCCGGCGCGGCGCCGAGCTGATCGCGCTGATCGCCCAGGAACGCCTCGCCGAGGTCGACCGATCCCTCGCCCGCCGGGTGGCCGCCTATCGCGGCGGCTACCTCCCCGAGGAGCGCAGAGCCCTCGAACAGGCGCTCCACTCCGGCGAACTCCTCGGCCTCGCCGCCACCACCGCCCTCGAACTCGGCATCGACGTCTCGGGGTTGGACGCCGTCGTCATCGCCGGCTACCCGGGCACCCGCGCCTCCCTGTGGCAGCAGGCGGGCCGCGCCGGACGTGCCGGACAGGGCGCGCTGGCGATCCTGGTCGCCCGCGACGACCCGCTGGACACGTTCCTCGTCCACCATCCGGAGGCCCTGTTCGACCAGCCGGTCGAGTCGACGGTCCTCGACCCGGACAACCCGTACGTCCTGGCCCCCCACTTGTGCGCGGCGGCGGCCGAATCCCCCCTGGTCGAGGAGGACCTGGAGCTGTTCGGCCCCGAAACGGCGGCCCTGCTCCCGCAGTTGGAGGCCGCGAAGCTGCTTCGCCGCCGTACGAAGGCCTGGCACTGGACCCGCCGTGAACGGGCCGCCGACCTGACCGACATCCGGGGCGGTGGCGGCAACCCGGTCCAGATCGTCGAGGAGGGCACGGGACGGCTGCTCGGCACGGTGGACGCGGGCGCCGCGCACACGGCCGTGCACGAGGGCGCTGTGCATCTGCACCAGGGCCGCACCTATCTCGTCCGCTCCCTCGACCTGAAGGACTCGGTCGCCCTGGTCGAGGAGGCGAGTCCGCCGTATTCGACGGTCGCCCGCGACACGACGTCCATCGCCGTCCTGGAGACGGACACCGAGATCCCCTGGGGCGACGGCCGCCTCTGCTACGGCTCCGTCGAGGTCACCAACCAGGTCGTCTCCTTCCTGCGCCGACGGGTCATCACGGGTGAGGTCCTGGGCGAGACCAAGCTCGACCTCCCTCCGCGTACGTTGCGCACCCGCGCCGTGTGGTGGACGGTCACCGAGGATCAACTCGACGCCGCCCGGATCAACCCGGAGATCCTCGGCGGCGCCCTGCACGCCGCCGAACACGCCTCGATCGGCATGCTGCCCCTCTTCGCGACCTGCGACCGCTGGGACATCGGCGGCGTCTCCGTCCCGCTCCACCCTGACACCCTCCTTCCGACGGTCTTCGTGTACGACGGCCACCCGGGCGGCGCGGGCTTCGCGGAGCGCGCCTTCCACACGGCCCGCTCCTGGCTGACGGCCACCCGCCAGGCCATCGCCTCCTGCGAGTGCGACGCCGGCTGCCCGTCCTGCGTCCAGTCCCCCAAGTGCGGCAACGGCAACGAGCCCTTGCACAAGCGGGGGGCGGTGCGGCTGCTGACGGTGCTGTTGCAGGGGGCGCTGGAGGAGGCGGGGTAGGGCTTGCCTGTACGGGGCTGTACGGGGCTGTACGGGGTCGTCTCAGGTCGGCCCCGGGGAGCCAGGAGGCCCTGGTGGCCCCGCCCGCGACCTGACCTCCGCCGAGAACAGCCCCCGCCCCGACATCACGGTCAGGTCCGACGTCTCGCCCACGATCGCGCACCGAACGAGCCGGGTGCCCTGTGCCGCAGCCACCCGGTCCGCCCGGGCGCAGGCCCCCGAGGCACCCTCCGCCCAGTGGTCCGCCGCGGCGAGCGCCGCCATGTCCGCACCGGCGGCGGCCCGATGCCGGGCCACTGCGGCCTGCCCCATGGCGAGGACCACGCCGAACGCCACACAGAGGACGGCGATGGCACCGACGCTCCAGACGGTCGCCGAGCCACGGTCGGAGCGGACCGGGCGGGCGCCAACTCTCGTGAGCAGCCCGCTTCCCAGACGTCTCACGCGCCCTCCCCCACCGTCTCCTCGGCCAACGCCACCGCCTCGTGCGCCACATCGACGGTCAGGGCACCGATCCCTGGCGACCGCGCCACGACCTCCACGCGCACGAGGTCGCCCTCTCTGCTGACGGTGACCTCCGCCCCGCTCGGGGCAGCGCCACGGGCCACCGCGGCGACCGCGTCAGGCGGGTCCTGCCGGGCGGCGGCCCGGGCACCGGCCCGGGCCGCGTCCACGCACTGGATCTGCGCGGCGGCGACGAACAGCGTCCAAACCAGGCCCATCGAGAACAGCACGAGCACGGGCAGCACCACAGCGGCCTCGGCGGTCACGAACCCCCGGTCCCGCCACCGCCCCACATCCCGCTCCCGGGCCTGGCGTTCACATCTTGGCATCGAGGGCCTTCTTCACGATGGCCTGCAACTCCGAGCTGACCTGCCCGCTCGTCACCACCTTGTAGAGCACCGCGGCGAACGCCACCGACGCGATGATGCCTACGGCATATTCCGACGTGACCATTCCGGCATCCCTGCGCGCCCCGATCGCCGCACGCGCCCTGAACGCCAGCGCCCACATCCGTTCCCGTACCACTGCGAACATCTCAACTCCCGTAAGTTTCAGTTCCGTTGATGACTTGTTGTTGTCGACCCGCTGTTGATCTCGCCCCGCCCTCGTCACCCACCACCCCCACCCAGCAACCCGTCCGCCAGCCCGATCACCACGGGCAGTACGCCGACCGCGATGAACGCGGGCAGGAAGCACAGCCCCACCGGCGCGGTGACCATGACGGCCGCCCGTCGGGCCCGTTCCGTCGCCGCGCGGCCCCAGCCGGCGCGGGTGTCGGCTGCGATGCGCGCGACGGGCGCCGCCGCCGCAACGCCCGACTCGTCGGCCCGCTCCAGCAGCCTCGCCAGGGGTCCGGCGCCCGGTATCGACGCCAACCTCCGCCACGCCTCGGCCGGTTCGCCGCCGAGCCGTACCTCCGCCGCGCCCCGCGCCAGCCGCTCCCCGACCGGTCCCGCCAGCGCCTCGCCCACCGCCTGGGCCGCGATCACCGGACCGGCGCCGGCCGCGATACAGGCCGCCAGCAGATCGGCGGCGAGCGGGAGTTGCCGGGCCGCCTCGGCCGCGTCGACCTCCTCCGCCGCGCCACCGGCCGCTTGTCGCAGTCGCCACCGCCACAGGGCGAACCCGGCGACCAGTCCCACCACGACCCCGGCCCCGCCGCCGACCAGCACCCACCCGGCGCACACCGCGCCCGCCACGGGCAGCCACCGTCGTACGGCGTCCCGCGCCTCGAACCGCCGCCCAGCCAGGCCCCGTTCCCGCTCCAGTTCCCGTGCCAGCAGCCGGGCCAGCCTCCGGCGCACCCTCCGTTCACGCCGTACCGTCTCGATCCACCGCAGCAGCCACCCCAGGGCCAGCGCGACCCCCAACACCGCCCCCAGCCTGTGGAAAACCTCCGCGCTCACGCCAACTCCCTTCGCCGGCCCCGGTCGACGGCCGTACCGCGACGGCCCTCGTCACGCACTCCCCCGACCCTCATGCCGCCTCCGCTCCCCGCACGATCCGCAGCACCCACCACAGGCCCACGCCCTCCAGCACCCCGCCGACCAGCAGGCAGCCCAGTCCGGCGCCGGTGTGCAGCAGCACGTGCAGGGGGTCGGCGCCCAGTGCCGTACCCAGGAACAGGCCCAGCACCGGCAGGCCCGCGAGCATCACCGCAGTCGAGCGGGCACCCGCCAACTGGGCGCGCAGGTCGGCGCGTTGGTCCCGGTCGGCGCGCAGGGCTCCTTCAAGGCGGTCCAGGCCGGCCGCCAGTCCGGCGCCCTGGTCCACGGCCACCCGCCAGCACGCCGCGAGGCCCAACAGCCCCTCCGCGCCCGGTTGTCGAGCCGCCGAGGCAAGCGCCCCGGGGACGTCCCCGCCGAACCGTGCCGCCGCCAGCACCGACGCCTGTGCCTCGCCGAGCCCGCCGGAGTCACGCGCCGCCCGCAGCAGCGCCTCCCCCGGCTGCCGCCCGGCGCGCACCTCACCGGCGAGCGATCCGCATAGCGCGATCACCTCATCGCCCCGCCGCTCCCGCGCCCGCCGCACCTCACCGGCCAGCCTGACCCGGCGCAGCAGCGGCACCCCGGCCGCGCCCACCAGTGCCGGCACCACGGAGGCACCCAGCAACGCCACCACCAGGCCGCCGGCCACCGCCCACCATTCGGCCCGCAACCGCCCGCGCAGCCGCCGCAGTTCACCGGTTGCCCGCTCCCACGAGGGCGGCCCGGTCCCCGCCGCCCCGCCCCCGGAGAGCAGCAACTCCGCCCGCCGCGCCCCCGGATACCGCCCGCCCAGCAACCAGCAGACCGCCCCGGCACACACCCCGGCCGCCCCCATCGACAGCTCACCGATCCCGCTCACGCGCCCTCACTCCCCCGCCCCTTGTCGCCACCGGCGCGAAGCAGCCCCCGCAGCCGCTCCCACCCCCGCTCGTACGCGAACGCCTCCTCGCCCCACCGCAAGGCCGGCACCGTCACCACCAGCCCCGACGCGTCCCGCTCCAGGACATGCACCTCGGCGATCCGGCGCCGCCCGGCCCGGTCGCGGGCGAGATGCAGGACCACCGACAGCGCGGCCGCCAACTGGCTGTGCAGCGCGGCCCGGTCGAGCCCGGCGGCCGTACCCAGCGCCTCCAGCCGCGCCGGTACGTCCGCCGCCGCGTTCGCGTGGACCGTCCCGCACCCGCTGTGGCCCGTGTTCAAGGCGGCGAGCAGATGCACTACCTCGGCGCCTCTGACCTCCCCGACCGCCACCCGGTCCGGCCGCATCCGCAGCGCCTGCCGCACGAGGTCCTGGAGGGTGACCAGGCCCGCGCCCTCCTGGTTGGCGGGTCTGGTCTCCAGGCGTACGACGTGCGGATGGTCGGGCCGCAGCTCCGCCGAGTCCTCGGCGAGCACGATCCGCTCACCCGGACCGGCCAGCCCCAGCAGGGCGCTCAGGAGGGTGGTCTTGCCGCTTCCCGTGCCGCCGCTGATCAGGAAGGACAGCCGCGCGTCGAGCAGCGCCCGCAGCACCCGGTCGCCGCCCGGCGGGACCGTCCCCGCGGCCATCAGCTCGTCCAGCGTGAACGCGCGCGGCCGTACCACCCGCAGCGAAAGGCAGGTGCAGCCGACAGCCACCGGAGGCAGTACCGCGTGCAGACGCGTCCCGTCGGGCAGCCTGGCGTCGACCCATGGCCGAGCGTCGTCGAGCCGCCGTCCGGCCACCGCGGCCAAGCGCTGCGCGAGCCGTCGTACGGCGCCCGCGTCCGGGAAGGACACGGCGGTCAGTTCCAGTCCGCCGCCCCGGTCCACCCACACCCGGTCCGGGGCCGCCACCAGTACGTCGGTCACCGACGGATCGGCGAGCAGCGGCTCCAGCGGGCCGGTGCCGACCAGCTCGGACCTCAACCGCACGGCGGCGCCCAGCACTTCGGCGTCCCCGAGCACCCGCCCCTGCTCCCGCAGAGCCTGTGCCACGCGCGCGGGTGTCGCCTCGGCGCCGCTCTCGGCCAGCCACTGCCGTACGCCGTCCAGCAGCCCGGCGGGCGCCCCCGGCCCCTCGTCCCAGCGCGCGCGGCTCATACGCCACCCGCCTCGGCCAGCGCCCGCTCCCAGAACACCGTGCAGAACCGGGCCAGTGGTCCGCGCGGGGCCGCTCCCGGCGGCGCCTTGCCCTCGTGCGGGCGTGCCAGGGCCGACTCGACGGGGACCTCGCCCGCCAGGGGCAGGTCGAGCAGCCTGGCCACCTCGTGGTCGTCCAGGCCCGGTGTGTACGGCCCCCGTACCGCCACGCGCAGGTCGCGCAGGACCATGCGGACGGCGGACGCCACCCGGCCGGCCGCCGCGACGGCGCGCAGTTCGCCGGGGACCACCAGGATGCCGACGTCCAGCTGGGCGAGGACCTCGGCGACGCCGTCGTCGACGCGCCGCGGGAGGTCGACGACGACCGCTCCGCCGCGCCGTCTGGCCGCGGCGAGCACCGCGCGTACGGCTTGGGGCGGGACGGCCACGCAGTCTCCGCGGTCCCAGCTCAGCACCCTCAGGGAGTGCAGTTTCGGCAGCGACTCCTCCAGGGCGCCGCCGCCGACCCGGCCGCGCGAGGCGGCGAAGGCGGGCCAGCGCAGTCCGTCGGCCGTCTCACCGCCGAGGAGTACGTCGAGTCCGCCGCCCAGTGGATCCGCGTCCACCAGGAGGGTGCGCAGCCCCTCGCGCGCGGAGGTGACGGCGAGCGCGCAGGCCAGCGTGGACGCTCCGGCCCCGCCCCGGCCGCCGATGACGCCGACGGTGAGCGCGGGCCTGCCGACGCCCTCGGCGACGTCGGCGATGCGGTCGACGAGCCACTGTTCGCCGTCGGGCAGCATCAGGACGTGGTCGGCGCCGATCTCGACGGCCCGCCGCCAGACCCCGGAGTCGTCCTGGTCCCGCCCGACCAGCACCACTCCTCGCCTGCGCACGGCCCCGCGCACCCGGCGTACGGCGTCGTCGCCGACCAGGACGAGCGGTGCGGCCTCCCAGCCACCGCCCCGCTCGGGCACTCCGTGGTGCACTTCGGGTGTGGCGCCTGCCGCCGCGCACAGGCGCAGCAGGTCGTCCAGCAGATCGGCGTCCTCGGTGACGATCAGCGGTCCGCTCTGCCGTCCCTCGGCCGCGGGCTGATCGTTGTCGTGCGTGATGGCTCCTGCCATGGTTTCCGGCCCCCTTCGCTAGTTCCCGGACATGCGGAGAACCGGCGAGCGGCCTCCATATGAACGGCCGGCGGAAACCGGCCAAGCGCGTTCGACAAACCGAACCGGCCATGAACTCGCCGCGAGCGGGACGCGCTGGAATCACGATGAGGCGAACCCGGAAATCGTGTGGATCTTGGTCGAAATCTGTGGACAACACAGTGGTTGTGGATATCTCCGTCACCCAAACAGGTGACCGTTGTACGACTTTCCCCAGAGCAGTCCAACGGCTACGCACAGTGACGGATCGCGGGCATGCAAAAGAGGCGACCGGAGCCGCCTCGTACGGCGCAACGGCCGCGAAGGGAGAACGAAGGAAGAGCTGAAACCCACCCGGACATGCGACGACCCCCGCCGGGGGGGAGAGCGGGGGTCGTCCCCACGGTTCGACTCGGGGGGGGAGGAGCCGGACCGGGTTAGCACGGTCGCGAACGATCCGTGACTTCCATGGTGTACCCGACAGCCCTCTGGGGCAAACCCACGCGCCACACCTTACGCCGAATGGTGGGCGCCTATGCTCGGGCTCGTGGAAAACCACTCCTTGCCCCGCACAGCCGCCTTCTTCGACCTGGACAAGACGGTCATTGCGAAGTCGAGCACGCTCACGTTCAGCAAGTCGTTCTACCAAGGCGGTCTCATCAACCGCAGGGCCGTCTTGCGTACCGCCTATGCCCAGTTCGTCTTCCTCGCGGGCGGCGCCGACCATGACCAGATGGAGCGCATGCGCGAGTACCTGTCCGCGCTGTGCCGAGGCTGGAACGTCCAACAGGTCAAGGAGATCGTCGCCGAGACGCTGCACGACCTGATCGACCCGATCATCTACGACGAGGCGGCCTCCCTCATCGAGGAGCACCACACCGCCGGCCGTGACGTGGTGATCGTGTCCACGTCGGGCGCGGAGGTCGTCGAGCCGATCGGCGAACTGCTCGGCGCGGACCGGGTGGTGGCCACGCGCATGGTCGTCGGCGACGACGGCTGCTTCACGGGCGAGGTGGAGTACTACGCGTACGGGCCCACCAAGGCCGAGGCGATCAAGGAGCTGGCCGCGTCCGAGGGATACGACCTCGCGCGTTGCTACGCGTACAGCGACAGCGTCACCGACATCCCCATGCTGGCGTCCGTCGGCCATCCGCACGCCGTGAATCCGGACCGCGCGTTGCGCCGGGAAGCGGTCGCCCGCGGCTGGCCGATCCTGGACTTCCACCGCCCGGTCCGGCTGAAGCAGCGACTGCCGGCGCTCTCCGTACCGCCGCGTCCGGCCCTGGTCGCCGCTGCCGCGATAGGTGCGGCGGCGGCCACGGCGGGCCTCGTCTGGTACGCGAGCAGGCGCCGCCCGACGGTCGCCTGAGCCGCCCCTGCGGCCCCGTCCGGGGTCATCCGGCACACCGGCGCCCGAATCATGCCCGTTTGATCACAAAAGTAAAGAAGTACATCCAGGGCTTCCGCTTACTCCGGTCCAGGAGTAGAAAGGACTTAACGGCCCGCGAGACCAAGGACATCCGAAAGGATCACCTTAATAACGCAATTGGCCCCACGGACCGAGCATGAACACTGGGCACCCACGCGACGTCGACCCGTCGATTACGGGCCAGCCGCACCAGGTGACGGGCCAAGTTCCCGACCTGATGGGCAATATTTCGAGGACGCTTGGTAACCGGGTGGACATGCCAGCGGCGGTACGAATCCTCGTGCCGCCGCATCCCTTTGCAGGCCCTCCGCGGAGGGCCTTTTCGCTGCCTTCCCCCGCGTATCCGCTTTTACGCCGCCCCGCGCTGCAACGCCTCGCACACGGCGGTCGATTCACGCGCCCCGAGTTCAACCGCCCGGCCACAGTGCGCGATCCACGCCGACATGCCCTCCGGAGTGCCGGAGACATAGCCTTCGAGCGCCGCCAGATAGGCCGCGCGGCCCGGTTCGGCGTGGCCGACCTCGGCCGGGCACACCGACTTCGGGTCAAGGCCGCTGCCGACCAGGACGATCCGCTCGGCCACGCGCGCGACAAGGCCGTTGTGGGAGCCGAAGGGGCGCAGGGCCAGCAGTTCGCCGTGCACGACGGCCGCCGTGACCAGGGCGGGGGCGGAACCGCCCGCGATGATCAGCTCCGCGAGTCCCTCCAGCCGCCCGGACACCTCGGCCGCGCTCGGCAGCGGCAGTTCGACCAGCGGCTCGTCGACCGGCTCGCCGTCCTGGCGCGGACGCCCCACCTCGTCGCCCGCGCCCGCGGCGGCGACCAGATGCAGCCGGGCCAGCACGCGCAGCGGCGACTGGCGCCAGATGGACAGGAGTTGGCCGGCCTCCGCGGTCAGCCGGAGGGCCGCGCCGACGACCCGGGCCTCGTCGTCACCGCTGAAGTCGGTGCGCCGACGCACCTCTTCGAGGGCCCAGTCGGCACCGGAGAGGGCCGCTGAACCACGCGCGCCGCGCAGTGCGGCCTCGCCGGTGATCTCGTTGCTGCGCCGCCGCATGATGCGATGCCCGTAGACCCGGTCCACGGACTTGCGCACGGCCTCCACGGAGTCGGCCACCCCGGGCAGCGATCCCAGGGCCGCGAGCGGATCGGCGGTCGCACCTGTCGTACTCATGAGTACGACCCTACGCAATCCAGGGAGCCGACCCACGAAGGAGTGGACTTCCTCACGCTCCCTGGACACCCTCGGCGGTCACCCCACTACCGTTAGTGAACATGAAAATTGCTTTCGTCGGGAAGGGCGGCAGCGGCAAGACCACGCTGTCCTCGCTGTTCGTCCGCCACCTCGCGGCCTCCGGGGCCCCGGTCCTCGCCATCGACGCCGACATCAACCAGCACCTGGGCGCCGCACTCGGCCTCCACGACACCGAATCCGCCGCGATGCCCCCGATGGGCGAGCGGATGGAGCTGATCAAGGAGTACCTCCGCGGCACGAACCCGCGCATCGCCTGCGCCGACGCGATGATCAAGACGACCCCACCCGGCGAGGGTTCGAGGCTGCTGCGGGTCCAGGAGACCAATCCGGTGTACGACGCCTGTGCGCGGCCGGTGGAACTCGACGGCGGTGCCGTCCGTTTGATGGTCACCGGCCCGTTCACCGAAGCCGATCTGGGAGTGGCCTGCTACCACTCCAAGACGGGCGCGGTGGAGCTGTGCCTGAACCATCTCGTCGACGGCCCGAGCGAGTATGTCGTCGTCGACATGACCGCGGGCTCGGACTCCTTCGCGTCCGGCCTGTTCACCCGCTTCGACATCACGTTCCTCGTCGCCGAACCGACCCGGAAGGGAGTCTCCGTCTACCGCCAGTACAAGGAGTACGCCCAGGACTTCGGGGTCGTTCTGAAGGTCGTCGGCAACAAGGTGCAGGGCCAGGACGACCTCGACTTCCTCCGCGCCGAGGTCGGCGACGACCTCCTGGAGACGGTCGGCCACTCGGACTGGGTGCGCGCCATGGAGAAGGGCCGCTCCACCCGGTTCGAACTCCTGGAGGACACCAACCGCCGCTCCCTGCGCCGCCTGCGAACCGCCGTCGACGCCACGTACGACCTCCGCGACTGGGAGCGTTACACCCACCAGATGGTCCACTTCCACCTGAAGAACGCCCACTCCTGGGCCAACGCAAGAACGGGAGTCGACCTGGCGGCCCAGGTCGACCCCGGTTTCGTCCTGACCGAGGAACTGGCGGCAACCACAGCGCCCCGATAGGGGCGCGGGGAACTGCGCGACCGGCCCCCACCGGGCCGCGGCCGACAAACCGCCAACCGCTACCGCGCACCCGCAGGCGCCCCCGGCACCCCCTTCGGCGCCGGGGCCGATGCCGATGCCGACGCCGGGCGGCCCGCCAAGAAGGTCGCCCACCCACCCTTCGGCGCCTCCCCGACCTCAAGCGTCCGCAACCGAGCCAACACCTCCGGATCCTGCGCATCCAACCAGTCCGCAAGCTGCCGGAACGAAACACACCGCACATCGGCCTTCGTACACACCCGCTCGATGACCTCCTCCACGGCGCGCATGTACACCCCGCCGTTCCAGGACTCGAAGTGGTTGCCGATGATCAGCGGCGCCCGGTTGCCCTCATGCGCCCGTTCGAACCCCTTGAGGAGCCCGTCCCGGAACTGGTCGCCCCAGTACTCGTGCCGGGCCTTGTCCCCCGTCCGTGCCGCGGACTGGTTCATGTAGAAGTTGTAGTCCATGGTCAGCGTCTCGAAGCCCCGGCCCGGCATCGGGACGAGCTGCATGGACAGGTCCCACAGGCCCTTCTTCTTCTCGGGCCAGACCTGGTCGTTGACGCCGCTCGTGTCATAGCGGAAGCCCAGTTCGCGGGCGGCGCTCGTGAAGTTCTTCTGCCCTTCCAGGCAGGGCGTGCGGGCGCCGACGAGTTCCCGCTCGTAGTCGAAGGGCAGCGGGGACGCCTTCGTCATGCCGGTGGTGGTCTTCCAGGACTTCACGAAACGTTTCGCCTGGGCGATCTCGTCCTTCCAGTCCTCCACCGACCACTCGCCGACACCGCCCCCGGCGCCGCAGAAGTGGCCGTTGAAGTGGGTGCCGACCTCACTGCCCTCCAGCCAGGCGAGCCGCAGTTGCTTCACGGTGTCGGCGATGCCCTGCTCGTCGTTGAAACCGATGTCGGAGCGGCCCGGCGAGTGCTGGGGCGGCCGGTACAGATCGCGCTTGTCCTCCGGGAGCAGGTACACGCCGCTCAGGAAGTACGTCATCGTCGCCTTGTTGGCCTTGGCCACCTTGCGGAAGTGGGAGAAGAGCCGCTGGCTGTCCTCACCCGCGCCGTCCCAGGAGAGGACGACGAACTGCGGCGGCTTCTGGCCGGGCTTCAACCTCTCCGGTCGGGGCTGGTAGGGCTGAGCTCCGGTGTACGCAGTCGAACCGTCGCCGATCAGCCGGACCGCGCTCCTGGGTGCCGGGGCCGGGGCCGCCTTCTTCGCACCGGGCGCGCCTCCCTTCGTACCGGAGCCGATGCCTCCCACCCCGCAGCCGCCGAGTGACGCGGCACAGGCCGCGACGGCCACGACGCCCGCGGCGATCCTCCTGGTGACGGCCATGTCCGCCCACCTCTTCCTTCGTTCGGGCCGGCGCTTTCGGGCGCGGCGCCGCCAAGGTGACACGGAACAAAAAAGGAATTAGTACGACAAGCCGATCAAAAGTTCAGTTCACTCTTCGGGGTGATCCATTACCCCATTTGCCCGGAAAATCCATACTCGGCCTTTACTGTGCATTACGATCCATTTACCGAGCGTTGAAAAATCCCGCCGCTGCACGCCGTGACCACACGGCCGCGACCCGCCCCCCGCCACAGACGGGGGACCACCTGTTCCGCGACCGCGCTGCCCCGGAGGAGACGGGAAACATGTCTGCCTGCGTCCCCACTCGCGCCCCCGACCCGACTCGGACGAAGCGCATGCACCAGCCCCACAGCCCACCTTCACCGCCGACCCCACCCCGCCGCTTCCGTATCGCGGGCGCCGATGTGTCGGCCGCCATCGCGGTCTTCCTGATCGCCCTGCCCCTGTCCCTGGGCATCGCCCTCGCCACCGGCGCCCCGCTCCAGGCGGGCCTGGTCGCCGCCGCCGTCGGCGGAATCGTCGCCGGACGGCTCGGCGGTTCCCCGCTCCAGGTGAGCGGCCCCGCCGCCGGGCTCACCGTCGTCACCGCCGAACTCATCCAGCGGTACGGATGGCGGACGACCTGCGCCATCACCGTCCTCGCCGGGCTCGCCCAGCTCGGCCTCGGCTGTCTGCGGGTGGCCCGCACCGCGCTCGCCGTCAGCCCCGCCGTCGTCCACGGCATGCTCGCCGGCATCGGCGTGACCATCGCCGTCGCCCAGCTGCACATCGTCCTCGGGGGTACGCCGGAGAGCGCGGTCCTCGACAACCTCCGCGCGCTGCCCGCCCAACTGGCCGGTCTTGACCCCGACGCCGTGTCGATGAGCGTGCTGACACTGACCCTGCTGCTGCTCTGGCCCCGGCTGCCCGGCCGGGCGGGGAACGTGCTGCGCAAGGTGCCGGCCGCGCTCGTCGCCGTCACCGGCGCCACGCTCACCGCCGCGCTCGCCGGGCTGAGCCTGCCCAAGGTCGACCTGCCGTCCTGGCGCAGCCACGCGCTGGCCGGGCTGCCCGAAGGACCCGTGCTCGGCCTTGTCGCCGCCGTGCTCACCGTCACCCTGGTGTGCAGTGTGCAGTCACTGCTCGGCGCGGTCGCCGTGGACAAGCTGGTGGCCTCCCGGCCCGATCTGCTGGCCGGACGGACCGAGCGGTCCGGGGGCGCGACCCGCGTCGGCCGCTCCGACCTGAACCGTGAGCTGCTCGGCCAGGGTGCCGCCAACGTCGTGTCCGGGGTGCTCGGCGGACTGCCGGTCGCGGGCGTGGCCGTGCGGAGTTCGGCGAATGTGCAAGCCGGTGCCGTGAGCCGGAACTCCACGATGCTGCACGGCGTTTTCGTAGTAGTCGCCGCGTTGCTGATGGTTCCGATCCTGGAGCTGATCCCGCTCGCCTCACTCGCCGCCCTGGTGATGGCCGTCGGTATCCAGATGGTGTCCCTGCACCACATCCGCACGGTGACGCGCCACCGCGAGGTCCTGGTCTACGCGGTGACGACCTTGGGCGTCGTCCTGTTCGGCGTCCTCGAAGGAGTGCTGCTGGGCGTCGCGGTCGCCGTCGCCGTCGCCCTGCACCGCCTCGCCCGCACCCGGATCACCTACGAAGTGAGAGACGACGAGAGAGAGGGAGTCCATTACGTACACGTACGAGGACAGTTGACGTTCCTCGCGGTGCCCCGGCTCAGCCGGACACTGCACCTCGTGCCCCAAGGGGCCGACGCCGTCGTGGAGTTGGACGGCTCGTTCATGGACCACGCGGCGTACGAGTCGCTGCACGACTGGCAGAACACGCACACCGCGCAGGGCGGCACCGTCGAGGTGACCGGCCGCACGGGGACCCGTATCGCCGAGCCCACGAGCGACTCCGACTGCCGCTGCCGGCCCTGGACGCCCTGGCGCAACCACCAGTGCGAGGTCCCGGAGCCCGGACAGGGGCGAGGGGAGTCGGTGAGTGGGTCCGGCGGGGCGAGCCGTCCCACCGCTTCCCCCGGCTCGCCCGACTCGGTCGACGCGGCCGATTCGCTCGGTGCCGTCGAGCCGAGCGGGCACCAACTGGCGCGCGGTATCAGCGCGTTCCAGCGGAACACCGCTCCGCTGGTGCGCGGTGAGCTGGCCCGGCTGGCGCGTGAGGGACAGCGGCCCGCGCAGCTGTTCCTGACGTGTGCCGACTCGCGTCTCGTCACGTCGATGATCACCTCCAGTGGTCCCGGCGACCTGTTCGTCGTACGGAACGTCGGCAATCTCGTGCCGCTGCCCGGCGAGGAGAGCGGGGACGACTCGGTGGCGGCGGCGATCGAGTACGCGGTGGACGTGCTGCAGGTGCGGTCCATCACGGTGTGCGGGCACTCCGGGTGCGGGGCCATGCAGGCGCTGCTGAGCATGGAGCCCGGCGGGGCACGGACGCCGCTGAGGCGGTGGCTGCGGCACGGGGCGCCGAGCCTGGAGCGGATGGCCTCGACGGACGGGCCCTGGGCGCGGCTCGCCGGGCGGGCGCCCGCCGACGCGGTCGAGCAGCTCTGCCTGACCAATGTGGTCCAGCAGTTGGAGCATCTGCGGGCGCATGAGTCGGTGGCGCGGGCCCTGCGGGAAGGTGCGCTCGAACTGCACGGGATGTACTTCCATGTGGGTGAGGCTCAGGCGTATCTGCTCAGCGGAGAGGTGGGCGGGGACGAGGTGTTCGATCATGTGCGGGCGGCCGGACTGTCCGCCTGACGGGGGCGGATGAACCGGGCGACCGTCGCGCACGTGACCTTGGTTGTCCCCTTCATGAGGAGGCGCGCCGACGGGAGCGGCCTGGCGGCCCGAGGGTCCTACGACCCGAGGGCGCAAAGGTCTAAACCAATTTTCCGTCGGCCCTTGTCATCGGGCCCCCCGGTCTGATGAGCTGTGGCCTGGGACACAACGGCCGCCCCGGCAAAGCACCGTAAGGGAGATGTCGTGAGCAACGAAAGCCTGGCCAACCTGCTCAAGGAAGAGCGCAGGTTCGCGCCACCCGCCGAGCTGGCCGCGGACGCCAACGTCACGGCGGAGGCGTACGAACAGGCCAAGGCTGACCGGCTCGGCTTCTGGGCCGCGCAGGCCCGCCGGCTGAGCTGGGCCACCGAGCCGACCGAGACGCTGGACTGGTCGAACCCGCCGTTCGCCAAGTGGTTCAAGGACGGCAGCCTCAACGTCGCGTACAACTGCGTCGACCGGCATGTCGAGGCCGGCAATGGCGACCGGGTCGCCATCCACTTCGAGGGCGAGCCCGGCGACAGCCGCGCGATCACCTACGCCGAGCTCAAGGACGAGGTCTCCAAGGCCGCCAACGCCCTGCTGGAGCTGGGAGTCGAGAAGGGCGACCGGGTCGCCGTCTACATGCCGATGATCCCGGAGACGGCGATCGCGATGCTGGCGTGCGCCCGGATCGGCGCCGCGCACTCCGTCGTCTTCGGCGGGTTCTCCGCGGACGCGCTAGCCACGCGCATCCAGGACGCCGACGCCAAGATCGTCATCACCACCGACGGCGGCTACCGCCGGGGCAAGCCGTCCGCGCTCAAGCCCGCCGTCGACGCGGCCGTCGAGCGTGTCGACAACGTGGAGCACGTGCTCGTCGTCCGCCGTACGGGCCAGGACGTCGAGTGGCACGACGACCGGGACGTGTGGTGGCACGAGGTCGTCGACCGGCAGAGCACCGAGCACACGCCCGAGGCGTTCGAGGCCGAGCAGCCGCTGTTCATCCTCTACACGTCCGGTACGACGGGTAAGCCCAAGGGCATCCTGCACACCTCCGGCGGCTACCTCACCCAGGCCGCCTACACCCACCACGCCGTCTTCGACCTCAAGCCGGAGACCGACGTCTACTGGTGCACCGCCGACGTCGGCTGGGTCACCGGGCACTCGTACATCGTGTACGGGCCGCTGGCCAACGGCGCGACGCAGGTCATGTACGAGGGGACGCCGGACACCCCGCACCAGGGCCGCTTCTGGGAGATCGTCCAGAAGTACGGGGTCACGATCCTCTACACGGCGCCCACCGCCATCCGTACGTTCATGAAGTGGGGCGACGACATCCCCGCCAAGTTCGACCTCTCCTCCCTCCGGGTGCTGGGGTCCGTGGGCGAGCCGATCAACCCCGAGGCGTGGATCTGGTACCGCAAGCACATCGGCGGCGACGCGACGCCCATCGTCGACACCTGGTGGCAGACCGAGACCGGCGCCATGATGATCTCCCCACTGCCCGGCGTGACCGAGACCAAGCCGGGGTCCGCGCAGCGGGCGCTGCCCGGGATCTCCGCGACCGTCGTCGACGACGAGGCGCGTGAGGTGCCCGACGGGGGCGGCGGTTATCTCGTACTCACCGAGCCGTGGCCGTCCATGCTGCGCACCATCTGGGGCGACGACCAGCGGTTCATCGACACCTACTGGTCGCGTTTCGAGGGCAAGTACTTCGCCGGTGACGGCGCGAAGAAGGACGACGACGGCGACATCTGGCTGCTCGGGCGCGTGGACGACGTCATGCTCGTCTCCGGGCACAACATCTCCACGACGGAGGTGGAGTCGGCGCTGGTGTCCCACCCCTCGGTCGCCGAGGCCGCCGTCGTCGGCGCCGCTGACGAGACCACCGGGCAGGCCATCGTCGCCTTCGTCATCCTGCGCGGCACCGCCACCGAGACCGACCACCTCGTCGCCGACCTGCGCAACCATGTCGGCAACACCCTCGGCCCGATCGCCAAGCCCAAGCGCATCCTGCCGGTCGCGGAACTGCCCAAGACCCGCTCCGGCAAGATCATGCGCCGCCTGCTGCGCGATGTCGCTGAGAACCGGGAGCTGGGTGACGTGACCACCCTGACCGACTCCACCGTCATGGACCTCATCCAGACGAAGCTGCCGGCGGCGGGCAGCGAGGACTAGAGCAGAACCCCGAGGGGTTCCTCCGGGCGGCGCTTCCCGCGCACCTTAGGTAGGCTAAAGATCGCGTCAACGACGCGACAAGATCCGCGAGGATCGCCAAGGTGCGCCGGGAAGTCTGGTCGGCACGCGTTCCGTGCTGCCCACCGACCGGAGGTCCCCCCGTGGTCGCCCCCCGTACCGCCAACCGCAAGCTCCTCGGACGGCTCTCGCTGCCCGAGCGGACGTTCGTCGCGGACGCGTTGCGGACCGAGACCGTCGGCGGGGTGCTGCTGCTCCTCGCCGCGATCGCCGCGCTGGTCTGGGCGAACACGCCGGTCAAGGCCTCCTACGAGGCCGTCCTCGACTTCCATGTCGGACCGGCCGCCCTCGGGCTCGACCTCTCCCTCCAGCACTGGGCCGCCGACGGACTGCTCGCCGTCTTCTTCTTCGTCGCCGGTATCGAACTCAAGCGCGAACTCGTCGCCGGGGATCTGCGCGACCCGAGGGCCGCCGCGCTGCCCGTCGTCGCCGCCCTGTGCGGAATGGCCGTACCGGCGCTCGTCTACACCCTCACCAACGTCACCGGCGGCGGTTCGCTCGCCGGGTGGGCCGTGCCCACGGCCACCGACATCGCCTTCGCGCTCGCCGTGCTCGCCGTCATCGGTACGTCCCTGCCGAGCGCCCTGCGCGCGTTCCTGCTCACACTCGCCGTCGTCGACGACCTGTTCGCCATCCTGATCATCGCGGTCTTCTTCACCGACGACCTGAACTTCGCCGCGCTCGGCGGCGCGTTCGTCGGCCTCGCCGTCTTCTGGCTGCTGCTGCGGAAGGACGTACGCGGGTGGTACGTGTACGTCCCGCTCGCGCTCGTCATCTGGGCGCTGATGTACAACAGCGGCATCCACGCCACCGTCGCCGGAGTCGCGATGGGCCTGATGCTGCGGTGCACGACCCGGACGGAGGACGGGGAGGAGCGCTCGCCCGGTGAGCGGGTCGAGCATCTGGTGCGGCCCCTGTCCGCCGGGCTCGCCGTGCCGTTGTTCGCCCTGTTCAGTGCGGGTGTCTCGGTGTCCGGCGGGGTGCTGGGGGATGTGTTCACCAAGCCCGAGACGCTCGGGGTCGTGCTCGGGCTCGTCGTCGGGAAGACGCTCGGGATCTTCGGCGGGACCTGGCTGACGGCACGTTTCACCCGGGCCTCGCTCAGCGACGACCTCGCCTGGGCGGACGTGTTCGCGGTCGCCTCGCTCGCCGGGATCGGGTTCACCGTCTCCCTGCTGATCGGCGAACTCGCGTTCGACGGCGACTCGGCGCTCACCGACGAGGTCAAGGCCGCCGTCCTGACCGGCTCCCTCATCGCCGCGCTCGCCGCGACCGTACTGCTGAAGATCCGGAACGCCCGCTACCGCCGGATGTGGGAGGCGGAGGAGCGCGACGACGACCAGGACGGCATCCCCGACATCTACGAGGAGCACGATCCGGCGTACCACCTGCGCATGGCCGAGATCTACGAGGGGAAGGCGGCAGAGCACCGGCGCATCGCCGGGCTCCGGGCCGCCGAACTCGACGCGGCCGAGCGGGACCGGCTTGCCGAAGTGGCGGGCGGGGCGGGCGACAGGGGTGACGGTCCGGCATGATCTGACACGTAACGTCGGACCGGTGGGTCGGACGCGTACCCCAGACACGTACAACTGGGCAGGTACAGCAGCAACACCCGTACGCCCCGCGCGTACGTCAGACATCCGAAGACATCCGAGCAAGACAACAGGGAGACCTCGATGAGCGCACCCGACGGCAACCCGGTCGGCGCCGAACGGAGCATCGGCCAGTTGTTCGCCTCGGCGACGACCGAGATGTCCGCGCTGGTGCACGACGAGATCGCGCTGGCGAAAGCGCAGCTCAAGCAGGATGTGAAGCGCGGCGCGACGAGCGGCGGCGCGTTCCTGGTGGCCGCCACGGTCCTGGTGTTCTCCCTGCCGATGCTCAACTTCGCACTGGCGTACGCCATTCGGACCTGGAGCGACTGGAATCTCGCCCTCTGCTTCCTGCTGTCGTTCGCCGCGAACGTCCTGCTCGCCGTCCTGCTGGTGCTGGTCGGTGTCGTCTTCGCGAAGAAGGCCAAGAAGAGCAAGGGCCCGCAGAAGGTCGCCGCGTCCATGAAGGAGACGGCGGGCGTCCTCCAGAAGGCCAAGCCACACCCCCGGCCCGCCCCGGTGAGTGACGCGGTCGAGGTTGTGGCACGCTCGTCCTCATGACGGACCCCGCCACACCCCCGGCGCACCCCTCATTCACCCAGCCCGCCTCGGCCGTACGGCTCGCCCTTCCCGGCGGGCGCGAGGCGATCCACCGGGATGTCGCCGCGAACGGCGCCCGGTTCCACATCGCGGAGCTGGGTGACGGGCCGCTGGTCATGCTCGTGCACGGGTTCCCGCAGTTCTGGTGGACCTGGCGGCACCAGCTGACCGCCCTGGCCGACGCCGGGTTCCGGGCCGTCGCCATGGACCTGCGGGGCGTGGGCGGCAGCGATCGCACGCCCCGGGGTTACGACCCCGCGAACCTCGCCCTCGACATCACGGGCGTCGTCCGGTCCCTGGGCGAGCCCGACGCCGCGCTCGTCGGCCACGACCTGGGCGGATACCTGGCGTGGACGGCCGCCGTGATGCGCCCCAAGCTGGTACGGCGGCTCGTGGTGTCCTCGATGCCCCACCCCCGGCGCTGGCGCTCGGCGATGCTGTCCGACGTCAAGCAGACGGCCGCCGGTTCCTACATCTGGGGGTTCCAGCGGCCCTGGCTGCCCGAGCGGCAGCTCATCGCGGACGACGGCGCGCTGGTCGGGCGGCTGATCCGGGACTGGTCGGGGCCGCGGCTGCCGGACGACGAGGCGGTGGAGGCGTACAGCAGGGCGATGTGCATCCCGTCGACCGCGCACTGTGCGATCGAGCCGTACCGCTGGATGGTCCGGTCGATGGCCCGGCCGGACGGCATCCAGTTCAACCGGCGCATGAAGCGGCCGGTGCGGGTGCCGACGCTGCATCTGCACGGCTCGCTCGACCCGGTGCTGCGCACACGCAGCGCGGCCGGCTCCGGGGAGTACGTGGAGGCGCCGTACCGCTGGCGGCTGTTCGACGGGCTGGGGCACTTCCCGCACGAGGAGGACCCTGTCGCTTTCTCGACGGAGCTGGTCAACTGGCTGAAGGATCCCGAGCCGGACCGGTGAGACACCGGCGGCACGGGAACACCTGTACTACGAACAGCCAATTGCCCGGCGCATAGGCCAATTGGGGGCCCATGGGGCGGTTATCGACCTTGGGGCAGGGGCAGACGTCGAGGTATGGGCTGGACGCACGACTACAGTGACGCAGCACGCAATCGCCGCTCGGGCCACGGCCCGGGCTCCCACCGAGGAGGTTCCCCGCAGCTGGCGGGGGCGGACCTGAGGGTGGGAATCCCGCGCATCCTGCGCCGCCGGGCCCGCTGGGTCTCGGTGCGCCTGCGCCACCCCCGTCCCTGAGGCCCGTACGGGATCGCCCGTAGGCCCGTAGGGACTCCTCAAGAGGCCCTCGCCGGAAGACGCCGTACCGGCTCAGAGCGCGCAGCTGTCGCTGTCCACCTGCTGGTTGGCGGTACGCCCCAGGGCGATGTCCTCCTGGATCTCGTCCGCGGTGAGCGCGTACCCGGTCTCCGGGTCGTCGAGGGACTTCGCGAAGACCACGCCGTACACCTGGCCTTCGGGCGTGAGCAGCGGGCCGCCGGAGTTGCCTTGGCGGACGGTCGCGAACAGGGAGTAGACCTCGCGGCGGACCGTGCCGCGGTGGTAGATGTCCGGGCCGTTGGCCGTGATGCGACCGCGCACGCGCGCGGGACGGACGTCGTACGACCCGTTCTCCGGGAAGCCGGCGACGATCGCGCTCTTGCCGCTGCCCGCGACCTCGGTCGTGAACCGCAGGACGGGCGCGTTCAGATCGGGTACGTCGAGTACGGCGATGTCGCGCTCCCAGTCGTAGAGGACGACCGTCGCGTCGTACTTCCTGCCCTCGCCGCCTATCTGGACGGTGGGCTCGTCGACGCCGCCCACGACATGCGCGTTGGTCATCACACGGCGCCGGTCGAAGACGAAGCCGGTGCCCTCCAGGACCTTGCCGCAGCTCGTGGCGGTGCCCATGACCTTGACGATGGAGCGCTGGGCGCGCACGGCGACCGCGCTGTTGGCGAGCGCCGGGTCGGGCGGGTCGACGTCCTTGATGGGCTCGTCGGAGAACGGGCTGAAGACCTGCGGGAAGCCGTTCTGCGCGAGGACCGAGGTGAAGTCCTTGAACCAGGTGTCGGCGTCGGAGGGCAGCACCTCCTGGACCCCTGCCAGCACCTTGGAGCCGCGGACCTCCTTGCCCACCGTGGGCATCGTGGTCTGCGCGAGGGCGGCGCCGATCAGCCAGGCGACCAGGAGCATCGCGACGACGTTGACGAGGGCCCCGCCGGTCGCGTCGAGGGCGCGGGCGGGCGACCAGGTGATGTACCGGCGCAGCTTGTTGCCGAGATGGGTGGTCAGGGCCTGGCCGACGGAGGCGCAGACAATGACGATGACGACCGCGGCGACGGCTGCCGTCGTGTTGACCTCGGCCTCGTCGGTCACGCCGTCCCAGACGACGGGCAGCAGATAGACCGCGACGAGACCACCGCCCAGGAAGCCGATCACCGACAGGATGCCGACGACGAAGCCCTGGCGGTAGCCCACGATCGCGAACCACACGGCGGCGACCAGCAACAAGATGTCCAGCACGTTCACGAGGGCCACCCTGTCACGCGCGCCAGTCGAGCGGGACCTGCTTGTTCCTGTCCCAGGGGCGCTCCCAGCCCGAGTAGTGCATCAGGCGGTCGATGATGCCTGCCGTGAAGCCCCACACCAGGGCCGATTCGACCAGAAATGCCGGACCCTGGTAGCCACTTGGGTGTACGACGGTGGCCCGGTTCGCCGGATCCGTGAGATCCGCCACGGGGACCGTGAAGACCCGTGCCGTCTCGTTCGGATCGACGACCCCGACCGGCGTCGGCTCGCGCCACCAGCCCAGTACGGGCGTGACGACGAAGCCGCTGACCGGGATGTAGAGCTTGGGCAGTACGCCGAAGAGCTGGACGCCGGCCGGATCGAGCCCCGTCTCCTCCTCGGCCTCGCGCAGCGCGGCCCGCAGCGGGCCGTCGCCCTGCGGATCGCCGTCCTCGGGGTCGAGGGCGCCGCCGGGGAAGGAGGGCTGACCGGCGTGGGAGCGCAGCGAACTGGCCCGCTCCATGAGCAGCAGCTCGGGCCCGCCGGCACTCTCGGGGCTCCCGGTCGTCCCCTTGCCCTCGCCGAAGAGGATCAGTACGGCGGACTGACGGCCGGCGCCGTCCGCGGGCGGCAGGAAACGGCTCAGCTGGAGCGGCTCGACCGTCTCGACGGCGTGCACCACCGGGTCGAGCCATCCGGGCAGGCCCTCCTTGCTGAGCGTCGCCTCACCGCCCTGTGTGTTGCTCGCGCGCGTCACCGCCACCCCCGTTCTGCTGTTTCCAACGCCTGCGACCGTCCCGATGGTTCCAGTGCTGCCGTACGACCCCCTGGCCTCGCCACGCGCCTCGCACCGGCCCTCATCCGGCCCCCAGCGGGGGCGCCGGGATGCCGCCCGCGTCGAGGTACGCCTGCGGCGGGCTGAGCCGCTGGCCGGGGAAGCCGCCCTTCTCGTACTTCAGGAGCTTCTTGGCCTTCTCCGGGTCCGTCTCGCCCTCCCCGTACGCCGGGCAGAGCGGGGCGATCGGGCAGGCGCCGCAGGCGGGCTTGCGGGCGTGGCAAATACGGCGGCCGTGGAAGATCACGTGGTGCGAGAGCATCGTCCAGTCGCTCTTGGGGAAGAGGGCGCCGATGGCCGCCTCGATCTTGTCCGGGTCCTTCTCCGCCGTCCACTGCCAGCGGTGCACGAGCCGCTGGAAGTGCGTGTCCACGGTGATTCCGGGGCGTCCGAAGGCGTTGCCGAGCACGACGAAGGCGGTCTTGCGGCCCACACCGGGGAGTTTGACGAGGTCTTCGAGTCGGCCCGGCACCTCGCCGCCGAACTGCTCCGACAGGGCCTTGGACAGCCCTATGACCGACCTGGTCTTGGCCCGGAAGAACCCGGTCGGGCGCAGGATCTCCTCGACCTCCTCGGGGTTGGCGGCGGCCAGGTCCTCGGGGGTGGGGTACTTGGCGAAGAGGGCGGGTGTCGTCTGGTTGACCCGCAGATCGGTGGTCTGGGCGGAGAGAACCGTGGCGACGAGCAGCTGGAAGGAGTTCTCGAAGTCCAGCTCGGGGTGGGCGTACGGGTAGATCTCGCCGAGTTCACGGTCGATCCGGCGGGCGCGGCGGACGAGGGCGGTGTGGGACTCGGCGCGGGGTGGCTTGGGGGTGGTGGCGGGTTTGGGGGTGGCTGTCTTGGCGGCGGCGGCCTTAGGGGAGGCGGTCTTTGAGGCGGCGGCCTTGGAAGAGGCGGCGGCGGTCTTGGTAATGGCCGTCCCGGGGGCGGCTGTTTTGGCAGCGGCAGTCTTTCGGACGGCCGGCTTGGTCGCGGCCCGCTTCGAGGGCGCGGCCTTCGAAGGCGCAGCCTGCGCGGTGCTGTCCGCCCCGGACGCGGCCTTCGCGGTGCGGCCCGTCGAGGGCGCGGCCTTCGTAGGGCCGCCCGCCACAGACACGGCCCCCGAGCGGGCGTCCGCCGAAGGCACCGCCTTCTTGGTCGCGGGCGCCTTTCGCGGCGCCGCGGAGGCAGCCCTCTTCACCGGCTCGGCCTTGTTCGCCGACCCGGCCTCCACCGGCCCGGTCACCTTCTTGGCGGCTTTCTCCACCGACATCACCTCTGCCGCTTTCTACGCATTCCGGCCCCCACCCGTACCCTGTTCGCCCACAGCGGAATCGCACCCTTCCGCCACCCGCTCAGCCCCCTTGGCCTGTGCTCTCACCGGCGATTTGGACACCCGGCCAGCCTAGAGCCCGGCACTGACATCCGCCCCGGACCCTGGAGATCGGCGCCCAATTGGCCCCCTGCCGCACTGCACGGCACACCCGTGCGGCATCCTTGTGACAGATCACACTGTTTGGACCGTCCGGCAAGATGGGGAGCACGGTCCCCGGTAATCGGGGAACAAGATCCCCTGAGCAGGTCGACAAGGAGAGAACTCGTGGACGACGTTCTGCGGCGCGCCCCGCTCTTCGCGGCGCTCGATGACGAGCAGGCCGCGGAGCTGCGCGCCTCCATGAGTGAGGTGACCCTCGCGCGCGGTGACGCCCTGTTCCACGAAGGCGACCCGGGAGACCGGCTCTACGTGGTCACCGAGGGGAAGGTCAAGCTCCATCGCACGTCCCCGGACGGGCGCGAGAACATGCTGGCCGTCCTCGGCCCCGGCGAGCTGATCGGCGAGCTGTCGCTGTTCGACCCGGGCCCGCGCACCGCCACGGCCACCGCGCTGACCGAGGTCAAGCTGCTCGGCCTCGGCCACGGCGACCTCCAGCCCTGGCTGAACGCCCGCCCCGAGGTGGCCGCCGCGCTGCTGCGCGCCGTCGCCCGGCGCCTGCGCAAGACCAACGACCAGATGTCCGACCTGGTCTTCTCCGATGTGCCGGGCCGTGTCGCCCGCGCCCTGCTCGACCTCTCGCGCCGCTTCGGCGTGCAGTCGGAGGAGGGCATCCACGTCGTGCACGACCTGACCCAGGAGGAGCTGGCGCAGCTCGTCGGCGCCTCCCGTGAGACGGTCAACAAGGCGCTCGCCGACTTCGCGGGCCGCGGCTGGCTGCGCCTGGAGGCGCGCGCCGTGATCCTGCTGGACGTGGAGCGCCTCGCGAAGCGGTCACGCTAGCCGGGTCGTCCGTAAGTGCTACGTCCGTAAGTGCTAGAGGGGCCCTGCCGAACGGCGGGGCCCCTCCGGCGTTCACTGGATTACCGGGTTCATCGGATTACCCGGTAACCGGGTTCACCGGGGCGGGGGCCACGCGGTGACGAGAACGTCATGAACGGATCGGATTCAAGGGGTGGGTCGGATGAACCAGGACAGAGCGCCCGAGTCGGTCTGGGCGGCGGCACCGGAGCCCGCGAAACGCCGGTTGCGGCTGTTCCGCCGGGACCCGGAGGCGCAGACCCTGTGGCAGTCCGAGTTCGAGCAGCGCGACCTGGGCGAGCCGCTGGGCGTGTGGGCGACGGACGAGGCGGTGGTCCTGGTCCGCTTCGACCGCGTGGCGGCGTACGCGCCGGCGACCGGTGAGCCCGGTTGGACCTGGCAGCCGCCGGGCCAGGACGTGATCGTCCGGGTGGCCCAGGACCCCGAGGACGGCGTGGGCATCGTCCTGCACCACGACGACGGCGAACGGGGCGCCGAGCACGTACGCCTCACCGCGCTCGATCTCGGCTCCGGGGACGTGGTGTGGTCGCGCGAGCAGCGGAAGGACCAGTTGGGGTACATCGGCGACACCTACACCAACGAGGTGGGCATCGGCGGCGGCCGGATAGCGACCGCCCACACCTGGGAGTGGGACGCGCCGCCGTCCGTACGGTGTCTCGACGCGCGCACCGGCGCCCTTCAGTGGGAACGGTCGCTCCCGGACCGCTGGGGCGACTCGTTCTCCGTGCTGGCGACCGACCCGCCGGTCCTGACCGTCGGCAACAGCGGCAGGCGCTCCCGCCCCCGGCTGTACGTGGTGCGCGAGGACGGCGAGTGGTACGTCGAACTTCCCGACGGATACAAGGACTTCGGGCCGGCCGTCGCGGTCGTCGGCGACACCCTCGTGGTCGGGCTGGAACCGAGCGAGCCCACGAACGACGACGAGAAGAGCGCCGACACGCTCCTCCACGCCTACTCCGTCTCGACCGGCGAACAGCTCTGGGAGTGGCGCACCGATCACGGCCGTACGCTCCATCCGCTGTCCCACCGCGGGTACTTCATGGTCGGCAACGGCTACGGCAGCCGGGTGACCGTCCTCGACCCCACCGACGGCCGGGTCGTCGCGGAGCGCAGGTTCCCCGGCTTCAGCTATCGCGCGCGGTACGCCGCCTGGGGCGACCACCTGGCCGTGGTGTGCCACGCGGTGAGCGAGACGCGCAGGGTGCGCGTGTTCCGCTGGAAATAGACATGGCGTACGGAGTGACACCGCGCCCAGGACTGGACGAGCAGGGGTTCATCGCCCGGGAGGGCTCCCCCGCGCGCGTGCCGCCCGTTTTCCGGCCCGTCGTCGACGCGGCCCGCGACCGGATCACCGACCTCTTCGGGGGACGGCTGCACAGCGCGTACCTCTACGGGTCGCTCCCGCGCGGCACCGCGCGCGTGGGCCGCAGCGATCTGGACCTCCTGCTCGCGCTGCGCGAGGAGCCAACGGAGGCGGACCGGGCGGCGGCCCGGGCACTGGACGACGCGCTCGACGACGAGTTCGAGCAGATCGACGGCGCCGGCACGCTGCTGGTCTCGCGGGCACAGGTGCTGAGCGAGCTGGAGCGGCACGACCTGGGCTGGTTCGTGGCCTGCCTCTGCACGCCCCTCCTGGGCGAGGACCTCGCCGGGCACCTCCCCCGCTACCGCCCCGACTCGCTCCTCGCGCGCGAGACCAACGGCGACCTGGCCCTGTGCCTCCCGCGCTGGCGGCGCCTGATCGCGGAGGCGACGGCCCCGGGAGCTCCCGCCGGGGCGGTACGCGTGCGCGTGCGGGGCATTTCGCGCCGCCTGGTGCGTACGGGCTTCACGCTCGTCATGCCGCGTTGGGAGGGCTGGACCAGCGACCTGGACGAGATGGCCGGGGCGTTCGCCGCGTACTACCCGGAGTGGGGCCCGCGGATGGCGGAGGCGGCGGCACTGGGCCTCCGACCGACGGACGACCCGGCCGTCCTGCGGTCGTTCCTGCACTCGCACGTCGAGGGGCTGGGCTCCTGGCTGGCCGGGGAGTACGCGCGCGTGCACGGCGTGAAAGCGCCCAGGCCCTAGATGAGGCCGTGTTCGCGCAGGTACTCCAGCTGGGCCCGTACCGACAGCTCGGCGGCCGGCCACAGGGAGCGGTCCACGTCCGCGTACACGTGGGCGACGACCTCCGCGGGGCTCGTGCAGCCGTTCTCGACCGCGGTCTCGACCTGGGCGAGGCGGTGGGCGCGGTGGGCGAGGTAGAACTCGACGGCTCCCTGGGCGTCGTCCAGGACGGGCCCGTGGCCCGGCAGGACGGTGTGCACGCCGTCGTCCACCGTCAGGGACCTCAGCCGCCTCAGGGAGTCCAGATAGTCCCCCAGGCGGCCGTCAGGATGGGCCACCACGGTCGTTCCGCGCCCCAGGACGGTGTCCCCGGTCAGGACGGCCCGATCGGCCGGGAGATGGAAGCACAGCGAGTCCGCGGTGTGCCCCGGCGTCGGTACGACCCTCAGCTCAAGCCCGCCGACGGACACGACGTCCCCGTGCCCGAGGCCCTCGTCCCCCAGCCGCAGCGCCGGATCGAGCGCCCGCACCTTCGTCCCCGTCAGCTCGGCGAACCGTCCGGCGCCCTCCGCGTGGTCCGGATGCCCGTGCGTGAGCAGCGTCAGCGCGACCCGCTTGCCGGCCTTCTCGGCCATGTCGACGACATGCCTGAGGTGTACGTCGTCCAGGGGCCCCGGGTCGACGACGACGGCCAGTTCGGAGTCCGGCTCGGACACGATCCAGGTGTTCGTGCCGTCGAGGGTCATCGCGGAGGCGTTGGGCGCGAGGACGTTGACCGCGCGCGCGGTGGCGGGGCCCGAGAGAACCCCGCCGCGCGGCTGGCCGGGGAGAGCGGCGGCTTCTGTCATTCGGGGACACCTGCCAGGGAGTCGGTCGGGGGCACGGTCGTGGTCATTCGGGGGCTTCGCCGATCCGGATGTGCTTCGTGAATTCCTCGTGCCCAGGCCACGCCAGGACAATCTCGCCGTCCTCCAGGGTGGCCCTGGCCAGGACCGGCGTCAGGTCTCGTTCCAGGGCCCCGGCGAGCGCCCCGGACGCGCTGTCGTACGGGGCCAGCGCGCGCAGGGTCGCGATCGTGGGCGGCATCATCAGCAGCTCGCCCTTGTCGTACGAGGCCGCCGCGGTGGCCGGTTCGATCCATACCGTGCGGTCCGCCTCCGTGGAGGCGTTCCGGGTGCGCTGGCCCTCCGGGAGCGCGGCCACGAAGAACCAGGTGTCGTAGCGGCGGGCCTCGAACTCCGGGGTGATCCAGCGGGCCCATGCGCCGAGGAGGTCCGAGCGGAGCACCAGTCCTCGGCGGTCCAGGAACTCGGCGAAGGACAGCTCCCGGGCGACCAGGGCGGCTCGGTCCGCCTCCCAGTCGTCGCCCGTGGTGTCGCCGACCACGGAGTCGGCGGACGGGCCGGCGAGCAGGACGCCCGCCTCCTCGTACGTCTCCCGTACGGCGGCGCAGACGACGGCCTGTGCGGACGTCTCGTCGGTGTCCAGGCCCAGCCGGGACGCCCACCACGCGCGCGTGGGGCCCGCCCAGCGGATCAGGTGGTCGTTGTCGCGGGGGTCGACTCCGCCGCCCGGGTAGGCGTACGCGCCGCCGGCGAAGGCCATGGAGGCGCGTCTGCGGAGCATGTGGACGGTGGGGCCGGTGTCGGTGTCCTTGAGGAGCATGACGGTGGCCGCGCGCTTGGGGGTGACCGGGGTGAGGGTGCCTTCGGCGAGCCCGCGGATGAGGTCCGGCCACTCCGGTGGATACCACTGCCCGTTTGCCATGGGCGGAGGCTATCCGGTGGTGAGCGCATGTTCGAGGGCCTGGTTTCTTCTTCGCCCCCGCCGCCCCTACCCGTTCCCATCCTTCTGGGGGCTGCGCCCCCAGACCCCCCTTTGTCCTCAAACGCCGGACGGGCTGGATAGTCAG